>JADYXR010000157.1 GCA_021772095.1 Candidatus Obscuribacter sp. | reverse complement strand
TGTAAGCCGGGGTGCAGATGTTCGGCGGTTCGTTGGCCGTGTCGCGAGCGATGTTGACGCAGGCGCCGACGTAGCTACCCGCCTCGATGCCGGCGATCAGCTCCTTGTGCTGTTCTGCGTTGAGACCGCTGGCGTTGACGAAGACGCTCTTGAGCGGCGACGTTTCGACGCCTTCGGTCTTGTAGTGGTTGGCGGTGTAGAGCACGCGCGCGATGGTTTCGGCAGTGGTGAAGCCGATTTCGTGCAGGCTCAGAGCGCCGAACAGGGACTTGGCGCCGACGAGGTCGGAGGGCAGGGCGATCGAGATCGATTCGGTCTTCAGACCGCGGACCTGCTTGATGCCGCCGATGAGGGCAGTGCGCCAGGCGTCGATGTTGAACTTGCTGCGTGCACCCAGACCGAAGTTGATGACGGTGGCACCGCCATTGGTGCGGGAATTGACGACCTTGGCGAGAGTCTGTCCGGCGTCAGCCTTGAAACCCGACAGCTCGGCCTGAAGCGAAATCGCCTTGGCGAGCTTGAGAGCTTTGCCCGTAGGCTCGGCGGCGAACATCGGAACGAGCGCAACCTTGCTTACGGGTGAAGCCAGCAACCCCTTGCGGGACGAGTGATTGCCGACGATGAAATTGATGTCTTTTCTCGACATTGGAAGTTCTCCTTGTGCCCTCGGATGGGAGGGGCGTTTTAGTCGTTGCTGAGAAGCGCGAGGCGAATGACTTGAAGTCGCTCCACCAGGCGCGTGAAAATCGTCCAGAGGACCAGCAACCGCTGTCTCCGGGCGACACAAAATCGATTGAACGAACAACGAGTCACGCGAACGCGACCGAGTTCCTCGATAAACGCAAATACGTTTCCCGTGACATGCAAATGCATTGCCAGTGAAACGCAAACGAAACCGCGACCGTTCCCTCGATAACACGCAAATGTGTTTCCCGTGACATGCACATGCATTGCCATGAAACGCAAACGAAACCGCAACCGCCCGGCGCAGTAAATCGCGACGTCTCCAGTCAGAGCGACACAGGCGCAGGCGTTAATCGATACACGCGAATGCGACTGTTGTTCGGTGACGCTTGGATGCGAAACGTTTCCCGGTTATCACTCAGAGCGCAAAACCGCAGCAACATTCCATGGGACGTCAGATTTCATTCCGCTTGGCGCGAGGAAAAAAATGCTGACTTGGAGTGCTGCTACTGCTTCATGCTTGGGTGTTTGGGTATGCGGAACGAGGAATGTTTTGTTTCTAGCCAATATCAATCGGCTGAAACAAGAGAACTTTTTCTAAGTAATAGAATCTATAGTTTCACCAAGCAGCGCGCAGTATTTAAGAGCTTTATTGTCGCCGTGAAGAAATATCTCATCTGTAAATTTAGATGTCAGGAGGCGGGCGGATGTCTCAGATCGCGCCCTCGCGTGAATTTGCACGAGCTTATTCTGAACTCGAAGACGATCTTCTTTTGAACTTTAAGCTCGATATTTTGATTGAGTAGTGGTACCGAATACGGTGTCGTCGCAAAACAGACCCCTGGGACTTGGACTACCCGGGCGGGGTCGTTGCCGCTAAAATAGCCAGGACAATCCTTTGGTGGCGCTAAATGTGGTTGAGCAACTCGTCGTAGCGCGCGGCGATCGCTTCCACGAATGGTGCTGCTTCGATTTGGGTTTCAATCGGCGCCGGAGTAACTGGTTTGAGTGCCTGGTGAACCAGTTCTTCGTATTCAGCAGGCAGCTGGTGTCCGTAGTGCGCCCAGACAAAGCGAATACCGCGGGAAGCTGCCACCAAGCCATCCTTGCGAAGGCTGTCGCCGACGAAAATCGTTTCGTAAGGAAATACTCCGAAGTCTCGCAGCACGAGATCGAGGCCGTGGGGGCAAGGCTTCTCGTAATCTTTGGGAATGACATGAAGTTGTGTTTTTAAATTGGCGGTCGACTTCTTTAAGTCAGCCAGTCGTTGCCGGCCGTACTCCAGAGTTAGTGGCTGCCACACATCTTTCTTGTCGGGCTCAACAGTTTCCAGAGCATAAACTGCATCAAGCAGTCCGTCAAAAACTTGTTTGTTGCGAATTCTGGCCATATAATCCGGCGCATCGCTGAGAGCCACGACCTTGATTCCAAGCCGTTTTAGCTCTTGCAGTGTTTCAACCACCTGAGGATAAGGTCGCAAATATTTGCTCCGGTTCTCATCCATCGCGGCCCAAAAAGGTTTGACGAAATCCCTGACGAATTCATCCGGTTTGTCGGCGAAATGAGCCCAGGCAAAGCCGGTTTCTTCCAGCAACCATGGGTACTCGTGCGTGCCTCTGCGCTCCACGACGCGCCCGATGTCCTCAGCGAGCTGCGCCACTGGAATATCGAGCCGAATGCTGACATCGCGCAGAAAGTCTCTGACTGCCGGGACGAAGTAATCCCAGAAAGAGGCAAGCGTGCCATCGACGTCTGTGATTACGAGTTTAGTGCGCTGGTCTACCTGGCTGGCTAGACGGAAAGCTACAGCATCTGTTTGAATTTTTGGTTGGTACATATGGTCACCTTTGTTCCTTCGTTCAATAATAGAAGGTAAGTGCTAGATTACATGCCTGTTTTCAAACCTGGATTCAAAACTTAGTAAATGAACTCGGAATTGAAAAACTCTCGATGACAGGCATCAGCGGTGCTTTTCCAGTATATGTAAAAATCACGGATCCTGATCTTCTAACACTGACGTAACATGCCACTCGGCATACAGACAGCCTAAGAGCATGTCGATCGATTGGCAATGATTTGTTTCGCATTCTTATATTAAAAGTGAAGACCCGCTACAGCTGCGGTTTATGAGTCGCTTCCAGAAATGATTAAGCAATCTTTGCATTAAATCTGCTGCTAGCGCTTGTCGTAGCAATTAATGGAATTGTGGAAACCCGGGCTCCAAT
>JADYXR010000156.1 GCA_021772095.1 Candidatus Obscuribacter sp. | reverse complement strand
GGAACAGATGGTGCAGGACCAGGTGCGGCGGGAAAAGGTGCTGCACGAAAAGACACTGCAGGAACCGGCACGGCAGGAACAAGCGCCGCAGGAAAAGACGCTGTAGGAAAAGGCACTGCTGGAACCGGCGCCGCAGGAAAAAGCTCTGCGGAAACAGGCTCTGCTGGAACCGGCGCCGCAGGAAAAAGCTCTGCAGAAACAGGCTCTGCTGGAACCGGGACCGCGGGAAAAAGCTCTGCAGAAGCAGGCGGCGCAGTAAAAGGCGCTCCAGGGACCGGCGCTCCAGCTACAGGTGCCGCAGCTACGGGTGCCGCAGCTACAGGTGCCGCAGCAACAGGTGCCGCTGGAACAGGCGCTAAAGGATCCAGCGCAGCAGGAACAGGCGAAGCGCCGGCGAAACTCGCAACGAGCGTTCAGGGTGGCACTGCGGGCGGTGGCGTCGCTAGCGGCAGTCACGCCGGCGGCAGCAGCGCAAACAGCGGCTCCGTTCCCACTAAAGACAACAAAGGCATGCGACCGCCACGGTTTCACTATTTGGAACCGCGGTTAGAGATCTACAAAGTTTTGCAGCAAGACGCCAACAATCTGGTCAATCAGCTAACTGAGCTGAAGTATATGCCGCAGCGATATGTTCAGCGCCAGCAGGATTTTTTGAAACTGTTGAAGCGGCTTGTAGTTATTTCGGAACTCGAGATCAAAAACGAGCCCATCGGTATGGCGGACTTCAATCTGTTGGCGAATATCGATCGCGTGCTGCAGCCCGTGGACAGCCCGTTTGCGTCGTACGTATATCTAAACGCGATGCAAAAGGATGCGCCGAAAGTAGCAGATGAAAGTTCTGCGAAGCCTGTTAAAACGACTGGCAATAAAACACCGTTGGAGAACTCTATTAAGGAACGAGAAGGTGCATTCCCACAGCAAACTGGGGCGACCATGGGGATTGGTCGAGCTGGAAAGGTATACATCGTATGTAGTACCAGTCAAGGCAATATGCTGACCAGGGGTGGATGCTATACGTTCTATGAAATTAAAAGCGGACCTTTGCGAGACGAGCACTGGGAGCGGAAGTTGACGTTTGGACTTCTGCAACCTCCGTACTGGACGCGCAAATTCAATATGGTTCAAGAGTCGACAGAACCAAAAAAAATGACGATAACGAAAGACTAGGAGTAGAGCCAATCTTCGCTGGTTTGAACATTGTGATATTGCGCTCATGCATCTTAGCATTGCGTAATTTTGTTTTATTACGACAGCAATGGATCTTGAAAACGCCTTGTCGGTGCGCATCTACCGGTTAAGTGGGAAAAATCCCACTTGCCAAAGGATCTCTATGTAATACGATAGCTTCAGCTTACCAGTTGATGCACACCCCGATTTTCCCCTCTGTGCATGGTCGATAATTCCGCATGGTTTATTCACCTCCGTCGAATCCACACAAGTCATTTCCGCATTCAGGTGCGAAACCACGTGTGGTGGCAAATGAAATTGACGCCGGCGCGATTAAATTGCAGCCGCCGAAGATTCGTCCGATTAATCGTGCACAACCAAAGCGTCGCACCGCATCTGCCGATAATTTGATCAGACCTGCGGTTCGTGCGGTTTCCGCTGACGACAAGCGCAGTGTTGAGATATCGGAAGAGTTTCGCTCCGCAACAACCGCTTCGACTTTAGAACTTATTGCAAGCAGCACTGATGTGATTGGCTCTGTAAAAACGGTTGAGATGCTCACGCACAAGGTCGAAGTGATTCGCAATGAAGCAACCGCAAAATTTCATTCAAATGCGGCCACTGTGGTTCGCACTGTAACTGCCGAACACCAACAGTTCATCGATAAGAACACCGTTGAGCGACAAGGTGCGATTACCGAATGGGAAACGCCGTACAACAAACCGTCGTCTGAGTCGCCTGAGAATATTCAGTACACCCGACTTGCTCTGCAATATTTGCAGCAAGGACGAATCGAAGACGCAGAGCGGCTCTACAAACAGGCGCTCGTGGTTGCAGAACGAACTTTTCCGGAAGGCGATTCAGCCATCTCTCGCGCCGTTGAAGATCTCGCGACGTTCTATTATGGTCACGATAAATTCAAACAAGCAGAGCCTTTTGTTTCGCGACTCTTGAAGCAGCGAGTTGAAAATCTTTCTTGTGATGATTGGTTGTTGATTCGCACGGTCGATCAACTTGCCGACGTTTATGAAAAGTGCGGAGAGCCGGTTCAAGCACAGGCACTTTATAAACTTCTGCTCGCTCGTCAGGAAGAATCTGCCGGTCACAACTCACCGGTTTGCGCGTTCACTCTAAGCCGTTTAGCCGACAGCTATTTGCGCCAGGAGCATTTCTCTGCAGCTGAATCATTGCTGCATACCATTCTCGGCATTCAAGAAACTCTGCATGGTCGTTGCTCAATCGAGATCAGCACCACACTGCAAGAGCTGGCCAGCATTTATCAAAAGCTTGGTCGCTACGACCGTGCCGCCGAAATGCTCGAGCGTTTACTTCACGTTCTTGAAACTATCCACGGCGACAACGGATTATCCGTTGCAAGTTGTCTTTTGAAACTCGCCGATTTGCTTACGGAAATCGAAATGGTATCTGAAGCCGAGCCGCTATACAGGCGCGCTCAAGAGATATACACGCTGAGCTATGGTGACAGAACTGCAGCTCATTCGATGTTCAAAAAGAAAATCGAACGTGTCACAACCACCATGACTAACTTATCTAGCTTGCCGAAATTGTCTAAATTGTCCAAGGACAAACCACCCGAGCAAGAAGCGTGTTCGCGCTTCCCGGCTATACGACTCAATCTCGATGATATGCTGCCTTCTAAGTTAGGAACAGGTCAAGTCAATCGTTGTCTCGGGCACGCGATTTCTCCCGACGTTGTTGCCGAAAATGTCGTTCCTCTTTTCGAAGAAAACGTTATTCATTTAGAATCGGCAACTTGTGAAATGTCAGTGTCCATGTTGACTTCAGCAGTTAGCTCGGACGAAGACGCGTCGGGTGCAAGTGAGTTTTCGTCCACGATCGAAATGTCGGTTTCAGGTTTTGAAACTTCAAGAACCATGGAAATGTTCGCGCCCTCGTTTGACTATTCACCAACCGATGAGCGTGAAAACCTGGTGTCTGAACTGGTCAAGACAAGCGAAGTCCGCGCGTCTGAATTCGACTTCTCGGTTTCCATCGATACGATTGCAACGGAATTTTCAGTTCCCGGCGCATCATTCGCACCCGACTTCTCTGTCACACGCGAGATGATCGCACCGCAATTCAACTTCACGCCTTCTTTCGAAATCAATGCGCCTATCTTCGATTCCGCACGAAACACTTACGATTTTGTTGATTCAAAATTTGAATCGAATGGCGAACTTGATTCGATCCTCGATCCGTTTTTCGCTTCCGAGTTGGCGATGATCTATGAAACAACAACCGCTGATAAAGTCGATGGCATTGTTGATGAACGGCTAGTTCAGCAGCCCGTTCAGCAGCCCGTTCAGCAGCAAGTTCAAATAGATCAACAAGACACGATTCTCGATCTTGAACCAGCGACGACGCTAAATTTGAATCGTGTGGTTGAGACGACCAATCTTTCCAACGGCAAAAAATCTCCGAAAAAATCAGCACGCACCACTAGCGTTCTCGATGCTGTCACAACGACGAAACCTTCGCGGTTAGCTGATAAAACCGAGGCGCTACCAGCGCTTTCCATCCCAGTTCCTGGTTTGGTTACCGTGACAACAGCACGCGTCAGTACCGAAACTGAAGTGAATTCACGAACCCAATCACAAACACCAGTTCAACTCCGTGAAACAGTTCGCGAAAAACCGATTTTGCTTCCGGAACCGTTTCCATCATCGCGTCGCAAGTCCGCGACTCAGTCGATGTTCGCAGTGACGCATCCCGGCACAAAAGCACCGCGATAACACGCACCTGAAATCGCCAATTAGCGACCTTTCTTTTTGCCTTTATGATGCTTTGGTTTTGCAGCAGCTGGCTCCGCCGCTGGTGCCGGAATAGCGGTATTGTACGACGCAAGAGTTTTCGCGATTGTCGGATCTGATGGATCCAATTCGCTAGCTTTTTTCATCGAAGCAACGGCGTCGGGAAGCTGGTGTTGATGCGCCTGGGCGACGCCGAGATGATAGTGCGCATTGGCATTTTCCGGAGCCATCTGGACAGCTTTCTTGTATTTATCGAGTGCGCTTTGCCAGTCTTCTTGATCTTGATAGGCTTTTCCGAGCGCGATATATGTGCCACCAAACGCTGGTGCTTCAGTGGCGAGCGGTTCGAGCGCGGCGATCAATTGCGTACCAGTGTTATCAAACGCGCCTGCGAATCTCGCGGAAAAACCTTTTGGTAATTTTGGATTCGGGACAACCGTGAGAGTGACAAGGTCACTGTGCATCCGCGCTGGTTGTCCTTGCACTTCGCTAAGTGCGATGTTCTCGAATTCACGACTGTCGGCTGCAGGGATGGTGCCGTCGACTTTTACTTGGCCGGCCGCAATCTGCTTGCCGTCCGCACTTTGGATCGTGTAATCGACCACTGGGTTGGAGATGTCGACAGCGTTGTGGTTCTTGAATTCAACCGAAACGACTGCTTTTCCACCGACCACTTTTGGGTCTTTCAAGTTGACGGAGATGTTTCGCTTATAAGAGTTGACTTCAAAGTTGGTGATGAAGTTGAAAGCCTGGAAGCCGGCAAATCCGAAACCGACCAGCGCGACTAATCCTAATCCCGTGAATATACTTTTGGCGGTGCCGCTCTTCGCATTCTCTGCGGCCTGACGGTCCATGAAGTTTGACTGAGTGTTCTCGCGATCTCTCGGCATCGTCTAATTTCTATTCCTCTTCTTCGGTTGTTTCTTCTGTTTTTTCTTCTACCGGTTTCGCCTTTGGTGGCGGCGGAAATTTTGGTTTCATGGCGCGATAGTGATCAAGGTAGTCCAATCGCAGCTGACCATCGGGATCTTGATAGTACTGTTGAAGAATTTGATCGAAGCGCCAGCCCTTGTTTGCGAATTCATTGGCACCATGTTGGCTCAAACCACGAGCGCCGTTACCCGGACCGCGGTATGTGAACATCCAGCCGTTCCCTTCTTCATGGACATCAAGAATGCCTGCTGTAGCCAGTCCTAGCATTTTAGCAAGGGCGACGCCATATACTTCACGCGTTTTCTTCTGACCCATCACTTGAACGCTGCGAGCATTGCCGTTGACGTCCCATTGTTTGACTGCAATTCCCTGGATGTCGGAAATGCCGGTGATGCTTTCGAGTTTGGCGTTGGCGACGTGGGTTTTGCGCATGTTTAAGTTTTCCATGGCATCGCCCACGGTGGCGCGATAAAAACCAGGTTTAACTTTGCCGGAATCTTTTAAAACCAAACCGCGTGTTTCATACACCGCTCTGTAAGTAGTTGGTGCCTCACGCGCAAGCCCTTTATAAGCCTGATCTCGCACGTCAGGGACAAGATCGTAACCCTGTGATTTGAGCCACTTCGATCCTTTACCTAAATGCGCCCAAGCGTAACTGCGGGCCGCGACGGCTTGCGCTTTCAGTGCCTCAATGTGCCAGCTGGCAGGCATTTCTGCCGGCACCACGCCGAGCAAATAATCTTCGAGGTCGACGAGATTGATAACGTTTAATTTTCCATTCATGGTGACTATTTCAAGACAACCACGCCACCATTTGTCGCAAAAGATTCTGTAGTCGGGCGATGAGATGTATGTTCGTTTCCCTTGAGGAATTTGAAAAGATTTTCCGGTGGCAAGTTCTTTGATTTCGCTCGGAGTGATCACGTAGATCATGCTTGGTTTCAACGGAAACACTGGACGACCGTCGACGAAAACCGCTCCTGGTGCCCAGATCGCAAACTTCGCGATCGGCTCTTGACGAACAATTCCGATACGCACCGGATGTACCATGGGTGGATATGGATTGAAAAATGGCACCGTATTTGATTGCGGTGCTGCATCAGGCTTCGCACCCTTAGTTGCGGCCATCGCTGTTTCCGTAAGCGAAACAGACACCAGAGCAAGAAAAGATAACAACAAATATCTGGACTTCACGCCACGACCTATATTATTCAGACACCTTAGTATCTCGTGCGGAATTTCGAATTATTCTGCAAATCAAACCGAATTCGACTACACTTATTAAAGTTTTAAGCCAGGTTAGAGAGCCTAATTTCTTCGTTTCCTCTGTCGATAATACTATGATCGTTGCGCCTTAGCTTTATAGAGAGACATGAAAAAGATACTCATCGTTGACGACGAGGTCGACATAGCCAATTCCATTCAGTACGTCTTGAGCCAGGAGGGATTCAACACCACCCTTGCTCACGATGGCTTGCGAGCCATGGAGCTGTACGAGAAGGATCGCCCCGACCTGGTAATTCTTGACCTGATGATGCCCGGCATCGATGGTTACGAGCTTTGTCGCAGGGTGAGAGCTCTCGATAAGAAAACGCCAATTTTGATGCTGACGGCGCGGACTTCAGAGATTGATACGGTCGTTGGGCTCGAGTTGGGCGCCAACGATTACATTGCTAAGCCGGTCCGGCTACGGGAATTGGTCGCTCGTGTCAAAGCTCATTTGCGTGAAGCCCCTGACGCTCAGCGGCAAGTCAGCGGAATTCGTCTTGGTGAGCTGCATATTGATGTTGACAGCCGAACGGTTCGAGTTTCTGAAAAGGACATCGATCTGACATTCAAGGAATTCGAATTGCTACTGGCAATGGCGCGCCAGCCCAACCGGGTGTTTTCTCGCGACCAATTGTTCTCGCAAGTTTGGGGCTCTGATTTCCTCGGTGAGAGCCGAACGGTGGACGTTCACATAAGATATCTCAGGGAAAAACTGGAAGATAACCCGAGTCAGCCGAAGCACATCCTCACGGTGCGCGGCGTCGGCTATCGGTTGGTCTGGGAATAGGGCGGCGCGCCGTGAAACCTGCTCAAGCTGAGAGCCGAGAGATTTAGACAAGATTTGAGCCCTTCTGCTGTTTAAACATATGGGCAACTAAAGTGCGCCATACCAGTATCCCGAGATGCCGTTGGGTCGCTGCTATTCGGCATTTTTTGCCATTCTTGGACTTCTCCTCGAATCATGGAGACAGGCGAGGTGACCGCAAAGGAACCTCTCAACGATGACTCGTGGCCGGAAAAGCAGGCGGGGCCATAATCTGATGTCAGATAGAAGTTGAAATGATTGATTTTATGCTCTAACAATTTAAACAAATCGGCAACAAGCGCGCGCGCCAAAATCGCTGGAGAAGCCGATCGAACGAAGCTATACAGTACTTCGCGACAGCCGGTTCTGGTCTCAACAGGGCGTTTAAAAAGCCTGAAGACACTGGATTGGCTTATATTCGATTGACCACTGAAGACACTGGGTTGGCTTATGTTGGATTGAACGTTTTGTCTTGACATGCGTTTTGCTCGTGTGTGACCAAATTTTAAGGTTGTCATGGTGGGATTTCCCCCACCCGCCTCTCACCGAATCAGCTTGTCGGCCAGTGTAATGCGTAGATTTCCCAGTGACACGAATGGAGTCCAAAACATAAACTCTAAGCACGATGAAGTTGGCGTAAATACATCGTTGCACCGCTCAGTGCAGACCTCTCGACAGTTCAAGGGATTCAATGAAAGTAACTTCGGCAGTCTTAATCGGCGTAAACGTGGCAGCTAGCCTCTCTGTAGCAGCGCATCCAGCCCTGGCGCAGGATGGCAAAGCACTGCCGACAGCCGACTTTCTGAAATCAGCTCTCGTGAAGGGCGCTCCTGCGGCTCTCGATGCCACGCCGGCAAAATCCCTGGCGGTTTATAACAACGTCAGCGCCAGAAAAGTTTCAATGTCAGAACCGAGATCGGTTGCCACGCGCAAAGCCCTCGCCACGACCTCACCAGGGGTCAAGCTCAGAGCGTTTGTGCCAAACCGCACTTTGCCAAGTGCCGGCGGCTCACTCGTCTCAGAAACGGCTGTGATGGACTACAGCAACCAGGCGCCAGCTCTTGATGGTGGCGTGTCAGAATACTCTACCTATTATGCTGATGAAGCAGCGATGGGCCCTCGTGGAAAGTACGCGGTCAAACAGCAACAGCGCCGCGCCCAAACCTCCCGTGTCGGTGGTGCCGCGAAAGTTGCCAGTTCGTACGCTCGTCAGACGACACCGAGGGCGGTGCCAGGCGGCAGCCCAGCTATCCCAGGACAAGTCGGACTGCCTTGCGCAGAGCCAGGGTTCAGTGTTCCACCTCCTGTCATCGGTATGCGCAAATCGGCACCACGCTTGCCTCATGTTAATGAACTCCCTTCGATGCAGCCTCGAATGCAGCCTCCAGCTCAGATGCCACAAGCTTTTGCTCAGGCGCCTGCCGTTATGCAGGACGAGCCCGTGTCACATCCGCCTCGGCTCTCGCCGCAGGAACAGCTCGAAATGAACAAGCTGGTCGAAAACGCCTGCATTCAACAAGGCATCAATCCGACTGCCGTTGGATCCAACGCCAGTCCTGACTTGTACTCTAGAGTCGGTGCTCCTCCGTTTCCGCTCAGCCTGATCCCTGAGCCGATGATGAAAGATTTCCTCAAAGGTGCGCGCGCGAAGAAGAGTGCCATTGCCGGTTCTAACCTCGCTATGGGTAGTGGCGGTGGAGTCGGAATGGGCGGTGGAATCGGCGGACCTGGGCACAGTAACCCACTTCCAACAGCTGGTTTCCGCAGCTACCTGCACGGCGCCCAATCCACATCGGCGGTTGGTCAAGTCAATTTCCAACGCATCTCAACTGCAATGCCGATTGCCAAGCATAATCCTCATCCCGCTGTGAAGCCGCAGCCTCACCACGTCGCGCCGAAAAAGGCAGCGGTTCAACCGATGTCGGTTCAAAATCATGAAGCCCCGAAACAGCAGCAGATAATGACTTATCCGCCTTATCGCAGTCAGGTAAATTTCGGTTCGTAGAGTTCAGTTTTTCCGATTTGTAGTTTGAGCAACTTCATCACGAATGTCGTTCTTCCGATAATTCGTGGATAATTCTTGGTCGGACATTGTCGAGCGTCAGATTTCAAAATCTTTTTTTTCAAATTGGCGGCTTGTCTGAGCGCTAAGATTCCCAAAGCGTTGCATCTTCAAGCTTGATCGGACGAATGTGTCTAAAAATCCCACACTGTGGATAAATACGGCAACAATTGCGTTTCTCGCATATCATCTATGGGACGGGGTGGCCTGTCGAGGTCGTCATGGGCAAAGGGTCCAGTAAGCAAAACCAACAAACTTCCAACATGGATCACCATGGCGAATTAGCCTGGGAGCATTTGCAGGCTGGCGAATTCGAGCAAGCCTGTCAGGAATACGAAACAGCGATTGCCGTTGGCCGCGATTTGAAGCAGCTCAGAAACGTTTCCGTTTACCTCAGCTATCAAGCGATCGCGAAGATTGAACTGAAAAATGCGGGAGCCGCCGAAACTGATTTGCGCGAGGCGATCGCGTTGGCGCATGCCAATGGCGATGCGGCAATCGAAGGCAATGCCAAACTCATTCTCGGCGAATTGCTGCGCGATGCCGGCAAACTCGAACCCGCAATCGAACAGTTTCTCGATGCCTACGACATCGCCTGTGAAATTCGCGAACCGGCGAGTGCTGAGTTGGCGCTCGGAAATCTTGGTCGCTTGTATCTCAGCCGCGGTTGGGCAGAACAAGCCTGCACCTGCTTCCTCGAAGCTCTGCATCAACGCGATGAAACTCGCGACAAAGCGGCTTTGCTCGGCAGCTTAGGGCTGTGCTGGGCAGAACTCGGTAAGTTCGATCAATCGATTATGTATTATCGAACCGCCTACATGGAAGCGGAATTCGTGGAAGATCCGCAAACTATGAGCGTTTGCAGAGGGAGCGAAGGAAACACATTATTCGAAATCGGCTCGTTTAAAGAAGCACTCAACTGTTACGAGGAGGCGTTGGCGCTTTCGGAACAAGCTGAAGATCCTCGCCGCCAGGGCATTTGGCTTGGCAATCTCGGTACTACCTGGCTGAAACTTGGCGACGCCGATAAGGCATTGGCGTTTTGCACACGCGCGGAAGAAATGGCTCGGAGCAACGAAGACGCGCAGTCACAGGCAGCTCACCTCGACAGCATTGGTGATTGTTACGTCGAGAAAAACGATTTAGAAAAAGCAAAAGAGTATTACAACCAGGCACTCGTGCTTAGCGAACAAATTGAAGACCGGCTTGGTAAGCGAATCTACCTGGCTAATCTCGGTAAGCTCAGTGAGCAAATCGGACAGCTTCAACCAGCGTTTGGATATCTCGCTCGCGCCGTCGATCTGTTTGACGAACAACGCGCCAACATCAAAGCGGACGATCTGAAAACCAGTTTTGCTAACCGGGGCGAAGAGCTATATAAGAATGTAGTGCGAGTTTGCCTGTCACTCGGCAAGCGGGTCGAGGCGCTTGAGTACGTCGGGCGCGCCAAGTCACGCGCGTTGATTGATTTGTTGAACAACTCGCCAATCGATATTAGTCACATGACTAGTAGCGAAGATGAAGGACTGAAACGGTTGATCATTTTGGAGCGAGAACTGCGCGCTCAAATCGATCGATTAGAACGAATTTTCTGGCAGGGTCCGTCAATGGGCGACTCGGGACACCGCGGCGCATCCGGCGCTGTGAGCGCGGAAGAGGCGCAAAAGGTCTATGCTGAATGGCGCGACGTTGTTAATCAGTTGAAACGCCACCATCCGAATTATGCCGATCTGGTATCATCCAGCACGCTTGGATTCAAAGAAATCAAGGCGCTGTGGAACGACGATGAAAGCCGCTTGCTGCGCGACGATACAGTGATTATCGAATACTTCTGGACCGATGAATATCTGCTCGCTGCTTCGGTTTCAAATTCGCAGAAAGAACCTGTTGTTCACATGCTTGCGGATATTGGCGACCGAGACTCGCTCACCGAGGGACTTGAGACGTTTCTTGAAATGTCATCGACGGAAGGTTGGGAAGTGCCACCATCGTTGTGCAAGCGTCTTTACGATCAATTGCTGCGTCCGGTGCTCGAAGGAATTTCCCAGGACATCGGTCGATTAGTAATCGTTCCGCACGGCAGCTTGTTCCATCTTCCGTTCGCCGCCTTGCACGATGGTGAGAGCTATCTGTGCAAAAAATATTCGTTCAGCTATTTGCCTTCGACAAGTTTGATACCAGTTTTGTCGCGCAACAGCAGTTTTGAAAATCGTGAAACCTCGAAATATTTGGTTTCGGCAATCAGTGATTATTCTGCCACCAGACGTGATGGTTTGGTGTTTAGCTCATCGCTTAGATCCGCAGCTGGACTGGATGATCTGTCGTATACGATGGAAGAAGCGCGCAACATTCTGGCGGGTACCACAGCTGAAAACGGAAAGTTGATTACCAACGAAGAAGTCAAAGAGAACTTCTCAACGCTCTTCGGACAATACCCCGTCGTGCATTTCGCCGGGCACGCCGTCTTCAATCCGGAAGAACCAATGGCATCAGGTTTGGTGCTATCGGATGGAACTGTTTTAACCGCTGCATCGATTCTCGAACGCAGTTCTCTACGCACACAAGTAGGGCGTCTACTGGTCCTCTCCGCGTGCCAAACAGGCGTCAACATGGTGACACCAGGAGGCGAAATTCTCGGTCTTGCCAGAGCGTTGATGTATGCCGGAATGCCGAATCTTGTTTTGAGTTTGTGGGAAGTCGCGGACAGATCGACTTCGGATCTGATGCAAGATTTTCACAACCACTGGCAGTCTGGAAAAACTTCGATTGCCGACGCGCTAAGAGCGGCTCAGCTAAAGGCTCTCGAGAGCGGACAGCCGATCCATGCCTGGGCACCGTTTATTCATTTTGGCATCGATTGAGTTCGTGGATCATTTCGATTTGAACTGAACATCAGTGTAATCATCTCTGATTTTCAAATGCTGAATTATTCGTCAGAACTACTGGATGGCTCTGGTACTGAATTTGGTGGTGATACCGCCGGTGGTGGTGATGCCGCCCCTGGTGCCGTCGTCTGAGTGGTTGCCGGAGCAGTGCCAGGTGTGGCAGTTGCGGGATCTACTTTCTTTCTGATGATGCGATGAAGCTTACGGCGCTTTGGTCTTGGTGCCGGTTCTGGTTCATCTGCAATAATTACTGCGTTTGACAGAGTGTTGTCATCCAGTTGGTACACCTGCGGTGTCAGTGGATGGTGGCGGCGTTGAAATCGTTTGCGGACCTGCTCGGCGAAGCGCTCCTGGTGCGGCGCTTCAGGTGACCAGGCGATTAGATAATCTCTGTTTGGAATGCCGACATAACATTTGTCTCCCAGATCTTTTTGCAATCGTTTGCGAATTTCAGGAAGGAGAAGTCGCGCGGCCGCGTAGCCATCAGGAACTGAGATGGTGATGTATTTTGATTTAGGGTCTTTGAGACCGTCGTCATTCAATTCCAGTTTTAAATTTTGTGAGTTCTTACTGAGATTGTCGTATGCGCATTTGCTGACTGCATCAAGGGTTACGTTCCATTTTTGCAGGTGTTCTTGATAAACATACTGAAACGTGTTTTCTGAATCGATTACAAATCCTTCGTACAACTTTGTCGAAAATGTCAAAGGGCGATGAACAGGAATCTTCTTGGATGGCTGACGGCGCGCGGAATCCGCCGAAGTTGACGGATTAACTTTTACTTTCGTGGCTGGAACAATTTGCGGTCGCAATTTTGCTTTAACGTCATCCCATGCGGGTATGTTTTTCGCTGAACCCGTGGTACTCAATTCTGTAATGCTCTTCAAAAATCTGCGAATTTCTTCGTCTTCTTTTCCTGGCTCTGTGTCTTGCCTGATCGTTTTATAAAGGTTGTCGAGGGAAAGGTGATTGCCATTAACCCAGGTGCATTGAAGTGGTTTATCGGTTTTCTTTAAATTGAGATTTGGAAATTCTTGCGTTGCAATTTGCATTACATGCTGGCTGAACGTTTCGCGATCATCGACCATTTTGGGCTGAGCGTGAGCGTTTTGTACGCCAGTCGTCGCGCTGCTGAGAAGAAACAACGTCGCTGCAAACAAGCTCGCCGATCGCATCGAAAGCTTTCGGCTTCTGAGGTGTCCATGTGTATGGGATTTTAAAACGTTCTCTCTCATGTGACTATTGAAGCGGTTTCCGAAATTGAGCAGATAGGAGATGGCAAACGGATCGAGAATCGGTCTGCATGCAGATCATTCTAATGCACCGTACCACTTAATACACTTCTAGGGCTGCCGATTTGTATCAGTCTCGTGAACATCCGGTTGCGGTGGTTCGAATCTTTCTCGTGAGTGTCTAATCAATCCGCCTGCGATCACGGGCAGATGGTTAGCTGATTTCGAGCAGTTTTAATTGTCCGAATCTGTTTCGATCGGAGCTGCAGGTTCCTTAGGAGCGCCGCTTTGCGCTGGCTCTTCAGTCATAATCGCTATGAGCTTTTTTCGCTGGTCCGGCGTCAAAACTTTGCGAACCTTGAGCAACAGCTTGATCCGATCAGTCGACATTTCTCCGGTGAGCTTATTGATTTCTTCTTGCTTCGCGATCGCCTGGTCCTCGGGCGGATCGGGCTGCAGTTGAATTTGTTTCAGTTGCTGATAAAGCGCAACAAGCGACTTGACCCGCACTCGCTGTGTGTTTTCGAACTCTTTTGCCAGCGATCTGATCTGCTCTTCCTGGTCGGTGTTGATGCCAGCCATCTTGTAAAGCGCCAGAGGATCCTGCATTCGGGGATCGGTTTGATCGCCGCCGCGTGCAGCCTCTCCTTGCGCCAACGCGACTCCGGCACCGCTCAGCGACATGACCGTAGCCGTTACGAGGGCGAACAATTTGCTGGTTTTCATCTAGGATCCTCGGAAAATTCTCTACTTACTATAACGTCTTGACACCTGATTTGTTCCCCGCGCGCCAAACGCGTGCCGGATATTGATTATTAGTGGAACTATTATTGGCACCACAAGCTTCGTTGTTTCTTTGTTTCGAAGTTTTCTTGCCATGATACCGATAGTAGTACCATCATTCGGATGCTTTGCAGTCGCTCTGTTGATGCTTTCGGTATGAAACTAAGTTGCATCTCGTCGTCGGAAATTACCGAAGGTCGGAGTATTTTGCGTTTGGGTTGAAATTGTTTCGGGGTGAGGATTGTGAAAAGGTTTTGCCTTGAGGTTGGAACAATTTGAGTTGAGGTTGGAAACGTTTTGAGTTTTGCATTGGAAAATTAGGGAGTTCTGTGCAGCGCAAATGGCGCTATATGACTAACAACAAAGTGAAGAGGGCGAAACAGTGATCACTGAAGAATTGAAGGTCGTATTGGAAGGTCTGAGCAAAGTCGGCGGCGAGGATTTGAATGCGCTAGCGGATTGGTTTCGAGGAAATGGCAGAGCCGCACTGCGGGATCGCGGCGCATCGGACGAACTGCTGGGCGGGTTTCGATTTGAAATCGACAAAGAGGGTGACGCGTCGATGAGTTCGGGATGAATCGGCGCGCTCCAGAAGCAGGGTGCGTTACAGATCAATCGGTGAGTTCCAGATGGACCGGGCATTCCAGATAAGCGGGTGAGTTCTCCTTAAATCTGTATGTAAGCGGTCGCCGGACCTCAGCTATTGTCCGGGTTGGTTGATGGACGCCTGGGTCAAAACGGAAAACGTTTCCATTTTGCCTGCCAGTAGATCACCGTCCGGCCTGGTTTTGCGGGCTTAATTTAAGTCCGGACATTAAACCTGCCGGAAATCGTAATTATGCGATTGCCTTCACCCGTCCGCAAGCATATACTGGGCTTGGCGATCGGGGAAACGGAATGTCCATGAGCCACTCGGACTCATTTAATTTTGCTCCTTTAGCGGAGGGGCACACTTCGGCGTTGTGGCCTGCGGTTGGCACGTCGACGTTTAATCAATCTTTTGCAGCAAGCGCTCTTGTGGCTCCGGCTGCTGGTCACATCGCTATTGTTGGCGCCGGAAACGCCGCAAGATCGCTTGCCTGTTTCCTTTCCAAGCAAGGCTTTTCACCCCATATATTAGTTCGGTCCGCCGAGAAAGTTAAAAACCTCGCCCAGCGTAAGTCAATCGCATGTGTCGGTAAGGTCGAAGGCGACTTTTCAATTGTCGAGGCGACAATCGATCCAGGACCGATGCTTGCCAAATGCGCGACGGTCTTCGTTGCCACAACGACGGACGCATACACTGATGTTGCTCGTCGACTGGCACCGTATTTGACCGAGCATCACGAAGTAATTTTGTTCTCCGGCAAATTTGCTGGAGTGGTTGAGTTTAAAAACGCACTTGGCGCGCGTGCAAACTATCCAACGATTGTGGAAACTGATTCGCTCTTCGCAAGCCGCATTCAAGAAGATGAATCAGTTTGGATTCGCGGAATAAAAAAGTGGACTTTGTACACTTCGTGGAACAAGTCACAAACAAAAAGAAGCAGTTCGATCATGCGTAGATTCTTTCCTGGAATCGATGAAGCTGAGAATGTGGTTCAACGCGGATTGACTGATTTCGGGGCTTTCGCGCATCCGAGCACGATGATTGCGAACATGACCAACGTAGATAGAAACACTGGATTTCTTTTCTACTATGAAGGTTTCACTCCGAACACTTTGATTTTGCTCGAGCAACTGGAAGAAGAATTTCGTTCGATCGCTCGCGCGTACGAAACCAGCATTATTCCGATGAAGGAATTGCTAAACCGTTACTACGGCTGCGATACGAGCGGCGATTTGCTTCAGGCGATGCGCACGGTTCCAAACTATTCCTTCAGCAAAGCGCCTGGAACATTACAACACAGATTTATCGAAGAAGACGTGGCATCATCCCTGGTGCCTATGCAGCAACTCGCTGTAAAAGCTAAAGTCCGAATTCCGCTAATCGATTCAATCGTAAGTATCTCTTCAGTCTTGTTGCAACGAGATTTCGCCAGCAATGGTCGGACTCTTGGTAAACTGGGCTGGGCTGATATGAGTCATGCGGAAATTCTACGGGCGATCTATGAATAAGTTGGAAAAGTCTCAACACTCCGAGGCCTCTAACCAAACTAAACCAACTGACGACAAAATTACCAACACGAAAATCTTCTCTTCTGCTTGTGTCGTGGTGGCAATTCTCGCCGCCTCCATAGAGCCAATCGTAGTCAAGCTCGGCTACGAGCAAAATCTTCTGCCGCTGCATTTGCTCGTTGTTAAAACGCTCATCGGTTCGATTTTAATTCTGCCGCTGACAAGAACATATCGCTGGATTGGTTTTAAAAATCTCGCGCGAATTATGTTTCTTGCCTTGTTGCTCCTCAGTACAAGCGCGTTGAGCATTTTTGCGCTGAAACATATTTCTGCGGTGTTAGCGATTACGATCATCACAACCACACCTGCCTTCGTTGCGATTATCAATCAAATAATCGGACGAGATGAACTGACGCCGAAATTCTGGCTCGGTTTTATTCTGTGTTTCGTCGGAGTGTGCCTGGGTCTTGAGTGGTCCGCTCTGTCGATGAGCTTGCTTGGTTTTGTCCTCATATTTGGTGCAGTGCTCACTTCCACTACCTATCGCGTGACGATGGAAGGCACTGCTAATCGGCTTTCTCCAGCGCTCATATCGACCTATTTGTTTTTCATAAATGGAATTATTGTCGTTGCGTTCATCATGCCGTTTGCAGGAAAAATACCCGACGGTGCCTGGCAGATCGGCTCGTGGATGGGCTTGGCATCGGCATGCGCGAACGTTGCCTTTTTGTTCGCACTGCATTTACTGGGTTCGACGCGAATATCGATTATCAATATTTTGCAGCGCCCGGCAATCATTGTCGCAGCCGCGATCATACTGAAAGAACCGCTAAGTCTGGCTCAGGGAGTGGGTGTAGCGCTTGTGTTGATTGGTGTTCAATTGGCGCAAGTTAAACGCAAGAAGAAAACGTAAGAGCCACAATTTCAGCGCTTCCAGATAAGCCTAAGGTTTAGTTATATTTGACTGAAACTTCTCATTTTGCTGGTACAACTTTCCTTTGAAATACTTTTGGAGGGTAATACCATGGCTGTCAAACCAATTCCGGACGGTTATCACACAATCACACCGTACGTCATCGTCGAAGGTGCCCTTGAAGTTATGGAATTTCTCAAGAAGGCTTTTGATGCAAAAGAAATCGGCGAAACCATGAAGTCGCCTGATGGCAAACTTCGGCATGGTGAGCTGCAAATCGGCAATTCGCGCATGATGATTTCAGAAGCGTGCAGCGAGAATAAACCAATGCCTGCGATGTACTATTTGTACGTCGAAGATTGCGACAAAGCTTACGCCAGTGCCATCAAAGCTGGTGGCGTGTCAATCAAAGAACCTGCTAACCAATTTTACGGCGACCGCTCCGGCGGCGTGCGCGATTCCGCTGGGAATCAGTGGTGGGTTGGAACGCACGTAGAAGATGTTTCTCCTGAAGAAATGAAAAAACGCATGGCTGAGCAAAGCAAAGAGAAAGCTCACGCGAAATAGATTTCGAAATCGAAGTCACGCATAAAGTTTAAACGCACGAGCCACATCGGTTCGTGCGTTTGAGTTTTAGACATTTCCAGTTACCTGTTATTCTCGAGTCGCTCAGGCTCGCGCGTCGAGTTTGAGCAATTCCTATTACTAGTTGTCCGAGACTTGCTCAGGTTCGTGCGATGAGTTTGAGCAATTCCTAGTACTGGGTATTCTCGAGTTGCTCAGGTTCGTGCGCTGAGTTGGATCAATTCCTATTACTTATTGTTTGAGAGCTGCTCTGGTTGAAGCGCAGTGAAATGTATGGTGGCAAAGTTATCGCTGAAATCAATTTTGGACACGCTGCCGGTTGGAATGGAAATTCTCCAGAAGTTGATCAGCGGCATGCCTAGCGCTTCCACCAGGATCGATCGAATCACTCCTGCGTGAGAAACGATAGCAATCTTCTTTCCTTCGTTCTGTTTGATAACGTCTTTTAATTGACCTTTAATCCGTTCATAAAGATCAGTGATCGACTCGCCGCCGGGTGGTGCATTATCGATTGGATTGGCGCTCCAAGCCTTATACGCGTCGGGATCTTTTTCTTTGACGTCGACGTAAGTGCGCCCTTCCCACTCACCAACACTCCATTCATTCAGGTGCTCAATTGGGATCGCTTTCAATCCAATTGATTTCTCGATGACCTCGGCAGTCGAACGAACACGTCTCGCCGTGCTGCATGCGAGCACATCCGGCTTGATTTTTTCGAGCCATGCTCCGAGCGCCTGCGCTTGATCGCGTCCACGTTCTGTCAGCTCAACGTTTGGATCGTTATATAGTTTGCCTTTCTCGGTTTCTTCCGTATGCCCGTGTCTGAGCAGATAAACGGTTGTAACTGTTTCAAGTGGGTGAAGTGGTTCGCTCACTAGTTGTCTCCATCGACGGTGCAGGCATCCGGGCTGAGAAGCGCCTCTGCGCTTGCAGGCTTTTGTAACCCGTAAACGCCTACGATGTCTAGAAGCTTTTCAACCTGCGGTTTACGCAATGTTTTGACACCACCTAGAAGATGCGCGACAAGCATGGTTTCTGCGTGATGCTCCAACGTTTCTAATTTGTAATATGCGTCCCAAATATCTTTTCCGAGCGCCAGAGCACCATGGTGATCCATAACCAGGGCATCGTATTTGGTGACCAATTCGGAAATGCTTTCTGACACCTCATTGGTGCTTGGTGTCGCATATGGTGCGACCGGAATGAAGCCCAGCGTGCAAACCACTTCAGGCAGCACGCATTTCGCCAGGCTCTGACCAGCAACCGTGAATCCGACGGCAACGGTCGGATGCGCATGGACAATGGCTTTTATGTCAGGACGTTTTTGATACGCCGTTATGTGCATCGCCAATTCCGTTGATGGGCGGTGGGTTTGACCTTCTATTGGTTTCCCCTCTAGATCGGTTAGAACCAGTTCATCTGGCTTCAGTCTGCCTTTACAGGTGCTCGCTGGTGTTGTCAGCAAAAGATTTTCACCGAGCCGAATGCTGAAATTGCCTTCAGTGCCGCAGATATAGCGGCGTTCGTAGCAAAGTTTGCCAACTTCTACGAGGCTTTCACGCTGCTCCTGATGAGTGTCCGTTTTTCCCACGTCGTGCCTCCGATACATTTCTAACGAAAGGTGAACAAACCTTTATAGATGTCATTTATTTATATAAATTGGGGATTTCCCGATGGTCTCGCTCGGCAACCTAGGATTTTCCGCCTACTTGATTTGTCAAGTATGTTGTAGAATCCCAGAGTTCTCACCGAGAACCAAACTTCCCCAGGTTTAATCTGGTTTCGGACGAAAGTCCCAGTTGCTCGAACAGTAAAACAGATTTGCCCGACGAAGTGCCAGTCCCCTGCGTGACGGTGATTGGCCGAAACCCAAATGAAGAGGTCCACATGCGTTGTCCCGCCTGCACTCAGAGAAATTCTGTAGCGGCTCGTAACTGTAAGTTTTGCGGCGCTAAATTCAAACCCAGCTCTCCGGAAGTGCCGCTTAAGGCGCTCGCGGGCGTGGTTGCAGTGGGTCTGGTCATCGGCGCCTCGTCGATGGTCGGTTCATTCTTCAGCGGTGGCGGATTTGGTGGGAAGCCTGCTCCTAAGCTGAAACCAATTGCAGAACGCATGGCTGCTGGTCCTAAGACCCCTGAAGATGCGCAGCTCATGCGCGTCGAACTGGACAATGCTGTCGTCGCTTATCTTCAGCAGCACGGCTCGCTGCCGTCATCTGACCTTTTGACAAAGTTGCAGTCGGAAGTTCCATCCAGTGCATTCGAAGTGCTGGTGTTCGATTTGCCCAATAACATAAAACTGGTTGAGCTCGCTTGCGTGTTGCAGCCTTCTGATTATTTGGTCGTGCCCGGTAAAGCCGGTGCGCCGAATGTCACTCGTGTCGCCGGTTTGAGCGTTTTTGACGCCGCGCGTGTGATCGATGCTAAACCCGATCCGGCTCTAGTGATCCTGGGGCACTCCACCGGAGAGAAAGCCGGAGAGCCACAGTTCAAGGCAATTGCGCTTCTTGCCAGCGGCGAAACCACGGATAAATCCGACAAATTATTTCCGCATATCAAGGGCACCGGAACTGCAAAGTTCATTGACGCCACCAACGATATCAAGATCGACCGGAGTGTTGTTTCCTCTGCTAAAGACGAAAACCTGTTCGATAAAAGTGTGAACTTCAAAGATGAGCCGTTCACGACCACATTGACGTGGCAGAATGGAACATATAAGCCGTCTGTGTCTCTGGGAAGCAGCGAAATCGGTGCACTGTATGCGGTGGCATCGAGTTTGGTTGATCCAACTGAAACGGAAGTCTATCGTCAGCAACTTTCAAGTCAAGTAAAAGACGTACTCAAAGGTTTGGAAGACAAACCAGTTGTTGCTCCGGGAAGTTTCAAAATCACCAAAGTGACTAAGGAAGCTGCTCCGCGGCGCCGACGCTCAAGAAGATCGGCCGGCGGCGAAGGCCTTGCAACATATATTCTTTCCACCAGCACGCGTGGTTTTGAAGTTGGTTTGTTGAAGGCTGGTCGTTGGTCCGCGACAACATTGAAAGAGACGGAAGTGCCGGCTGAAGTTGCTGCTGTAGCTACAGAGCCAGCCGTGCAGACTCCAGCCGTCGCAGAAAAACCTGTCGAAGAGACACCGGTAGCAAAAGTTGAAACACCGCCAGAACCGAAAGTTGTGGAACGTGCTCCTGAACCTAAAATTGTAGAGCGCGCACCAGAACCGAAAGTCGTAGAGCGCGCGCCTGAGCCTAAAGTTGTCGAACGAGTGCGCGAGAGAACGAAAGAGACCACGAAGGTTGCCACTATATCTGGTGCTGGCGATTCGGAGCGAGTTTCGGATAGAAAGCGCGATCGCGATCGGAAGAATGATTCCGAAAGATCCGAAAGATCCGAAGCCCGGTCCAAAAGCGAATCCCGCGAAACAGAAAGCGCGAACCGCAGTAAGAAGGGTTCGGGCGTAGCTTCGGAAGTCGCTCGCCGTGTCACTATGCGCACCGGTCCGGCACGTCAGAACGCCGCCGTCATGGATGTTTCCAAAGGTGCGACAGTTCGAATTTTGGAAGAAAAAAATCACTGGTATAAAATCTCAGCTGATGGAAAAGAAGGTTGGGTTTATTCGAGCTACGTCAAACGTGGTAGCGGTAAATCGTCCGGTTCCAATGTAGCGAGCAAGCCGGAAGAGTCAGAGCCAACGCCGTCGAGACGCGAGAGCGAGCGTGAACGTGAACGCGAGCGTGCGAAGAAAGTCACAGCGACAAAGCCTGCTCCACCGAAGCCGTCGACTAAAACTACTGCGACGAAAACCACCGCGACGAAGACAATCACTGCCACTACGAGTAGTGTCGACAAATCTAAGAAATCCAGCAGCAAAAGCAAAACACAGATCTCCAGCAGCAAACCACATGCCGCGCCTAAAGAAGCTAGCGATGAGCCTGATTTCGTTCCGTAGATTTAGTCAGTGAATCGCGACTCTAATATTTCGTTGTTCTCGATTGATTATTTCGCGGCGCGGCGATGCCGCAGGCAAGGGTTTGACAGCGCCTTCATTTGAGGATGTCTCTGGAGCACGGGGTTGTCAACAGTGTTTGGGTAAACGCTGAGAAGCCTCGCTTTCCTTGAATAGGCGCCGTATACCGGGCGGACCGAGTAATTACTGCAAAATGGGGGAATAACTCAAAAGGCGGGAATTTTGGAGTACAAGCGATGACAGACAAAGTTACGGAAGCGAAACCGGAAATCAAAACTGTTGGTCAAGCCGCCCCGGAAAGTGGCGAGAGTTTGTCGACAACGAACCAGGAGAAGACTGTCACGTTCGCCGAGAGCCTCGATGGACGCGTAAAGTCGATCAGTGCGCAGCTTGGCGAAAACGGGTTGATGCCGGCAATGAGTCAGGCTGAAGTGCCGTCCACTCTCGCGAAGGCTGTGGTATTGTTCGACAGGCAAAACATTGGTGTTCCAGCAGACGGTGGGCGTTCGTCTGGTTCTGCTGTCAGTGCTTTACTGAAAGCGAGTGGTGCTGATGTTTCACCAACCATGGACATTGGAAAGCTGCATGGACAGCTGGCTGCCAAAGGTTGGGAATCCGTTGAATATAAACCTGGAGATATTTTAAAACCTGGTGATCTGCTCTTTACTGACCTCAATCCTCACCGTCGAAACGTTGGGATCGTCGGTGAGAACGGCAAAATTTACTCGCACAATATAACAATGAACCAGTTCCAGGGGCGGGAAAATTGGACCAGTAAGTTTGTCTCAGTGATGCGTCCGCCGGGTTCGGATAAGTAGCGAGCTCAGCGTCCTAGGTTCGGAGCCGCGGTTATACAGCCACGGTAGTACTGAGGTCGACGACCGTAGTACTGAAGTTGACGACACTGAAATTGACGACCGGAGTCACATAGTCTGTAGCGCGAAAATGCGCGCGAGAGTAGCGACTCTAATTGCTCGTAATTCGCCTGGTCCCAGGTTTAATTCTTGCCTTAAACACTGAATGCTCTCCGATTGACGTATTCTGAGAATTCGCTAAGTTGAGCTGCAAACTTGCGCTGCGTAACAAGTTGCCAATCGCTGGCGCGCCCGAGTATATGCGCCGTTACCCCGATCGCATTCCCTATTATGTGAATGCTAAAAGGTAGCTCTTTGCTAGCCATGTTATTATCTGGCATCGCTTGACCTCCTCCGCGAGATTGCCGGAAACCTCATGCTATTCAGCAGCTTCAACTATCTGGTGTTCTTACCAATCGTGTTCGGTTTGTATTGGGTGCTACCCGATAAATTCCGCAAACCGTTGTTGTTGCTCGCCAGCTATTTCTTCTACATGAGCTGGCTGCCGAAGTACGGTCTTTTACTTTTCGGATTGACGATTGCAAACTATTTTCTCGGCTTGCTGATCAGCAAATCAGTTGATCGCAAAAAACTATTTTTGACGATCGCGGTCTCAATCAACCTTGGATGCTTGTGTTTCTTCAAGTACACAAACTTCTTGCTCGACAGTCTCTGGCAGGGACTGCGAGGCTTCACGCAGGTCACTGGCGTGACATTGGCGCAAACAACGAACACTCCGATGTTCGACATTTTGTTGCCGTTGGGAATCTCATTCTTCGCATTTGAATTCATTCACTACGTGGTTGATGTCTACAAGGGCAGTCCACCAATGCGAAACTTTTTCGACTTCGCGCTGTTCGGTGCGTTTTTCCCATCGCAGATCGCCGGTCCTATCAAACGTTTCCAGGACTTCTCGAAACAACTTATTCATCCGCCTGTTTTCAGCAAACAAGATTTCAATGACGGTGTCGTTTTAATTTTGCAGGGATTGTTCAAAAAAGTTTGTCTCGGAGACATGCTTGCCCAGCTGATTGTCGACCCTGGTTATGCTAATCCCGCTGCGCTTGGAACACTCGATGCGTGGATCGTTTTCTTCGCGTTTACGTTCCAGGTGTTCTTCGATTTTTCCGGTTATACCGACATAGGGCGCGGTTCTGCATTGTTGTTCGGATATCGCGTTCCGGAAAACTTCAACCTGCCATTTCTATCTGCAAACTTCCTCGAAATTTGGAGGCGCTGGCACATCTCGCTCAGCACCTGGCTTCGCGATTATTTGTATATTCCACTGGGTGGATCGCATTGCAGCGCCTGGGCACAAAGGCGCAACTTGTTCTTGACGATGGCGCTAGGCGGACTGTGGCACGGTGCGGCTTGGCACTATGTTTTCTTCGGTTGCATTCAAGGTGTCATTCTTGCCACTACTCGCGACTGGCAGAAATATACTGATAAACATCCAACGCTTTCAGTGATGAAAAAGTCACCATGGTGGCATTGGTCGGCTGTTGTCGCGACGTTCTGGTCGTGGACTGTTCTTCTGGTTATCTTCCGCGCACCGAGTGTTACTCATGCTTTCAGCATGTATGCGAAAGGGTTTAGTTCTTCGCCTGCTGGTGAAATCACAACTACATTTATGACCTCGACACTGCCGGTGACACTAGTACTTTACGGACTGTATTGCATTACGTGTGCTCTGGCTAATCGAACTATTGAGAAAGAGCAAGCACTGCCGGCAGTGGCAGGCTGGGTTGCGAATGCTTGGAAGCAATCGGTTCCAGCGCGGGCTATCGCGTATACCGCGATGGCGGTTGTGATTCTGGCATTCGCGCCTGGACACGTTCAGCCTTTCGTTTACTTCCAGTTCTAATCTCAAGACCTCTGAATTCCCAGTTCTAAATTTCACGACAATCGAACCAACTGCAAGACATAACTAAGTACGAACACTAAATTCAACACTAAGTACGAAAACTAAGTTCAACACTAAGTACAGAAACTAAATTCAAAAGCTAAGTACAGAAACTAAATACAAAAAATCAGGCAACAACAAAGTCAACATGCAAACGATCACAGCACCACCAACTAATGAAACGAAGAACCGCGAACCACGCGCTCCTCGGAAACCGTTGTGGAGAAGCGCTGTCGAAGTAGTTATCTGTCTCATGCTTGCTGTTTTTGCATTAGAAAGTTTGTTTGCGATCGCCGGTGTTGGTGGTCAGGAATTCATGCAAATCGACCACAAGCTAGGAACCAAGCACATTCCGAATAAACAAGTTATCTGGAGAATGGAAGGTTTTTCTGCGGACAAACTCAATTCGTTTGGTTATAGGGACATCGAACACACAGTCGCCAAGCCGCTCGGCGTGAAACGAGTTGCTGTGATGGGCGATTCGCATTCCGAAGGTTTGCAAGTTCCGCTTCAAGATACCTACGCGCGAAGACTCGAAGAGTCGCTCAATGACAGCGCTCATAAGACTGCGGACAAGACCAATTACGAGGTTTTGAACTTCGCGTGCTCCGGTTATTCAACCGCACAAGAGTATGTTCAGTTCTCGCAGGAAGTTGTTCCGTACAAACCTGATGTCACCGTGATCCTTATGCATTGGGGCAATACGACGGCGAACATCGTTGATCCGAACAAGCGTCGTCTTGCGCAACCTCGTCCGTACTTCTATTTGGATTCCGAAGGTGCGCTTAAAGAGGACGATTCCGTTTCTGACTGGTATTACAAACCGGGCGCAGAAAGTGAACCGCTTGCGAAAACAATCGCGTTCCTGCAGCGACACAGCCGCATTTACGGCGTTTTGTGCCAAACCGATCTCGCGCTCAACATCAACGAACGTCTCTATTGGAGACTGCGTGGTGCCGTTCAACGTGGCATCACAATGGCGCAGGGTAAGAATCACAAAGCCGAACCGCCTGGTCCTGCATACGTCGAACAAGATGCCACCGAAGTCACCGAAGCTCTCGTGGTGGCACTCTCGAAAGAGTGCGCAAAGAACGGCAGCAAGCTCGTCATCATGCTCCTCCCTGATCCGAGCGGCAAGGCGTCCGAGAAGCTTTCAAAAGAGCTGACAGCGCTCGGTGCTCAAAACAGTTTCGGCTTACTCGATCTTTCCGATGCATTTAAAACGCACCCAGCGTCGAAAGACCTGTTCCTACGTGTCCACCTGTCCAGCCAAGGGCACAAGTTCGTGGCCGACACCCTCCAGTCGTTCTTGCAACAAAATGGCTACTTATCGGCTAATTCCGAGCCCCTTGCAGCCCAGCAGAGACAACTATAAGAACCGTAAACGGCTTCAACCAATCCCGCTAAGCCGCACCCAGTGGCGCTCGGTATGACCTTGAAAAGCCCCCGCTCGCGAAAAAATCTCGACCGTGTGATATATTTGATGGCCGGGACGTGGCGCAGCTTGGTAGCGCGGTTGCTTTGGGAGCAATAGGTCGCAGGTTCAAATCCTGTCGTCCCGATAGGTTTCGGAATTAGTTAACGATTTTGTACAGACGGTTTAGAGAAGTCAAAGCCGTTCCATGCAAGTTTCTGCAAGTCAAAAAATTCTCAGTCAACTTTGTGGGTTACAAATCAAATCTCTCGGCGTCTCTCAAGGGCGTTGTGGATTGAGCAAGCGTGCCGACCTTCAAATATGCGCTTTCGTTCCCAGCTCTACTGCACTAGGAACTGTTGCCATACTGCGGCTTTGTTTTTGTTGCCTCGACGCGTAAGGTCGTCAATGCGTTCTTGCATTATGTTGGACAAGCCTTCTTCTGCAAGCCAGGATGCAAGCAAACTAACATGGGCTGGTTGCAAGCAATTATCGAGTGTTTCGAACAGTTTTGAGGTGTCCACGTCGTTCATTGAAACCAGTTGATTGAGCACCAGATATAGTGCTTGCTTCGAATTGGCCTCTGCAAGGCGAACTGCGATATCTTG
Organism: Candidatus Obscuribacter sp.; assembly: GCA_021772095.1. Classification (GTDB taxonomy): domain Bacteria; phylum Cyanobacteriota; class Vampirovibrionia; order Obscuribacterales; family Obscuribacteraceae; genus JADYXR01. Next base: position 3,905 of record JADYXR010000156.1, on the reverse strand, counting down.
AATCAGGATCGCGTTCGGACCGCGAGCTACCTGGCGTATGATTATGTCTGTCAGTCGTATGTTGATCTTTGCGATTTCGTCGATTAACGTGAAAAGATCATTTGCGTCGTTCAAGTAATCTATGACGTGTACCATAACGTGTTTTGCTGCAAGCGTGTGACTTCTGGCCAGCTCGACAGCGATGAAAGCCGGCACCATTGTGTGGTTGCTCGATACAAGCTTCTGTGCTATCGACTCGAGAACTTTTAAATGTCTTTGGCCAGCGAGCCGTAAGACCATCTTTGATAGGCAATCTTCTTTGCGGAGTTCTGCCAGTTCAATTGCCATCGATGCAATGGTTTCTATTCCGGCTTGGTTTTTGGCGAGTCCTGATACGCACCATACTGTCAATCTGTCATATTTTGCATCGATCGAAGTATTGCATTCCTGAACCAACTCTCTGGAGTTGGCTATATTCGCGCGCAGTTTGCTGACGAACATGCGAGTGTAGTGCAGACCGACAATGGCCGACATGAGCTGCTTGTTTAGATGATGTTTAGGCAACCCTTTCGGCTGTGCACCATCATTGGTGTCAGGTAAATTTAGTTCGGCGCGCTCAATCATTTGCGGCCGCGTGTCGAGCATCACTGAACCCCAGCGAATGGCGGCGCTGTAAATGTTCACCAGATCTGTGTCGCGTACTTTACCGTTGATAAACATTCTGGTAAGCAATGCCAGACCATTGGTTTCTAACGTCGCCGCTACACAACAAACAATCCCACCAATCGTCTCGAGGTCGGACCGTGCTGCCAGCACAGGAAACAGAGAATTCTCGTAATTGTTTGAATTGATGAGGTCTTTTGCAATTGGTGCAATCAGGTATAGACGACTGGTCTTCTGCAGATAGCTAAGGACCGCTGCAAGGCTTTGGTTCTTTCCGTTTTGAATCAGTTGCGTGAAGATAAAGCTGACATGAGATGCGTCGCCATCAGGTTTCAAACTAAAAAGATAATCCATTAGTTGAACGACAAGATTGCTTGGGTCTATTAGCGTGTCATTGTTGTCGATTTTTACCAATTCGTTGGTTACAGGCAAAAGCGTCGCATAATCATTGGAATGGGCAAGCAATTTTGCAACATCAAAGAGTATTTCTGGTCGCCCTCTTTCACCCAGGTATTTCAATGTGGTTTCCATTATCGTGGTTTGTTTGTCATGCATCAGTCGTTGAAGAACAACTGCTATGACCTCGCGCTGATCCATCAAGACTAGTTCCTGGATGAACAGATGGAGGGGTCCTTTCTGATTATTCCGGGCAAGCAATGAAACCCAATTGATCAGTTCTTGTGCATGTTTGTCTGAGACGAAATATATAGCAATCTTGTTTGCGGATTTTGGGTCGCCAATGGCCTTGAGCACGTACTTCAACTTGTGCAAAAGAGTGAACTCGGACAGTCCATTTTTTTCAGAGATTCTACTTGCTGCCTCCGTTGCCACCATATGAAGTGCTTCTAAAACCAATTCGCGATCTTGACGGTCTTCTTTTGTTCCCGAAGAGATAATTTGTCTAAATTGACTAACTGTAAGGCTCATTATCATTTCACGAAGCAGTGTCGAAAGATCTTTGGTATTCTTTTGGGCGATCAGATCAGATGCGATAATTGCCAGGACTTTTGTCGAGCGTGTCTTCAACGCAGATTCGATCAACGCGTTGGATGAATTCCATGTGCAATTTTCGGACAGGTATGTTGCTTTGAGACAGTGACTGATGACAGCATCGTCTTCGGACTCCAGGTTTGTTGTCAGCGTAGAAGTCAGGACGAGTCGATTGTCGTAACAGTACTCCAAGACTACTTTGAGAGATTCAGAATACTCGGACTCTAGACCAAGACTATGAAATCTCTGTGCGACATTAAGTAGGAGTTTGTATATGTCGGCTTTGTTCAAGTAAGCACTGGCCGCGGTGGCAAGTTTTAACATCTCTTTGGGGCTGATTGCGCCAAGTTGTGTCAATTGGAAAAGCTGTACTCCAATTATTTTGTCAGACTGGTATAAATTCATCGCGACTACACCGCAGAAATATGCAATGTGAGAAAGTTCCGTTAACTGCATTTTGTCCAATCCTGCAGCCAACTTGAAGAATCGAGCCTGCGTCTTCGAACCGTCGCTTTTCGGATCATGCATCAAAATAATCGAAGACAGGTACGAGTCGATCAACTTCGTGTCGCAACTTGTTGATTGCGATTCCAGTAGGTTCAGAAAGATCATTTCGGCCCCTGACAGAAGTTCTATTCTGAGGTTCTTGCCGCCTTTGCCTTTTAGTTTGACTGGGTAAGCGTTTAAACAATTGTAGGCCGATGTTCGTGAGAGATAGATATTGGGCAACTCGTCTTCGATGACTGAAGAGAGATCGGTGAGGAAGTTTTTGTTTTCGTCGATCAATCGAAATGCTGCAGTCTCATTGCCATCGCTGTATTTGCTCACGGCAAGGAGCAAAACCGCTTTCCTGATTTGTCGCGGCGCATCTGCTTTTTTTGCCGCCGACAGGGCCGTGAAAAATGAGTTACCGGCCAGCGAATGCTGTCCGGACAAAGCGCGGCAATAACCCAGCCAGATAGCCACGTTGAAGTAGGTCGCTGATTCTTGATTATCATCGAGCAGTTTGAAGACTTCCAGGAATACTTTTGTTGCTTTGTCATAGTCAGCGTTATAGAAATGTGCAAGTGCAACTTTCAGCTTGCGGTTCAACCAGTACAACGGCATTGTGCTGTATTCCACATTGTCTGCGACTGCCCAGATCTTGGCTCTGGCTTTCAGTCCGGCTTTAAAAGTAGTCTCAGACATTTTGGTAAACCGGCTTTTGCGCTTGAGTTTTCTTTTGGCGCCAGGTTGAACCGTTTTGTCGACGTTAGTCGTAAAGTCGGTGAGGTGCAAAAGAGAATCCGTGTCTATCTCGTAGGCGGCAGGAGCGATCGTGTCCAGTTCGGCCTTGTTGCTGATGGTATCGGATTTGGTATAGCCATTTTTTGAGCCTTCCGATGCTGTTTCCGTTGACGGCATTTGAATATCGATCGATACAGCAGTTCTTTGCTGTCGCCGCCGGGGAAGCCTCTCTAAGTGCTCTGCGGGCGCTCCGAGGTATGGTATCTTATCTGGTGGCGCCCACAGCATGCGCATGAGCAATTTTGCGGTTTCACTTATATGTTCCGACTCATGCTCAATCAAAGTTTTAAACGCCAGAGAATTCTCCGGGTTTGTCAAATCCTTGCGTTTAAACAATAGGCATTCGTCGCCCCCTCCAAGTGTTTTATATAGAGACGGGTCAATTGCAATGGCAAGTAGCGATGCATGAATCAGCCAGCAAGAGAAGTTGTCGACGTCCGGATCGTATTGATCTTCTGAGCGCTCTGGGTGCTGGTAATTGGGGTGACCGAATTCGAGACTCTTTCTTCCAGCCAGTGCCGGAACGAACAGGGCATCGTAATCTACAAGACGCAGCCCTTCCGTGGATACCAGAATATTGCCGTGCTGCAAGTCACCATGACCGATACCAGCGCCTTCAAGTTCTCCAACCAGTTTGTGGAACTCTTTGAGCAACTCGGCCATTATTTTGTTGTCTTTAAAGTTCTTCTCGACGTACTGGTCAAGCGTGGCTCCGTCGACCCAGATCATTTTCAGGCAGGGATACCAGACACCTTTTACCTTGATGCCATTGTCGATGTGATAAAAATCGACTGTCGATTCGAGATCATCGAACAACACAAAGTTGGAGATATGTTTGTACCTTTCCGTCTGGTCTTGTCGATTGGTAAGGAAGCAGCGCACGGCCCATGATCAGCGACAATGGTTTTTGCCGCTTGGCGTCAGACAGATTTGCCGCTTGACTGTCGCTGAATGTCACTAGATCTTAAATGTCTGAATCTGTATTT
>JADYXR010000155.1 GCA_021772095.1 Candidatus Obscuribacter sp. | reverse complement strand
AATCAAGCAATATATTCAGCAACAACAAACACCACTTTGACCGCCACGGCGGTCGCACCTTATATCACCGCCCTAAAGGACGGAGCTTTACGGTGCTTGCTGTAAGTGGCACCGACAAAGCGTTTTCGACAAATCGAAAACCGAATGTCCAGGGCTTGTTCGGCGAAGAAACTGCACTTGAGAAAGCTGCGCAACCAGAAAAAATAAAACGGGCAACTGGATCAGACATTGAGTTCCACGCCGTCAAGGGATTAGAAGAGCTGTCGGGAAACCCGTTCGTGGCAGCCTTGAATTCAATATGGATTCAAGGAATTCTCAGCATCATGCTGGTCATGTGTGGTGTAGCATGTCTTGTCTCTCTGCGAATCGGCCAAGAAATCGAACCTGGCGCAACTGCAAGCAAAATCACAGGCACGTACAAGAGCGCCGATTCGCTCTCCACCATTGACTTCCAGAACGACAACAAAGTCGCGATCTGGAAGTCGGGTGAACGGGTGGAAGGAACATTCAATGCCGCCCGTGGCAGTAGCGATGATTTGATTCAGTTATTGAGCGGCTATCTCAAAAGAAAAACCGTCTTCTACAAATTGTTCAACGACAACTGTATCACTGACAATGAAGGTCGGAAGTTCTTTCGTGAAGGCGCACCAGAGCAGGACATCATCAAAATGATGTGGAGCTATGCCAAGTTTGCGCAGGAGGAATATCGCAGCAAACATAGTTACCCTGTATCAAACGAAGCATGGTTCAAGGACAGTGCTTTCAAATTTGTGAATCCATTTACAGGCAGAACAAGTGTTGCCACGATCACACCAGTACCGGGTGCAGGAACCAGCCATTTAGCTCTGACAGTAGGTTCCGGTCAGATGTACCCGGGTGAACTACCACCGGATCCAGGCGCAATTCGCTGTATCGTGTTCGACAAGATCCGATTTTTCATTCGCGGATTCGGCGAAGATGGAGAAGCTTTTGCAGGGACAGATCCAAACAAAATCTTTTATATCGAACTGACCGATGGCGACAACATTACAGAAAAGTTTCTCCAGGATACCTCTAAAATTGACAGCGACGCCACAGGTCAAATTCCTACAAGGGTGGTCGTTCTCGTAAACAACAGCAACCTCGAAAACAATTTCCATCTGGCTACGAGCATTGTGCCCGCATTTGCCGGACTCTTTATGTTCACATCCCTGCTCATGGTGGCAGCGACTCTCAGCACCAAGAAAAGATTGCAGTGGTATCACTATTTTTCGACCACGCTTGCAGCACTCATAATGATCGCATGGTTAGTGCTCGCGCTTCGCTGATAGCGTAAAGTCACGAACCTTCAAGGCATTCACTATCAAAGAACGACTTCAACAGTTTGGTACTCAAAAAAAAAATGGACAGTACTGGATTCGAACCAGTGACCCCCACTATGTCAAAGTGGTGCGCTACCAACTGCGCCAACTGTCCAAGCTTTTTAAATTGTATCCTCAAACCGGGAAAGCTTCAAACGAAACAACGAAAAGTAAAGGCGGCACCCAGATTCGAACTGGGGGATAGAGGTTTTGCAGACCTCTGCCTTACCACTTGGCTATGCCGCCGTGGAGCGCTAAAGATGCGCCGGACAAGACCAGCAGCCGTGAGGCCACCGGGTATTTATCCTAAATCTTTGAAGCAGCGATTGTCAACGAATGGTCACATTGTGTCTCGCAATCGGTAGTTTCAAAGAGACTTCGAATAATTTGTCAGAGCTTGTCAGTGTGTTCGTCAGAACTGACCGACATTGCCTTTCGGCACTTTCTACTGATTCGACTTGCGCGCATTCTGGCACAATAGTATCAACGAAAAGTGCAAGGAGAGTTATCTGATAAGGTTCGTTTTCAAACGACTACTGGCGGCCATTCCGCTGCTCTTTGTTCTTTCGATCGTATCTTTTGGTTTGATCCGCTCGCTGCCGGGCGATCCGGTTGATGCGATGATGGGCGGCAACACGCGAGATATCGACCCGCGCGAGCTGGCAGCGATTCGCAGCGAATTTGGACTCGATCAGCCTCTACCAAAACAGTACGCGTCCTGGCTCAAAGGCTTTGTGGGACACGGCGAACTGGGTCGGTCGTATCAAGATAATCGCAAAGTCATGGTCGTCATCGGCGAGCGCATCCCAGCCACGATGACGCTGGTCGGACTGGCGCTTGTGTTGAGTTTCACGAACGGCGTGTTCTGGGGCCTGATGATGATTTTGGTGAGATTTAAATTTAAGAACGCTCTCATAGAAGCGCCAATGCTGGCGACCGCGCTGCTCCTTCATTCGATTCCCGCGTTTTTCATCGGGCTGCTGTTCATTTACCTGGTCACAGTCATCCCTGCGCTGCATTTTATCCCGCTTTTCGGACCATTGGCTGGGAACGAAACGGCGACGCCGGCTGCGCTTCTCAAATTTGCGGTGTTGCCCGCATTGACGCTCGCTGTGAATAGAAGCGCGAAAATAGCGCTTTTCGTTCGATCGTTAGCGCTTGACGAAATCACGCGCGGTTATGTGACTACCGCGCTAGCGAAGGGTCTGTCTTATTCTCAGGTGATTTTCCGGCATGTTCTTCGCAACTGCATGGTTCCAATTATCAGCCTATTGGCACTATCATTGCCGACTTTGATTGGCGGGTCTGTTTTAGTCGAAACCATCTTCGCCTGGCCGGGTACGGGAAGACTGGCTGTCGAAGCTACTTTCGGTCGCAACTTTCCAGTAATGACGACACTGGTGATGATTTACGGAACCATGGTTGTGATTTCAAACTTAATTGCAGACATCGTTCAGGGCTTTGCCGACCCGCGGATTGCCCAAACAATCGCCGACAGTTCGGACAAGATGAACGGCGCGAGGAGCGTTTAAACAATGCAAATCGCCCAGGTCGACAACGAAGCCAAAACCAGGAGAACTCATTCGTTTCGTCCTCAATTAGGCATGACCACGGCGATTGTTATGATCGTTCTGCTTGCCTTGATGCCGATCCTGGCGCCGATAGTGCACCCGGTAGTTCCGCCTCTGACGCCTTCTCATGTCGATCTTGCCATTGCCAACGTGCCACCATTCACCGATGGCCATTTTTTCGGAACCGACAGCCTTGGTCGAGATGTCCTATCCATGGCGCTTTGGGGCGCACGGACATCGCTGGCTCTCGGTCTGGTTGCAGCCATGCTGGCTGTCACCTTCGGCAGCCTGTGGGGCGCTGTCAGCGCGCTATTGGGCGGTATCGTCGACGTGGTCATGATGCGAATAGTCGACGGCTTGCTGGCCATTCCACCGCTTATCCTCTTGCTCGCTCTTTCCGCGCTCGTCAACGGTCCCACTTTCACCGAAGCGCTCCCGCGCGCGGTGCTCTCGACACTGGATGTGACTTCGTATAGCCTTGGGTTCTTGCCTTTCGTCACCGTGATCTCGGTAATCGCCGCCACCTCTTGGCTCGAGGCGGCGCGGATTGCGCATGCGCGTATATCTTCAATAATGACTGAAGAATATATAGAAGCGGCAAGAGCGCTGGGCGCGGGCACAGCCCATACGCTTTTCCGACATCTTGTCCCCAATGCCTCGCGCATAATTATGATTCAAGCCACGCTCCTGATCTCGGACGCAATTGTCATGGAGGCTGGTCTGAGCTTCCTGGGCTTGGGATTGAGCCCTGACACTCCAAGCTGGGGAACCATGCTGCGCCAGGCTTCCAGCGACCTTTTCCTGGGTAACTGGTGGGCGCCTCTTGTGCCTGCGGCGCTGATTTCGTTAACTGTGCTGGCGGTGGAACTACTGGGAGAGAGTTTGTTGAAACTTATGGGATACGACGATCGCCTGCGTTAATGCTTTTGTTTTAGAAACCAGATCTCATGCCCCTGAGCCTCAAGTGTTTTATACTCTGAGTACAGTGAGAGGATGAAACGGTCGTTATGGTTTCATCGACCGGGAGAAATGATTTTGACTAAACCCAATTGCAACTCGAAACAGAACTCACGCGTGATACTATCCGCGGTGCTGACTGCAGGCGTACTTTGTCTAGCCGGATGCGGCAACGAAAAATCAGTCACATTCGATTCTGCCGGTATGACCCACACCTTCACCGAAGGTAACGAGAGCCTTCCCAAAGATTTGCAGAAATTGGTTTATCCCGGCGCGGCGATTGCCGGGTCGACTTCGGCACAAGACAAAGATGGTGAGCACGCCGCTTTTGTCTCGCTTTCCACCGCTGACAGTTTGGAACAAGTAGCCAGCTGGTATGAAGCTTCCCTTCCGAAAGCCGGATGGACAATAGACAGTCAAGACACCAGTCAACCTGCTCTGGTCAGCATCTCAGGTCATCAAAAAGATACCGAGATAAACGTTTTGATGGCTCAAGACGCCAACAAAACCACCATCAGCGTTTCTGAAGGCAAAGCTGGAGAAGGTGATGCCGTCGATGAAGAAGAAATCGAAAACTTCACACCGAATGCGGTGACTCCACCAACGGAATAAACTGAGCAGGCCGTCGATGTTCAAGAAAACAGTCGTGTCCATGCCGATTGCCGAGGTTACCTCGTCTACAATCACAGGCTTTCTAGCGGAATGCCTGCCACTTGAAGCGGCGACCAACGACTTGCCTCCCAAGCCGCGCTTCGGAAGTTTTTTAAAGACAGATTCGCAGGACATTGCGATTTTTGCCGTTGCGTATAACGTCGTCACTGGTCCGCAAGACAGTATTCATAAACCTTCGGCACTGGGTCTGACCCGCGAAGAACTGCGTCTGGAGCAGCCCCACATTTTTTCGTTATTGAGAACGGAAGTGCACGCGCTGATCGTTGGTTACAGCGCTGGTACGAAAGTTTATCAACACCTGCCACCACATCCGCCGGACGTTCATGACTTCGTGCATCAGGCGACAGCGGACGAAGTGCGCGAGTTGACTCGTGACTTCGAATTCCTGCGGTTGCTCTCCAACGTATCCGCCATTCCATCGGATGAACTTATCGCTGCCGCCATTCGTGAAGCCAATGCAACCCTGGGCTCGAACAACGACTTTTTGCTGGAAGCAGGCAAAGCGCTCTCCAGTATTCTGAGAACAGACTACGACCGGTTGCTGACTATCTTGAGAAAAATAAAGCCTTAGAAATTCGTCGAAGAAATTCGTCAAAGAGAAAAGTTCGTAGTGATCGATCGAACATACAGAGATAAAGCAATCAATCATCAAACGGAAAGCAACAGCCGATCGCCTTTAGGAACGGCGTGGAAACACGCTGCCCTGGCGGGTCTGTCTCTATCCGTGCTGGCCCTGATGCCACCATATGCGTCGCCACCACAAATTGCCGCCAGGTGGTGCGTGCAAACTTTATCACCACATGTACAATCACAATTAACTGTCGCCGAAACGGTCAAGCTTTACGGCAAAGATGCAAGAAGCAGATTGACACCGCATTTCAAAGCAGCACAGATCAAATATCCGCCCTCAAAAGTGACGATGCTTTGTCTGAAAGAAGAAGGACTACTAATCGTTTTTGCTGCCAACGAAAAGGGCTACCTCAAACAAATAATTGGTTATCCAATTATTGGAACCAGCGGAGTTGCCGGTCCGAAGCTCAGGGAGGGCGATCTGCAAATCCCTGAAGGCTTCTACAAAGTTCCTGCCCTCTATCCGAACTCAATCGCGCACCTGGGAATCCGACTAAATTATCCGAATGCACAAGATCGTTTAAGAGCTAAAGCAGACAAACGCACCAAACTCGGTGGCGACATTTTGATCCACGGAAGTTATTGGTCGACCGGATGTCTCGCCATGGGAAACGTGGCTATTGAAGAGCTGTACGTGTTGGTAAACGATGTTGGTTGCAAAAATGTCGACCTCACGTTTGCTCCATGCGACCTGCGAACTAAAAAACCAAACGTTGTATTCCAAGATCAACCGAGCTGGTTGCCGAATTTATACAAAGACTTGAAAGCAGCACTCAAGTCCTATCCAATCGTTATAAATTCGGCATGGAAGGCTAATATGCCGAAGAAACCCGAATCAGAGGATTAGGGCTTCTTCGACTCTCTTGCCTGGAAGTGGTCGGGGTTTAAAGAGATGAACTTGGATCAGGCTAATGTCAGCTCACCGGGAACGTCTTAAGCACGCATTCAGCAATCGCCAGATATAGCGGTATACCGACCGTCACGTTGTACGTGAAAGTCACGCCCAACGAAGCTGCCAACGGCAGTGTCGGACTGGCTTCCGGAATAGCGATTCGCTGAATCGCAGGAACCGCGATGTACGAAGCAGCCGCGCACAATACTGCAAACAGAACATACGTTCCGAGTTCAAGCGGTTGGCCTGTGATGTGGCTGAACAGACTTGCGACGGTGATACCAATGCAGGCAAATATGTTTGGCGCAACAAGCGCGAAGATAACGAAACGCTTACCGACAGAGCGCAAGTCGCGAATTCGTTTTGCTGCTGTCATGCCCATTTCCAAAAGGAAAAGACAGAGCATACCTTGAAAAAGTCCAACGAAAAGTTGGTCATCTGGTGCAGTTACAGAAGTGCCTTGTAATCTGCTGACATAGCCTATCACGATGCCGCCCATTAACAGGAAGATTCCGGGGTTTAAAAAGATCTCGCGGATCAAATGTGGATCCAGAATTTTGTGTTTGACCGGTAACGGGAGTGTTAGCTGTTTGATACTACCGGTGGCGGTTTGCATATCAACAGTTGTAGTTGGATGTAGTTCATCAGTGGTCAAAACTTTTTCCGCTTCGACCTTTTCATCCACGAGGAAATCAGCTGCTGGTCCGGGTGCGTGACTAACGGCGTCATCGCAATGATATTCCGGTTCATTCGGCATGTTGCCATCGCAATCCATACCTTTGCTGCGCAATCGCGAGATCAAATACAGACCAAGAAGGCAACCGGGCATCTCCATAACGGCCAGCATAACCGGCATGTATGCGGCAAAAGCGATTGCTCCCATTTGCAGCACACCGAGGCAAGTGACGAATGTGCCGGCGGAATCGGAACCATAATATGCGGCCACAGTCGCCGCATCAACGCGTCGCAATTTCGGAATCAGTTTTCGCAAAATATAATATGCGATGGCGCCAATCGTTAAATTGGTGAAGAAACCAACCGCTATAAATTCCATCGCTTGCGTAAGAGAATTGCCGGATAGCATGGCCAGCTCTTCTCCGCCGTGCCATCCAATCGCCAGTAACAAATAGATTGTCAGTCCCTGGTAAAGCGCTTGTGGAAATTCAAAAGGGACACGAAGCATGCTGATGGCAAAACCAAGATAGAAGAACAATAGCAATGGTTTAAAAAGGTTCTTCGTAAAATTGTTCCAGAAGGTGTCAAAGATCTCGTGATTGATACCACCGAAGAAGTGCCCACTCTGGGCTAGTGCGATAACACCAAACGCTATGGCGGCTGTGCCGATGATGTATCCATAGATTTTTAAGTTACGAGGTTTGTTGACGATAGATTCGGCTAGCGCGGAATTGAGAGGATCATTCATTGTGGGTGGTGCATTCATAGTCGATGCTGCGACCTGCGCGTCGGCAGTGATGGTATTAAAGGATTTAGCCATGAGATTCCCTGTGTGGTCGATTACTCTCCACCTAACTTAACAGCCCGATGTTTTGATTTTGTGATCGCAAATCGCATTGCGACTTGCGTGGACTTTATCGCGACCGACGCACGCAACATCCCTTTAAAGCGCCAGAGCCTGTCAGGGTTTTGAGCGAAGAAGAAATATGACGTGATGTGATCGAACGATCACAACTTATACAAATCTGTGATGTTCCTTGCATCGAAGATGACTATTGGCGGGTCAAAACGTGGACGGTTGCCCGTCAGTAATTCTGCATTTTGGGAGTTTCCTCGCCATCTTTGCGATTGCACCAGCCGTCAAATTGTTGCATTTTTCCACGCGCAGTATTCGTAGCCTGGTCAAGCCACTAAGCATGGCCAGCTGTTTATCGTTCAACGTAGATTCGCTTAAATTGAGGACTGACATGTTTTTCATTCCAGCGATTGCGTTGATATATTGATCGGTGACTTCGCACTTTCGATGTTCGAAGTCCTCTAAGTTCTTCAACTTGGCAAAACATTCGACACCTTCAGGACTTAACTCAACACCTGATAGTCTCAGGGCTTTAAGCCTTGGCATGTTTAAAACATAAACCAATCCAGTCCCGTTTAAATTTTCCATTGCGCCCAGAGAAAGCCTCGACAAACGCATCTTCGAAACAGATTTCAACTCCTCATCATGAATCGCGGTGCCGTTTAATGATAGAAAGTCGAGATTCGGCATCGACTCGAGATGCTTCAGGCCGGCGACTGTAATCAGCGGATTATCACCGATGTTCAGCTCTTGCAGTGTGGTGATTTTGGCGACATCCTTCAAGCCTTCATCAGTAATTTTGGTGGCATCCACACGCAGAATTTTGATCGGTAATCCGATCAAATATTTCATACCGGCGTCCGTCACGTCCGACGCAACCAGATCAACATTTGTACTGTTCTTTGGAAGGCTCTTCAATTTTTCATCAGACATAGTGGTTGATTCAAGATGAAAGACTCCGGAGGTAAACTCGTCGAGCGCCGGTTTAATGACAATCGGCTTAGATTCTTCCGCACTCTTTGGAGCACGTACGTCAGTTAACTTCATCCACATGAAGGTTGAAATTGACACCACAACTACAGCAGCCAGGGCGATCGCCCACGGCAACATATTTCGTTTTTCAACGTTGTCACCATAGGTAGAGTCATCGGCAGCATCGGGTGCGCTGCTCGCGTTCTCTTCGAGAAACTCTTCCAGCGCGGCTTTCAGCTCAAGCATCGATTGATATCGATCTTCCTTTTGCTTACTCAGCGCCTTTGCGATTATGCGCTCTAACGACTCGGGAAAATCAAACTCCGGTTGCACGTCCACCAGATGTGGTGGCGCTGCGTTTGCGTGCAGTGAGAAAACATCTAGGGACGTAGCCGCTTTGAACGGCACGCGACCAGTGAGCGCTTCGAACATCGTGCAACCAAGAGAATAGATGTCGGAGCGCTGGTCGAATGTTTCACCTCTAAGTTGGTCAGGGCTCATGTAACCTGGCGTACCGGCAATTGGATGACCTTGAAAAACAGCCCCACTGTCGTCGCCACTCTTATGCATAGCAGCGACACCAAAGTCGATCACTTTACCGATTGGAACGGCAGATACCGAGAGCGGAATCATAATATTCGAAGATTTCAAATCGCGATGAAAAACGCCTGACTGGTGCGCGTGGTGCATGCCGGCGCAAATTGATATCATGATTAGAACAAGCACGCCGACAGGCATCGGGCCGTTCTCTTCAATCAGCGCCTCAAGCGACTTTCCATCGATGAATTCCATCACCATGAATGGCTGACTATTTTCGTTCTGTCCGAAGTCCAAAACGCGAACAATCGAAGGATGGCTCAATACGCTCGTCGACCTGGCTTCTTCCTGAAATCGAATCACATCGTTTTCGTGCAAACGCATTGCCACCAGTTGTTTAATTGCAACTGGCTTGTTCAAAGTCTTATCCCAGCATTTGTAAACACGAGCTGCGCTGCCGCTTCCCAGTAACTGAATCGCCACGTATCGATCGGCGGACAATCCTAGTTGAGCTGTCAGTGCCGGATCCGGCACATACGACGGTCCTTTTTTACGTACTTCCGGAAGAGGAAGTCGAGACGGGGAGAAGTCCGCCGATGAAAGTTCTTCACGATTGCAGCTGCAGATATCGGCGCGAAACACCCACTGGGTGAGCGACCCTTTACGACCTTCGTTGAGGCGCTTCCCGCATTTCGAACAAAGTTTGTCGGCGGTGAAGTCGTGTTGGTCGATTTCGGCCGCCAGCTTGAGGAAATCGCAGTCACAGGCATTGGCGCTGAACAACCACTGCGTCAGCGAACCAGCTACCGCCGAACGCTTGGCTCTGCCACATTTTTCACAGTTGTCGGGCGCTTCAGCAGTCATCCCCTGTCCGATTTGAAACACAAAGTCTTGTTTACATTCATACCCGGCAATCCAATCATAGAAGACAATTCAAGCTAAACTTCCCTATGCCTTAATTGTCAGGAGTTAGTTCGCACGTGCGTATCATTTTTTTAGGAACTCCCGAATTCGCCGTTCCCACGCTCAAGCGATTGATCGAAGAGAAAGACTTCGACGTCGTGGGCGTGGTTTGCCAACCAGATCGTCCAAAAGGTCGCGGCAATAAAATCATGGCGCCGCCGGTCAAACAAACAGCGGTAGAACATGGCATTCCAGTTTTGCAACCTGAAAAATTATCGAAGGCACCTGAAATTGTCGAAGCTATGCGAGAACTGAAACCAGATGTCATTGTAATGGTGGCATTCGGACAAATCCTCAAAGAAGTCGTTTTGAAACTTCCTCCGATGGGCGTGATCAACATCCATGGCTCTTTGTTGCCACAGCTTCGTGGTGCCGCGCCAATCAACTGGTCGATTATAAACGGTGACACCGTAACCGGTATCACGACGATGCAAACCGAAGCCGGCGTAGACACCGGTCCAATGCTCTTGAAAGGCGAAGTGCATATCGGTGAGAACATGACTGCCCCTGAGCTGGCCGAAGAGATGGCAAAAGTGGGCGCTGATTTAATCGTCACAACTTTGCGTGGTCTGAAAGATGGGTCGGTAAAACCGCAACGTCAAAATGATGACGAAGCGACGTTCGCTCCGATCTTGACCAAATACATGGGCGAACTGGACTGGACAAAACCAGCTCACCAAATTCACAATCTCGTCCGCGCCTTGCTGCCCTGGCCGGGCACCTCTACGATTTTTCGCGGTACGCCTTTGAAGATTGTGACGACTGAAATTATCAAGGATGCCGGCGAGGGAGAACTGAAACCCGCAAAGAAAGTCCCGGGCACCATTCTATTCGAGAATAAAGAAGTAGTCATCGCCTGTGGTGCCGAAGGAAATGAACGCCTTCGACTGGTCACCATAAAGCCGCAAGGCAAAGGCGATATTCCTGCTCGCAGCTGGATCAACGGCATCCATCTGAAAGACGAAGAACACTTCGAGTCCTTTCAACAAGTCGCGACTAGTTCGTGATCGGAAACAACAAAATGGCAGAAAGAAAAAAACAATACATTCCCCTGCAAGGCGATGCAGCTCTTCGAGGCGTGCAATCGCGGCGCATCGCCCTTCAAGTTCTGATCCAGGTACACGGCGGAGCGTACTCGAACAACGCGTTGCCGGAAGCGTTGAAGTCCTGCCAGTTGTCGAAACGAGATAAAGCATTCGTGACGCTGCTCGTGCAGGGCGTCACTCGAAACACGAGCTTATTGGATGATGTGATCAAGCGTTTCTCCAAAAATGCGATCGAAACACTCCCGCCTGCGCTGTTGAATACTCTACGTCTCGCCTTTTTTCAACTCAAGTTTCTCAAGGAAACACCAGCCTCCGCCGTCCTCAATACATCCGCAAGTATCGCTAAGATCGTTGGACACAAAGGCATGGCTTCTTACACCACGGCCGTTTTGCACAGCTATCTGCGTTCTGCCGAAGCCAAGCTCGAAGCCGAGTCCGACACTGCTGATGGTGCCCCAGAAACAGGTGAAGCCGGAGAAGAGCCGAACACTCCTGCGGAATTATCGCGAAAATATACCATCCCTGAATGGCTTGTCGAGCGCTGGATCAAAAACTTCGGACAAGATGAAGCGCTGTCCTTATTGAAGTTTTCCACATCCCTTCCTCGTATAGTTTTACGCGCCAATGAAATCAACATTACACCGGAAGGTCTCGGCATAATTCTAGATAACGCGGATATTAAATACGAAGTTTCTCCCCTCGTGCCATCATGCCTGGTGCTCGATCCTCACGGTCGTGGACGCGGATCCCCCTCTGGAATCCCAGGTTACAACGAAGGGATGTTCAGTATTCAAGACGACACCGCCGCTCTGGTAGCAAAGGTCGTCGAGCCAAAGCCGGGTGAACTAATCATCGATCTCTGCGCCGCCCCTGGTGGCAAATCTTTGTATCTCGGCGAATTGATGGAGAACAAAGGTCGCATCATCGCAGTCGACACACGAGCAAATAGACTCGAGTTATTGAAAACAAACCGGCGCCGTTTGGGCATTACGAATATCGAAGTAATGGAAGCCGATGGCACCACTCTTGAATTCGAACCGCAAGTCGATCGCATTTTGATCGACGCACCATGTTCCGGAACCGGCGTTTTAAATCGCAGATCCGATTTGCGTCACCGCAGAAAACCGGAAGACATAGCCAGTCTCGCAACTCTACAATACGAATTGCTCGCCAATGCACAACGCCTTCTAAAACCAGGCGGCGTGCTGGTCTACGCAACCTGCGCCGTCGAGCCTGAAGAAAACGAACATGTCATCGATAAATTCGTTGCCAATCATCCCGATTTCAGATTCGACGATTTAACACCATACTTCCCACAAGAATTGATTGAGCAGCACGATCTCTCCTACCGATTAAGAACCGGAAAGATTCAAATTCTGCCTTCAATGAGTAATCTGTCCGGCTTCTTCATCGCTCGCCTGATCAAGGTTGAAAAGGCAATGACGTAGGACGCTTTCAGCGTCTTCCACCCACAAAGTTCTGGGCAAATAATCCAAAATTCGCATCAGGTCGAACCGTTTTGATGTATATCCGATCTTTTCTCTTTCGTCGCTCATCGCTGTTCTCCGATTGATGGAGTCAGAATAGTCGGGGAGCGATTAAGGACAAGTTAAAACGAAGAGACGTTCCAAACAGCCTTTTGTTTTCCAGCAGGGCCCGCTTCCCAAAGTGTACGTGTCTTAGAACACACACGACGGAGAGTCGACGAGCGGATGGATGGCCGGTTGTGAATCGTCTCAGGCTGCCGCTGCGCTTTTCTTCGCCTCTACTTCATGACGAAGCGCCCGTTCAACAGCAGCGGTGGCTTCATCGGTGGCACGAATCAAATCCGAATTTCGCGAACCCGCCCACAAATACATATCGAGACTCTTGGAACCACTAGCGGCGGAAACATAAATCTCAGGAGCCGGATCCTGAGCCACTGACTTGACTTGCGACAACGTAAAACGCGCAGTCTCCGCGGCTTTATCTGAGGAAAGCTCCTTGAACGGAATCTGTATATGAATCTGGCGTTTGTCATATGCAGTGTTGACCGTTACTGGATCAGTGAACAAAATTCCGTTTGGGATAAACACGCGCTGACCAGTGTGAGTTTTCAGTACCGTGGTGCGGATCATGATGTCTTCGACGGTTCCTTCATAATCACGCGTTTTGATTTCATCGCCGATGCCGAATGGTTTTTGCCACAGCAATAACATTCCGGCAAAGAAATTCTGCAAAATATTTTGGAAAGCAAAACCGATAGCGACGGATGTAATACCCAATCCTGCAATCAGTTTATCAGGACTAAACGTAGGCACCACAATGACTGCGCACACCAACAATCCCATCACGTTCGTGAATACTGAAGCCAACTTGGCGAACGCGTGCGCGAGTGTTTGATCCACATTTGCTCGTTTTGTCATCTCGAACGACGCTTTTCCAGCCAGCCGACTCAACATGTTGAAGATGAAAAATACAGCAAGGGCAATTAATAGATTCGGCAGCAATCCGAAGAATCCATCAATCATTTGTCTTACAGTATTCCATGCCAGTTGAAGCTCGTGACCCATCATTGTGATTCCCTCTCTAAATTCTTTTTCGCTATCGAGTTTATTGGTTTAGTAATCCGAATAAAAATCATACGGAATTGAACGCATAACAATCTCCAGCACAGAAAGACCATGCCTGGTGCTCTTAGCATTAGGTAGCACAAATTTGCACATCATTGGAACGCCGAACGTGCGTGATTTCGAGGATTTCTATGATATCGGGAACTCTTTCGGAAATACTCGCGTCAGGCAAGTCCACGATCGTGGGGAAGCCCGGAAAAGGAGTATCAAGTGACGATAAGGTCCGCCGCTTGCGAGGCACTTGCACTCAACTTTCGGCGCAGACAAAGCTCGTTGCTTAAACATTGCTTAGCCTATCAATTAGTTCGTCGCGTCAACTTCCACTGATCAATTGGTTCAATTCAGGTGCGACTATAACTGAATCGTTTGAATCAACCATTCCATTGGGTAAGTCTCACACGGAGACCTGTCTTGAATTTTGGAAGAGGTGATCTCAAATGGACCTGCTTTTTGGGCTTCTGTTCAACTCCACGACATTGACCTTTCTAATGTTCGTGGCGTTCGCATACGTGATCTCGGCGATCAGATTCGTCAAGGAGTACGACCGTCTCGTAATATTCACCTTAGGCAAAGTGACCGGGGTCGGCGGACCCGGGCTAACTTTTGTTTTTCCGATGATTCAATCGGACAAGAAAGTCGATCTGCGGATGATCACGATGTCGATTCCGATGCAGGAAATTATCACCAAAGACAACGTCTCGGCGAGAACCGCTGCCGTTTGTTTTTTCCAAATCGTCGATCCGTACAAAGCGGTCACCAAAGTCGAAGATCCAGTCAATGCCACCAGTCAGATTGCTCAAACCACGCTGCGAAGCGTTCTTGGTCAACATGAGCTTGATGATCTTTTGACTGAACGAGATCAGATCAATCAAAAACTCTCAGCAATTATCGACAGACAAACAGAACCCTGGGGCATCAAAGTAATTTCAGTCGAGGTCAAAGACGTAGAAATTCCAGAGACGATGCAGCGCGCAATGGCTCGCCAGGCCGAAGCAGAACGCGAACGCCGCGCCAAGATTGTCGCCGCCGAGGGCGAACAACAAGCCGCTGAAAAACTTGCACAAGCCGCACGAATCATTGCTTCGTCACCAGGGGCGATGCAACTGCGCCAGCTGCAAACCATGGTGGAAGTTTCTGCGGAGAATAACTCGACTATCATTTTCCCTGTTCCTATCGAGCTCTTCGAAAGATCGCACAAGTTGCAACTTCCATTGGAGAAGATGGCGGAGCCCGTGATCAATCATATTCAAAATCAGAATCGTTTAAAGATAAACGAAGAAGAACGGCAACAGTAACCGTTTAACGGCGACCATTTACGATGCCTTGTGATTGATTATCTCGATGCACCAACACTCATACTCGTGACCTCACTGTCACGCGTCGTTTAGTTTCAATCGATCGAGATACTGCGGCAGCGTCAATTCTTTTGGTTTCTTCGCGATCCAAACACACGCTTCCGCAACGGCTTCTTTCAAGTTCTCATCAGGGTCTTCAACCATCTCTTGTTCGAAGATTAATCGATAAGGAGAGATATTTTCGCCGTACCAGAGAAACACGCGGATGGAATCTCCGCAGCCGAAGTTGACTAGTAAGTGATCTATATCTTGTGGCGGCGAAACATTGAAGCCGCGCTTGTGATCGCTAATGCTGTCGGCTCCGGTGTTGGAGTCGAAACCGGCGCGATGCTTGCTGAACATGCCGCCTTCTTTGAACGCACGACCTCGGCATACAATCAGTTTGTCCACGCCGTTGCGAAAAGTGAGCCAGCCTCTCCAGTCGTGTGGCGCCACTTCTGCTAGTTTTAAACCGATTTCTTTTTCGACGGTCTGCAGCAAAATTTCGCAGTCGGGCGTCAAACTATCGAGCCCTTTCTGCGATTCTGCCTTGGCAATGATTTCTGATTCCAGCTCTAAGAGCCGAGCATGAAATTTCGACAAATAATTACCCTCGACATGCAGCTTCTACATTATGCCATGCGACTAGCGCATTAACTCGTTGGACACAAGAGCCGCGGCAACGCAAAGCATCGCCACGCCAAAGCCGCGACGTAGCCATGAATCTTTCAATTTGAGGGCTAGCGTACTGCCCAGAATAGAACCGGGAATTGAGCCGCCCATCATGGACATCATCATGGCGAAATCGACGTGCCCAAGTGCGGCGTGAGTGATGGTGCCCGGAATGGAAATTGCGGAAACCACGAGTAGCGAAGTGCCGAATGCGGTTTTAATGGACGATCTAAATAAATACATCAAACAAGGCACGAAAATGAAACCGGCACCAACACCAAAGAACCCGGCGATAAAACCGGCTGATAGTCCGAGGATTATCAAGTTTCGTTTTCGAACAAATGCTGCTCGCGTGAGAATTCTGTTGACTTCGGTCTCTGTATTCTCAACTGCGGGAATTAATTTTTCGGCTTCCGCTGTTTTCTTGAGCAGATTGTGAACCACTCCGAAAGTCAGGTCTATTCCGGCAACGCAGACGAAGCCGGCAAAAGACAACATGAGAAACAAGCCGTGAACATATTGCGTGGCGACAGCGCCTGCGCAAACACCAAGCACCGCAGGCAATACCACCACGCGGGCGATGCTCATATCGATTTCTTTTTTGCGATAATAATTCAACGAGGCGGTCAGCGCTGTCGGAATAATCAAGGCCATGGTGGTGCCAACTGCGACGTGCGGATCGACATTCAAGATCAGGCGCAGCAGTGGCGTAGACACAGTGCCACCACCGATACCGAATGCACCGGAAAACGACCCGGTCACAAGGCCAATCGTCAGCGCTGTCAGCAGATCGTGATGTGGAAACGAGTTCACATGTATTTCGAAATTACTCTAGCAAGATCAGGATTTTCTACAATCATCTGATCGAAAATTGGGTTGCGCGACAAAATTCGCACGATCTTCCTATCTTTTTTAATAGCCACATAAAGCCCTTCCGGATCAAAGGCGGCCACTTCCTTGACTTCGCCATTTGCGGCAAGCACTCGGGCTGCTGATTTCCACTTAGTAATTCGGCGGCAGACATAATGATCGGCGTCGGCAATTTCAGATAAGCGAGGATGCTTTGCCAAAAGTTTTGCCGCGCCAGAGTACATAGTAATTGCCTCAATCACCTGCGGATTTGCAGCAGCAGCCTTATCCAGCCAGTGATATTTGGCCAATCTCTTCGCGGCTTTTCTATCGGTGCGGACTCTAAGAACATCAGGTCCGCCATCTAAGATGATCGATTTCACGACCGAGTCAATTTCTTTTTGGTTCGCATCATGGGGTGTCGTGACTTCAATGGTTTCTTTCTTGATCGTGACAGTGCCCGGCGTTCCGATGGTGCCAGGCACCGCTACTGGTGTTCCGGATGGAGTGGTGGCTGGCACCAGTACTGGTGTAGCCGATGGATCAATTGATGATGAAGGAGCCGTTGATGGAACGATCACTGCATCCGGCTGAAATTTCACGTACGGCTTTAATTTGACCGGTGATTCCCAACCTTCGCTTGAACTCGTTGGAACGGAACCGGAATCAGCTGCGTAAGTCACAGCTGGCTGCACGACGGCAATCACACCGATAAGGGTCAGACCCGCCATCAAAGTTTCCAGACGATTGCTCACCGTGGCTCCATTGTTTTTTAAACTTACCGATTTGCTCCCGCGAGAACGACCGCGGAGCGTCGATTTTACTAACTGCACATCTCGATAAAACCCAATCATGGTTTCGTTTCTATCCATTATCATCCTGACAGGAATGCCATTTAGCAGAATCTATCATGACCGTTTTATCCGGTTTGCGCAACAGCGTGGTACCGAAGGCGATACTATCGATATCTTGTTATTCTCAGAGATATATTCGAAAATCACTTAGCAACCAAACGTTGAAAAAATAGAGTAGTAGAATGAAGTAGTGTCATTGAGGCTCGGATTATGTCCAATCCGCTTGGTGGTTCCGGCAAACCTACTTCTGATGCTCAGGATCAGCCCGACAAGCCGGAAGAGAAACAAAAACTGCAATCCGCCGAATCAACGGAAAAATCGACAAATCATTTGTCGATAACCGATCTCATGTCTTCAAAATCGCACCTGGGACCGGGCTCGGGACTTTCAGGTCCGCTCGACAGATATACGCCACACGCACCGGATTTGACGCTGCAATCGGCGGCCGAACCGAAATTCGATGGGCTGAGAACGACAGATATCAGTCGATTGTTAGCCGATAAATCCATCGTCAGAGATCCGTCGAAGACGGCTCACCCCAGCTCCGACGGCAAAGAATTCACCTGGTCCACTTCTTTCATGCTGGACGCCAATGCCAACATGGGGCTCAACATCCCGCTCGGGCTGCGCCAGCACTTCCAATTGCGCGGCGTCGACGCCAACGCAATCGAGCAACAGAAGCGCCTCGATGAGCTAAAGCTGCGCATCACTGAGCTGAAAGGAAATTTGCTTAATGATGAATCAATACTAACCGAGCCGGTAAAAAAAAGCCTGGAAGATGCACACCAGGCGGTTCAGCAGTCATTCAACATTCCGGAGCTTATTTCAAATACTATTCATCTTGCCAGATTATGGGAAGAGTTGGGCTATATTGAGGATTCTAAAAAGGCTATTGGCACTGCCGCGTCAGCGGATCCGAAAAATCAATTAGCCGGACAATTGCTTCAGGAGCTTGAACGAGTGCATCCACACGACATCGCTTTTGTGCCCATTACGTCGCCGGCACCAGAACTCAGTAAATCAAGTCTTGCAAAACGGATAATCAATCTCGCCAAGGGTCGCATTGTCGTGGTTGGAGACTTGCTCATAGATGAGCTTCTGGAAGGCAAGCCGACAAGAATTTCTAGAGAAGCACCGGTTTTAATTCTCGAACACGCTGATACGGAACACATCCCTGGTGGCGCTGCTAATACCGCTCACAATATCACAGCCTTCGGTGCAGAGTGTCACGCCATCGGCGTCTGCGGCACTGACGATTACTCGACCAAGCTTGCCGTCATGCTCGAGAAACATCGAATCACTCACGATTTAATTAAAGATCCAGATCGAGTGACGACAGTGAAGACTCGCATTCTTAGTAAGTCTCACTCATTGATGCAGCAGCTATTGCGAATCGATAGAATATCGCACGAAAAAATTTCCGATGCGATCGCCAAGCAAGTCGCAGCAAAAATCGAAGAGGTCGCGGGCGGTTACAGCGCCATTATTCTGTCCGACTATAAGGCTGGAGTAATCGTGGACACTGTGGTTGAAGCCTGCCGGAAAGCCGCTGCCAACAGCAAAATTTTATTGATCGTCGACGCTCAAAATGATTTCGAGCGCTTTGCCGGTTGCACTTTGATCACGCCAAACCAGCCTGATTCCGAAGAAGCGGTCGGTTATAAAATCGAATCACAACAAGCTCTTGAAAAAGCCGGAGCGGACTTATTGGCTCAAAGCAAGGCTGGAGCTGTTCTTCTTACACGTGGCGGACAGGGCATGTCGCTGTTCCGCAAGCACGACAGCATGGTCGAGTTGCCACCATTCAATAAGAGTGAAGTGTTCGATGTGACTGGTGCAGGTGATACCGTAGTCGCCACCATGGCACTGGCACTCGTAACCGGCGCAAGCTTCGTAGAAGCAATGGCACTGGGCAATCTGGCGGCCGGCATCGTCGTAAAGAAAGTCGGCACCGCAGTGACTAGCCAGAAAGAAATGCTCGATACGCTCGAGACGATTTCGATGTTTAAATAACAGAAGACAGTGATTCTGAGTTCGAGAACTAACGGTTATAAAACCAGACGAAGTTTTGAACCCAGGTCATGACTCGATTCTGGCTGAAATTGATAGTCAGTATCCGATAGCCGGAAATTCGGTCATGCAGTCAGAAATTGTAGTCAGAAGTTCAGTCAGGAATAGTAGTGAGACTTAGTAAACGTCTCATCCGAAACGTATTAATCGACGTTTCAATATGATTTAAAAATCGAGAACTGAAACTTGAGAAACTAAGCGACCGATTCGGCTTGCTGACCGTCATAACGAGCAACCATAGCGTGGTACATGACGTCCTGGTTCCCACCGAAGTCTCTAATTCCCGCGATGAAATCTTTTTGCTCAGCTTCAGGGAGCAAGTCGAGCAATCCGCCGAAGTGCTTGCAGAGCTGCTCAGCGTACTTATGAACGAGCTTCTCGTTGGCGCTCACCAAATCCATGATCGCCCCGTCACCTCTCTCGTAACCTTCTTGGACCACGTGGTCGCCGACCGACATTTTGTTGTCTACGTCGAATGCCATGTTGCCATCAAATCCATCTTGGTGGGTGACCATCGTGTATCTCCTTTAGTACAAAAATCGCTGTCGCCGCGTTCGTGTTTAGTTCTATCGCCTGCCAAACAGAATTAGACAGAGGCACTACGTAGTTACCACATGATTTGACCCGAAAATATCAAAATATTTTTTGCGGCTAGGGTGGGAAAACCACAATCGAAATGTGACGGCATTAGTAGTAACTTTAGAACGTCGGGAAAGGCAGTGGATTTCAGAGGTCAGACAGATGAATGTAATTTCTCCAACTCTTTCGACTCCTGATTTGATGCGAATTGCAGCCGATCACAAGAATGGCGGCTCAACCAGCCTATCTCCAATCGACGAGCGCCTTCTGCTCGAACTTCTAAAGGAACGCGGAAGGGACGAACTGGACTACGGTCAAGAACTGATTGTCGATCGCGTCAAGATTGTCAGACGCGTGACAGGCAATGTGTCTGTGTTCTTTGGAACTGTTTAAACCAAAATGATCGCACTCACTACGTAGATTTAACGGTTTTAAACGATTCGAGTTTTCAAACGCATTGTTCCAGAACGCTGTCACTGACTGGCTTTGCGCAAGGCGAAACTGCGGAGGTTTCGTCAAGCTGATCGTTTTGTTTTTCATCCTCGTCGCTGCACATCCTGATATGATGAGCCTCTGAACCCTGGCTTACTATCTAGAAGATATACGAAAAGAATGAAACGACTTAACGCTTTTGATACGGCAGTTATTGTGCTCGTGGTGCTTTGCGGCATGGGCTTTGGCTTGGCACGCGCCGGACATGCAGGTGTCGACAAGATTATCGAAGGAAAATCGCGAATTGAATTCGACGTTTTTCTTATTGGGTTAAAAACTCTGGACTCGGATCTCTTCAAAGCCGGCGATGTATCGGCAATCACGATACGCAATCGTCCCGTTGAACCGCCGATGAAGATTAGCAAGGTCGATCACTGGGCGCACAAAGCCTCATTTCTTGCGCCGGATGGCAAGTCGGCAGTGGCTTTCTCTGACCCTGCCTTGACTTCAAGAAGTAACACGCCAATTGCCTATGACTACGTCGTCACGCTCGAAGAAACCGCCGATCGCACCAAAGACGGTTACGTGGTGAGCGGCAACAAAATTAAAATCGGCAACCAGGTCGAACTCGAGGGCTTCAAATATCGCACTCAGGGCGTGGTTGTAGACATTCGAGAGGCAACCGATCCTGCTGCCGCACCGAAAGCACCAGTTGAAGGCACCACTGGCGCCACCGGTGAGGATGCAGCGAAGTGACAGCCAGTTCGAATTTGATAGATCGAGCGGCGACGAAGGTTTCTCTCGTCGACGTCGAACGAGGCTGGAGCGAAACTTTACGAGGATCACTGATTCTCAAGCCTCTGTTCGGAATCTTTGATTCGGTTCAAACAATCGTGCCTCCCGACCTCGGGCGCATCGGCACGATTTTGCAAAACCTCAGCTTCCTTGTTACCGTTCTGCTTTTTGGCCTCATCGGTTTGCCTCAGTTCGCGAACGACAAATTAGGTTTGGCGGTCGTAATCTTCGCCGGGCTTGGACTCTGGCTGGTAGGACGGCTGTTGGGTGGTGCGGAACGCCGGAAATTCAACGCCTTCGACGCCATTGTCCTTCTCTATTTGGCCGCCAACATCGTGGCAGCCTTCTCTTCGCACTATTTCAATCCCAGCCTCAAGGGATTGTTCAAAGTTTGCGTATATATAGGAAGCTATTTTCTTTTCAGCGCCGTCTTGACCGGTTCACTTACGCGCAAGCTAATCACACTGGCCATGGCGTTGACCTGCGGAACCGCCTTATCGCTTTATGGTTTCTACCAGTACAAAATCGGAGTCGCACCACTGGCGACCTGGGAAGACCCGACCGTCGAGAGCACTGGCACCCGGATTTTCGCGACTCTCAACAATCCGAATTTGCTGGCGGGCTTATTGGTCCCACTGGCATCCATAGGGGTTGGACTTGGACTCGGTTTCTTCGCTCAATTCAAAGCGCTCGGCAAACCGAAGTATCTGGTGCCGGCACTGGCTGCTTTCGGCACAGGAGCAATCATCAGTTTGGCGACTATCCTGACTCAGAGCCGGGGTGGTTATGCAGGACTCGCGGCCGGTCTTGGAATCCTTATATATATAAGTTCGCTTTATCTCTGGGTGAATCACAAGAAGCTCAGATTCTACGTCGTGGTTGCCGCCCTCTTGCTTGTCTGCGGCGGCGCCGGCGCCGTGATGGTTGTGCCGGCGCTCAATCAGCGCGTGCAATCCATGTTTGTCGGGCGCGAGCACAGCTCTAATGCTTATCGAATGAACGTCTATGCTTCCTCCGCCAAGATGTTTCGCGACAACTGGTGGATTGGCACCGGTCCTGGCAATGAAACGTTCCGCCTGGCGTATGGACTCTATATGGTAAGCAGTTATGACGCACTTGGGACTTACTGCGTTCCGCTGGAAGTGGCTGTGGAAGCTGGTATTCCAGGATTGCTGGCATTTCTGGCAATGGTTGGCTGCGCGCTGGCCCGGGCGCACCTCAAATTTTGGGACCGGAATGGTAATATGATCGGCCGATGGCTGGCGGCTACTATGGTGGCAGCTTTAATAGGATTGATGGTTCATGGCATGGTCGACACAGTTTTTTACCGACCCCAGGTTCACTTCCTATTTTGGTTGATACTGGCAGTAATGGTTACGCCTGATGAGCCCGGAACAGCGACGGCTGCCTAGTCCCAACCATTAGCCATCAATAAGATTAACTGCGCTTAATGAAGTGTAGTTAATCTTAAATTAGAGGAAAAGTGATTATCAGGGTATAGTGATATTGAGGAAAAGGTAGTTAGAGGCAGAACTGCACTCAAAAACCAGAGGTTCCCGGGAAGCAAGGTTAAAGGTTCCTCATCTTGACAGTAGTCTTACATTAAGCGATACTAATTAATATTCGTTTAATCTCGACCTCGCGTTCCGACGGCGGTCGATTCCTAAAGTAACTCTCTCAAACAAACATGTAAGTATGGACCGCGGCTGAGACACCAACGGAGGATGCAGCCAAATGAAATTAAATCGACGGAGGGGGGCAACACTAGGTCTTGTGGCAGTAGCAGTACTGGTCATCATAGTTCTAGGCGTTGGCTTCTTCATTCTCTCTCAAATCCTCGGTGGTGGACGCGAAGTCGCGAACGCTACTGACGCCGGTGTATTGAACGTAGCCAGAAGGGCTCTTTCACCGACACTTATACAAGTACAACTACCGGCTTCGGATACCGACTCGGATCCGAAGAAAGATTTCCTCGGTCTTGCAGTAGACGCGACGGGTACGGCCAACAGCAGTACCGGCATTTTTGACACTACTCACAATAGAATCAGCATGCTGGCACTGAACAGAATCGTTGCTCAGTCAATCATCGTTGCTTGTAACGCTCAGGACCTCGGCACTTCAACAGCTTCTCAGCACGCACACGACGTAGCTAGAGCTGCCAAAGAGATTTCAACCTCGTTGAAAAACCTCGTCGAAGGCTCGAGCGGACCTCTGCCAAGCCAGTTCACGACCGTTGCTCATTCGAACAACACTAAGATGTTCCAGGGCAACAAAGTAGAATTGACCGGGCTGCAAAGCACCTTCCTTCGTCCAGGCTTGTCGACTAACGTCTACGTGAGCCCAGGCTTAGAAGCAGCTATTTCAGTTTCGCTTCCAAGTAACTTGAAGTCCAACTTCCACCATCCGAATGCTTTGAAGCATGACCTCAGTGGACAAGAACAGTACATCGCAGGTTATATCCCATTCTCAGTAAACGCCGGACCTAACGGACCTATCGAGATTGCTGGTATTCCAATCTTCCCTAAACAAAAACCCCACTTGGTTGACGTCGGCGAATTCAACGCCGGAGCCGCTCCATCTGGTGTTAACTATCTGCCTCCTAACGCATTCCGCGCCAACAGCAGAACTCAAGACAATAACTCCGGTGGTTTCGGTGGAGCAGTAGCCTGCGCTCTCGTAGGTGCTCTCGACCAAGACTTCGCAGCTTCTATTCCAAGAGGATACGTCCGCATCAGAAACGGTAGAGACGCCAGCGGAGATCACTCCGGTATCGTCACCAGCCCAGTAGTTGATGCAGGAACCGACGTATTCAATAACGAACTCTGGGCACCTAACGGTGGCGGAGTAGACGTCTCCAACAACGGCGTCTATGCACTCAACAGCAACCCAGCCGGCGGTGCAGCAAACGCATACATGGCTGAATGGGCTGCCTTCAACACCTCAGGCGGTTCCGGAACCAGACCTACTTATCCACCACCTGCCGCCGGCGGCAGTTCATCAGCTCAGATCCTCAATGCTCTGGCTATGATCACGACCAACGCAGCAGGCTTCAGGCAACCAGTAACCGAACCTGATCTCGAAGGCGTCACAAGCGTCGTCCAAGATTGCGATTCAGTCTCTGGATGGGATACAGCTGGATGCCACTTCCCTGGCGGTCTTCCAGGCCCAGGCGATGTAGTCTACTCAATCCAAGGTCTCACGGGCGCAGCGATCGGCACCGGAACAGCTCCTGGTACCGGCGGTGGTTACACTGCAGTTGAAGTCCAAAAGCATGACCTTCTCTCGAAGCGCTTCGGCGGCGGCAGATGCACCAGCGTTATTCCAATCGTTGGCAACCCTCCGTACGGTATGAAGCAATTCACACCTGGCAAATGCTATGCCACACCTGGTTCTAGCGTAGCCTTCGGTGCTCCTGGATCTCCTCTCAAGTACATCGAACAAATTGGTAACGCAGGTCCTGGCACCACCGGCACCAACAACAGCGCTTGCCAAGACGACATGCTCACGAGAATCCTCAACAGAGTCAAGCAAATCGATCCACAAATCGAAATGCCTGCAGTAAAAGCGGCTCTCGACAGCCAATCTCTGGAACTCGGCGAAGTACTTTATCTCCACGTTCCAGGACCAAACACAGTTCAAATGGTAACCGCATCACCTGCGGATTACTTCCAAGCGAACTTGACTGCAGATGGTACTTCATCCGCATCAGTCTACAATTGCGAGAACCAATACAACCTGGCTCAGACTGTAGTTAACGCCAGGAAGAACGGTGTTGGTACTTGCTACGACAACGGTGACGCAGGATTCCACGACGCACCATACACGGACGGACCAATCAACCTGCCAGGTATCGACCGAGCAGTATGGACTCCAGCATCAGGATGGAGAAATCTCCTCGGCGAGATCCACTTCCAGAACGAAGCTGCTGGTGCTGGTCAATTCTGCAAACCTAACTAGTT
The DNA here is from genome assembly GCA_021772095.1 of Candidatus Obscuribacter sp. Taxonomy (GTDB): domain Bacteria; phylum Cyanobacteriota; class Vampirovibrionia; order Obscuribacterales; family Obscuribacteraceae; genus JADYXR01. Next base: position 77,415 of record JADYXR010000155.1, on the reverse strand, counting down.
CTCTATGAACTGACCGAGATAACGAAGAGCCCGCTCAGAATGCAACTGCAAACTGGGCGGGTTTTTCGTATAAGATTCAGGAAAAAAACAAACGCTGTATTATGGTAAACAACAGAATTGCTTTGAAAAGCAAAGAGAAATGAGCGGAGGAACTATGTTCAGGACCATTAAAATAGTCGGGTTGCTGACGATACTTTCACTGGCAGGATTCTGCCCTTCAATCGCGCAGGTCAAGCAAACAACTACTCCACAAAGCGCTCAAAGAAGAGGGCCGGTTGCTCGTCCGTGGGGACAAAACGCAGCGCGAACAACACAGCCTTCAGAGTTTCAGGGAGTCAGTCTCGATCGCGAAATGCAATTACCAAACTTGCCCGGCTACACCGGCAAACAAATTTTCGTAACCGGAGTACAGTATCCAAACGCCACTGGCGGTCCCGGATATTTCATGATCTACAACACCGAACACACCGAAAGCCAAGTTCGAGAATGGTGGACTAACGCTCTCAAAAACGAGCCCTGGAAAATCGAATTCAGAGACGCACGCTCACTCAAAGCCCGTGCCAAAGACGGCAGCAAGTGCGCAATCACAGCCGGTGGCAGACAAGTCGCCGCCCCCGAAAAAATGAAAGGGATGAACGGTAGTTACACGATCTACTATCACCCGATCACCAAGAAGTAAGTCGCCTGGTGTTCTGATTTCGCATCAGAACTCATCAGAACTCATCAGCATTAATCATATTTCATCGGATTTCATCAGGTTTCGTCAGAATTCGATCAGATCCACTTCAGAAGCCGAATTCGACATCAGAAATAGTAACATCACTCAATAAGGCGCCTCCCCATTTTGAAGAGGGCCGAGCTAAAACTATTCACTGCACTCCGCAGCGGAATCAGCACACTGATTTTGCTAGCCGTTGGCGTCATGTCCGCAAGCTGCCAACCCAATGCACTCACAGCCAGAGCTAACGAACTCGCAGTCGGAGCCACCGCGAAGCAACCATCGAATTCCGCTGCGACTGCAACTGATTCGACGTCGCAGTCAACCGTTAGCAGTGGAACTGATTCAACGCCGCCGAAATCTTCCGGTGCTGGTGCCACTACACCAATATCCGGTTCGGACCAAACTGGAATCAAATCGAAGACGCCCTCCACTACTCGCGGAAGCGAAGCCGTTTCAACCGCCGCCACCGAATCAGATACCACGCCCGAAGACGACACGGTCTACATTCCAATTAACCCGGTTGAGAGTTACAACTTCCTGACCAAAGCAAAAATTCTCGAATTACGTTCCAATCACGCGGCAAAATTTCCACAACTGCTGTCCGGCGAATACAAGCCCAGCGACCGCGTCTTCATGCAAATCGAAGACGGAAAACCATGGTGGGGAATCCGCGGCATCTTCGTAAATGGTGCCGGAGAAAAAAGCATCGAAGGCGAAGCCGAGGAGTCCAGATTTCTTTCCAACCCATTTCTCCTGGTCGCAGCGAGTCCCTGGACCTGCGAGATCTGGAACACAAAAGCCGTTCCAGAAGCGGCTCTCAGCGACATAGACTTTCCGTACTGCTGGTTACCATCCACCCTGACTTATCATCCAAAAAATTCGCTCGTCGAAGTGACCTACGATATTTCTGACTACGACAAGAAACTAGCAGACCGCAAAGACTGGCTCAACGAGCGCGAAAGAAATGAACTCCCGATCCGAACTTTCGGCTTGGTCGGATACAACGCCCGCGATTTCGGATACGAATACTTGTATGTCGCAGTCGATCAATCAACAAACATCGCGAACGTCGGTGAGCCCGGAGAGCCCGTCGAAATCGGACAATTCATCCATTGCGGCGGCGGCTCCGGATATCCTGGCGGATGCAACAATCAAAGTCCGGGACGCCCACCTCTCGATCAAATGAAAATCCTGAAGCTGCCGGCAACAGCAAAAATCTTGCTCTGGAAAACCAAACCATCTTCTAAACTAGATAAGCCGGACATGACCGTCTTGATGAAGCTGGAATAAAAAATTGGCTCCTCTGATCAACGTACGAACGTCATTGAACAATGTGTCGCATGCTTTTCCAGAAAATTAGCACTTCTTTCCTCGACCTCGATCGTTCTTGATTGTATTCTTCTCTTCCCTTGAATCGCCGCAGCGTTGATCGTACTTATTTTGGTCCGAAATTGCCGATGACATAAAAACGGCTATTGGAGCTGGTTTTGGAGTAATCGATTGGGTAGTTCATCGATCACTGGCGTCTCCACATTCCGTTTAGACAGCAGAGGCGAAACTGCAAACCCAGCGTTTACGTTGAGCGTCTCACAATTTCACCGCCGTCGTATCCCGAAACCCAATGTTTTCGTTTCCCCTCTGCTGAAGCAACAAATCGACAACAGTCGCAAAAGTGATACCACAGTCCTTCGAAGCTAGTCTCAGACCAGCTTTAGACACATTCAATGTTCGGAGAAAATAAACAGCATGTTGAAACAACCGAAGGAAATCGGGGGCAATCTCACAAACTCAATTACTAACCCAAGTAGCAAGAAGGTCGCTAAGTCCTAAGTCGCTAAGTCCTAAGTCGCTAAGCCGCTAAGCAGCTAAGCAGCTAAGCCGCAAATTCGCATGCTTCGCTTCTTTCACAAATTCGCATCTTCGCTTCAGTACGGAGTAGGAAAATCATACGCCGATAGCGTCGTCAGTCTAGCGTCAACGACGGCCTTGCCGATAGTGAAGTTGTAGATCACCTCACGACCGTCGTAGAGTCCAAGGTAGTTATTGATCGCGTCATCGAGAAAGCAACCAATACCGGTGGCATCGTACCCGAGCGCAGCGGCCGACAGATACAGCATCTGCCCGATGTATCCAGCCTCATAGTGAACCAACCTGTAGCAACGTTCTCCATACAACTGATAGCCGCGCTCGAAATCGGCAATCATTGAAATTGAAAAGGCACCATCAGCTGCGATTTCTTGAAAGCAACTCGTCGACATCGCGGTCTCGCGTTGATCGCTTTGTAAAAGTGGAACAAGTTTGCCTTCAAAACGATTGAAGAAATATAGTCCAGGCTCCAGTCCGACGACACGATGCACGTACAAATAAAGATGAACAAGATGATTCGTAGACGCCTGCCATTCGCCGCCCCCCGTCGCGTCAACACCCTGAAAGTCGGCGGCGAATCCGAACGTCGCCGCCCGCAAGATCGCCCCTAAGTGCGCCGCGTCCATCGTCGTCTTGCCATCCATGTCCACAGCTGATCGTCTCTCCCTAATAGTCTGATGCACACTGCTCTGCCGACAGTCGACCTCAAACTCCCCGCTGATCGAAACCTCCTCCGCGCAAGCCACAATCGGGCCCGGCAACCCACCTGCTGAATCCTCGTCGCCTCCACTCGCAGTGGCGCCCTCAATCAAAACTTCCCGCGCCCGCCAGGCCTCATATTTAGTGGCATCGTAAACACGATCAATAGACTCATACTCAATAACCCGAGTAGTCAACTTATTCGGCGTACCAGCAAACTTCCCATCCGGCAATTCCCCTGCCGCCCCAACCGCGAACTCCGCACTGTCCGAAACCGGCACCAACTGCCCCGCCCGCGCCAACAGAACGAACGCCATGGGCTTCTGCAACAACCCTTCCATCCCTAAAAATCGAGCCACTTCATCATCAGGAAATGCAGCCACAACCCGCGACGTCCAACCAAGCACCGCCGCCGAGAGTGTAAGCGCAGCCAGCGCGTGTCCCATGTCATGCTGGCAATACCGAAACGCCCTGTCTCTATATTTCCAGGCCTCGCGAAAAAACGTCGAGGAAAGACACAACACCACAGGCGGTGCTTCGCAATCGAGCCCTAGAAACTCCACAAGAGGCGTGACCAGATCACCTGAGGTCCGCTTATCAAGCCGATGTTCATCTGCCCGGTAATGATACAGGCCAGCTTGCAACTTCTCACTGTCCTCACGAATCAAAACGGCGGTATCCGTCGGATGCAAATTTCCCGACGAAGCGTTCACTCTCAGTGCCCATCTATGATCCGTTCCAACAACCTGTTTCCATGCGCTAATCGCCATGCCACCATACAGAAGATTGGAAACAAACTCCGCCACATCGACTACCGTTTCCACGTCGTCAGCAAGAGGGGCACCATTCCAACCGCTAACCATCGCCATTAACGTTTCAAAAAAATTGAGATTGCTCGTTCGAAAAGAAGAGCGAGGTAAATCCACTGCCGGTGCGCCTTCGAATTGCAAAAACGGATTCGGCTGATTGGCCCAATCGAGCCGATAGTTCGAAGCACGCAACTTCTGCACCGTGTGCTTGGTCATTTGATGGTATTTATAAAACGCCGTGGACTTCACGTCCGTATCAACCCGACTTATACTCATGCACCTGAAAACCTGCGACAACCATCCACGTTGCCCAGTATATATTTCAGGATACCCACTGATAATTTTTCGGTTCAACCTTTCAATAGTAGCCAATAAAAGTTCATAGAAGAAACTAACCTAACTATCTGGTGACACAGCAGAGCCACGGCAAAGCCAGTTGTCATGCAACTTTCCGGACTAGAGGTGGGTTATCAACAGGCAAAGTACAGGAAAAACCCTATAGTCCCCCGCAAAAACGGCGAACTATGATTGGTTTACTAGGTCGCCGGTTCCCGCGTTTAGCACCGAGAAAGATTAACCATCGCCGGCGGCACCTTAGTAGAACGAACGACGAGAGAGGGAGGGGAGTGTTCCTTCCCTCTTTCTCTATTTTCAGTTTTCTAAAAATGCCACCACTCGAGCTGGTGCCGCCGAGGCACCGACAATCTTGAGCGGAAAGAAGGCGACCTTAAAACCTGATGCCGGCAAGGTATCGAGGTTAACCAGTTGCTGCACCACATAGAATTCTTTGTCTCTATGCGCAAAATGCGCATCCCAAATCTTCGTCTTATCGCGCGTTTTTTTATAGTCGGCGATCATCACATGAAACGGTCTGTCCCATCCAATCGCGTCGGTGCCACCAATCTTGGCCCCTTTATCAGCCAGCCACAGAGCCGATTCGCGAATCATGCCGGGATAGTTGTATCGCATCGGATCATTGAGCGCATACTTATCGTGATCGGTTCTAATCAAAACCGCTTCACCGCCGGTGATATCACACTGAATTTTGGCGAGAGCCGATTTCAAATCATCCACCGTGATACCAGAACCGGAAGCTTTCTTGTGCGTCATATCGAGAACGATGGCCGGCAGATAAAGATCATGCAAATCGATCTCGTCCACCGACTTCGCCCGTTCACCACCACAAGTGCTGCCGTAATGCAGCGGCGCGTCGACGTGCGTCCCCATATGGCTCGACATCTTGAGATTGTCCTCACCCCAACCCTCCCCTTCCGGCAGGTCATCCTTGGAGCAGCCAAACAGCTCCATCATGATTTTGGCGCCCCTCTGATTATCAACATAATCAATCTCAGGGGAGATAATTCTGAAAAGCGGTTTGATTACGTCAGGAAAGGTTTTCTCATCGAGCGGCTCCAGCGGTCTCGTTAAATCAACCAATCTCGTCATAAATTTGCTCCGCATTTACTACTGAGTGGGATATTTTCGTCAATTCGGGTAATTTTAGATAGTATGTCTCGATGAATTTTTCGGAGCCCCATGATTCGCAAGCACTTCACCCTGGAAGAAGCCCGCAAAGCACTCCCTGCCATCAGGGACTTTATCGTTGCCGCCAACATGGAACTCGAAATATTGGCGGAGGATTTGATCGAGGCGAATGACAAGTTCGATCGGTTGGAGCGCCGCTTAACCGCAGCCAACATCATGGACGTGGTCATCAACTCCGACTCCGGTCACGCCGACGGTCAGCGCAAGAGCGCTTCGCGAGCCAATGTCCTCGACCACATCCCTCACGAAGAAGACGAGCAGCGTTACGAAAAGACCGCCCACGAGCTCGCTGACATGCAGAACAATTATATTGTCAGACTAAACTATTGGGTCGACAAAATCACCGAACAGGGCGTCATACTGCGCGATCTGCGCTCCGGACTGCTCGATTTTCCCGCCCGGGAAGGCAGCTTCGAATACTTGCTCTGCTGGCGCCTGAGCGACCCCGACATCACAACCTGGCATCTAATCAACGATGGCTTCACCGGCCGCAAACCGCTCTCCGTTTTAATCGAATACACCTAAAGGTTACAAACCTACGGCGCCGCTTCCACAATCGATATCGTATATGGTGCGCTTTTGACGTTGTTCGTTGTCACCACGATTTGAACCGTACCCGGTCCAAGATGCGCCGGCAGCTTTACCGTCAGCGCATTGCGCGTCGACGAAAGAATTTCAGCGTTGCTACCATTGATGGTGACTTTATTTTCACCGCTATCAACGCTGAATCCCTTTCCGGCAAGCGTCAAGCGAGCCCCGGCCTGCGTCGATGTCGGATTGATCGGTGCCAGCGCGGGCGTCGGCGGACCTTCCACGACCCAGCTAATCACGCCACCTTTCGGTCCGGTCCCTTCCAGGATGATCGTATTCGTTCCTTCAAAAACTTTGTCGGAGAGATCGATCGAGACTGTATGTCTTTCCAAATAACTTTCGTCGAACAAAAGGTCGGCAGAGGGTTCTTCAGCCCCTTTCAGGCGGCTCAAATCCAGATCAGGACCAATGAACACTCGCACCCAGTTTAAACCGGGTCTGCCGCCGATGCCGTTGTGCAAAACCAGAGTCATCGGTTTATTCAAATCATCGTGTTCGACTTTGAACTGAGAAGCAAATCGCTGCATTCTTCTCGAACTCAAAAAGAACGGTCCGCCGGTCGCCACATCTTCAGACGCAGTCCTACCGTTGGACTGCGCGAAAACAGGCGTCGCCGATTGCGACGGAATCATAGCCAGCGATAGTGCCACCATAACAGCGGCGCAAATAGTTTTTTTATCCATAGACTTCAACCAGCCGTTCAAACGATTGCTTAGAACTCGGCTACCAGTCCGAACATGGCGATCAGAATGATGAACAAGAAATAGAGCGCAAAGAACCAAACCCAGCGGTTGATAAGTTGCATCTCTGATAGTTTTTGATCTTTGGCTGCCATCTTAGCTTCTCTCTTTTAAACTACGATTCTTGTTCTTTAGTTCGAGGCGACTCTTTTGTTCGAGGCTACTCTTTTGTTGGTGGCGATTTCTAGTCTTTAGCTTGAGGCGTGGCGTCGTCGGCGGCAGCCTTCTTCGCATCAGCCTTTTTCTCAGCTGACTCTTCAGCCTTGACAGCAGCGCCTTCGGCATTTTGAGCACCAGAATCGGTGCCGGTTGCTTTGGCTTCGCCCTTCGCTGTTTCCTTCGGCTCGAACTTCGCTTCAGGCGTGGTCATTGCTTCTTCGCGTGGTTTTGGCTTCTCGTCTTTGCTGTCGATTTTGGCAGCAGGCACGGCGGCGGGCGCTGTGTCAATTTTGGCTCCGGAAGCAGCCGGAGCGGCAGCTGGAGTCGCTTTTGCACCTTCGATCTTGGCGGCTACTTTAACGTCGCCATCGAGCTGAGAGCAATACGCAACGAATTCTTTTGCTTCGGTTTCAAAACGTCCCTTCTGCAAACGCGACAACCAGAGCGCCATGACGCGACGGCGGTCAACGGTTTTCTTCAAACCTGGTGGACGTTCGCCGAGCAATCTTTCGCGAATCATCTTGTTGCCTTCGCGGTAGTAGCAATCACCGATCTGGCAACCGCAAACGATAACTCCGGAGGCTCCGGCTTTCATTGCAGCTTCAATCATCAGCGGTTGAATCATTCCCGAGCAAGGCAGTGTGATTGCCTTGAGACCAGGCACCGTGGTGCACTGCCCTTCCTTATTCAGGATGTCGTGAACATCAGCTGCTCTTTCGCAGATTAGTGTAATTACTGTCTTCTCGTCGGACATCGCGGTTTACCTTAAGTGATAACTTGAAGTTGTACTTGTCACCAAATGTGGTGCTAACTTTGGGCTTTGCTGAGTTGTTTGATTTTCTCGGTCACGTCGGTGTCGAGCAAGTTGGGAAGGTCGATGGCATCGAAGGCGCAAGCGCCGACGCAGACTCCGCATCCCGAGCAACGATAAGACTTGACCGTGGCAATCAGTTTGAAACGCGAGCCGGCAGGAGCTGGCACCATCTCGATTGCTTGATATGGGCAGTCTCTGGAGCAGAATGTGCAACCAGTACATTTTGTGTTGACCACTTCGGCAGCTTCGATCGGTTTGGCTCCCATCGGCAGTGGAATCAAGCACACCGCCAGGGTGCCAATGATGGTGAAAGCCCAGAAACCGAACATGCCGGTCTGGCTCAGCACCCAGTAAGGGAAGAGGAAGAACAAATCGATGTCCATGGAATTAGTGGTCAGACTCTGCAGATCAGCCATTTTGGTAGCGGTGATCGGGAAGAGATAAACGACCAGAAGCAACAATCCCATCAATACATAGTTCACTACCGGTGGTGGCGTGATCACAGGGCGTGTCATCCGAACATAGTGAATCCACAGTCCGAACAAAAGCGTGAACGAAAGTCCGATGTGAATGAAAAGGAAGTTCGAAAGGGTGAGGTTGCTGATGGCGCGACCGTTCAAGAACCAGTGGCCAAGCCCGACGCCGATTACTGGAATAGTTTCCAGAGCAGAAACGGTCATGCGGGTAAGAATCAACGAGCGCTCATCCCAGATCAGGTAATAACCGGTTTGACCGATGAAGAGCACCATGATCAAAAGGACGATACCGGATTCCCACTGTACCCAACGGTACTGGCGATAACGATCGGTAAACCAGACGCGCACCATGTGCAGCACTATGGCCACGACCATGGCGTCACCGGCATAGCGGTGAACCGCTCTGACGACCGCACCGAAAGGGATATCGTTAGTTATATATTTGACGGAAGTGAACGCGTTAACTAGATTTTTCGAAACGTAAGCGTTGTCGATTGTCGGTACGTAGTAAGCGAATAAGAGCAGTCCGCTCAAGAACAGCACATACATGATGAACTGCGGCAAAGCGCCGTGGTAGTACAGCGGGTTGTACTTGCTGGTGGCAATTTTGTTGAATAAATCTTCAGTAACCAGGAAGACTTTAGTCCAAACACTCGTTTCCATTTCTTTCCGGCTCCCCTTCTCCTACCCTGCACCTGCGGTCAAAACTTTGGTCTTAAAAAGTCAATTGTTGTCTACTTCTTCTCGGGCATCAACATCTTTTCTTGCTCGTCAGCACTGCCGATTGCAGCGACTGCCAGCGCACCGCCCAGAATAGCTAAGCCGATTGCGAATGCATAAACATATTCGCCTCGGTTTCCTTCTGCTTCTTTGGCATCGAGAGAGGCTTTGTGTGCCTCGGCTGTTTGACCGAACACTGAATCGAGAGCATCGGCAACCGGCTCCAGACGCAACAAGGTGAGCGTATGAGGAAGGTTTTCCTTCGTCATATTCATCTCAGCCCATGGCATCATGATGCTGCCGTAGAGACAAGCAGCAATTCCGATTGCCATAATTACAACTCTAATAGCCACCTTTAATTCTCTCCCTTATCAGTGACAACGACCTTGGCTTGACGCTTTGATTGCGTGGCCAGGTGGATTTTTTCAAACAATTCGACACGTTTTCTCAATGTGCCCTTCGACTTTTCTTCGAAGTAGATCCAGTAGAAGTGAACAGCCAGAAAGAAAAGCGTTGCAAGCGTTCCAGCCACTAGAATGGCCGCGTTGCCGGCCGTCAGGTCTTTGTTGATCTCGCGCCAGCCTTCGAAAAACCAGGATAGCGCGTAGGCAGCCAAACTGAAATTGACGAATTTGTAGACAAATTTGACCTTCACTGGTCTCGATTCCGACGCGACGTGCTCCAAGATGTCACCAGATTCGGTGCCAACTGTCGATTCATTTTTCGTCTTGTCGATATTCGCCATGCCTTCCTAACTCGCGGCTCCTGCTGGTTTTTCAGGTGTTGCCGCTTTATCTGGAGGAGGAACTGCCGGAGCTTTGCCTTTGGAACGGCTGACAAAGAAGGTGACGATAGCAAGTACTGTGGTTAGCAGACCGCCTATCATCCACCACCAATCCACCTCAGGAACATGCATCGGATAAACCGCGTATGGAGCTGGATTCAAGCCTTGCAGGTTCATGCGGTCAGCAAACGTAATGTAGTCATAGACCCACTTGTTGGCCACCATATAATCGATTGCACTTTGATATACCGGTGCTTTGGGATTGAACGTCGGAATCAATTGGAACAGCCAATCAATCGCCGAAGGAGTGCTTTTCAGTACTTCCAGTTGTTTCAATGCCTCGTCGCCGTTTGGCACTTTGACGATCCAGCCCGTGGCCGCTACAGTGAAGTCGGTGTTGTAAGGCATTTCAGTGCCTTTCGGGACGAGCACGCGAGTGACATTTTCAAGCGCGGTAGCCTTGTCGGCCCAGAACGGACGGAAAGTCATATAAGTGAATGCTTGAGTGAGAGGTCCCATGAACATCTCGGTCAGAGCCATGAAGTAATACAGGAATGCCAGAACGCATTGCAGTCCACCCATTACAGCAGCAACGATGGCTGGTCGAGCGCCTCTTGCCCATTCTTTGGCATCTTTCGATTTCCAGATCAAGAGCAGTTGCCAGACGATACCGGCGTCGATTGCCAGATACGATATCGAGCGCCAGAACGGCGGATCGTTGTGAATGTTGGCGACGTTGATGATGATGAGATACGAGAAGATAATCCACGAAGCACCACCCATGATGGTCATCATCAGGATGAACGGTCGCTTCATGATGTTCTTTTCCGGACCGCAGAGCCAGGTGTCGATGAACGGCAACAGAATCACCGTCACTGGTATCACCATCGTAATTTCAGTGGCGACGACCGGTTCCAGATATTTGTACATCTGATACAAGCCCAGGAAGTACCAGTCAGAAAGAATCGGAAGCGGCGTGACATCCGGATCGGAGCGACGTCCTTGAGCTGCCGGAAGAATGATCGCCGTAACTACGAGCATCAACATAACCACGGTGCGCTTGATCCAGTTAAGCGGCATGCGCACATAGTTATTGTTGTAGAAATAGATCTCGACGAGAATCAAAGGAATAAGCGAGAACGCCAGGTGCAACGAAAAGAATCGCGTGATTGTTTCTTGCGTAATAGCGCCACCAGCTCCAAGAAGCACTTCAGCTGTGTTCCAACCAAGGTGCAACGATTTGACCAATGGCTCATAGTAATCACCCATTACAGGGAATTGATCCATGTAAGTCGGGAATGTAGCGAATACCTTTGTAGCCCAAAAAGCGCGCTGGTTCCAGATCAACAGATAACCTGTCAGTCCGGAATACATAGATAGAAGAAGCGTGACCAGACCGATTGCAATATTGAATTCTTTGCTCGGTTTATAGTCGGCGTTGATAAACATGCGGAAGACCCGCATGGTGGCTGCGATAATCATCGCGTCCGCGCCGTACTTGTGCACACCGCGAACTATATTTCCAAAAGGCACATGCCATTGAATGGCGTAAATCGAATCATAAGCGGCTGCTTTTGTCGGAACATACCAACAAATAAGAAGCAGACCGGAAGCCATTGTGGCGAACCAGACTAAATAGAAAATCGGCCCGAGTGCATAGAACGGATTAGTCTTCGCTTCGAGCTGATGGTGCTCGTCGAAGATGTCGATGTTCTTGAAACGGGTGGCGAAATAATCCCATAAATAGGTTACGGCGCCCCAAGCCTTGTTACCCGGTCCTGGTTTGTTAATGGAACTACTGCTCATGCAATCGATCCAGCCTCCAATGAAATTACTTGATAGGTGTCGCCTGTTTGTTTAAGCGAGAATCTTCGTGGTGGACGCGGCGCTGGTCCACTAACTACCTTGCCGGCTTGAGCGATGTCGTACACCGACAAGTGGCATGGGCAGGCGAAAACTGGTCCGGCTGGTTTGAAGTTGTAGCCTTTGGCGCATTCTTCGGGATCTTTCACGAAGTTGAAAACGCAGCCCAAATGCGGGCAGATGCGGCTGTAGGCCACTACATCGCCGTTTGGCAATTTGACAATGAAACCAGGGATGGTGCGAACTTCTGCAAGCTCAGGGTTATATTCTATGTACTTCTGGTTGAAGGTAAACGGAATGCAAGTCCATTCATCCGGGAAATCTTTATCGGTGAATGTCGGGATCGGCGGCTCGGCAATCGGTTGATCGGAATGTCCGAGAACATCTAGTGGTTTCAAGGTTGGGCGCAAGAAGCGCAAGAATGGCGAAGCCAGAAGACCAAAGGTCAATGCAAGAGGAACGGCTGCCACCGTCTTTAGTATCGTTCGTCTTTTAACGCCGTCTTCCATGGAAGTCACCTTTTATTGCACAGATTCTGATTTGTAATCCGATCCCTTCGCTCGATTCTCTTCAGTCACTCCACTTGAGAGTTTTTCAGAAAGACGAGTTTTTTCGGGAACGCTCTTATCTTCGATTCTAGTCGAGTTAGCAACTGACCGGTTCTTTTCGCTGTTGGGAAGTTTTGCTTTCTTTGGACCTTCCAGGACGAAATCCGAGTCTTCATGGAAGTTTCGAACGTATTGCACTAGTTTCCAAATGTAATCTGCGTCAAATTTGACCTTGTTGCCGCGGTCTTCTTTGCCGAGGAAATTCGGCATGCCTTCCCACTTGATACCGTTAGCAATGTGGTCCCAGAGTTGATCATCGGTTCTATCGTAGAAGCGATCGAACTGAGTGAAGTTGGCTGGAGCCGGCTGCAGAACCAGACCTTTGTTGAGCTGACCGTCGCCTGCGCCTCGGCTGCCGTGGCAAACCGCGCAGTTGGCGCCGAATACGGCATTCATAGCCATGCGTTCCTCGGCCGAAAGCAGAGGCGAAGCCAGACTTCTGGCGTAGAAGATTACATCCCATCTCTGGCGCTTGGTGAGCTTCTCGAGATAAGCATCGTGGGTCATGTGTCTGCTTGGACGACCCTTTTCTTCCAGTGCGTTTTCTTCGGCCGTGCCAAGAGCGCTTGTGTTAGGCGTCTCGACTTCTTCACCGGTACCGAACGAAATCAATTTATATTGATCGAGTGGTTTGCGATGGCGCATCCATTCGACGTTGGTCAGGTCGACAGTGGTCGCGCCTGCGACACCTTTGCCGTCGTCACCGTGACATTGAGCGCAGCTGCCTTGTTTCCAATATACGGAACCATCTGCAGTTGACGGCACAGCGTCAGGGAAGAGCACGACGTCTTTACCCATTGTCGTTTCGCGGTTGGCAAGTTTTTCCGACTTGGTCGACGAAAGGTCGACCTGAGAATTACAAGCCGTCATGGAAACTGCAATTGGAATGGTAAGAAGTGCCAGCCCATAAATATTGAGCTTGCCGGCGAGTCGTTTTAATAACGTGAGTTGAGGGGTCATTTTTTTCAACTTTGCTTGATACCGATAAACAGAACGTGGAGTCTGAGACCGAAGGAACTATCTCTTAGTACTTGAAGAACGGAATCCAGGACAGTGCCGCATACATAAAGATCAGGACGAATGCTACGACCAGGAAAGGCGGCGGTGGACCTTCTCCGATGCGGTACTCGGAGACTACTTCGTAGTGCTCCTCGGTGGCGGGTAATTCTTTTGGATCTTCTTTGGCCATTTTCTCTATCAACCTCAAATTCGTTCGAATAAACGAGCTTTAAACGTGCCCTGCGGCTCTTGCACGCTCTACCGCTTCGCGTGCCCTTTGAGCGAGGACGGCTTCTTCACCGTCATCGAGCATGTCAAACTTGGAGGCCTCGATATCTTCGAATTCGCCGTTACCGACGGCCCACCACATGGCGACCACTCCGATAACGAAAAACAAGGCACAAATTCCGAAGGCTACATATAAGCCGGCATCAAGAGGTGCCTGATTGAGTACACAGTTAGGACACATTATTCGGATCCTCCTGAGTGCGGCTCATACTGCTGCTTGGTCAGCTTCGGCAGTCGAATCTGCTCAATCGGATCGATTTGATCGATACTGTCAACAGTCGCTTCCACATCTTTTGGCAGTGTCTTGAGATAGGCGACAATGTACCAACGTTCTTCTTCGGTCAGATTCAACTCCCAGCGCGGCATCCTGGTTCCTGGTACGCCTTCCGAAGTCCTGTAGTACCACATCTCGTCTGAGTACTGCTTATAGAAAGGACGAGTGAAGTTGGCTGGCTTTTTCGTGAGCGAAATTGAGTTAGGCCCGTTCCCTCTGGCTTCCAGACCATGGCAGGAAGCACAGTTCTGAGTGTACAAACCGCGGCCGGCATTGGCAGAAGCATCGGCATTGGTGTCGACGTGCTTCCTCTCGTGGAGCGCAAAACCTAGTGCAGTAGAGTTGAGGTACTCAGCAGGCGCCTCCACGTACGCGGTCTGGGTGGCAGTCCGCTTGTTTCCTAGCGTCTGCAGGTAGCAGACCAGGTCGTTCATATCTTTGTCACTGAGATAGCTGAAACTCGGCATAATAGAACCTGGTTTGACCGAGCGCGGCTGGATAAGGTGAGCTTTTTGCCATTCAGAAGGGTATTTCCCTCCTTCGTTAGTAAGGTCTGGTCCGGTTCTCGCCGTACCTAATTGGTGAGGCGTCTCATAAACATAGTCGCCCGCTTTGACAAGCGGTCCATATTCACGATCTTGCAGACGAGTGAATTGGGTGTGGCAATAGAAGCAGCCTTCTCTAATGTAAACGCGTCTTCCGCGAGTTGGATCACCAACTTTGGCTTCGGCTTGATAATCGTTGCGTGTGACGGTCGGATCAGGTCGGAAGAGCACCATCGGCATGAGAACCGTGGAGAAGATGATGATGAAAAAGGTAGAGATAATACCGATGGCACCGAGTCGGTAGCCGTAGCCATTCATTAGACTTTGACCTCCCGTGTTTTGGCCGTGACGTCGACCGGTCTAGGCGAGTAGAGCGAACGGTAAGCGTTGTAGCAGAACATCGCTTGTCCCGTCACGATCATGATTCCGCTTATCGCTCTGACAAACCAGTATGGATAAAGCTGGTTCGCCCATTGATCTACCGCGATGCCCATCGCCCAACCCGCCGACTGAACCAGACCGGCGACGGTCAATGAAAAATACATGATCAAGAATCCGATGAATTTCAGCCAGTAGTGTCCTCGGATCAGACCCTGACTATGCCATTCTCTGCCTGTCAGACGAGGCAAGGCGTAATAAACGGCTGAAGTCAAAATGAATGAGAAAGCACCGAGCAGGGCGGCATGAGCGTGACCAACTACCCACTGAGTGAAGTGGATATACCAGTTGATCCAACGAGTAGCCTGGAACGGTCCTTGCAAACAAGTCATTAAATAGAACAGAGCCGAGGTCATAGCGAATCTCAGAGGCAGATCGTCTGCGCCCTGCCCCCACTTGCCCTTCATGGTCATGAAGAAGTTGGTCAAAACGGTCAGTACTGGAACGAGAAGGAAGATCGACGAGATAACGGCGATTGCTTTCAACCATTCCGGAACCGGTGACTGGAGGATGTGGTGAGTACCGGTCGGCGCGTAGAAAAGCGCGATTCCCCAGAAACCAAGCATCGACAAACCGTGGCTGTACAGCGGGGCTTGCGTGTATCTAGGGATCAAGTAGTACATGATGCCGACGCCTACGGTCGTGAACCACATACCTAAGATGTTGTGTCCGTAGAACCAACCGATGATGGCATCGTTCAGTCCTGGCAAGAAAACGAAAGTTCTTTGCCCGATGATGTAGACCAGAGGGAACCAGAAGAGCGAGCCCAGGAAGTACCAGAGGCTGACGTAGAGTTTCTTGGTTCGGCGGTGGGCGACCGTCATTAATACGTTGAAGGTTACCGTGCAAAGAGCAATGGCTGCCATGACGTCGAGGACGGCGCCGAGCTCGGCATATTCGCGACCTTCGGTGTTGCCGTTAAGCAGCGTGCAGAAGGCGCCAATCATCAGCAAGTTCCACGCCCACATCGTGAAGTTGCCGAGACGCTCTGAGAACAACCTGTTCTTGCAAAGTGTCGGCACCATGTGGAACATGGACCCGATGTAACCCATCGAGAGCCAACCGATCGTCACCGCATTGACGTGAAACATCCTCAAGTGAGGCATAGAGAACTGCGGGATATTGTGGACGAGATCGGGGTTGTAAAACTCCATGGAAGCGAATACACCCGCTCCCATTCCGAATAGCGACCATAACAGCGCCGAAACCAAAAAGTTCCGACTGGCGCTTCCTTCCCCGTTACTCAGGAATTTATCTAGCAAACCGCTCACAAGCTTACGTGCTCCTAAGGACTCCAAAAACTGGAACAGTAGAGATTTTAGGCTACTGACATCACCTAAATCACTTGAAGTACTGTTTTTCGATAAATTATTATTCCAGTACCGTTATGTCGCAGCCGGAACGCCCCAGCCTTCGATACAAAGCGTAACCAGAAGGCTGCGAATTAAGGTCCTATAAGGTTTTATAATCGCTCACTGACAACCTCGTAGTGATACCAGATATGGTTCCGATATAAAAACTGTCAGTCGTCGGCTTTCGGCGCCGGTTTGTTTTCGTCCGGCGGATCGATATTTGGATCCGGAGGCAGATTTTCGTTCTTTATAGAAGATGGATCGATCTCTTGCGAACCTGATGGCAAGCCATCTTTCGTCAGCCCTTCAGGTTTCGGTTTTTTCTCTTTCGGTTTTTCAGGCTCAGCCAGATTTTTTCCGTTGAAACGATTGGCGGTAACCTCCGCTCCTTCTTTGAGCCAGGTCTTCGCTGCCTTCTTGGCTAGATCGAGGCTCTCGGTCCAGAGCGCTGATTGCTCCGGTCGCACTGCCGACAGAACGAAACTGGCTCGCAATGCGCCGCCTGGATCGGGACCGACGCCGACCTTGATGCGACTGAAATCCTTTGATCCCATACATTCAATGATTGATTCGATGCCATGCTGACCGCCGGCACCACCACCGTTTTGCACACGTATCCTTCCAAGAGGAAGCGAGACATCGTCGTGAATGACAAGCACATCTTTTAGATCGACTTTAAACCAGCGCACAACCGCGCTCACCGCTTGACCAGAGAGGTTCATGTAAGTGAGCGGCTTGACGACCACGATGTCATCGTCCTTAAATTTCGTCTTACTGTAGTGCGCTTTGAAGTCGCGCGATTCTTTCCAGTCGCCACCAAGTTCAGTGCCAAGCAAATCCATGACGCAGAAGCCGACGTTGTGGCGGGTCTTTGCATACTGGCTGCCGGGATTTCCAAGACCGACTATAACTTTCATGGCTGAATTTACCTGAACTTGATGACTACATAAATGATTCGAAAATCTCGCCATCCTATTTAGATACGATAGAGCGCAAGGTGGTTCAAAGATCCTACTTGGCGGCATCGTACAATATTTATAAACGACGGCGCGCCGATCTGATCTTAACGACTCAACAAGAGCTAATATTATGCGCGTATGTTTTTGCACTCGCCAGACAGGCGGCGCGCCAAAGCAGAGAGATTTATTGAGTTCGCTTCATTTTTTAGAGGTCCAAAAAATGACTCTTCCGGAAGATCCGCAGATCCCTTATTTGCCGCATGCCAGGGGCGATCGCGAAGCCATGCTTGAAACTATCGGCGTCAAGACTTTCGATGAATTGATCACGCACATTCCCAAAGACTTGAGAATCAAAGCGCTGAAAATGCGTGAGGGCCTGTCTGAAATCGAACTGGTCAAAGAAATTGCCGAGCTGGCTGCAAAAAATACTCCGGCATCGCAACAACATTCGTTTCTCGGAGGCGGCTCGTATAGACGATATGTGCCGTCTGTAGTCCTGCAGATTATTTCGCGTTCCGAATTTGCCACTGCTTACACACCGTATCAACCGGAAGTTTCACAAGGCAGTTTGCAAGTGATATACGAGTTCCAGACAGCGATTTGTTTGCTTACCGGAATGGATGTCGCTAACGCTTCTATGTATGACGGACCAACTGCCTGCGCCGAAGCTGGTTTGATGGCGGCTCGCCTGACCAATCGAAAGAAGCTCGCCATCCTCAATTCCGTCAACGCGGAATACAGAATGGTGACACACGCATATGCAAAAGCATGCGGACTTGATTGGAATGTGATTGAAACCAAAGACGGTATCGTTTCACCAGACGCGTTAAACCTTGATGCAGACACTGCCGGCATCATCGTTCAGTATCCAAACTTTTTCGGATGCTTCGAAGATATGCAAGCGATATCTAAAAAAGCAAAAGAAGCTGGTGCCATGTTGATCGTCGTCACCGATCCGATCGGATTGTCTATCGTCACACCGCCTTCAGAACTGGGCGCCGACATCGTTGTCGGTGACGCGCAGCCTTGCGGAAACTTCCTTTCATTCGGTGGACCATCGGCCGGATACATGGCTTGCAAAAAAGAATACGTCAGACAATTGCCTGGACGATTAGCTGGAATGACAGTTGACAAGCACGGCAAGCCTGCTTTCACATTGACATTGCAAACGCGCGAACAACACATTCGCCGCGCCCGCGCCACATCCAACATCTGCACCAACCAGGCGTTAAACGCGCTGGCCATGCTGGTTTATCTGTCGGTAGTCGGCAAGAACGGATTGCGCAAAGTCGCAGAAATATCTTTGCAACGAGCTCATTATTTGTTCGACAATGTCACCAAACTGCCAGGCGTGAAGCCGGTCTTCCCTCATCCGTTTTTCAACGAGTTCGCTTTGACGTTTGATGTTCCAGTGGCGTCCGTATTCAACAAGATGCAGGAGAAGGGCTACCTGCCCGGGATTAACTTGAATCGCATCTGTCCTGAAATGGAGAATGCGATGCTGGTTGCTGTCACCGAAATGAATTCCAAAGAAGAGTTGGACAGTTACGTAGTCGCTCTCAAAGAGGCTCTTGCTGAAATCGCCGGCGGCGATCATGGCACCGCACAGAAAGAAAATTTGAGACTGAAAACAGAAAACAAAAAACTGGCAACCGCAGGAAAAGAGAAGTCTTAGTTACGCGCCGTCAGCACGATAATCCACTGGAGCCTACGAAAGCCGTGAATGTAGAGACGCAAAGTTCAGACAAAGTGACAATGTTGCGGGGCTTTTTGCGTGAAGGCGTCGAACTGGTCGTCGTCACTTTGATTCTCCTCGTCGTCATCCGGCTTTGCATCGGCGAAGCCCGGTATATTCCGTCTGCATCTATGGAACCGACGCTGCAGATCAACGACCGTTTAATCGTCGAAAAAATCACCAAGAATCTCGGACAACCGATTCAAAGAGGCGACATCCTCGTGTTTTATCCGCCGCCGATCGAGATGGGTGGTATGGATTTGAAAAACGATCCGCTCACCGTGCTGGGTCGCTGGACCGGTTTGCCTTTCTTGCCGAACGATGCCGCTTTCATCAAGCGGGTAGTGGGCTTGCCGGGCGATCATATTCGCGTGCAGGCGGGTGCAGGAGTGCTGGTCAACGGGCAACTCCTGGACGAATCCAATTACATCAAAGAAATTCCGAACTACGATTTGAACGTCCTGGGCGACATCAACGGCAGAAATACTATGGGCGAATTCATTCACCCGTATGACAAACGACCGAATGACCCGATTATCGTGCCGGCTGGTCATGTTTTTATGATGGGCGACAATCGCAACAACAGCGAAGATAGCCATGTTTGGGGATTCCTGGATGAAAAACGTGTGATCGGGCGCGCCTGGGTTTTAATCTGGCGCAGGCTGAATCCACCGACTTATCCCCAGATTCTGAGCGAATAGCGCAAATATTGTTGCGTTTGCAGTTATAGTTAACTCTTGCTGTTGCTCTTCTACTTTAAGAGGGGTAATGGGTATAGTTAGATGAGTGAAGTCAGTAGGTGACTGCGCAAGAAACGACTCATCACTGGGCCTATGCAGCAGACAGCAGAGCGTTCTGAACGGTCTAAACTAGGAATCTCTACTTGGGAAGGGGATAGGTTCAATGGCAAAGTCTTCGGGCTCGGTATCTACTCAAGGCAAAGCTGTGACGTCGAAGTCTGAAAAAGTCGATTCGAAAAAAACAGCCAAAGGTGCTGAGAAAACTGCTGAGAAACCATTGAAGAAATCCGCTGAGAAGCCCGTCAACGGGAAGGCTACCGCCAAAAATGGTGGTGCGGCAAAACCGAAAGACAACAAGGCTCCCGACAAGCTCCAAAATTTTGAAGAAGAACTCAATCGCCGCGAAGTGTCGTTGATCGAACGCGAGATTAAGACCATTCGCATGCAAGAAGAACTGGACAGGCTGCGACCTTTGTCCGGACTTTATCGAGTGGTCAAGGCGATGGCTACTGAGCGCCGGCTTGACTCCTTACTGGACACGATTACTCGTGAAACCCAGACCATGCTTAAAGCCGACCGCTGTTCGGTTTTCGTGGTGGACGCCGAAACCGACGAGCTGTGGACGCAAGTCGCACAGGGGCTGGAAGGCTTCCGCATGATTCGCATACCGGTGTCAGGAACCAGTATCGTCGCCTGGTGCGCCAGATCCGGCGAGAGCATCAATATTCCGGATGCGTACGATGACGAACGTTTTGACCCGGCCGTGGACAAACACACCGGTTATCGCACCCGATCCGTTTTGTGCGTACCGATGCAAAACCGCTCAGGACAAGTGATTGGCGTGTTTCAGGTCTTGAACAAACAAGACGGACCATTCACCAGTGAAGATGAAGATTGGCTCGAGGGGCTGGCTGCCGTTGCTGCAGGCTTAATCGAACAAGCTCAGGCTTATCAGGAAATCGAGCGATTCGTAGACCAGACGCTGTTGGTACTGGCACAGACAATTGATAAACGCGATCCGCTCACTGCTGGTCACTCGATTCGCGTCACCAAGTATTCTCTATTGATCGGTCAGTCGCTTCTGGTGCCTGATGAAGACATAGACGTGCTGCGCTATTCGGCGATGATGCACGACTACGGAAAGATCGGTGTGCCTGAAGCCGTGCTCTGGAAAAACGGCAGACTGACGCCCGAAGAGTATGCCCAAGTGCAGAATCACGCGCGCTACACCTTCGACTTGTTGACAAATTTGCCATTTACGAAACGATTGGCTGCCGTTCCATTTGTCGCTTCATGCCACCATGAGAAGCTGGACGGCTCGGGATACTATCGCGGATTGAAAGGCGAAGAGATTCCGTTTCTTGCCAAAATCATCGCAGTGGCAGACGTTTTCGACGCGCTGACTTCGGTTCGACACTATCGTAATCGCATGCCGATCGACAAAGTGTATGAGATTCTCCAGACCGGTCGCGAGAATCACTTCGAGAATCGCTGTGTTGATGCGTTTCTTCGACTGCCATGCCAACAAATTTTGACGGTGATGGAATCGGAACGCGATAAGAATTCGCCTGAAGACCTCGAAGTCTTCGGCAGCACCAATTGGGCTCGGCTCACAGAGCTGATCGCCGGTGCCGAACCAGCTTCGGGCGAAGAAGGAATTGTCGAAACGTTCGAGCGCATGTACAACTTCGGTTTGCCGGACGGCTACAAAGCACTCGATTAGGTAAGACTTTTTTCAGAAATCTTTTGCACTCCCCCGGATTGCAGCTGTTGCCGCTTGACGTGTAAACCGGACAGGCTACGGCAAGTAACGGATGAAACCAATCCTCTTTAAAAGCTCCCCGCTTATTTATTAGAATTTGAGGCTAAGGCACATCCGTTTGTTGGAGTCGTCGTTTCAGCAATCTGGCAACCTTACTCTCAGTGGTTATGGCAACAAAACAAAAGTCGATTAAAACAACCCTGGCACTGCTTCTTGCGGCCTCATTCCTGATTGACGCCTGCCCGACGGCAGACGCTCAGCAAGGCGGCGGACGTGGTGGTATGCGTGGTGCGGGTGCTGCCTTCAACGCCAAAGGCGGCAAGGCCGTCGAGTACGGCAAGATCGACGATTACCACAAGCTGGACCGCGACGGCAACATTCCGGAAACCCCTCAAGACCCGTCTAAAGAGAACAAACCAGTCACGGTTTACGAAGACGACGTCGCTGAAATCGATGATGCCGACCCGGTCCGCGAAGGACAAATAAAACTGGTCGCCACGATTGCCGTGCCGCACCTGAAAAAATCTTTGACGCAAGTGACCGCTTACCCATATCCGATGAAGCCACCACCGGCGAAGCAAAAAATCAGACTGCTTCCCGACAAAGATAAACAGTTGAAGAACATGATCCTCTCGAGCGGCTATCTGAGCCGATCGGCAGGGGACACTCCTTATCCGCCCGGTGGCTGGCGCTGGCAATATGCTTTCAATAAAGCTGTGAAGAACAGCAATCTGACGATACCGCATTCGATCTTCGAACACTACATCTGGGCAGATCGAGTGATGCCGTTCGTGAAGGCGCAGATCAAACTCTATAACGCATTCGAACGAACGCGAGTGACCGCTTACAACGCCGCGCAACAAGATTTCCTTGATAATAGAACGCAGTTCGAAGACGAAGCCACCAAAGCTGGTGTCGGACCAACTTCGCTGAAACACGTTTATTTGCGCAGCGGCAAAATCGGATTGCACTACGCTAACAATCTCAAGCCCGGCAAATGGTGGATTCTCGCCACGCACCGCGTGCCAGGTCTGAAATATTTTTGGTTGCTGCCAATCGATATCGACAAAAGCGAGCGCGTAATTTTGAACGAGAGCAACGCCATCTACGTCGAAGGCGGCTGGTAGTTCCAATTTCGCTGTTGACGCGAAACCTCGAGCACGACTACTTGCACGTTCGGAAAGAAACGAGCGCGTAATTTTGAACGAAGCAATCCGATCTGCGTCGATGGTAGCTGGTAGTTCAATTTCGTTGTCTATGAAACGTCGTGCACGACTACTTGCACGGTTGGCTTCGATTGCATTTTAGAGCGCAGAGTTTTCATCACTGTTTCGCGCAGCGCAGTCTTCAAGGCGCCCAGGGGAAGCCCGTTGCCTTCACGCGGGGTACTGACGAATTTATCCACGATACTGAGGATCAAAGCGCGCAGGTCAGAGCGGGTGTCGTCCCATTCTTTTGACTTCACAAAACCGGAGGCACCGGCCGTGATACTGGGGCCGGAGACAACTTTTCCTTCGCCGTTCACCGCCAGCGATACCGTGACAACACCTTCCATGCTGAGAGCGCGTCGTTCTTGAACCGAAAAGGTAGTGACTCGTTCACCCTGTTCGCGATTGTATAAAACGGCTTGCGATTCGATCGTGCCGATTTGCGATGCCACACCGTTTTTGACAACGAGAATGTCGCCATCACTAATAGGAAACACATTATCTTGATCCATTCCCCATTCGATGGCGAGTTGGGCATGGTGCATGACGTGCCGACCTTCGCCGATTGCCGGAATGAAATATCGCGGGCGAGTGATCGAGAGCATCAGTTTTAATTCTTCGCGACTGGCGTGTTTACTGACATGCAGTTTGCCACCATGTATCGCTTTTACGCCAAGGGCGAGCAACTGATCGAGAATGTTCGCCATGTGGCGCAGTTTGCCGGGCACGATATTGGCGGAGTAAATTAGAACGTCGCCTTCCTTGAATTTCACATCAGGATTCTTTCCGTACGCGAGTTGATCGAGTACTTGCAAAGGTTCTTCGTCGATGCCGGTGGCGAGAATTAAAACACCAGCGTCAGGCAGCTCGTTGAGCTCTTCCACGCTTGCTTCGATTTGACGATCGTAGATCAAATTTCCGGTGACGACAGCAGAAAGTGCAGTGGCAACTAACGATTCACCGGCAAGAACGACCTTACGTCCGGTTTGGAGAGCGACGTCGAAAAGAATTTGCAGACGATGCGTGTTGCTGCCGGGGAAGACGACGATCACACGACCGGTAGCATTCTCGATCGTCTCGACCAGTTCACTTTTAACCGAAATTTCAGACGGAGTATATCCTTTGTTTTCTACGCCGGCCGAATCGCTGATCAAAACTAAAACACCTTTGTCTCCGCTTCCCGCTAAGCCGTTGATGTCAAGGAAGCGCTTATCAACCGGGGTTTGGTCCAGTTTGAAACTGGAGGTATAAATAACGGCGCCCTCCGGGGTGCCTATGCGAAGCGCACAGGCGTCTGCGATGGCATTGTTGACGTTCATCCATTCCACTTCGAATGGACCGATTTGATAAGGCTGGCGCAACTCGATCGTGTCAAGAACCTTAGCCAGCAATTGCTGCTCCGCGGTTTTGGTAGGCGACGACAGATTCGATTGACTGAGCAGCTGCGAGACAAAGCGCGGCGCCATCACTTTCGGGATATCCAGGTGGCGCAAAAGATAATTGACCGCGCCGCAGTGCTCTTCGTGACCATTTGTTAATAGCAACGCCAGAATGCGGTCTTGATTAGCTTCCAAAAAATTGGTGTTAGGGAAAAGCAGGTCTACGCCGGGTAAATCCTCGGACGGATACGCGGCGCCGGCGTCGATCAAAATCAGATCGCCGCCAAAACTGAGTATCCAAAGTAGCTGCCCAAGCTCGTTTTGACCGCCAAGAGGGATCAATGCGAGGCTGTCATACTGTATATCGGCGGTGCCGGTGGCGATGTGAGCCATTAATAGTTCTGCTTTTCTGCGCTAAGTAATAATTTGCAGTCAATCAATTTTATATGTGTATTGGAATTGGATCTAACTAAATTCCAGAAGCGTAAAATCATTCTTGTCGTCGATGTTCGAGGGTCAGCTCATGAAAACCACATTGCCCACCGCTGAAGATTTGCTATTTGGACCTGCCGAGAAGGACAGAACCCATAAAGCGATGATCCAGACGTTAGAAATCGGAGACACTGAATTCACTTACGACCAATTCTACGCCGCGGTCGATACTTTCGAAAGCTTCTTTCTACAACGTGGATTGAAAAAAGGCGATCGGGTCATTTTAATCAGCCCCAACACAGTGGAGCTGGTCACCTCAATTTTCGCAGCCTGGCGCCTTGAGCTCTTGGTTGTGCCGATTGATTTCCGCATGACTGCGCCTGAAGCGGGCAACGTCACAAAAAGTCTCGATGCCAGTTTGCTTCTGGTTTCGAAACAATTCAAAGATCCGATCAAGCTATCTGAAGTGCTCGGCGACTTGAAAGATCGGATGATCACTCTGGAAGAATGCTGTGCCGACATCAAAGACGTGAAGCCGACAGCGCGACGCAGTCAAAATCTCGATTTCGACGCTTTGATGATTTTGACATCAGGCACGACTGGAACGCCGAAAGGCGCGGTTCATGATCTCAAGACTCTGGTGGAGAACCTGCAGGAACTTGGCGAGTTAGCGGAGTTGTCCTCAGATATGGTGGCACTATTGCCATTGCCCGTCAGTCACATTTTTGGTTTGTCAGTCGTTTCGGTCTGCTTGTTGTATGGTGCGACCGTTGTTTTCTGCGAACTGCATTCGGCTACATTCGTCAAAGCAATCAACAAGTTTAAACCGAACATAATGGAAGGCGTACCTCTGATGTACAGCGGTTTGCTGGCTGCTCCGGATGGCGCGGTCAACCTCGACAGCGTCAGAATTCTGCTGTCAGGTGGGGCACCACTGCCGATACCAATGGCAAAAGAGTTCGAAAAGAAATATGGCAAGCGTTTAAACAATGGCTACGGTTCAACCGAATCCAAAATCATCGCCTTGAATCTCGACGGACCTGTCGAGTCGATCGGAAAGCCGGTGCGATCAGTAAAAGTCGAAATCATTAATGAGAAGGGAGAAAAGCTCCCGCAAGGCTCGGAAGGCGAGATCGTTATCCAAAGTCCGCACTTGATGCGCGGGTACTTCAACCAGCCCGAAAAAACTGCAGAAGTTTTGTCTGATGAAGGCTACAAAACAGGCGACATCGGTTACGTCAAAGATGGCTATATATATATTTCTGGCAGAGCTAAGGAAATGATCGTTGTTGCCGGTAATAAGGTGTTCCCGCAAGAGGTTGAGGAAGTCCTGCAGAAAAACCCCATCGTGAGAGAAGTGGCGGTCACTGGTCCCGAGCACAAGAAGCTGGGACAGATTGTGAAAGCCACTATTGTCATAGCTGATAAAGAACTGAGCGAGAGACTCGAGGGCGATGACGACACGAAGAAATCGGCAAGAGAAGAAATCATCAAAAATTTGAAAGATTTTTGTCAGCAGAATCTAAAGCGAGAACTTCGTCCGATGGAATGGGACCTTAGACCAATCGACAAACCGCTTCCTAAAACATTGAGCGGCAAAGTCGATAGAAAAGTGCTCTAAACCGCACACCGCAAGCAACAAGAAGGTCATTTAACTTCGGTTCACCACCATGAGCGGAACCCATCTGTTTGTATTAACATCGGCATTGACCGACTAGAGTCCGGAGCCCTCCATGCAAAAACTCAAATCACTAAGTGAGTTTGAAACTCACGATCACCCATGTTCAGTCTACGCCGACAATGAAGAGCTGAAGCAAGGCTTCGTGCCATTCCTGCAATCCGGTTTGCTCGCAGGTGAGCGATGCATCTATTTCATTGATGAAAATAAACGAGAGTTTGTGCTCGACGCATTGAGAGAGAATAATTTCGACGTCGATCATTACCTCGATAACGGCGCGCTTTTAATTACGCATACAAGAGATGCACATTTGTTGGAGGAATATTTTGGCGAGAACAAAATGCTCGACTTCTGGACGCTCTCGCTCAATCAAGCTCGCCAAGCCGGTTTTGACACACTGCGCGCGGCAGTTGAGATGACCTGGGCTTTGTCTGAATTGCCTGGTTGCGAATTGCTTGCTCCTTATGAAACTCGACTGAATCGATTTACTGATTCCAATCCAGTTGTTGTGCTCTGCCAATATAATCGAACGAAATTTTCACCAGAGAAGATCAAGGCAATCATTCACGCGCACCCGATTGTTGTGGTTAAAGATCAGTTCTTGCAAAACACGCAATTCGTGCCGTCGCAAGCTTTTGAAGAAGATAATATCGTCCACGATATCGATGCCATCATTGAGAACTTGCGTCTGATCAGACGCCTTGAAGAAGCGAATCGCGCTAATCAATCTCAAAAATTGCAGTGCGTCGGTTTGTATAACGAAATCGAAAATCTTGCCAGTTTGCTATCCCGCGAATTGCAGCCGGCCATGGGCATGATCGAAAGTCAGCTTCGATTGCTGGCGGTTCGATATCATGAAAAGTTAGGTCCGGATGCAGATGAGTTTATTGAAAAATCCGTGGAAGCATCCAACAAAGCTTCGCGCATGGTCGACGATTTATGGAACTACGCGCACATTGGTTTTCCTGGTCACTCAGACGTCGAAGAAGTTGATGCCAACGCAATCTTGAAAGGCGTCCTCGATTTCATGGAACCACAAATCGAGCACTCCGGTGCTCTGATTCAATACGACACACTTCCAACTTTTCCAATCGTCAAATCGCATTTTATCTATTTGTTCACTGCATTGATTGATAACGCTATTCGCTACGCAGGCGGTAAGCGGCCTGTGCTTCACATCTCTGCAGCGAAGAGCGCGCACAACGAACTGACATTCTGCGTAGTCGATAATGGCAAAGGCATCGACACGATGTATTCGCAGGATGTCTTCAAACCGTTCCAACGCATCGACGGAAAGATTGATGAGAACTCGACCGGCATGGGTCTGACGATCTGCAAACGGATCATGGATCACTACGGCGGAAGAATCTGGTTTGAACCGGCCGCACCAGTGGGCTCAATCTTTTATTTCAGCCTGCCGAGCGTCGGCGCAATCGATGATACCGCATTCAGTGACACGCTAACGGACACGCCGTTGCACGTTCCGCACTACAATTTCAGCGACGAGCGCAGCAAAGCTGGCTAGGCGCAAATAACGATTCAGTATTTGCTCATTCACGCCGCGCGCATGCTCGCAATCGCGTGGGTGGCTCCAATCGCAAAAAAAATACCGGAAACATAGTGCCAGGCAGGCGTGACAGGTACAAACAGCTTTTTTGCTCCTTCGGTCGAAACAACATACGGGCAAGATGCGAGATTCAGAATGGAATCCCGAAACCAAGTGACGGCGAACTCTTCGAGCTATTTTCGCCCAACATTCAATCTATCAACAAATCGACGAGACAGCCGAGGCCGGAAAAACATGAATGACTGGTCCGACCAAAAGTCAGAGAGTCAGCATTTTAGCGACGGCGGTTTAAACGACAGCGCTTTGAGACCCAGCGTTCTTAGAGAACAAAGCCTTCGAAACCAAGTTCCTGGAGAATGAAGTTCCTAGAGAACGGCGTTTTCGCGGTAGGCGCCCCAGACTTCTTTGAGGGCGCTGCAGATTTCGCCGAGTGTGGCGTAAGCTTCGACGCAATCGAGCAGGCAAGGGAAGGTGTTCTTTCCTTCTTTGCCGGCGGTCTTCAGTGCTTGAAGGGTGTTTGCGACTTTCTCGTTGTCGCGGCGCGCTTTCAATGATTTCAGGCGCTCGGTCTGGCGGATTTCGTACTCAGGACCGATTTTGAGAATCTCGATCTTGGCGCCTGGTGCTTCTTCTTTGAATGAGGTCAGCCCAATGAAGTGGCGATCTCCGGACATCATTTTTTGTTCGAAGCGATAGGCGGAATCAGCGATTTCCTTCATAAAGTATCCGTTCTCGATACCAGCCATGACACCACCGATTTCTTCGATCTTGGCGAAGTATTCGTTGGCTTGTCGTTCCATTTCATCGGTGAGCCATTCGACGTAGTACGAACCGGCAAGCGGGTCGGCGACGTTGGCAACGCCTGTTTCGTGAGCGATGATTTGCTGGGTTCTCAATGCGATGTGAGCAGCTTTTTGCGTCGGCAAACCAAGCACTTCATCCATCGAGTTGGTGTGCAGTGATTGTGTGCCGCCTAGAACACCAGCCAGAGCCTCGATCGCGGTTCTGACGATATTATTTTCAGGCTGCGGCGCAGTCAAACTGCAACCGGCGGTTTGAGTATGGAATCTCAGTTTGAGCGAGCGCTCGCTTTTTGCACCATAGTGATCGCGCATGCGTTTTGCCCAGATGCGGCGGGCGGCGCGGTACTTGGCGATCTCTTCGAAGAAATCGATGTGTGCGTTAAAGAAGAACGAAAGACGTGGAACGAAAT
This sequence comes from Candidatus Obscuribacter sp., assembly GCA_021772095.1. GTDB lineage: Bacteria > Cyanobacteriota > Vampirovibrionia > Obscuribacterales > Obscuribacteraceae > JADYXR01. The sequence continues at coordinate 48,451 of JADYXR010000155.1, read as the reverse complement.
CGTCTATTTCTAGACCGGCTTCGATGCCGGCGTCGACATAAGCGAAACCGTCAGCGAGCGTGAAAGCCAGTTCTTGCGCGGCTGTCGCTCCTGCTTCGCGAATGTGATATCCGCTGATCGAAATCGTATTCCAGCGCGGCACTTCTTTCGTGCAGAACACCATCATGTCTTGAATCAGACGCAGTGCTGGTCTTGGTGGAATGAGATAGGTTTTCTGAGCGGTGTATTCCTTAAATATGTCGTTCTGCAAGGTGCCGTCCAGTTTCTTCCAATCGAAACCGCGCTTACGAGCGTTGGCCAGGAACATGCAAAAAATAATCGGTGCCGGACCATTGATGGTCATCGAAGTCGAAACTTTGTCGAGCGGCAGGTCTTTGTACAAAATCTCGATATCTTCAAGAGAGTCGATAGCCACGCCACAAACGCCGACTTCACCGTGTGATATTGGATCGTCGGAGTCGTAGCCCATCAGTGTCGGCAAGTCAAAAGCGGTCGACAAGCCAGTTTGACCGGCAGATAGCAAATATTTAAAGCGTTCGTTCGTTTCTTCAGGACCACCAAAACCAGCAAACTGGCGCATCGTCCAGAGTTTGCCACGATACATTTTCTCGTGAATGCCGCGAGTGTAGGGGAACTGACCAGGGTCGGCTAAGTCTTTCTCGTAATTGAGATCCTTAACGTCTTCCTTAGTGTAGACCGATTTCAGGGGGATACCGGAAAGAGTCTCATGTTCTGTCTCTTTCGGATCTTTCGCTTTAGCATTTGGCTTAGCTAATTCCTTGACCATTTGTAAGTCCCCTTTTGAAGCTATCGGTCCCGGTTCCTGAATTTGCGCTCATGCGAGCGCTAATTGAATAACTAACAGATTAGATTATAGGCGGAGTGCGTCTGACATGGGCAACGGACGTCGTCGTGCACACTCAGGCGTGCGATCAGATATGATCATCCTTCACTTTAGTAGGTTATCGCTAATTCTACTGAAATTCTTTCACAATCCAAGGAGCATTTGTCATGACTACAACGACCGGGACACACAATGCCGCTCAGATGATTAAAGACATTTTGAGCAGCAAGAAACCCATTGCAGTCAAGGCACCGCACGGTTCGGAACTCCATACCAAGGGCTGGATTCAGGAAGCGGCGCTGCGGATGCTCCTCAACAATCTCGACCCCGATGTGGCTGAGCGCCCCAACGATTTGGTCGTCTATGGCGGCTCCGGAAAAGCAGCCCGGGATTGGGATTCGTTTCGCGCCATTGTTAAATCTCTAATTGGTTTGGAGAACGACGAAACGCTTTTAGTGCAATCCGGCAAGCCGGTCGGCATCTTCAAGAGCCACGAAGATGCGCCCCGCGTGCTGATTGCTAACTCCAACCTGGTTGGCAAGTGGGCAAATTGGGAGCACTTCCGCGAGCTCGAAGCAAAAGGGCTGATCATGTTCGGACAGATGACTGCGGGCAGCTGGATCTACATCGGCACACAAGGCATTCTTCAGGGCACGTATGAAACCTTCGCCGCCATGGCGCGCAAACACTTCGGCGGCACGCTGAAAGGTCGCATCGTTCTGACAGCCGGTCTTGGTGGCATGGGCGGTGCGCAACCACTGGCGGTGACGATGAACGAAGGCATCGCGCTTTGCGTAGAAGTCGATGCTGAGCGAATCAAACGAAGATTGGAAACCAAATATCTTGACGTTCAGGCCGACAGCTTAGAACATGCCATTAAATTAGCCAAAGAAGCTCAGACCGAAGGAAAGCCACTTTCCATCGGCATCCTCGGCAACGCGGCCGATATTTTACCCAAGCTGATTAAGATGGGTTTCACTCCAGACTCGCTAACCGATCAAACTTCAGCACACGATCCATTGACCGGTTATGTGCCTCTCACTGAAGACGGCGTGCCGATGAGCCTCGCGGAGGCGGACAAATTGCGCGAGTCCAATCCGACGAGATACATTGAACTATCGACCGCCTCGATTGCAAAACATGTTGAGGCCATGCTGGCAATTCAAAAGGCAGGTGCCATCACGTTTGACTACGGTAACAATATCCGTCAAGTGGCGTTCGATAAAGGCGTCAAAGACGCGTTCAACTTCCCTGGTTTTGTACCCGCATACATTCGCCCACTGTTTTGCGAAGGCAAAGGACCGTTCAGATGGGCGGCGCTGTCCGGCGATCCAGCCGACATCGATGTAATCGACAAAGTCATTCTCGAGAATTTCGGACACGACGAAGGCTTGAGACGTTGGATCGAAATGGCATCGAAGAAAGTGAAATTCCAGGGTTTGCCTTGCCGCATCTGTTGGCTAGGTTATGGAGATCGAGCCAAGATGGGCTTGATCATGAACGACCTGGTCAAAAACAAAAAAGTAAAAGCACCAATCGTAATTGGACGAGATCACCTCGACGCTGGTTCTGTAGCGTCGCCTAACCGTGAAACCGAAGGTATGAAGGACGGCACGGATGCAGTCGCGGACTGGGTTTATCTCAACGCGATGATCAATGCCGTCGGAGGCGCAAGTTGGGTTTCACTCCACCATGGTGGCGGAGTTGGAATCGGATATTCATTGCATGCCGGACAAGTGATTGTTGCCGATGGCACCGACTCGGCAGCTAAGCGTTTAGAGCGTGTGCTGACGAGCGATCCCGGCATGGGAGTTATTCGCCACGTCGACGCCGGATACGATGAAGCGATCGAATGTGCGAAGAAGACCAACGTCCGCATTCCTATGTGGGAGCTATAATAAGTTTCGAACTTCAGCACAAAACTTGCTGGCGTATGAACGACGACCAGCGATAGACGGTGAAATACAAACGCGAAGTGTAAGACAAGCGTGAATCGGTTTCAAACTCGACGTTCGGCGGGAGACTCAATGAAGAAACAAGTACAGGCATTTTTGTTAGCAACGTTGTTCACCATATCTGGTGGCATGGCTTACGGCTACACTTTGTACTCGGGAATTCAACACGAGGATTATCTTGCGCCAATAGCGACACAACCGGCTTCCGCACTCAATCAACGCTTGCAGGCGGGGGCATCGCAGCCGCAATACAATCTAGCCATACAACGCGCCACACCGAGCCCACAATTCGAATCACCGATGGCAGGGCACGCCGACGCCTATCACTCAGTCCCGCGATTAGTCGGCAGCGCTAACGTGGCGCAGGGTGTCGGCACCACTGTCGAGTGGTTTATGATTCCAAAATGGCTGGCAGGAGCGTGGCGCAAGCAGGGCGATTTGACCGTCAGCTATCGCGACCTGCGCACGGGGCGCTTCACCAGCATGTCGGCGTGGACCGAAAACGAAATGACGATTACCTGGGGACACCAGTATGATCGGCAGGGCAACATCTGGCACGCGGATATTCTGCCTCTGGAAAAGGACGGATGGACTAAAGGAAAGTTGGCTCGCTTCCTGATGACGGAATTGAAGTGTGAGCGCACCTCAGAACGTGAGCTGGTCACACGCGCTCGATACATCGTCTCTGAAACTTATAATGGATCGTCAAGCGTTGCCGATATGTTTCAACAAGAGTCACTCAACGATTACACGATGCTCTCCGATGGCGAACTCGATAATAATAGTTCCAATCGCATTTTCTCCTCGGCCGGCCAGCCGTTGAGAGAAGGCGCGCTGGTTTCGAAGATGCAGAAAGTTGGTGCATTCGCGCCTCAACAGTATCAAAACAACATTGATCTCGTTCAATCTCTGAACACATATTTGAACACTCACGGCTTGCAGAATCTCGTTCCACAACCACAAACTTCATTAGTGCCAGGCGCTGCAAAACCAGCCATCTAAGAGCGTTTCGAAAAAAACTACGGATACTTGGTTAATGACCTGAGCGATGCGTTCGACAGAAGATACAGGCGTTTAGACGGTAGCATCGAGCGATGCATTTCGCAGGAGCTAGATTTTTAATCGAACTATTAGCGATGCAATTAGAAGAGCTAAAGATGCTTGATTGAAAGTTTAGATCGATGCTTTATTAGCGAGTCTTTGATATCTGTCGCTACACCTTTTTTTGGAACAATTGCTTTGATAGTGGTGCCATTTGTTCGGTCGCTCGAACAACTGATTTCACCACCGTGTCCTTCCACAACTTGCCGAGCATGATACAGTCCCAATCCTGTCCCGACTCCGAACCTTTGGCCCTGCCAGAATCGTTGGAACAGATTACCCAGGTCTTCTTCGGAAATCGGTTCACCGAGGTTGGTGACTGTCAAAACATATGACTCGGAGTCACCCTCGGCTAAGATCAACTTAACGCTAGATCCCGATGCGGAGTAATCGATCGCATTAGAAAGCAGATTGAATACGACTCGACGCAACGCCAGCCGATCGCCGTGAATCGAGGCCACATCCGGCATGCGCACGATGATGTTTACCTTTTTTGCTTCTGCGATTGGTGTAATTTCTTTCACGCATTCATGAATCAAATCTACAAATTCAAAATTGGTGAAGTACAGCTCATCAGTCTCCGCCTCATACTTAAGAACTTGAAGGAGATTGTTCACCATCTGCAGCAAATTCGTATTACTGGTTTGCAGCATCGTAATCAGTTCGTTTTGCTGCGGATTGATGGGACCTGTTGTTCCACGCAAAACCGCCTCGAGAACCTTCATTGCGCCAACAATCGGTACCTTTAAATCATGCGCTAGAGAGGCCATGAAATCATCTCGTTGTGCGAGCAAATTTTCACGGTCGGTTACGTCTGTGAACATGCAGAGGATGCCTGTGACGGCACCGTTGGCGTCATGAAGCGGAATCTTGCTCGTGCTGAGCCAAATCGTTTTTCCATCGGCTGCGCAAAATGGTTCGATGATGTTGTATTCCGGTGTATCTTTTTCCATCACGTATTTATCACAAGCGCGAAAAAAATCGGCTTGCTCTTTTGGAACGTTTGGAAAATCATAATCGGTTTTGCCGATAAGCTCATTGGGACTGCCAAAACCTGCGTTCTGCGCGAACAATTTGTTGCAACCAAGGAATACGGAATGCTTATCTTTCCAAAATATCGATTGCGAGATATTGTCCATCACCGACTGAAGCATTATCTGTAACTGCTTCTGTTGTTCGATGTCGGTGCAGGTTCCGAACCAATGCACAATTTGTCCATCGTCCGACCGAACCGGAAAACCTCTTCCGAGGTGCCACCTAAACGAATTGTCGGATTTACAATACAAACGATATTCGATTTCGTAATGCTTGCCCTCTGCAACTGATTCTTTCCAGCACGCGACGCATCGATCGAGATCGTCGGGATGCAAAATCGACCGCCAGCCGTTACCGCGCAACTCTTCAAAAGTTTTTCCAGTGTATTCGAAATAGCGTTCGTTAAAATACTCAGCCATGCCGTTGCCATCAGTCGTCCAGACCAGAACGGGGATGGCGTCGGCGATCTGTGTCACAATTTGATTGTAGGACAAGTGAGGTTTTGATCTCACCTTATTCATATGTTCAGGTGAAGTAGTCATAGAAAGAGGATTCCAGCTTGAGTTAGCATAAGTACTTTTTGCCCAGAATTGCACATTTCCCACCAAAATCCGGGAATAATACAAGGGTAAGGCTTCACGGAATCACGAAACCCAGTCGCAATCGCAACGAATTGGAGTGACAAATGCGAGAAGTATTTAGCAATCGCGCTCAGGTAGCCGCTCTTCTGCTATCGACCTTGGCGCTGTTCGCGACATCGCCGACAGAAGCAGCCCCCGCGAAACATCTGATAACCGGTTCACAAAATACCGAGCGCACGAACAAATTGACCAGCGAAATCCGCTGGCATCGCTCAGTTTCGCAGGCTCAAGAGGATGCCAGACGAGAAGGCAAATTGGTATTTTGGGTCAATATGCTGGGCACCTTATCCGGCGCCACTTGAAGCGCCGGCAATAGCTTGAGGGCCGTGAGCCTCTCACAAGAACCGGCATATACGAATCTGAAGAGTTACTTTGTCTGTGGGTTTACGGACATTACCAATCAAAGTTACGCCGGAGTTTCCGGGCGACACGAACGGCAAGGCAACGCGACGACCACTTCAAACGGAGCTGGTCCACACAATCTTCAATTGTTCATGTTGTCGCCGGACGGTACCGTATTGCACTGTTTGCCCGGTTATTGGGACCCTCGCGATTTGGCGCAGGAAATGAAATTCGCGTGGCAACTGAATAAGGTCTATACCGACACCTCTTTGAACCGCGGTCAGAAGAATCAGTTGTTCAAACAAATGCAGTTGGCTCACATCAACCAGCATCCGGTGCAAATGAGTAGACGCAGTCACATGCAGGGCTTCGACCAACAATACGAAGCGCAGTACAAGCTCGATTCGTCTGACACCATACTTGATACCAAGCTCGCGAAAGCAGGAATGGAAGAGAGTGGTCATCCTCCCGGTCAAGCTTTTAAAACCTGCGATGTGATTTTGCATGAACGCATGGCGAAGCGTCCGTTTATGCCGTTTCAACGATTTGATGTGGCCAATTATTCTGACTACGGCAAACCGCGTTACGATAAGAACGAAGACGGCATTGATGCTCACAGCGGTCGAATGATCGGCGAGCATCATGACGGTCCGACGATTGGAGATCAGGCTACTGCCGATCGCATAACAGCGGAACACAAAGCTCACGCCAATGGCGAGAAGACGCAGCACGAAGCCGGACAATGGGGTCAGAACTCCGCGTCTGCAAACAATTGGAGCGGACAATCGGGTGCCGGCGGAAGCGGATGGGGCGGGCATAATTACTCGTCGGCTAAATCATCTTGGGGCTACGAAGATGCGCATCCTAAGAAGATGATGAAGACAAAATAGACCGTTTCAATTGCACGTCGAGTCATTTCGAGCGAACGCTATAGTTTCGTTGAACGGATTCGACGAGCGTGGTTGTGTCGTAGATTGCTATATTCCATTGGCGCCGACGGTTCGACGAACAATTTGAATTGGTTATTGCTATCGAAAAGTGGTCTCGCTAATCTGTGTCGACAAAAGTGTTTGTCGTCATTCGGATTCCGACATCATCTCCACCTGGCTTCGAGCCGATTTGGGTCGCCACTATGGATGGTGTCACATAATTTCTCTTATTCGAGTTTAAAAAATCGTTTTGGGCTTCAGATATTGAAATTCCCAAGACGCGTTTCCAATGTGGCTTAACGAACGCTTTACGACGTATATACGTTCAGCCTATTGGCACACCCGATTGCCTTCATTCTTTATGAGAATACTTTTCCCAGGCTGTTAACTTCGATCTAACCCATGAACGCTATTATAAATTTGTCAGCCCCTATATCAATCAGCAGCAAATCACATGGGTCGTTTAGTACAAAAGTTTGGTGGAACATCCATCGCCGATGTCGGCAAAATCAAGGCAGCAGCCGAGATTGCAGTGGCAGCAGCCCACGAGGGGCATGAAGTCGCAACGGTAGTCTCCGCGATGGGGCATACGACAGACCATCTGATCGGCATGGCCGACGAAATTACTAATCAACCGAACGCTCGCGAAATGGACATGCTCCTTACAACTGGAGAGCAAGTGTCCATCGCGCTCATGTCGATGGCAATTCAATCGCTGGGCTATCAAGCGAGATCATTTACTGGTTCTCAAGCAGGCATCATCACCGAGAGCAATCACGGTATAGCGAAGATTCAACATATCGCGCCGGACGCTGTTGAAGCGAGTTTGCAGCGTGGTGAAATCGCGGTTATTGCTGGTTTCCAAGGCGTAACTCCTAATAATGAACTGACAACGCTCGGTCGCGGCGGATCTGACACGACTGCGGTTGCAGTTGCCAGTGCGTTGAATGCGGATCGATGTGACATTTACACGGATGTCAATGGAGTTTACACAGCTGATCCACGTTTACTGACCGATGCTCGCAGACTAGCTTCGGTGAGCTACGAAGAAATGCTCGAACTCTCTGCGACAGGCGCGCAAGTGCTGGCGGCGCGCAGCGTCGAGTTGGCGATGGATGCACAGGTTCCGCTCAGAGTGCGCTCGACCTTTGAACCTAAAGATCTGGGCACATTGATCGGTCCTCGACTGATGGTGCCGGAATATACCGTCTGCAGCATTGCGTGCGATATGACGCAAGCCGCACTGACACTCAAATCTAGAGTGGTCGACAAAAACCACACATCGCTCGATGGCATCTCGGCATTGTTCACCCGCCTGGAAGAATTGAGAATCAATACCGACATGCTCATGCTCCTTGCTCATGAAGACGAGCCTTCGCAAGAGATGGCGTTTACCATCGATCGCAAGTCCCTTGGCAGAGTGCAAACATTGATTGAATCGCTCGGCGATTCGCTGGGCAATCCGCGCGTCAATGTAGACACCGATATCGCGCGCATCTCGGTTGTTGGACGACGACTCACTCAGAGACCGGAAGTGGTGGCAAGCGTTTTCGAAGCGCTGCAATCGGCCGGCATCCCGGTCAACATGGTAGCGACAGGCGATATGCGAGTCAGCGTCTTGCTTCCCGCTAAGTTTGCTCGTGAAGCTGTGCGAGTGATCCACAAACGTTTTCGTCTTGAAGAAGATTGTTTCGTCGCTTAGTCGACGAATAACTCAAGCTTCATGCGAACACATCGCCAACCTTCAAAACAACGCCATCCTTCATGAACATTTTTTCAATCGAATCGAAGTTTGTTTTTTGCAATTTTGTTTCTGGTGTGAGTGTTTAAACACTTGCGCATACAAGGTCGCCGCGCACGCGTTTGTAACATGCATGTCCAGTCTGTATGTGCTGCCGCTAGCATGCCTTTGCGCTCGCTCTCAATATAGGGTATTCTGGCCGCTAGTGATTGAGAATCGAACAGGAAAATAAAATGGCACGTTTTGAGAACATCTTCGACAAAGTAAAATCAGCCGCCGGAAAGGTCGCCGACGAGACGAATCGCGCTGCCAAAAAAGGCAAACTCAAGTTGAACGTGGTGACTCTCTCTAACGAGAAGAACAAACATTTGCAGGCAATTGGTTTGCGCGTCTACACCCTGATCGATGAGAACAGTGCGATCGATGGCAACGTCTTGAAAGAAAAAATCAAGGACGAGATCAACCAGATCGAACGCATCGATCAAAAAATCAAAGAAATCGAAGAACAGATCGAAGAGCTGCAAACCAATTCGCAGCACGTCGACATTGATGATGTCACCGACGAAGACGAAGAAGACGGCGCAGTAAAAGCCGATGATGAAAAGGATGAAGAACCGAAAAAAGAGTAATTCGCTCTTTGTTTTAGTTGTCCCTCACTGAGAATGTAATTGATGTTAGACAAAACCAATTTTGCCAGAATCGCGCTGACTCTGACTGTCGCCACCGCATGCATGCCGGGCGCGCTGGCCGACTCGATTTCGCCGAGCGTCGGAGATGCAGGCAAAGTTTATTCCACGGAAAAACCTGACAGCTCTTACTTCGGGACTGGCTCGACTGCAAAATTGAGTGAAGCATCACATCTGCGCTTCAAAGCAGATCAATTGATCACTGAAGGTGAACTCGATGCAGCGATGAAAGCGTTAGCCAAAGCGGTTCAGTTCGATCCTCAAGATCCCACTGGCCACCTCATGCTCGCCCGCGTGATGACGCAGAAGATCAAATCGAATCGCAAGTCGGTTGATTGGGAGCTTTATGGACAATGCATCGACGAGTGGACGCTATTGGCGCGTCACGATGCCGATCATTTGGAACAGCAAGAAGCTCGCACTGCCATTCAAAGTTTAAAACGAATGGCAAAAGAGCGCATCGCTCAATCTCAAGGCAAGAAACCGAAACGCTCTATGCTAGCCGGTCTCAATCCATTGAACAGGTTCAAATAACCACTAGCGAAATGCTCCAGGTTTAAATATCCACTTCCGCATTAGCATAGCTAAGATCAGGAAGCGGCTTGCTCGCGCGCATGCTGGTATCGCGCGCGGTACTGTTGCGCCATATGCATTTCTTCGGAAGTTAAACTCTCATCTCGGAATGGGTGAAAGAAGGCGCGTTCGAAACCGAGCATCAGCGCATCTTCTAGCCGATTGATTTTTACCTTTTCGCCCACGATCTCAAATAAATTCGCATGTCTTTGCGTGTCGGCTGCCGTTTCGACAGCAGTGTCGTTAGCGGTGCCGGTATGGCTAGCCGTCTTATCCCCGATCGCATTCATGTTTGGAACGGATGCCGGATCTGAAAGCAATTGCGCCATTAAATGCTGCGGTTGATTCAATAGAATTGATCCGTGTTGGAGCACTGCAGATTTTCTTCGCAGTTGAGCGCTGCCGATCATCTTCTTTCCATGGTAATGAAGGTCCGCGGAAGTTGTTGCCAGGAAACAGTCTTGAGCGTCTTTGTAATTGCTCGATGATTCACCAAGTTCCAGGTCAACGCCTAATCCTTTAAACGCATGAATCAGACCCTGGCAAATTTGTTTGTATGCCACGATTACACTTTCGCTCAGTGCGCCGTCATCAGCACCGCCTGCGCTACCAACAAATGAATAGGTCAATTCAAAATCATGCAATACCGCGCGTCCACCAGTCGGTCGTCGAACGACGTCGTATCCTCGCGCCTTTATGCGTGACTCGACGGTTTCGGAGAGTTTCTGTCCGTAACCGATCGATACCGCCCGCGGTTCCCAGCCATAAACTCGAAGGGTTGGTGGAACTATGCCGGACAGGTGAGCATCGAGAATGGCTTCATCAATTGCCATATTTTCTGCGGCACTCTGTACTGCGTATGGTATCAGTCGCCAATAGTTTGTCATCTTCGTTTTTCAGTCTCGTGGTGATAAGTCTGAACGTACTGAGTTTCGCCGTTGGATACCTGATCGGAGTTTCGCAGTTGGACGCCTGAGATGTCCTAAGAAACGCTTGCCTTCACCAGTGGTGCCTCGGCTACTTCGGTCTTGCTGAAGGTGAATGCAGAAAGCAATTTGTCTTTGACTTTATTGAACTGCTCCTCTGAGTTAGCGTGGACAGTGGCTAGTGACGATCCGCCAGCCACCTTAGTTCCGACCTTCGCTTTAAGAACCACACCAACACCCAGGTCGATTGGATCACCTTTCTTCTCTCGACCGGCGCCCATAATCTTGAGCGTCTCGGCAATTTTTCTGCCGTCGAGATGCTCGACCCAGGTCGCTCCACCTTCCGGTGAATTCAATTCGAATGTGTGTTTTGCAGTGGGCATTATGCTGTAGTCGTCAATTACCTTGTCGTCGCCACCCTGAGCCCGGACCAGTTTTCGAAATAGCTCCAGAGCGGTACCGTCGCTAATCAGTTTCTTTAATTTATCACGAGCCGCTTCCTGGCTCTTCTCTTTTCCGGCTGTAACAAGAGCCATCGAGCCTAGAGCCATGCAGAGTTCATGCAAATCTTTTGGTCCGCGTCCCTTCAAAGTTTCAATCGCTTCGATAACTTCGACCGTATGCCCGACCGCATTTCCCAGCGGCTGCTCCATATCGGTGACGACTGCGTTGACCGGCCGACCAAGCGTTTTGCCCACAGCCACCATTGTTTCTGCCAAAGTTTTGGCTTTCTCAACCGTGTCCATGAATGCACCGCGACCAGCTTTAACATCGAGAATGATTAGGTTGGCTCCGGCTGCCAGTTTCTTCGATACGACAGACGCGGCGATTAATGGAATCGATTCGACAGTGCCAGTCACATCGCGCAGCGCGTAGATTTTTCCGTCTGCTGGAGCCAGTTCCGCGGTTTGCCCTGCGATTGCCATCGACACATTTTTGACTTGTTCGACAAATTCTTCCTTTGACAATGTAGTGCGAAACCCGGGAATAGCCTCGAGTTTATCGATGGTGCCACCAGTGTGACCCAGGCCTCGGCCGGATAACTTAGCCATCGGAATCCCGGCGGCGGCAAGCAACGGAACGAATACTAAAGTGGTTTTGTCGCCCACACCACCGGTGCTGTGCTTGTCTCCGATCCACTCGGCAACGTGCGAGAGGTCAAGAACATCCCCGGAGCGGCACATGCCATCGGTGAGCCACGCGGTTTCTTGATGGGTCAAGCCGCGCCAGCAGACTGCCATTAGCCAGGCGCTCAGTTGATAGTCGGGGACGGAGCCGTCCATGATGCCATCGATTATGAATTGGATTTCTTCTTTGGAGTGCTCACCGCCGGCTCGTTTACCGACTATCAAATCCACCATTCTCACGATGCTATCTCCTCAACCAAATTCAAATGAGTGACGAAACCGACTAACCATGGGGCTTTTAAAACAAATCGTCGACAAAAAAATGGACTGATTTAGCTAAAAGTTTTCCACCTAGTCAATGTACACTCTTGACTACTGCGATTAGACGTGAATAATAGTTGATAGGGAGTGAGGCCGCGTTTGTTTATACTAAAAGGTCGGTTCTCCTCCCAACCTAATTCTGATTATTTTTACAGACTCGAATACCGTTAACGCCACTGAACACCTGACCCAACCTGGTTTACCAAGGGTCGGGCAGATTAATTTCAGCAATTGCCTGCCAATCAACCTGCCGATAGAAACCGGCAGAGTGGCATTAGAGGCAAATCTAATTGATGGCACGCCCCAAGAATTAAACTTGCTCATCGAAGCCGGCAATCTTGAGATGAGCTCCAGCAGCTCGTTCCTTTACCTCAGCCGTGATGATCTGCAGTTAATTCCGAACTTATCGATATCCTGTTTTGGTCCTGTCGGAAGCGTTTTGTTCTTTTCAAAATGTAAACCGGAGTTGCTGGGCGACGCTCGGGTTGCCGTTCCGCGAGCATCGGCGACCTCGATCAGACTGTTGGCGCTGATGTTAAAACTCGAGTTTGGTTGCAGCCCAAAACTTGAAGTCGTCGAAAAACCTCAGATTGACGAGGGCGACGCCGGATTTCAAGGAGCGCTTGTGATCGGCGATGAAGCGTTGCGAATCGATCAAGCTTTTTCTGAGGGCAACCATCGTATTGATATGGGCGAATGGTGGACCAGCAAAATGAAACTGCCGATGGTCTTCGGAGTTTTTGTGGCGCGGCGTCAATTCGTAGAACAAAATCCCGAGAGTTATCGTCATGTCAGTGAGAGTTTGCAAACCGCCCGAGAAATTGGGACCGGGGAAATGCTCGAACAAGTGATCGAAAGAGCGGTGAGCATGACCGGTTTGAGCCGGGCGCGGATGGAAACTTATTTTGTGGATAATCTGAACTGGCGCCTGGACGAGAGTCACCGTGAAAGTCTGGCGTTGTTTTCAAAACTACTTCGTCACAACAACCTGCTATAAATGGCTTGTCACGAGCTGTATTTAAATGAAGACCTTCGTAACGAATCTGATTCTTTTGACTTTGCTATTGTCGGCAACGCCGTCCAACGCTGCGGATAAAACGCCTGGCAGCAAGGATTCAGCCAGCAAAGAAGAGATTGTTCGCGTCATCATGGAAGCGGACGACCGCTTCTCCGAAGGCGAATACTCGTCGGCAGAAACCCTCTACAAGCGCCTCACCATAATCGCGCCAAAGAATCGAGAAGGCTTTCTTGGACTCGGCCGCATAGAATTCCTGCGTGGTGACAGCAAACAAGCATTGGCACACTTCAAGCAAGCTGTGGCAGTCTCGCCGCAATCCGCGCCTGCGCACTTTGAATTGGGCTCGACACTCCTTAGCATCGGTAAACTCAATGATGCGTTGAAAGAACTGATGCTCGCCGATGAGCTGGATCCGCGCCGTCCGGAGATTCAGTACCGACTTTCGCAGGCTCGCTCGCTGGTCGATGCATCGCGGCTGACACCACGATCTGGAACGGTGAAAGTACCAGAGCGCTTGTTTGGACTGCGAGGCGGTGGTAGTCGTCCTCCGGTGGCACAGCCGGGAAGCGCGACCACGCCACCATCGGATGCGTCGGCGACGCCATCACAAACGACTTCGTCGGGCACGACATCGGCGCCTGGTGCAGCAGAAACGCCGCCGTCAGTCTCGACAACGACGCCTTCGCCATCAGATCCGCCAGCGTCCGTGCCGCCATCGACCTCGTCAGCGACGCCTTCTGCGTCGGATGCGTCAGCAACACCTTCGCAATCAACCGCATCAGCGATACCATCTGGTGCCCCTTCGACACCTGAGCCATTAAGCGTGTTAACTGGCTCTGTCAAAGGAGCTGCGGCTCCGTCCACGACACTGAAGCCCGGAACGATCGCACCACCAGCGCCAATTAGTTCGTCCCCGAAAAATCCGCAAACTGCGCTGAAAGACCCGACAGCTCTGCCAACTGGCATGGATAATCTCGACATCGATCAGACGTCTGAGGTTAGTCTGGTATACCGATTGATCACCAGTGGTCGAGTCGAAGAAACAATGGCGCAGGGGCTGCAAGCCTTAAAGCAACAACCAGACAATGCCAGCCTGCGATATCAAATTGGATTGATGTATAAAGTTCGAGGCGAAATAGAAAAAGCGATTGAGACTTTCGAGCAGACGCTGAAATATGACCACACGCACACGCAGTCACTGTCTCAATTGACAGAGCTTTTCATTTCGAGGCATGAAATGGAGAAAGCCAAAGCGACTGCCACGAGATGGGTAGCAGCGGATCCTGACAATCCCAACGCTCACTTCAGCCTGGCGTGGAACCATGTCGTGGAGCGCGAGTTCAAAGACGCCCTGCCTCACATGCGAGCCGCAGCGCAGCTCGACCCTCGCAACACTGATTTGCTCAATCACCTCGGATTGGTATTGAGAGAACTCGGCGACGATCAGCAGGCCGCGGTGTACTTCCAGCGTGCTCTCGTTTTAGCACCTGCGTCACCCGCACCACGCCTTAATCTCGCTATGATCGATTTATACGATCAACGCAATCCGGAAGCGCGAGAACTGATCAAACCTCTATTGGCAAATCCAACTGTAACACCGCACGTTCGTTCTGTCGAAGCCCTGATCGACGCCCGAGAAGGTCGCACAGCCGAGGCTGAGAAGAAGGCTAACGAAGTTATTAAAAACGTTCCGCAAAGCACGATCGCATCATTGGCACTAGCAGTAGTGGCACGGGATCAAGGCAGACTCGACGAGGCTGCCACCATACTCGAAACCAGCTATAAGAGGAATGACAAAAACGCTTTAGTGATCCATGGTCTTGCCGAAGTTTACTTAGCACAAGGCAAAACCGACAAGGCAATTGAGTTTGCGAAGATCGCTCATGAGCGTTCGCCGAATAAATTCTTGATTGCAAAAACATTGGCGCTCTCGCTCGCTAAATCGAACAACACAGTGGTGGCACTTGAAACAATTAAAAAAATGCGAGAGCTCGGCGATGATCCCGACAAGTTATTTTTGCTCGAGGCCAACATTCTGGACGCAGCCAACGACCGCGATGGCGCACTGAAACACTATCTCGCGCTCGCAGAAAAGCAGCCTGACAATAACGATGTAGCGCTGAAAATTGCGCACTTATACTTTATCGATCGGAAGTTCAAGAACGCGGAACTGGTTATCGATGCAGTATTGAGCCGGGCTGAGGAGCACAATCAGGCCCGTTTATTAAAAGCCCAGATTCTATATGAACTCAAAGATTACAAAACTAGTCTGCGACAGGTGCAGCTCGTAAAACCAGATCAAGACCTCGACTACGAAACCGAATGCCTCACCGCTCGTGCCAGTTTCAAACTGAGACGATACTCTGAAGCAGCGCAACTTTTTAAATGCGCCCGCGAGAAACAACCGCTCAAAACCGACGATCTGGTGATGCTCGCTCGGGCGCTGCGTGAAACAGATGCCGCGGCGGAAGCCGATCAAATTCTCTCCGAGATGAAGTCTGTCAAGTTCCAAACAAAACGAAATCAAGGCTAACGCAAAGAGGCGAGATGCGCGTAAAACTAAAGAACGGGCTGTTAATATCGGTATTAACGGCTATGGCTTGCAGTACTCCTCCGGCGCTGGCAGCTTCATTCTCCGCCAAAGTTGTTTCTGTTGTGGACGGTGACACGTTCAAAGTTCAACTCAGCGATACCCGGGCAACTGTGATTCTTTACGGAATTGATTGTCCAGAACCGACGCAGGAATATGGAGAAGAAGCAAAAAAGTTTACCAATGAGAATTGTTTCGGCAAAGTCGTATCCATCGACCTGCGCGGCAAAGACAAGATGGGCAGGTTGATTGCTGTTGTCAGTCTGGCTGACGGAACCAATTTAAACCAGGAGCTGGTTAATAAAGGCTTGGCGTGGTGGAGCGATAAATTTGCGCCTAAAGACGAGCTGTTGAAGCGCTTCCAGTCAGACGCCAAGACCGCACGAAGAGGTTTGTGGTCAGCATCAAATCCGGTACCACCATGGATTTTTCGCAACGGTGAAAAAAGTGTCGGCGCAACGATCTTGTCGAAATAATTGTCGCGCGGTATAGAACAGAGAAGCAAGTACCCGGAAACTGAGTTCCAATCACAAAATCAAAAGTTCAGATAGCGCGACTCCGAAATTCGACTCCTGAGCGCCAGTCAACCGCTCTATCTCAACGGATTGCCGAAGCCACCACGATTTGTTGATCCAAGCTCGGCACTCAGCCGGCACCATTAACTGACCCAGATTAATCCTGCTCGCGCCGGTGAATATCTGTTGTTATACTAACAATACTTTGACTAACCGATATGGTTGTTTCTCATGACCTCGCCTCCCTCTTACAACAACGACAATTATCGCTTCGGTGGCGGCCCTGCATCGGAATTTCCGTTTGTGCTCAAAGGTCGCTGGGAAGTAGTCGACCGTCTCGGTCAAGGCGGCATGGGTACGGTCTACATGGCGAGGGATTTAAACCTCTCGACATTGAGCCAACAAAAGAAATCAGCAGTCGTTAAAGAACTCCGCGACGACTTCATTCGTGGTGAAGACAAAGAAAAAGCTCGCGAATTCTTCATGCGCGAAGTCAATGTTCTTGCCGACCTCGACCATCCCAATATCGTCCGCGTGCTCGATCAGTTCAGCGAAAACGGACGCTACTACCTGGTTATGGAATATGTCCAGGGTCAAAATCTGCATGAGATGATGACAAAACGCCAGGAGCCGTTCGATGAAGACATGATTATCGAATGGGCCGCGCAAATTTGCGACGTGTTGACTTATTTGCACACGCACAATCCACCAGTTATTTACCGCGATTTAAAACCGAGCAACATCATGATCAACACAAACGATCAAGTTAAGCTCGTCGACTTCGGGATCGCACGACCGTTTCAGGAGTCGGAAGACAACACGCATGTGGTATCACAAGGATACTCACCGCCCGAGCAATACTGGGGTGCGGCAGACCCGCGCTCGGATGTTTATGCTCTTGGTGCCACCATTCAGTTTTTGTTGACCGGACAAGATCCGCTCGCTCTCACGACATCGTGCCCGCAAAGTTTGAATCCAAATGCGTCAGATCACATCAACGATATCGTCATGCGTGCCACGAATCAAGACTCTGACGGTCGCTATCAGTGCGCCGCAGACATGAAAGACGCACTAATTTTTCGACCTGAAATTGTTCAACCAGAAAAAGCCAAGACACTATATGTGGTGCTAACCTCAATCATCTGCGTGGGAATGTTCCTCGGTGGTTTAGTCATTCTCGGAAAACTCCAGGACCAACAAGAAACCTCGACAAAAGAGGTGAAGACGCTGGAAGAACAACGCCTCGACGCCAAAGCGATGGAACTGAACAAGCAAGAAGAAAAGCTGATTAAGTTCAAACGTTTATTGCGCGAAGAGATGGCAGGCGGTAAGCCAAAGCCGGCGGCGTCACAATTTGGAGCGTTTAACGGCGAAGTTATGCCGGCTCTTGAAGAACAGGAAGAGTCCGCTCTCACGGATCCGGATGGTTTGAAATAAGGGAAGATTCACAACCGACCATCGATCCTCTCAGAAGTGCTCGCCAGGTTACGCGGCTTTGCAATTAACTGCCTGCCCGTCCTCGCATGACGCGAGAGATCCGACGTATCCAGAACGCCACTAAGCAGCCCCGTCAAGCCTCACTCTTTAAGTGATTACGGGACTCTTCATTGTTCGTAGTCATACATTTAGTCGGAGAATTTTTCTGATATGCTTTGCACGAAATGTTCAATCATTGAATGCTCGAAAGACTGGCGAATGATTTAGACGCAAATAGCCGACGTGTCCCGCAAATCAGGGTAAGGAGTTTTCTCATGCTTAAGCTCATCAACGGGCTGCACCATTTTCAATCCGAAATATTCGCTTCCCAAAAGGAGCTGTTCGAGCGCCTTGCCGGAGGACAGAATCCCGATGCGCTGTTTATCACGTGTTCCGACTCGCGGATCAATCCCAACCTGATTACTCAAACCGACCCAGGCGACTTGTTCATCCTGCGCAACGCGGGCAACATCATTCCTCCTTATGGCGCCGCCAATGGTGGAGAAGGCGCAACCATCGAGTTCGCGGTCACCGGACTCGGCGTCAAAGATATTATCGTTTGCGGACACTCGTTCTGCGGAGCAATGAAGGGAATACTCCACCCTGAGAACCTCGTCGATATGCCTGCTGTCGCAGCATGGCTCTCCCACGCCGAAGCGACCAGGATGACAATCAAAGAAAATTACGCCAAACACGTGCACAGCGAAGATGAATTGCTCAACATCACAATCCAGGAGAATGTACTCGTTCAATTGGAAAATCTCAGAACGCATCCGGCTGTCAGCGCGCGCATAGCCGGCGGTACCCTCAATTTGCATGCCTGGACATACAAGATTGAAACTGGTGAAGTCTTCAGCTATCAACCAGCCGAAGGACAGTTCTTGCCGCTCACGGACGTGCCACCGCGGGTAGAACCACGCCGCCCGCGACTGACCGACGTGGCAATTTAAATCGGACTCCCACTTCAGGTCAAGCGAATACCACGTCGAGTATAATCAGTTTTATGACAGCTGATTTTGCAGAATTTTTGACGGAACACGCAAGCAAGAAAGTCGGTAACAAGCCGCTATTCGTGCCTGGACTTTACGACGAGTCCGCCAAGTACGCGTGGATTCCCTGGAAGGGCCCCTCTGCTGTCAGAGACAGTGAAATCGCGACGGCTGAAGAACGTCTGCGCTGTACTTTCCCAGCGGGCTACCGGACTTTTGTCCAAACCGTCGGACCAGGAATGTGGGCGGACGCCGGCATAGCCCATCCGAAAACGCTCTACGCATTCGATGAAGACCTCGGATCAATGTCCGGTTTTATTGCCCTCGCGTACAACGTTGATGGATGCGGAAACTCGATTGCTTTTAATGGTCGCGACAGCAGTAATCAACAAGTTTATTTCTGCAATCATGATCCGTTTGGATACGCCGTGGCAGCCGCTTCCTTCGAGGAGTGGATGCAATCGGTCACGCACCAAAAACTGAGCGCACCGAATAAGATGCGAACGTTCTATACCTCGATGGCACCATTCCGCCACGTCAAGTAACGAACAACGTTCGTTCAGCTCACAAGCTTCAATGGCGCTGTCTTTGGCAACGCATGAATCCGCATGCATGTTCCACTAAGCATTGGTTAGCAAAACATCAGGTTCGAACGCGACGAGGTTCACAACCTGGCGAGGTTTGCGACGCACAAGACGCCATTCATCAAAATCTTGCTTGAGTTTCGGTTCGCAAACGAACGATAGGCTAGCGCGTGGAAAGCCAGATCACAAAGACACCGAAAATCATTCGATACACAACAAAAACCCAGGTCGAGTGATTTTGCAAATACTTGATCAGCCAGAAGATGGCGGCGTAACTGACGACGGTGGATGCGACTAACCCCGCGGCCAGATTGACGACGTCGCTTTGTAGAAAGCCTACTTCTATTAGCTCCTTAAGTTCAAGCAGTCCACTTAAAAGAATCGCGGGTATGCCGAGCAGGAAGCTGAATCGCGCCGCATCAGCGCGGTTTAAACCAAGCAGCATCGCGACTGTCAGAGTGGAACCGCTGCGAGAACAGCCCGGAATCAGCGCGAGCGCTTGACCAAGACCGACCAAAAATCCTTCATGGATGCTCACCTGTTCCAGGTTTTTCTTTTGACTGCCGAACTTTTCGGCGACGATCAACATCAAGCCCATGACGATGGAAACGATGCCGATCACCATGAGCGAACGCAACGGACTGTTATCGCTTTCGAGCAATTTTTTCAGCAACAATCCCAGAACACATATCGGAGCGGTACCGACGATGATACCAACAGCCAAACGAAAATCGGGAGCGGAGTAGTCCTTCTCCTTAATTGCTTTGACGGAACCAACCGCAATGCCTACGCACTGTTTAAAGAAATAAGTGATCACTGCCAGCACTGAACCCAACTGTAGAACCGCTGAATAAGCGGCGCCCGGATCGTGCCAGCCCAGCGCTGCAGGCACTACCCGCAAGTGCGCACTGGAACTGATCGGCAAAAATTCGGTCAGCCCTTGCACCACACCTAGTACCAGAGCTTCTACGAGTGTTATTGATTCGCTTGCCACTACCTGAGTTTCCTTGAACTAACTTCTCCGAATTTACTTATCGATTTTGGCAGAATCAGCTTCTGTTTTCACATCGGATTCTTCGTCCATATCGGCGATTTCAATATCGTCTTCGCCGATGATACCGAGGTCTTCGGATGAATCTGCCTGAGGATCATGAACGGCGTCGATGGCCGGAGTTTTTCTGACTTGCTTGGCCCACGAAGTCATTCCTTCGCGTCCGGCGGCACCACCACTGGTTTTGTCCAGATCAGAATCTCTTGGTGTTCCACCGACACGCACAAGAACTTTATCGAGAATTTCAGAAGATTGCTGTGACAACGCAATAAATTCCAAACCAAGCGTTGTCTTATTCGCGAGCCAATTGTGGTCGACACGCAAAACCTTGGCAGTCAAGGTCACATCACCATCGCCGGTATGCAAAACAGCTTTGAGTTCAAGACCAACATCCACCGCGACTGAAGAATCTATACGCGAAGTTTCAATCGCTGAGCCGGATTTGCAGAGATCGACGGTTTTGAAATCCATTTTTTCGAGTCCATCGATATCCAGTGAAATAGTGACTGGAACTTCGATTGAGACACGATGTTGTTTGCGTTTTTGCGAGGCAGGCTCCAATTTCGGAGCGGCGCAAACGAGCACCTGACGGCCTTTCGAAACCTGGCTGCCAATCACGGTCGACTGCCACATGCCATTGAATGTCAGTCGTGGCGAGTCATTGACGAACCAAATCTTGGTTCCTTTGGGCAATACTTTGTTCGGATCCCGGCTTGTTCTGACTTGAATCAGCAATTGGGTGCCGGTACGCTCGATGATTGTCGCCCGACCAAAGCCCATCTCCCCAGGACTCGTCTCTACTTTAACTTTCAGAACCTTGCCTGGTTGAAACATTGACTAATTCCTTGCAACTAGGAGTGTGCCTGACGGCTGGCAATCGTCAGATCATTATCTCATCTCCACGCATGGAGTTCAGCCGTTTACTTCTTTTTTGATGCCCAAAACCAGCTCATAAGCTTCCGATTTGCGCATGCCGAAGTTCGCAACCAGATCCGCGGTTATCTCTTTAGAGGATGTGTCTTCTGCGAATCGATCAAGTACATATGTTCTCACCACGTCCGGATCGATCTCTTTGATCGGCTTGGATTCTGCGCCTTCGATGACTAGCGCAAATTCACCGCGCAATCTGTCGTCGGTAAGCAGCGATTCGAGTTCGCTCAAATTGCATCTAATGTATTCTTCAAAACGTTTGGTCAACTCGCGAGCGAGACAGACGCGCCGCTCCCCGAGCGCTTCGTGGAAGTGGGCGATGGTTCGTCTCAAACCGTGAGGCGACACGTAGAAGACAAGTGTTCTCTCCTCACCGACCAGCGATTTTAGTTTTGCCTTCACAGCAGAATCCTTTTCGGGAAGAAATCCTTCGAAGACAAAACGGTCGCATGGCAAACCGCTGCCAACCAGCGCCTGTACAAAAGCAGTTGGTCCGGGAATTGCGATGACGTCCATGCCAAGCTCGATCGCCTCAGCCACGATTCGTTGTCCTGGATCCGAAATCAAAGGAGTGCCTGCATCGGAAATCAACGCGACCTTCTGATTATCAGCGTTAGCGGCGACAAGAAGCTCGCGTCGCGCTTCCTCATTGAACTTATGACAACTGATCATTTTCTTGTGAATGCCCAGGTGATTGAGCAGTTTTATGGTGACCCGAGTATCTTCGACCAATAGAAGATCGGCCTCGGACATCGTGCGTTTAGCACGCTCTGAAATATCTTCCAGGTTACCTATCGGTGTAGAGATTATGAACAGGGTTCCTGACAACACGCCACCTTTTAAACCAACTGTCAATTTCTTCCAAAGCCCGGTAAATTCAGCAATTGACCTATCGTGCATGTAGAAAATAGCAGCTCGATATCGACTTATGTACATGAGTTTTCTACAGGTTTTTGACAGGTGTAGATATTTAATCGTACAGCTTAAGCATTAACCCTTGTCGCTCTGTTCATATCTCTGTGAACGCCAACCGGTGATGCTTCCGGCGGCTCGCATTTAGATCGAATGTAGAGTATCGTAGCCGATAGATATCCTGCCACAAATAGAAAGCCAGTCGCCGTTGCCGCCGATTTTGACAGATAACCGAAATTTCAAAGCGTTCAGGCTGGAGATCGCCAACTCCATACTCCGTAACAATCCAAATATAAGCGCACTAGCAGTGGATATAGCTTCGCATGAACATATCATCGAGCTTTGCGATACATATGCGATGCGATTATTTTTGGTGTGGATGGTCACCAAATATGGTTGCAATCTATCGTCATCGTCTATAGAGACGGGCATACCAGATGCGGTGCCTGCGCCTGAGAGATTTCTTCAATCCTTCGATATATATCCTTTCGCGCAGGCGATTGAACTGAAAAATTATTCCGAGCTAGCCGACGAGGCAAGCGCCTTTCTTGATGCGGCTTTCCATCCATCCATCGAACTCGCCGGGTCGCTTTACGAACACCTGACAAGTCACGAATTGGAGCTTTCGGCGGAGAAACCAAAACGCTCGGATGCGTCAGCACCGAAACGAAAAAACTTCATAGCGCATATACGAACATCCGTTGACGGTAAGTATGGACGGCGCAAAAAAGGGCAGTTCTACACGCCACCATGGGTAGTGGACTACTGCCTTGAGAACACTCTAGGAAAAGACTTAGCGGAGTTAATGAAACGGCTCCAACAGCCAAAAGATATATCTTTTTCAATACTAGATCCGGCATGCGGAACCGGAAATTTTCTGCTTGGCATAATCAGAAATTTGCGCTCCATTGGCGCTACTCCATCGCAGATATATACAGCGGCATGCGAAACGATACATGGAAGAGATGTCGATGGCCGAGCTGTTGCGATTGCGATCTGGTCGGTGGCTTTCAGTGCATATCATGCTGCCGGCAACGAGACTCCTGGTCTGGATTTCGCGCGGCTTGTCAAATGCTTGCGGACGAATCTTCGCATGACTGATTCGGTTTTTGATTCTTTCAGCGCGAAAACTAGTAGTAGTTCTATCAGTGAGAAAATCGCTGGCGGTTCCGCCGGTGTGAACAGCAAGCGTGATTCCGTCGGTGTGAAAACCGCCGACAAAACCGTCTTCGTGGAAAACGCTCTTGATTCCTTCAATGCGAAACGCAATGGTGATTCAGCCGCCCTTAACAACGAAACTGAAAGCGATCGGTTCGACCTCGTGATTACTAATCCTCCATATATAAGTTATGGCAGTCGCAATCAAGAGAAGCTTCTGGGCTCCACGTCAGCGTTTCTGCGACACCACTTTCCAAGTTCGGCCGAATACAAAATTCGCTTGAATTCGATCTTCCAGGAAGTCGCACTCAATTACGTCGCCGATGGTGGCAAAATTTGTTTGTTTATTCCAAACAGTTTCTTAACGGGAAAAGGATACGCCAGGCTCCGCGCCAATCTGTTGAACAAAACTCGAATACTGAGTTTGTCGGAGTTTCCCGAAGACACGATGAAAGGCGCGGTTGTGGGCAGGTGGTGTGCGGCCATATATCAACGAGACGACGCAGCCGCTGGCGGCGAATTGAATTATCCAATCGAGCTGGTCAAATTTTCCTGCCCCGTATCTGGTGCCAAAAATGCGAGCGTTGTCAAAACGCAATACAAGATCAAGGCATCACGGCTGGTGACAAAAGATCAGAGTCGGTTTCGCCTTGT
Source organism: Candidatus Obscuribacter sp. (assembly GCA_021772095.1). Taxonomy (GTDB): domain Bacteria; phylum Cyanobacteriota; class Vampirovibrionia; order Obscuribacterales; family Obscuribacteraceae; genus JADYXR01. Next base: position 24,353 of record JADYXR010000155.1, on the reverse strand, counting down.
CTTTGAATCAATCGATGAAGACTTGGCTGTGCGCCTCGAGGCACTGGCTCCGCTCTCGACTGTCGCGCGTGGACACACCGGCATTCGCGCTCGAGAAGGCCAAAAGACAATTGTTTCTGAATCAAAAATCAATTCGCTCTATAAGAGGGGCATCAAATCTGGTGGCATGGTTTCGCCGTTCATCGCAGGTTGGGATGGCACATGGCTCAAAGTCGATCCAAAGCTGTTGTTTGGTGGCGGTTTCGATCCGCGAGTGATTGAGAATCCAAAAATTTTGATGCGACAAACAGCGGATCGAATCGTCGCCGCCTATGACGACACTGGTTTATATCATTTAAACAACGTTCATAGTTTCTCCTGCCAGCGCAGTGGCAGTGAGCATGGCATCGATTTACATCTGTTGCTCGGGCTGATGAATTCAACACTCTGGCATTATCTTTACCGATTGAAAACACGTGAAGACGGAAGAGCGCTTGCGCAAATCGATATCGAAACGGTGGAAACAATGCCGCTACCGATATGCGAAGCACGGCTATCCAAGCGCATTGCCGACTTGTCTGTATTGCTTTGCCAGAATCATGAAAACGTCCAAAATGCAGTGGACCAACGCGCGGAAATCGACCAGATCGTTTATCAAGCGTACGGTTTGTCGAGCAGAGAAATCGAACATATAGAGCGCTGCCTCGGAGTAGGTTACAATAGCCAGTTATTGAAAACCGGCGCGGTGTAAGCCGATATAGAGGGTGGAATGAGCAAAAGAAAATTTAGTATTTCGCTTTTTTTCCTGGTTCTTTCGATTGGCACTGTGGGTTTAGACTTCGATAAGAAAGCGGAATGTGCGACGCCTCCGGAAAAAGAGCCTGTCAAAAAATCTTTGTTAAAACCGATCGCTGCTGCCAAAGCCGCTCTCCATCCGGTCAACGCAGCAAGAGCAGCGAAAGAAAAAATCACTAACACGTTGAAACCCGACGAGCCGGCAGTTGTAGTCCGCGATAAATGGGCTCTGCTTGTGGGTCTTGAAGCGTTTAACGATGACACCATTCGTCCTGTGAAGAACGCGCAGAACAATGCGTCGCTCTTATCCCAGTTTCTTGCCAGCCCTGATCTCGGCAAATTTGGTCAGTCTCGCGTTGTGATCGTCACCAACAATAAGGCTACTAGAAACAACGTTGCAAAAGCGCTCGGCGATACATGGCTCTTGAAAAACGCGCTGCCTAACGATTTGATCATCCTGTACTTTTGCACACGTGCGCAGAGAAAAGCCGACGGCAGCGATTTGCTCCTGTATATGTTCGACACTCCAGCCAGCCAACCCGAACTTGGTTCGATCGAGTTGAAAGCAACGCTTGCCAATCTGCAGAAAAGAACGCAGTCAAAACAGATTCTTTGCTTGCTGGACCTCGCTCCGCTCAACAAACAAAAAAATGCTGATGACGCCGATGAGCCTGCCGAGCCGACCACGCCGGATGATGCGACCAAAATTACGCTTCAACAAATCGCGCAAGAGACTGGCACCACAATACTCTCGTCGACCATGATCAACGGAAAGTCCTATCCGTCATCGACCAAGCCTTGCTCTGCATTTATAGAGCAGTTGTTGGAAGGGCTGGCCACGTCAGGCGGACAAGTGGAATTCGACCAGGTCGCGCAGTATGTGCAAAAGATGGTGACCGACAAAGTTGCCCTGGATTTCCGCAAGCAGCAAGTTCCAATCTTCGCGACTTCTGACGCGGGTGCGCAGATGCTCAAAACAGTCGTCGGCATTCCGGTAAAGAGCTCGACACCAAAGAAGATTGTCAACATCGGTCATCCGGTTGACACAACGGGCAAACCGTCCGCCACTCAACAGACTAAGATCTCTTCTATAAGTAGATCAGTATCTAATACAAGTACTAAGCCTAAACAAGAAGAGAAAGAGGACGATGATTCTTATGATGGAGCCACATTCTCGAACGTAGACTTCGGCGCCTATATGGACAAGATGAAGAAGGACATTCAGGCGAAGTGGAAACCACCGAAAGGCTTCAAAGAACAGAAAATCGTCACCGTTTTCTCCATAAAGAAGGACGGAACGATTGCCAATGCCTCGATAGCCGATGGCAGCGGCGTGGAAACCGTTGACCAGTCGGCACTTGAAGCGCTGCAAGCCGCCTCGCCACTGGATCCGTTGCCGACCGGATCGCCGCCCTACGTGCAGATGCGGTATGTTTTCGAATGGAAGGTCACTAAAAACTAGTGATATTAGGAAGCGTTTCGCTGCGCGATCTGCCATCTAGCTGAGAACGATGTTGCGGGTTGCGGCGAATTCAAGTAACACCAGGTCGGCAAACTGCAAAAAGTCCAAAATAAATGGTTTCCTGGTCAGAAGTTCAAAACCCTTACCCGTGCTTGTTTTGGCGGGCTCTCAATGGAGAAGTGTGAGCGGAGATTCATTTGTGACTACGTAAAATCCGCATTGACGGTGCCTGGGGTGACGCGTAAGCTCGTATACATAAGGGCATGGAAGTGAAGCCCTACGGCGCTCTAGCCGGAATTCACAACCAAACCACTCGTTATTACTAAACCCAACATGAAATTGAGTTAACTAATAATCTTGTCGTGGGCGAAATCAAAAACTGAGGAGTAACCACTAGGAATATGATTATTGAAGGCGGCGGCGATACCGGCGGAACGAACAAAAAACAACCTGCATTGGATGCTACTGGCGGTGCCGGAAGCGACAGTGCGTCAACTGAGCAGCACAATCGTCTGCTCGATGCTTTTGCACCACCTGAGAAGGCTTCAGCACCAACAGAGGCTGCTGCGCCTACCGAAACTACTGAGAAAAAAGCCGAGAAAGGCGACAACTCAGTCGAGCAAAATTTGCAAGCAGCCGACAAGGTGACTGATGATTTGACTGACACTGTCGCCAGCAAATTCGAGGGCAAGAGTGCTGAACTCCAAAAAGAGCTTGCAACTGGTGGCGGTTTCGCCGTTGAATTCTTAAAGGATCAAAATCTTAGAACTGGTGCAGGCGCTGCAAATGCTTATCTTAACAAAGCCTGGGATGGCGGTCTCAAAAAAGCAGGAGTCAACAAGTAAGTCGCACACAGTAAGCTAACGAGCGCAGCAACACTGCCAAAGTAGCAACCCCGATGTGAAAACATCGTTCATAAAAACGCCAAACATTGTCTTCGCCGACAACAAATATTTAGACCAGAGATCCTTGAGTTCTCTGGTCTTTTTCGGTTTTCAGGACAGCGTGCTTAAGTAGACAGTTTTTAGAATTATGACAACCGGTAGATTCCTAAATCGTGCTAATCCGTACCTTGCAGCCAATCGCCGAGTCACAACGGCTTCTGTTTATCGTTCACACAAAGTCCGGCTCTAGTCAAGCGACAAGGAAGTTTCGCCTCACCACCTCTGGATTGTTACGTACCGCTAAGTCTCATGCCGTGGGCTTCTATACATGCACTCTCTGTGTGTTAGAATCTGGACTTGTTGTTTGTTCGTTCCAAGAAGGGCGGAAAGTTAGTCGTGCCGAATATCAAGTCTGCAATTAAAAGAGTCAAAACCGCGGAGCGCAATCGCCTTCGCAACCGTGCTTACAAGTCACAAATTCGCACAGTGCAATCAAGACTCGAAGATGTTTTGAAATCTGCTGATACCAAAGAGATCGATACACACCTCAGCGGTTTGTATGTCGCCATCGACAAAGCTGTTGCTAAAGGCGTATTGCACAAAAACACTGCTGCAAGAAAAAAATCGCGTCTCGCTAAAAAAGCATTTGCACTTAAGAACAGCGGAAAGTAAGTACTTGTTTCGTTGAGCATAATAAAGTTTCCAGTTATTATTTAACGGGAGTTAGTCGCTGACTGGCTTCCGTTGACAACTTTCTACCGCCCGAAAGCGGCATTCTGTGAGGCTACTTTGGAAATCAATGTGTCTTCCCGCGAGGGAGCTCTTCCGAAAAACCAGATTACCAGCTCATCCAAGATACATCTAGAAGATATACAGGCACCAATTCATTTCGTCGGAATTGGTGGCATTGGCATGTCAGCTCTGGCGCGATTGCTTCTCGCTCGTGGCAAGAAGGTGTCGGGAAGCGACAAGCAAGCTTCCGAAATTACTGACGAATTGCAGCAACTCGGTGCCGACATTCACATCGGACACGCCGTTAACAACTTCGTCAACGCAGGTTGCGTCGTCATCTCAACTGCGATCGCCAACGACAATCCAGAAGTAGTTAAAGCAAAAGAACTAAAAATTCCAATCGTTCACAGATCTGAAATGCTGTCAGAACTGACGAGAGGAAAGAAACTGATCGGCGTGTCGGGAACGCATGGCAAGACAACCACGACCGGCATGGTCGCTCAGACACTGATAGACGGCGGTTTAGACCCGTCAGTAGTCGTCGGTGGCGTCTTCCCCAAGATCAAATCGAATGCGCGCCATGGTGACAACGATTACTTTGTTGCCGAAATCGATGAGAGCGACGGAACCCAAACCATTGTTCAGTCCTACATCTCCATCGTCACCAATATTGAAACCGACCACCTGGAAAATTATCCAGGCGGATTGGATGACATCGTAAAAGCGATGAGAAAGTTTATCGATAACACACAAAAGGCGGTTGTGCTCTGCGGCGACGATGCTCGATGCCTGCAACTGCGCGACGATATTTTGGCGACCAGCGCATTGCCTGTGGTGACATACGGAATTCGCAAAGAAGGCAATCCCTGTGATTATTCTTTCGAATGCGTCGGTTCATTCGGAATGAAGATTTATCATAAGGATGAAGTACTCGGCACCATGAGCATGAGTGTTCCAGGTGAGCACAATAAGTACAACGCGGTCGCCACCATGGTTGTCGCACTTGAACTAGGCATGGATTTCAAAGCGATTGCCGATTCGCTCAAAACTTTCACTGGTGTTAATCGCAGATTTCAGCTTCTGGGTGAAGAGAAAGATATTCTCGTGATCGACGATTATGCGCACCACCCGACTGAAGTCGATGCGACCTGCAAAGGTGCTCAGCAATACATCGCCGAGAACCGCATCAAGCCTGACGGAACCAGAGGTCGCCTGGTGATCCTTTTTCAACCACACCAACCAGGTCGTTTGAAAAATCACTGGAATGAATTTCTAAAATGTTTTGACGATGCCGATCTTGTTTTTATATCCGAAATATACATTGCCAGAGGCAAAGAAATAGCTGGTATAACATCAGAGGTATTCGTTAAAGACCTCAAGCACGCAAACGCGCACTACATGCCAGGTTCGGTCGCCGAGCTAGCCGGGAAAGTGATACCATACTTGCAACCATACGATTTGATTATGACCGTCGGTGCAGGTGACATTACAAGTGTTGGACCCCAAATTCTCGACCTACTCAAACAAAGCCGCTAAAGCAATGGACGATGCCATCAATGCTCCGCTGGCCAGGCACACGACCTTAAAAATCGGTGGCGAAGCCGATAGGCTCTGCCAGCCGCACACGAAAGATGAGCTTGTCGAATTAATCGATGGGTTAAACACCAAAGGCGAGCCGTGGTTTATTCTCGGCGGCGGTTCTAATTTGCTTGTGTCGTCCGAGGGATTTCGAGGGACTGTTATTAGAACAACCAACCTGCTCGAGATTACCAATCCCGAACCGGGCGTGCTTGTTGCCTCAGCTGGAGCCCGTCTTCCGCACATTGCAAAGTTCGCCGCCAGCCTCGGTCTGTCCGGACTGGAATTCGCTGTCGGAATTCCAGGCACCGTCGGTGGAGGCGTGATCATGAATTGCGGCGCGCACGGCAGCAGCATGTCCAACATTTTTGTTTCTGCGTTAGTCTTTGATACGACGACAAACGAGTTGAAGACCATGAGCAAAGACGATCTCGCCTTCGAATATCGTCGCTGCAGATTGGATCCCGCCAAACACGTCGTCGTCGAAGCGCGCTTTAAAATGGAACAAGGCGCGCGCGAAGACATCGAACGCAAAACCAAAGAGAACGAAGAGTATCGTTTCCGCACCCAGCCGATCGGCACGCCTAACGCCGGCAGCACTTTTAAAAATCCTGATCCGCAGCGGACAGCCGGCTTCTTGCTAGATAAGGCTGGTGCAAAGCAACTCCAGGAAGGTCAAGCCGGAGTCAGCAGTTTGCATGCCAACTTCGTGGTGAACCTCGGTGGTGCCACTTCGAATCAAGTGACTACTCTATTGAGACGAATGCAAGATCGCGTCCACGAAGAGTTCGATGTTCACTTGTCGCCCGAGTGGAAGATACTGGGACATTTCACGGACAGCGAAAAAGAAGTCTGGAAAAAGAGCTAGCTCAGAGAGTTTGGAAACGGCTAGGGCGTAATCACTTCCAACGGTGAAGATTGCACACGGGAACCATTCCGAAGGGAAGAACAGTTCGCAGATTTAGTGGAAGCTGATTGTAGATCCCTGCAATTATATTTTGTCCTGAGGGTCCGGCAGTAGTCCTGAGCATCTTTCCCGAACCGCATATGCAGTTTTCATCCACTCCTCCGCCTGAGCCTGGACCGGATCCAGAACCGGATCCGCCTGCCGCGGTACGGGGCGGTTTTGGTAGTTCTTCAGGCTCATCTTTCGAAATCGTGTTCATTATTAAAAGTCATAGCTAGCGGGCTTCTTCATATAACCATAGCACGCGCTTAGCGACTGCTCTTTGCTGTTGGTGACCCACATTTGCGTGCCCCAATCGAAGTGCCACCACTCGTAAGGATAGTTCGCAAAACCTTCGGCGAGCATTGCCCAATAGAGTAAGCGGCGGTTGCGACGCGCTTCTACGATACTGGCGCTGCTGTTCTCATTTGAAACTTTTTCAAAGTGATCGGAATAACTTATTTCGGTCGCATCATCGAAGACGCTGCCGAAAAACAGTTCCTGTTTCGATTCTAACGATCTCAAAGAGAGATCGATGGCACCACCGGTGCTATGAGTCGGCCAGGTTTTAAAATTCGACTCGTCAAACGAACGAGGATCTGAACAGTAAAAGCCGGCATAGTGAGCGCATTCTTCATCGGTTGGATTGTCCATGACACTACGTGCCTGCGCAACGAAATCATCCCAAACTTCAAATTGAAGTTCGATTGGTCTGAATCCATCCATGAGATAAAGTTCTGCGTTGTAGCGCTCCAGTAGCCGATTGATCGACACCAATTTTTCTACGACAGTTTTGCGCAAATGAACTTTTTTCGATGCGGTGGCAAAAGATTTGTAGTACGGCGCATTTAGTCCGTCCCGGCGTGCGTAATAACTCTCGCTGGCTAAGCCGTGATCGCCGACAAAATGCAGCGGTTCAGTTGCTAATTCGGAATCTAGTAAAATTGGAACGTCATGATAGTCGTGCGCGGAGGCAGCGCCTACTTCTCGCAAGGGAATCGGGCGCTCTCGCAGATCTTCAGGAGTGGCAATTTTATTCGCGCACATAACAATTTCCCGTTTCGGTTTTGCCGGATTTTGACCAATTGATTTATGAGCTTGAATCGCTTTTAGAAGTCTCATTTCAATCGTCAAAGCTTAGAGCATATCGAATGTGGAGAATAACATATCCATCAATGACTGATAGGGAAGCTAACACCGGTTTTACAGGCACTCAACCTGAACCGCTCGACGTAACCTTTAAGTAAGATAACCAACAAAACCGTGTTGCCGGGCTGACCTGCGCGAGTTTTTTCGCCATAATAACAGGTGTAAAAGCAGCGCATATCCGATCAATAGCGGCTGTGCAAAGCATGTGAAACTCAACGTGGCAAAACAAACATGGTAGCGACTTTGACCACAGACGCAGTGAACAGTCAGGTTCTCAATACCGAAAAAATCGGCGATACCGGACATCCGATTCTGATCATGCACGGCTGGGGACAGTCGATTGAAGGGATGCGCCCGCTTGGCGAGCTGCTCGGCATGAGCGCGCAAGTTCATCTCATCGACCTTCCTGGATTCGGACGTTCACCGCGACCTTCGGAAGATTGGGACGCGATTGGCTACGCAGAATGCATTCACAAATACATTGTCGACAACGGAATTCAGAAGCCAGACGTGCTCGGTCATTCATTCGGCGGCAAAGTCGCGACGCGCCTCGCCAGCCGATATCCTGACTCAATCCGCGGATTGATGTTGATGGATTCGAGCGGCTTGAAGCGCAAACCTGAAGGAAAGAAGAAACTCCGCGGCGACTTGCTGCGCTCGCTCAACAAGCTTCTCAAGTGGAGCGACAAAACGTTTAACACGAATTATTTTGAAGGCTGGTTCGTTCCAAAGTTCGGATCGCGCGACTACAAAGAAGCAGGCGAACTGCGCAACATCCTGGTAAAGACGGTCAACGAAGACGTCACCGAAGACGCCAGGAAAATCACCAGCCCCACACTTATTCTCTGGGGTGAACTAGACCAGGAAACGCCTGTAGACATGGCGAATCGATTGAATGAATTGATTGCCGGATCGAAACTGGTTGTTTTTCCAAAGAAAGACCACTTCCCCTACTTAGGTGATGGTGTGCACCTTTGCGCTCGATACATTTTAGATTTTCTGAAGTCGTTAGATGCAAAATCCGAACGAGGAGACTCCTGATTTATGGAGACGATCGTCCTTTTCGTCGTCGGTTCGCTCGTTAACCTGTACTTCTATTACAGGCGCAGTCTGCGTTACCTGAAATATTTTCAACAGGAAGATTACACAGGCAAGCGCTTCTTCAACTGGTTGAAGGAGAAGAAAGCGTTCGACCGTAAAGGATCGAACATCTGCGTCGGCATGGTTTTCTTCACGATGGTGCTCAATTTCTTATTGCCATCGATGAGCACAATTATTGTTCAAGTCTTGTCCGCAATCGCACTTGCGATGCTAATCTTGACGGTCAGAGGCGAGGAAGATCCGCGCACGACCGGCAAGATTAAGCTGAAAATGACGGCGCGTTCGAAGCGCATTTACTATTTGTCGATGGCATTGTATGTGGTGGCGTTGATTGCTACCAACCTGGGCTGGTATCTGTACATCAGTCGGGAATCGAAGGAACTGTTGGCACTGGCATTCTGGGTCAACCAATTCCTGCTGATTCGCTCGCAGCCTCTGTTTCTGATTTTGGCGAACTCGCTCTTGCAACCATACGAGACCGGGCTTCAAGAAGGCTTTGCTAACGAAGCGCGTGCGCTGATCAAGAAACATGGACCGATTGTGATTGGTATCACCGGCAGTTACGGCAAAACCAGCACTAAGATTATCCTGCGCGAAATTCTTGGTTCCATCGCTCCGACTTTCGTTCCCCCAGGCAGCATCAACAGCTATATGGGAGTGACGCGGGAGATTCGCGAGAAGCTCCAGCCGGCTCACAAGTACGCAGTAATTGAGATGGGCGCTTATTACATCGGTTCCATTCGCCGCATGTGCACGTTGACACCACCACAGGCGGCGATTATCACCGCGATTGGTATCATGCACCTCGAACGATTCGGCGGACAGGATTCAGTCCTCAAAGCGAAGTCGGAACTAGCACAAGCCGTGCCTGCCGACGGGATTCTCGTCGTTAATGGCGACGATCCGAACTGCCGTTTAATGGCTGCGGAAAATCCGAAGAAAACTGTTTTGTACTATGGATGGGATGAGAGTAATGGTCATCTCGACGCCAAAATTTACGATATAACCGCGACAGATAAAGGTTCTAATTTTAAAATCCGCTGGCAAGATCAAGAGTATGAAGGCTTCACACAACTGCTCGGCAAGCCGCTTTTATCTAATGCTCTGGCATCCTTCACACTGGCCTGCGCGCTGGGCATCGCACCACAGACGGTGATATCTGCCATGCGCAACGTGCGAACCGAAAACAATCGATTGGAACCGGTTAGAGTTCCAATCAGTTCATTACGTGTAAAGGAAAACGGCAACGGTCATGTCGCAACGGGCGAAGTGCTGCGATTAAACGACGCCTACAATTCCAACCCGATTGGCTTTGCAGCGGCGCTTGAAGTGCTCGGTCAAGTATCCGGCAACCGAAAAATTCTGGTCACACCCGGCATGATCGAACTTGGCGATCGTCAGGACTTGGAAAACAAACTGGTGGCAACTAAAGCTGCCAGTGTTTGCGATCTCGTCCTTGTTGTTGGCGACACAAACAAAAAAGCACTGACTGACGGTCTGAAAGAAGGCGGTCTCGACGCGCAGAAATTAAAAGAGTTCGACGACATGCACACGGCGCTGACCTACCTCTCGGAGTTCTGTGCCGATGGCGATGTGGTGCTGATTGAAAACGACCTTGGAGATCTTTACGAAGGTGAAGTTTCGTTTTAACCAAGGTAAGGTTTCGTTCTTACGAAACGAATGCGATTCTATAGCAATGGTTAGCAAAGGATAGATTGATGACAAACGGTAGTGGAAAACGCAAAACGGTAGCGGTGATGTTCGGCGGTCGCTCGACGGAACACGAGATTTCCATTATCACAGCGCTCCAGGTGCTGGAAGCAATGGACACCGTCAAATACCAGGCGATTCCTGTATACATCGCGCCATCGGGCAGGTGGTACACAGGCGATCCTCTGTGGAAACGTGATTTCTACAAAGGCATGCCGGGCACACTCGCGGACGCGCAAGAGGTGACACTACTGCCGGTGCCAGGCATAGGCGGTCTGACCATCATTCCAAACAAATCGAAGAAATCCGGATTCGCCCTTTTCGGGAAAAAAGAAGAGAGCGATGAAGTAATACCAGTCGACATTTTCTTCCCGGCATTCCACGGATCGTATGGCGAAGATGGCTGCATTCAAGGGCTTCTGGAACTAGCTGACGTAACTTATACCGGAAGCGATCTTCTCGCGTCGGCAATCGCGATGAGCAAATACCATTGCAAGAAGTTTTTAGAAAGTCACGGAATTCCAGTTTTGCCATCGGTAGTTCTTTCACGCGAGAACATGTCGGCAGGCGGCGACTTGACCGTATTGCGCAATCAAGTTTTATCCGCTGAAGGCTTTGATAAGTTTCCACTTTTTATCAAACCTGCCAATCTTGGCTCCAGTATCGGCATCGCTAAAGCCACTGACAATGCCTCTTTAGACTCCGCGATTTTGCAGGCGTTCAAATACGATCACCAGATCATTGTTGAACCTTGCCTCGACAACAAGATGGAAATCAACGTCTCCATAATGGATGATGTGGAACCCAAAATATCGGTAGTCGAGATCCCCGTCGCGGAAGCCGGCGGCGAACTCACTTACGAAGACAAATACATCCGCGCTGGCGGTAAGAAGGGCGGGCAGCTCTCTCAGGGTATGGCTGGATTGAGCCGAGTAATCGACCCGACCGATCTTGACCCGACAATCAAATCGAACGCTCAACAGTGGGCGTTGAGAGCATTCAAACTAATTGGATGTGGTGGCGTCGCCAGAATCGATTTCATGCTTGATCTCAACACGAACAATTTGTACTTCAACGAAATCAATCCGCTGCCAGGTTCGCTCGCGTTCTACCTGTGGTCGCACTCGAAGCCATCGGTTCTCTTCACCGATCTGATTGACACCATGCTGGAACGTGCAATGTTCACCAAGCAGAAGAAGTCCGCTCTCGTGCGCGAAATCGGATTCCAGGCGCTACTTAAATAGATCCGAGTATCAGATCTATTGTCCGGCAATCGCCTGCAAAGCCTTTTCGTAATTCGGATATCCAGATTCACCAATGATGGTGGAGCTGACCTGACCGTTGCCGTTGACGAACACAACCGTTGGGATTGGTCCGACCTTGAATTGGTCGACAAGAACGTCTGCGCCTGGCTCTTCAACGTTAATCGAATTAACTTGAACCTTAGAACCGTACATTGAAGAGAGCTTCGCCACCGCGTCGATCATGCCTCTGCACTGGTCTGCCCAGTTAGCATAGAAAGCATAAATTTTCGGTCTGCCCGTAGTCGAATAACTGGCACTATTGGTAGTGCTGCGCAGAGCTTGGTTTGACAAACCGAAACCTACGAATGGTGATGGAGTCGCAGTCGACCAGGAGGCTGGAACCAATGACTGAGCCTCTGTGTTCATGCCCAGCAGGTAACTGTTCAACGCTCTCGCCTGGTCGCTTCCGGCGCGATTGATGCGCATGGCACTTCTAAAATAAGTGCCCGCTTTGTCGGCTTGTCCGCTTTGGAAATAAGCCCGACCCAATAGACTGAGTACGTTAGGGTCGTTTGGTTTTTGTGACCGAATATTTTCCAATTCTGAAATTGCACCGTTGTAGTTGCCGGTTTCGATCATCTGCGCAGGTCCTTCAAGACCAGCAGTATTGACGAATGCCATGCGTCCAGCCAGGCGTCCTATGCCACCTGCTCCGCGGAAGCCAGCACTGGTGCCGACACCGCCGCCGTAACCGGTGTTGCCGGAACCTGAGTTAGAACCAGCTCCATAACCGCCGGCGCCGGCGCCACCGCCACCATAGCCAGCACCAGCTGAGCCACCATAGCCGCCAGCCATGCCACCGCGACCAGGTCGATTACGACGACCAACCTTAGCGGTGAGCCAGGACTGAATGATGCGGAAGTTTTGATCTCTCGGTCCTGCTTCTTGAGTTTGAGCCTCTTCGAAAATCAAATGCTCACCGGGAACAGCAAAAAATGATTTGTCCTTTGATGCGACCGAGTTGAATAGCTCCCACGTTCCTTCTGGCTTAACAAGCTGATCTCCGTTGCCTTGAACGAAAAGAACAGGCATGTCCAGAACCTTCTTCGCGGCATCGTGATTACTGTTCATGAAATCCTGAAACTGTATCAACTCTTGTGGAGTCAGGTTCAACCGAGCGAGTGGATCGCCCTGCCACTGCGACTTTAACTTCTGATTGGCGGTGGCTTGATTGACAACATCTTTGCCGACATTGCTCAAATTGACACCGGTCAGCAAATTCAAAAATACTTTTACGCTTGTCTTGCCTTGATTGAAACGCTCTCCGGCAGGAACGGATGAGATTAATCCATCAACTAGATCGGGATACAATGACGCTGCTCGCAGAGCGATCGCCCCACCCATAGATTCACCGAGAATATAAACCGGCCTGCCGGGATTGGCTGCTCGAATGGCTTCCAGCGTTTGTTTGACATCAGCCAGACACTGCTCGAAATTCATTTTCGACTTGCCCTTAGAATTCATCCAGGCGCCGAAACCGCGTACATCGATTGCGTAAACTGCCAATCCACGATTTGATTGTTCTTTACCGAAGAACTCATACGAATTACTTTGCAAACCCAACCCGTGAACACAAAGCAGACACGCAATGGGTTCCTCCCCTGCGCGCACCCAGGTGCGAAGAGGCGGCGCTTGTCTTTGCGTGGTTGTACCGAGAGGCATCGTGGCTGGCACAGTACCGAAAGTGCCGTCACCGCCCGTAGTACTATTCAAAAAGTTAGGATCAGCTTGACCCTGCGGTTGCGACTGCAACTTTTCATTGACCGAGTGCAACATTTGTTTTTGAGCGCTAACAAAAAGCTTTTGCCCAGCTTGCTTCAAGAACGATGGCGCTACCGGAGGACCAGAGTTCTGCTGTGATTGAGCGATTAGCTCGGCTGCCAATGACGCTTCAGCGAACGGACCGCTCGTCAGCGCAATTACCGAAATCGCCGCAACAACTCGCGCATTTAGTCTTTTCGAATTCATAAAATATCTCGTGATACGTTGATTACATCGCGACTGTGCGCGATTCAGGATCCAGTATATCCGACGCGGAAAAGGTTCGCCTTAGACAGGTCTACAGTTCCGTTTAGCCTTTCCGTGTTACCCATTTGACAAAACGGTCCCAAACGGAATCAGAAGGTTGATGGCGATCGATAGTCGTTCTGAGACTTTTCGATGTTGCCAAATTTTCTCGCGTTGCCACTTTATTCGGTGGCTTTTTGTCCTGATCAATCAGTGTTTCACGCTGATCTAATTGCGCCGTGGTTCTAATCGAACTCTTCGGTTTATTCAAGTTTTCGAACATCTTTGCAATCGAACTAGGCATCTCGTCATCAGTGTAACTTTCGCACTCCGGACCACGTTCGGGCGGCAATCGTTTTGCAGCTGAACTCGCGGCTTTTAAGCCAGTCCTCATGATTTTCTGACTAACAAATTGATCCTCATGACTCTCTGCCGGAGCCTGGAAAACTTCGTCCGGAATTTCAAAATCAGGGTGAATCTCTTGATAGATCTTAAACAACGAATGTCGCACAGATCTGGCATCAGGCGGGCGATCCTGAGGACTATGCGCGGTCAATCGCGCAATCAAAGTATCAAAACTTTCGGTGACCGGAGCGTTTTGTTGGCTAGGAACACTGGTGACAAGCGGTCTTGGACGCACACCTGTAACAAGGTGAGCAAGCGTTGCACCAAGCGCGTACAAGTCACTGCGAAACTCGGGTCGTCCAAAATACTGTTCAGGCGGCGAATAGCCGGCAGTGATAACGCGCGTCGCTGCATCGGAAGGCATAAAATGGCGCGCAATTCCGAAATCTATGAATATGACTTGACCTTCCGGAGTCAACATCAAATTACTTGGTTTCAAATCCCTATAAAGGATGGACGGCTTAAGCGGCATGTTGTCTTCATGCAGATACTCGAGAATCTCGCAGATCTGGATGCCGACCTTGATTGCATCGTCCTGCGTGAACGGACCATAGTTGTGCAAAGTGGTTTCGAGATTATTTCCAAGAATGTATTCCATCACGAGGAAGTAGCGGCCATCAGCGTCTACGTGATAGTCCAAAAACTTGACGATGCCGGCATGATCGAGATCGCTAAGGATATCGACCTCGCGCGTGAACAATCGCCGCGCCTCTTCCAGCTCTTCAGACGAACGCACGTCGATGCCGCGCATCTGCTTGATCACGCACTGCCTGTGGTTACGAGTATCCTCTGCCATATAAACACTGCCCATGCCGCCTTCAGCAATGGGATAAGAGAATTTGTATTCCTCGTAAAAATCGCGCTCCGGTCGCGGCATAACGGATTGGACAACTCCAGAACAATGTAGATTCCACCTCTTTTTACATACCCCGGCGACCCCGAAATCTGGAAGCGGTTGCACATATCTTCTTATCAGATCATATAAATGCTTTCAAAGTGGTTGAGGACAGAACCAAGAATGCTCAAAAGTCGCACTGGTGCCGGAACGTAAACTATTTTGGAAATTAGCCAAATTACCAGACGCAAGTATGTTGACATACATTCGCATGGTCCCTATGATGTTCACATCTCCCCAATTGATTGACACTCACCACGAAGCGACGCCGATGATGCGCCAGGAGGTATTTATGAGTCTCGCAAATATATCGATTGTGGGGAATTTGGCAAGAGATCCGGAGCAATTCCAATTTGCTAGCGGACGTTCGAAGACCACCCTAACGATTGCGGTAAATTCGTTCAACAAAATCAAAAAAGAGAAAACTACCGATTTCTATCGGGTGGAGACCTGGGACCGCCTGGCCGATCTGGCCATAAGCTATCTGCATAAAGGCAACCAGGTTACCGTCTCCGGACGACTTGCTCTAGAGAAGTGGATAGACCGTGAGGGGAAACAAAGGATCACCCCAACTGTATCAGCAAACCAACTGGCCTTTCCTCCACGGCTGAAACCATATCCAGAAAATCATGATGACCCTCAGGGGTCGCATCCGGAAATGCATGTAGTTCCTCGTGCCATCCCTCGCGAGGAACGAGATGCAGAGCCGCCACCGGAATTCGATGCGGATTCCGAGCCACAACAACAACCAGATCCAGAATTCGATCTTGAAGATGGATCGAGACATGAATCTGATGTGGAACCCCCTCCCGAACCGGACATCGTGCCGGTAGAAGACGAAGTCGTGCTCATGCCGGGTACCGATTCTCGTTCCAGGAAAAAGACCGCCTAGTCTTTTCTAGCACCACACCACACACTGTGCGACCAAGACTAAGAGAGAAGCCGGAAGGGAAAGTGTGCCTGCTTTCCCTTCCTCCCCCCTTGATTTTGCATGCGACACGCGCGGCAACGCGTTGAGAGTGTTCCGTCTGAAATCATGGTGATGTTTGATGTCTGTTATTAGGACTATTTTGCACGCGGCACGCGCGGTAACGCGTTGTAAGTGTTCCGTCTGAGATCATCCTGATCGGTCAAATGAGGAAAGCGCTTCCGCAGCTGCCGAAGTCCGCCTGATGCTAATTACCTCTGTGTAAATTTTTTTTTCGACAGCGACCCAAGAGAGAAGATCTCGGAGGGGAAGGCCTGCCTCCTTCCCTTCCATTTCTTCTTTTTATTTTCCATGCCATTCCGTTTCCACTAATCGAATTTCCGGCCACCAGAATTGTTCAACCCGAGAAACTTTTCGCTAGCCATCAAGATTAAGCCAGGTCATCTACTTTGAGCCAGCCATGATTTTCTTTAGCCTGGTCAAAAAACCCGTAAAAACCCTGAATCATTATCAGTGCCAGCTTCATTTCGTCTTGCTTTGTCGTGGAATACGATAGGACTGCTTCGTCCGTGACATGTGAGGTTGCATAATGCGGAATTGCAGACTGGAAACTATTCTCGCCATTATGATCGTGTTCCTCTTCGGAATTCAATCTGATTGCCTCGCCCAAAGTTATCAACAGGCCGATGATTCTCAATCATACTCAGCCGCACCGGCGCTACCATATGCACCAAGCCCGACATCTCGGCAAGTAGTTGTACAGACCCCCCACCAGCAATCAGGAATTGGCTCATCGAGGACCGGACCACCAGCTTACCTACTGGGCGCCGGCTGTGGCACCATCGGTCCACAAGGCGGCGATGCTACTTCCATTATGGGTGTGAATACAGCAGGAACAGTTGGCAGATCCAGACCAGAACTGCCAATTCTTCCAACTTTTCTTATATTGATGCTCAGTCTCAGCTTGCTTTTGTTTGGCATGCGAGCGCTATTCACGCAAAAAGGTACGCCACTATGGGTGGTGGGTAGTATCGCAGCTGGTGCGCTGATTCTCGCCGGATTTCTCTGGGCCTTTTCCGGTCCAGACATGGTCGTCAACTATTTTTCTTAAGCGCTGTTTTTTGCTTTGACAGTAGATTCTCAAATCAACAATTCACATTCGGTAGCGTCCTGATTAGCGACTGCCACCACTCAGGGTGCGTCCCTGAAATTGTCTTCAGTCCTTAAACAAAAGCACTTGTCGATTTCAAACAAATTTTGTAATTACGCACAACGGACGAGTCGCCGCGTTTGTTTGCTCAACGACGAAGTGCTTACATCGGGCGCATATTTATCGCAGTCCGTTTCAAAGTCATTTGTCGTCGTGAATGACGCGTCGATGGTAATTGAGACTGACTATGGCAATATTAGAAAGGACGCCGTAGGATCTTGTTCGAACGCCAGCATGTCAGTGTTTCTTCCGCTCAAAAGCTCAATTAAATCAGTAGTTGAACAATTACCAAGGCTGATCAATACGATTTTTGGCGGGTGAATCCGGTGCCAATAACGCGTTGGGAGGAGTTTAACGATTTGCTACTTCTGCGGCAATTGGAGAGAACTTCTTAAACCGAGCAGTCCCTCTAATGTGGTGTCGCTGGCAATACCATCAATTTTTAAGTATCAGCTTCCACTGGGTTTAATTCTTCGCTATTAAAATTCGCTGTCATTATCGCCATTACCTGAGCTCGAATCGTCGATGGTATTAAACGAGGAACAGGAGGCCTGATTAAATGGCGAAATACAATCGACAGAGACTCTCAAAGCGCCAGTTGCCAAGCTGATATTCTTAGGTTTTGTTCCCAAATTCGTCTTTCCGAAGGAAGGGCATAGCGGAGGTTTGCAGACTAATGAGAAACCGGATGCCCCTACCTGTAACAAGCTTGATACTTCCTCTGACAGTGGGAAGTCTGTTTGTCTCTTCGAATTTGCAAGCCGCTGCAAGATCCGGTGACTCGGACCACCTTGCTCGTTTGACAAACAGAATGGCGCGAGTGCAGCGTCAAAACGACCAAAGACAACTTAGACTCGATAGCAGTGCCGCCCAGACACCTGATCGCGCAGGGGCATGGGCAGCAAATCGCCAGGATGTGCGCAGAGCTAGTCGAGAGCAACGTTTAGATCAAACCATTCAGTTGTCGGCTCCGGTGTCCGGAATCAATTCGCACATTCAAACAATCAATAGACGCTCTGAGTTTTTGTCAGACTCCGGACGGCTGAGAAACGTTTCGCGTGGAGCGGAACTCGACCTGACTTCAGACAGTCGATCTATCAAACTCGGTGAACACCTCTTCAATGAAGCCGACTCAGTGACCATTCACGTTGGTGGTGAAGAGAAGACTCTTTCGGCCGGCACATTCGTCACACCAGCAGAATACGTGGCCCTCAATCAAAAGCTTGCTTCCGGATCTCAGGATCTGGTCGTTGGAACTGGCGGAAATGCAGTCGACGGACTGGTTTCGCTGAATCTACTGAGCGATGCTGGACGAAAGATCGAGGCGACCTCGCTTGTCATTCCTGAAAGCGTAGAGGCATTCGGGGATTTTGCCAACCATGGCGATTTCAGGCTGACAGGACAACTCAATAACTTCGGCTCAGTTTATGCACTATCGACAAGAAATGATGTAACTGTTGCAAAAATCGGCGCACGTTCCATCTACAACGCAGAAGGTGCGCTGATCTCATCCGCCGCTCCTGCGAATCTCTCACAACAGTTCGGATCTTTGAATCAGGCTGTTAGCCTCGAACTCACCGCCAGCGATTCCTTCGTCAATCTCGGTCAGGTTTCAAGTTCAAAAGATCTGACAATTGCGTCCCTTGCAATCGTAAATGCAGGCGGCAACATCTCAGCAAAAGGAAATGTGACGCTCAACTCAGCAATTGTGGATAACTATGGAGCGATTGCTTCTGACCAGGGTAATGTCAACTTCGCGACACTCGCTCCATCTGCGATAAACGTCTATAACGAGGGCGGCTCGATTGAAGCGCTCAATGGAGCAATCAATATTCGCAACTCTGGTTTCATAGAGAAATTTGACACCACCTTAAATGGTGGTGATTGGCTCTCTACGGAATTGAACATCGACGGCGGCGGCGGAATAGTCAATGTCGATGCCGGTCTTCTGACAGGAGCCGTCGTCTGTCACGCAGGCTCAGCCTATATAAGTTCTGCCACTCCCAACCTTCATATAAAGGAGATGGTCACGACCGGCGACCCTGTTATAAAAAATACCTTAGATGTTACCCAGGGATCGTTAGCGACCGGTGGCGCACCACTTGCGATCATTGCAGGAGGAAGCATCAATATAAGCTTTGGTGCAGTGATCAATACCGATAATGGTGCCGGAGCCGCCGGCGATATCCTGATGGTTGCCGGAGCAGCATTCGAAGATGAAACCACACCTGGCCACATCGGTCAGACCTGGATAACCGGCGCCAGCGGTTTTGGTGGAAATGTCAATGCAGAAGGTACCTTCATCACCGCTAACGGGTCGACTAATGGCGGTGACATCACAATCATAGCCTTCCCCAGTTCGGTGTTTGCCGGCGGCGATATTAATAGCAGCGAATTCGAGGCAACAGGTGGTGCAGGCGGCGCCAACGGCAACGTCACAATCATCGGACGATCGGCATCGGTCTTCAGCGTCGATACCAATGGAGCCGGCACCACTGCCGGTACCGGAGATGTATTGATTAGCTCGTGGAGTCCTCAGCTAGCCGGTGGCAGCGAAGTAAGAGTGATCGATGATGGCACTGCTGCTAGTGGCACCGTAATTTCCGGTTCGTTTATTCCATTGACGGTGCTTACAGCCGAACCGAATCCCGACGATGCCATCGTCGATTCCATCAACGCTGGTGGAACTTTTACCTTCGAATCAATCGACGATACCGTCGTCTTTGGCACAGTCAACGCGAATTTGGTCAACATCACAGCTCGTGAAGCGGTTGACTTCAAGTTCGGATCTTCTATCAACGCACAAACCGACGTCAACATCCGAGCCCTAGGCATCAATGATGCGGCATCGGGAACGATAGACCCAAGCACCGTTTTCGACGTCAGCACTGCCGGCGGAGACATTTCGATCATTCAAGAACGTGACATCCTGAATCTGACTGCTGGAGGCAGTATCCTTGCTACTGAGGGAAACATTTTAATTCAAAACTCAAACGTCATCGGAAAGAAAGGAAAGAAGACCGATTTCCTGAACATATTCGATAATGTAACCATTTTTGCAGATGCATCCATCTCGGGGCTCGGCAATGTGACAATCGCAACCGGAGCTCTGCCGGCCCTTCCCAGTATCGGCAAGCCTTTCAAGCAGGCGTTCTTTGACGAAGACCTCGGCGGAACTATCTTCTGGGGTAAGAAAATTTCGAACCTGGAGATGACCGTTACAGCAAAGGGAGCTGACGTCATATTCTCCAATCTGCTCAAGAAGAGCAGCCTCACCATTGGTTTTGCCGTTGACATAATCGCCGATCCGCCGGTTGCGCTGCCTGCTTCACTCAGCAGACCGCACGCAGAAAAGACGCCTCAAATACCGCAAATCAGCGCGTTGCAGACCTCTTATTCGGACCCCACCGCAGAAGAAAGCTCGTCGAACAGGCTTCAACTTCCTGGCACATTGAACGCTATCAACGACCTGTCCGTTTATTCAAGCTTGTTATTGAAAAAAACGGCAAGCCTCAACGAGTTTGACGCTACGTCGGAATCATCGTCCGCCACTACCTACGGTGCCACTAATTATGCCATCGATGCATTTGTCTGGAGCGATGCGACCATGGGCTTAACCAAAGCGGGTTCTGTCGTTTCTTTGCAAGGCAAGGCGGTATCGTCCTCAACCGCATCGGCAACAGAGAAAGCGGAGATACGCAAGGGAAGCGTACTTTTCGCCTCCGATCGTGACGCCGAGATTACCACTCCACTCGGTAAAGTGGAAATCGGCGCTGGCTCGGTTGCCCTCTTGTTGGCTGATGAAAATACATTCGCTGTTTACGATCTACATGACGGAAAGAAGGGAACGGTGAAAGTTACGGTTGCCGACAAGGTTATTCACCTCAGTCCCGGTAACTGTGTCGTGTCGGCGAAAGGGTCGTCGCGCAAATTCAATGAGGTCAATCCACTCGAGACTGTTGGCTATCGTCGCATAACAGAAACGATCGTTGCCGGGGGAATGAAGTTGTTCAGCTCGGAATTCTCGACGATTCATGCAGCCAGTGCAATCAAACCGCTAATGGAGATCATGCGCTCGAATCATCCACTGGCTCGCAAGCTTGCGGCGAAGTACATCAAGACATCTGCCGTTCTGATGATGCTTGGACGGAAGAACTTTGAATTCCATCCGAAAACGAGTGTAACCGCCTGTAATACCATCTCTCGTCTCTAAAAAAATTGACCACTTTGTGCCTTTTCTTTTGAAGAATCAGTTGCCGATCAACGATACAGCCAATATCGCTCATCTTAGATGTTCTTATTGATACTTCACTGGCAGCGTACTCCGGATTTACCTGCACCATCGAGGCAAAGAACTTGCCGCCATGAATGAGGAGATTCCACCCGAAACCTGGTCTAACGCCTATCGTTCATTTCCTGAATTGGAGCAGCTTGGCGAATGAGCGAGAAGAATTGAAAAGTCATAAGGAGCGTTGGGAAGCTGATTTGAACACCGTGGAAGAGAACCAGCCGGAACTTCTTGCAAGGGCATTGTATCGACGAGATCACTATGCACGCATACTCGGGACCATTGACCAAGGTCTTGCTGTAATCTCGATTTTATCCGCAGGCAGATCACCTGAAGTTACTGCCTGAACAATGGGAAGGAATTCCGAAATTCTTTCACTTTTCCCTGCAGAAGTAAAACCCATAGCGTCCCCGGTTCTAGTAGCTTAGACCAAGTGATTACCAGTCCATCATTCGTATTCACGTTGGGCACGCAGTCACAATCGTCTGCTCGAATCCACGCTACTGATGATTTACTTCGGTGTGATTAGATCAACGGGGAGGAGGCACCGTATATGGTGATAAACAAATTGAGCGTTGATGTTTTGTGGTTCGATTGGGAGCGCGTCTCAGAAGTTGGCGGTTAGTGTGCAAGCCTTTAGCCCGAACTCTTTAAGCTCACCGACTTTTCCGCAGGGACGTTCCGGTCAACGCTCTCTCGAATCTTTTCTTTTATCTTCGAGTAATTATTCCCTTCAATTTCCAGATAGTCCGTGACGATGCGAAGGGCACGCATTGCATTCATACTTTGTTTTAGTATCACTGGATAATTACTTCCTAACATCCGAATCACCAAGATTGGCGTCTTCTTGTGCTTTTCGTCGGATCTGATGAGCTGAATCAGCTCGAGTGCGCGAGACTCGGAGAAGTGAATCCCAATTACAAAAACGTCGATCCCGTTCTCCAGGATCAGCCTGTTCGCCTGCTGCATAGTTTCGACTGCTAATATTTCATATCCAGTGAGTGCACTGGTCACAGTTAGAAGGTAAGCTGGGCCTTCCGCTACCATTATTCGCGCTGGTTCCAATGCCACACCATCTCTGTTTAAGGGGCACAGAGAGGTCAGCCTGCTGTGTACCCATAACGATATGTCACCTTGGTTAAAGATGAGTGAAAGTCACAGAAACAAAACAATCGCATACGGTAAATGGATGGCATCGCGTGCGGCGTTTCGAAAATCACGTTCTGATCAAAGCGGCTCTCCTTGCCTCAATAATCAGTCCTGCATTGTCGCAGCAGGCAACAGCGACTCTGATTCGCACACACACTTGACCAAGTGTGCTTGATCAAATAGAAAACCGTTTTCAATGTGTAGTATTAATGGGCAAGGACGACCCGAGGCGCTTGCTTCGAGGTTCTTGCGGCTGGAATCGAAGGATAATTTGTCTTCCATGAATATTGCTTACACCTACCATTTCTCCTCATCGCTGGAGCTCGTCGAAAACAGTCGCAGGTTGACCCTTGCAACTTGCGGTGGGGCAGAGCTGCATCCATATTTTTTCCACGGGCGACTGCTCAGACCGCGGATTACTTGCGACTCCTTGTTGGCGTTATCCGAGGTGAGCAGAACCAGATTCTACTCGCCCACGGCATTGCGAGAGCGGCTGCTGGCAGCGGCTGATCCTGTGGTCACCAGCGGAGGCGAGCGGTTGCGATTCGAGGCATTTTCGGTTTGCGGTGGAGTTTATGCCAGACTCGACTTGCTTCCAGAGTCCGTGGACGGTCATTGGGTCAGCAAAGGAACCACCAATGTCGATTTCAACTCGCCGATGCGTGGAGCCCTCGCCCAGGTCCTAGAATCTGACCTTGTTGGGCTCAATGTTGGAGTAGACGGCGTGAAACTCGAACATGCTGGCAAGGCAGTCGAAGAAAAGAAAGTCAAATTACCCGTCAGTTGGCTAAAGGGATTCGTCGAGGTGCAGGCATACCAGGCGAAGATGAAGCCCGCTTTCGAGGTACGTGCCTCCGACCTTCACCATGTAATCAGTGATATCGCTAACCAAAAGATCTGGCATCATGGTGAGCTCTCCTATCTTGTACAGTCCGGACAGTCAGTGAGGTTTAGTCAGCGTCCAGGAACCTCGGGCATCGCAGTCGGGGATCCACGCCGCCTCAAGATTCTAACTAACATCTTGAGACATTCAAGAAACGTTCGATTTTACGCCACCACAGATGGTGCTATGGCGGTTGAAGTGCAGATGCCTGATTCCAGGTTTTTCATTGTGCTCAGCCCGAATGCTTCAAGAGGTTTTTCTGGGGAAGGACAGGCATTGAATGATCTAGTCGACTGCCCGAAAACGGAAGAGTTATCCAAAGTCAAGGCAGAACTTCAGTGGCAAGCCAAGATAAGTCCCCAGGTTCTCTCGAAAAAACTAGATTTAGATATTGATACCATTTATCGTGCCTTGAGCGCACTGGGCTCACGAGGACTGGTTGGATATGACTTGTCCGACGGGTCATACTTTCACCGCGAGCTGCCTTTTGATTTAGCGCTGGTTGAGGAGCTACATCCACGTCTGCGGAAGGCTCGCAAGCTGGTCAACAATCAAGGTGTAAGCGTCACAGAACACAAATCCGGGCTCGTTAAGGGGTTTGTCCACGGAAGCGATGGTGAGCATCTAGTTACCATCACTGAAGGCAATGGAAAGTGTACCTGCACCTGGTTTTCAAAACACTCCAACGAAAGGGGACCGTGCAGTCACATTTTGGCGCTTGAGCTATTTTATAGGAGTGATAGATCATGACTGTTGAAAGCCTGGATCAGTTGCTTACACGCGGAGACGTGCAAGAGACGGTGAGCTTCTTTGTCGGCAAGAGCGAGAAAGAGCGAAAGGTTTATTCCGGCTGTTGGCGGCGGTCAAATAGCGCATAAAGACGGCGGCAAGAATTATTCCAGAAGAAAAAGGAAAGGCTGTCGATGACGACAGCCTTTCCTTTTCTTT
>JADYXR010000154.1 GCA_021772095.1 Candidatus Obscuribacter sp. | reverse complement strand
TCCAATAACATTGTTGAAAACATGATGCACGGAAAAGCCTGGAATGGAGAGGGCTTCAATCAAAACTTGTTGAACTCCGCCTGGGCACCATTCTT
Organism: Candidatus Obscuribacter sp.; assembly: GCA_021772095.1. GTDB lineage: Bacteria > Cyanobacteriota > Vampirovibrionia > Obscuribacterales > Obscuribacteraceae > JADYXR01. The sequence continues at coordinate 33,469 of JADYXR010000154.1, read as the reverse complement.
CCAACAGTTCAAAGGAACAATGGATGTCTTCCAACCGCAGCATCGCACCGCGATTTCCAGTGGACTGCGTCCAACCGAGTCGTTGAGCAGAACTACGGTCGAAGGGCGAGCGACTGGTGAGCATCAGGTGGTTAGTTATGATCAACCAACCTTAAAAGATGCCGATTTTAAAGGCAAAACTGCTTTGCTCGATGACGCCACCGGCACCATCCGTGGTTCTGGAACAGTCGAGGTGAAAGGTGCTCAAACCGACCTGACCGTCTCGGTTCCGAAAGGTGAGACTCTCACCATCGTGGTCGGTGATCCGCAAGCCGCCAAGAATTTGAAAATTGCAGCCGGCAGTGAGGGGCAGATTCGATTTGTTCTGCCAGAAAATCATCCAGTCACTCCGGAATTGGCAGCCAATCTCTTGCCGCGTCTGGCGCGCGGTGAGGCTGAGTTCATGCGCATCGGACAGACTGGTGAACTGACCAGAGTAACCGCCGAGGAATTCGCGCGCAGCTTCAGCGAGCAGATGTCGGGAACACATCCGGACCTTCCGAAGATGTGGGCACCAGATCGCAATCTTACTCCAGACGAGCAATTGAAATTGCGTCAGGAGCTGGGCGATGCCCTTGGCCCGCTAGTAGAGCCAAAAGTCGCCGAGAAATATGTTGATGCTATGGTGAGGGCGCTCGAGGCCCAGGACGGAGCTGCCGAGCGCGTCACTGCAATGAAGACCGCTCAGGCGGAATTCTCGGTTGCCAAAAATCAGATCGACAGCGAAGTATTGGGTGGTGTGAAATTGCCTGCCGAGGCTGATTACACTGAAGCTGGATTGCGGCAAATGGCCAGCGGCGATCCGGTAAAGAATAAAATGATCGATGAATTTGTCGCCAGACGTGATGCCCAGGCCAGTGAGAGAAAAGCGCTCAACGATGTTCTTGACACCAGACAAACATTAGTTCAAGAAGCGATTAATAAGGTGTCGAGAGAACTTGGACTGCCGGATATCACGCTGGTTCGCAAAGGCGATGTTCAAGTCGGCTCTGCTTCATATCGCGATGGTGTCATCAAAATTCGCAGCGAAGATTTGCTCAATCCAGCCGCTTTAATTGAATCTACTTTGCATGAACTTTCTCACTCCGCCCAGGATCGAGATGTGATTCGATTGATTGCCGATCGCGCCGGATTGACAGGCAAACCGTTAACCGATGCCACCATCGATCAGATTGCCAGGGCTTATGCTGATAGCGACAGCGGTGTCAGATACGACATGGCCGATCCGCGTTTTGCAAAGACTGCAGAAGAAGTGAAAAACTGGAAAGCGTTTATCCAGGATTCGCTAAGCGCTCACAGCAAGCCGCTCGAAGGCGCCGACTTGACGCGGGCGACCGACATGCTCAACAGTTTTGCCAGCCTGAAAGATGGTGGGCCGAAAGGCACCATGACCGATCGCCAGATCTTCGATCACTTCAGCATGGTCAATGCCGGATTGCACAAACTCGACACGCCTAATGGCGCTGAGACTTTGCTTCGTGCCCTCACCAGTGGTGACTCGACCAAGTCGCTTTCTCAGCATTTGTTTGGTGCGGATGTGCCGCCAGCCGATGTTCTTGCGCTGGCCAAACAAATAGATCCGACCAAGCCCAATGCGGCTCTGGAAGGACAAGCCAAAGAGATGCTAGGCAAATACTTGAAAGCCAGAGCGGAAGAATTAAACTCAGTACGTCAAAAAGCGTATTCCGATTATATGGGTACGCCGCACGAAAAAGAAGCATTGCTGGCCGAACACCTGGCTCAGGCTCTGACGAAAGCTCGAGTTGCCGAAGGCGCTTATGTTGCACTGCCTGCTGATTTCACAGCACCAGCAACTCACTCCCGCGATGCCGCCGGCAGTATCGGTATGCCGAAGACCGGTGTGACTGAAACGATCGATATGGTGACCAGAAAAGCTGAGATTGTTCGCAGAGAATTTAAAAATGCCGATCAACAGATCAGTTCTGCCAGAGCCGTCGAGACTTTGCAGACCCTTTTGCGACAGGGCAAGATTCAGCCAGAAACCGCGCAGGATGTCGCTTCGATGATGTTGTCCGCCGCCAAAGAAGGCAAAGTATTCTCACCTGAAGCTGTTGAATTGATGGCGCGATTGACACCGGCTGAGTCAAGTGCATTTCTCGATATGCCGCGAGCGGCAGTTGGGCACATGGTCGACGCGATTAATGTCGGAGTGCTCGATGGGGCCGCGCTGGTCAATGGCATGAGAAACCCGGCGCAGTTTACTTCGCAATTGCAAACTATGGCTCCGGCTGTCGGTCTTGTTAAATCCTCCGGTGGCACAAGAACCATGGCGCAAGCCGAGCAATTCTTGAAATTGTCCATCACCGATCAAAATAATTTAAGAGACATCTTCACGACCAGGTCTCTTGGCGCAAAAGGTGCTGATGTTCTGATAGAGCGCGCTCAGGGCAAGTCGTCCGGTGATCCAGCCATCGATCAGGCGTTGACACCGGAACTGATATCACTACTGGGATCCGGTAATTTTTCGGACAAAGGAAAACTTCGAGAACTGGCTGTTTTAGCCGGATTGCATTTTGAAAATAAATTGGGACGTTCGCCTGAAGTAATCGGACAACTCGTGGATGTGCCATCTGCTGCCGCGCAAGATCTGGCCATCATAGTACGCAATCCAATGCTCAAAGACGCCGAACTCAATCGCATCATCTCCGATGTTAAAGCGCAGACTTTGCCAACTGAAGCCTGGAATCAAGCGGTTGGCCACCTGCGAGTGATGAGCACGGATCCGGTTCTGCATCAAAAACTTCTCGCTGTTGAAAGTGAAGTATTGCGTACGCAGCTTGTCTCGGCCGCCTTGCGAGAACAGCTCTCCGACGCGCAACTGACTCGCATCGTTGCTCTTCATGGTAGCTCTAAAGAGATGGCTACCCTGATCGAACGTTTGATGCCCGACACGGAAAATATTTTAAACCCTTCCTCATTGGTCGATAGACTGGCGTCGGCTAAACTGCCCACCGAAGACATCGCCATCATTAACAAAGCGCTCGAAACCGGCTCGCTTGCTCCGGAACATATAGAAAAATTGTTGGTGGTTAAGGACAACCTGCGCAAAGCCGCGCTGGAAGCAACCGGCGCTGGCAGGATCACTGACGGTGGGCTGCTCGATCGGATTATCGATGACCAGAGCGGCCCGCATTTGTTTGCAGCGTTGAACGCCGGTAGGATTAGCGCCGACGAAGCCAGAACTTTGATCGAAATGAAGGACAGCGCGCATTCAGATCGAATTCGCGCAGTGCTCAAAGCCGACGGCGCAGGTGACGGTCCAGCGATCAAACCTGGTGAACTTAAAGCCTTGATTGATAATCCGGAAGTCGCCTTCGTCCGCTCCCTGCAGGTGGACGCTCGCCATCATGCCAATCCTGAACTAGTGCCGGTGCAGAAAAAAGCTTATGAAAGCTCACAGATTCTTCTCAAGCAAACCAGCGATCCTGAGGACAGGGCTCAGTATCTCAAGTTCGTGCAAGAAACACTGCCTGAGTTGTATTCCAAAGACCGCCCAGAGTTTGAAGCTATGATCAAACAGCTTGATTGGCTGGAGCAGAGGCTAGCCACCACCCCTGGTGACAAAGATGTAACCAGATTGATACAAGGCTTCCCTCTCAATCGCGTTGAATTGGCTGCTCACATGGCCGGTGTGCGGGATAGAATTCCTGATGGTCCGATCGAAGTTTGGGTGCACGGCACCACCAGGACGATGGCCGAGGAGATCGTCCAAAAGCAAGGACAAACTCTCGATCCCAGCCACGCGCATGCCGACTACAAGGATAAGGGGCGGATCTTCGTATCCGGTGTCGAGAATGCTCGCGATTTTGCTCAAAGAGCTGCCTTGAAAGCAAACGAATGGGGAGCCACCAACGAACAGCCCGAGCTGATCGGGATTGCTGTACCTAAGGAATTGGCGGAGCGCTTGACCGGTGGCAGACCGCCTATGGTCTGGACGCGAAACATCATCGATCGCGGTCATAGCGAAACCATTATCGAACCTGCTGCAATTGAGCTTCTTAAGAGGGAAGGCTATTTCTTCAAACTCGACGAAGTGAAGGTCGTCAACAAACCCGCAGGCGAGCCGTCTGCGACTGCCGCACCAAAAGCTAAGACGCCTGATTCGGCTGAGCTGGCGATGTGGCGCAAGCCCGGTGATGAAGTTTTCACAACCAGGCTGGATCAATTAGGGCTGGCGATTAAAGCACCGCGTGATACCGTCCTTGGTGCCGACCATAATCCTGCCGTCAAGGCTCACCTGGAAACCAGTCTGGCGACAAACAGAGCGTCGATGACTCCGGATCAGATTCGAGCCGCAGAAGGCTTACTGAACAACTATCGACCTGATAACGCCGAGGGCGTTAAACGCGTCCATGACATGATTAAAGGTGAGACCGACGTTCTAACTCCGCGAGTTGATGACGTCGCCATGCGTTCGCTCAAGTCCGCGGAAGGCGAACCCGCCAGGCTGCCGTTTGCGACCGAGTCGCTCGATGCGTTTACCCGCGATGTCGTCGATCTGGTTAAAGGCGGCGACATGCCGAACATCAGTCGAGAGTTCGTAGCTGCCTACGAACGCTCGGGCAAAACCGCCGACGGCTTCTTGAACGATCCGGCAAACGCCCCTATGCGAGCCGAACTCGAGCGGCGCCAGGAATTATTGCAAAGACAATTCGACGCATTTGCCGACGCCAATGGGCAGAAACGAATCAAGATCGAAATTGATTACACCTCCGGAAATCAGCGAGGTATGCACACCGAAGGTTCGTACATACCGGGCGACGGCACCACAATTAAAATGCCGGCTAAAGTTCTTGCCGAAGCAGATATCGCGAAGCTGGCAGGCACGCCGCCGCACGAGATGCTTCATTACAATCAGGACGTGGCGATGATCCGCGGACTGGCCGATCGAATGGGCGTCGGTAAAATTGCCGGACCGGAACAGGAAGCCACTATCCGCCGTGAATACCAACGACTGATGGGCAACGAGTTGAAGCAAGACTTCTTCAAGGAAGTGATTGCAGAACGAAACGGTGAGCGCACGATCGGCTATGACCTGGCTCGCGCTGAAAAACTGCTGACGACGGCGCGCTTGACTCCGGAATATTCGTTCATCGCCGATTTGAGCACCAACGGTCCAGCGTCGCTTCGCAATGGCACCGTGCCACCTGATTTAGCACCAATCGTGAAAGCCTTCGCTGAGAATCCTGATGGTTGGCAACCAACGGCCGACCAGATGAAATCGATCAGAACCAACTCCGATTTCCGCGCTGTGAGTGACATCTTATATCGCGCTCAGTTTAACGAATTAGAGGCGCATGCCGTTTCCGACCGCGCTCGGATTGTGGCCACTGGGGCGAAGGGCGGTGAAGTCCCTGACTACATTCATCCGATCTATCGCGATCCGCTGCTTGCCGATTCACCGGCACGGGACGTCAACACTACACCAGTGCGAACCGTCGACGGCGGCACACCGGCAGGCGTGAAACCAGCCAGCGATGCTCATGCCGGATTAGTCAATGATGCATTCGCTGGAAGACCGAACGATGGAGTCGTCGCGAAATCGGATGCCGACCAGGGGCTCAAGCCCACCACCGCCAATTCGGAACAAGCCACTCGTAATGCTGCCGACGGCTACCTAACTTCGCTTATGGGCGTTGCATCAGTCAAGGACCTCAGCCCCAAAGTGCTCGACAGCCTGGTTAAAGCTCTGGACACCGCAGCCGGTCGGCGCGGCATGCTCAACGAAGGTGTCACCGCAGAAGGTGCCGAAATTGTTATTTCGCGAGCCAGAGAATTACAGAGTGAAGCCAATGGCGCCGTTAAACCTGCCACCACAGGCAGTGAGCCTCAGCCGACCGCGAAAGCGCCGGACAGCAGAGAGCTGGCAATGTGGCGCCGCGAAACCGAATTTGGTTTGCCGCGTCCGGCTGACAGTCGCCTTCTCGACGACTACAACGAGAAGGTCGCCAGATTGGTCGATCAAGGCAAGCCAGTTATTTTGAACATCAGTCGTGAACCTGCCGAGCAGGCGCGACAATTGGCAAATCTTGTCGATCAATTGCCTCAATTGGCGAAAGACAAACCAATCACTCTGGCGCTCGATGTCGACCCAACCAAAGCAAGTCAAGTCGAAAGCTTCATGCGAGGCGACATCGGACTGCCTGAACTTCGCAAGGCGCTCGGACCGGATGAAGAGAATTTGTCGCGGGTGCTAGCTGCCGTTCAGCACTACAATCAAACCGCACCACAACCCGTTAAAGTAGCCTTGATCGGCGACCCGCAAATGGCGCTCAATGGCAGAACCTCAGCGCTCGCCCGTAGCGTTGTGAAAGCGACTGAAGAAGGCGGCGGCGTTATCACCGTCAATCGAGGTGGTGAATCCGACGCAGTCAAAATCGTCGAAGAAATTCCTGATTCTGAGCAAGCTACCACGCCGCCGACACAAGGTCAGACTGCTTCCGGTCATGGCACTGCCGGTAAAAACGATCCGTCCGCTACCAGTGCAGCCGGCAAAGCCGATGCCAGGGACGCCACCGGTACTGGTGCGCCACCACAGCAAAAACAACCCGATCCGATCACGTCGCAACGAGTGCAGAGCACCGATCCAGTCCATCTGGGCGGGCATTCGGCAGGACCGGTCGAAATTCCTGAGTTCATTCGCCGCACGCCGTCAAACGCCGCTGATCCATTAGATCGAAACCACGGATTGGTTCTCGGCGTCCGCGCAGATGACACTGTCCGCGATACCTTCGCTTTAATAGCGAAGACAGATCCTGCACTGGCCGAGCGCCTCTTGTCGGAGAAAGTTCAAACCGGCGATGTCGGTTTTGGTCAAGCGGCCGAAAACCAGAATCGATTGCTTGGTGTTAAAGATGGTTCCGGTGAAAAATTCGTTGGCAAGTTTGAAGACTTGCTTGCCTCGCCAGAGAAGTTCGGAGCACTAGACTACAGCACCGCTGTCCATGAACTAGTCGGGCACCGCGCTTTCGATAACTTTATGGAAGCGACCGGCGAACGCGCGCAAATAAAACGAGCGATCGAAGCAGACAAAGCCGCGCGGATTGATAACATCACGCTTAATCCGGACAAAACGATCTATCTGCGCATGCCGAAAGAACTGGCCGCCGAGCGCATGGCCGCAGAAGGAATGCGAATTAAGATAGAAGACACGGTGGCTCGTTTGGCTGCTGAGAAGAAACCGATTCCAGCCGAGATGTCCGCTGAATTGAAACGGTTGAAAGACTACACCCGTGAAATTGAGAAAAACATTGATCTGGCGCGCCCCGCCAAACACGAGACTGCCCGCGCCTTCGACCTTTATTTCCAGCACATGCGCGAGTTCATGGCTGAGACATTCGCGCCTGAGGCCAATGCGCTGGCTATTCCACCAGTGCCGAGCGATGCCATCATCGTGCCGAGTCATCCGGATGGATTTAGTGTCGGCAACGAACATGCCACCACAATAGTGCTCGACACGCCAACTCGACTGACAGTGCGAGAAGAAGTGGCGGCCTGGGTCAGCGCCGGTGATGATACCATCTTCCAGGATAATTCCTTCGGTTATGTTTCCGGCAAAGGAACAATCGTTCGCTCCGAGCACAATTCCACATTGGAAGTTTATAACGGCGCCAAAGTTATTGCTGTCGATCAGTCGATTGTCGTGCTCAACGACAACAGTCACGGCATTTTCTCCGACATGGCTCAAGGCGTTCTCAAAGGACACGCCACAGCCGATGGCACACTCGATGCGTCATTCCAGGTACGCGACCATGGCCATGTCTATCTTAAAGGCAGAGCATCCGCAAAACTTTCAGACCAGGCCACGGCGACTTTGGAAGGCGGGTTTGAAGCACCGCGGGTGGAGGCGTCCGGTGAAAGCCGAGTCAGCGTCATTCCAGGCCCGTCTCCAATCTTCAAATCAAAACCGGTTGATGTTACGCTTTCAGATTCCGCCTCGGCGATCATCCGAAGCGATGCTAACTTGAGTGTCAGGGGCCCGCAAGCCCATGCCCTGATCAATAAAGCCAGTGGTCGAGTCATTCTTGATGGTGGCACCGTCGAGTTCAATTCAGCCAGAGGATACGCTACCGGTGAGGGCGAAGTTCGCATCACTGGTGATGGCACAGAGGTTAACATCCACGCGACCGGACCGATGAGAGTGGTTATAGACGGCAAAGACGCCAAGATCGATGTGATCCAGGGGGGCGAACACATTGAGTTTGTCAGGAACGCAACTGACAGCGTGATCAAAATGCGCCCTGAAAATCGTGAACTGCGGATGTGGACGAGACAGGAAAACGAACGAGAATGGCTTGCCCTGTTTAAAACCATGCCTTCGGAAACAGGCACCAATTTGCTTCGCGCCATGCACTCCAAGAAAATTTCAGAGCAAGACGTTTTGCGTTTAGCTCGCCTGGCTTCATCTGATTCGACTAAATTCGATCTCCTTCACGGGCGTGAATTGGAACAGACTGCCCAGATATTGGAAGATGCCAATGCGCTCGCCATACTCGGGCGTGACCAGGCGGTTGCGATTGCGGACAAGTTGAACAGACTTGCTGAAGAAATTGTCGGGGGTGAGGACACCGCGGGCAACGCGAAAGCCTGGTATGCTGCCGACTCCGCCTTGCAAGCGCTTAAAAATCTGGAACCGGGACAAGAATTTTGGGATCGACATCTGGTATCGAAACTGGTGTCACACGGCGAGCAGCCAGATGTTGTTTATGCCGAGATGAGCTTGCTGCGGTCGAGTCTTAATAAGCCGAACGCTGCTATTGCCGACCTGTTGGCGACTCGATCTCTGGTTAAACAATTCAACCTCGATCCGGCTTCGGAATTGAAAGCGTTTGGTGCAATCGAGCGGGCAAAGAGATTTGGCGTATCCGATGCCGTCGCTCTCAGCTCTATTGAAATTCAATACGAACTATCTATTAACGAGCGCGTCGCGCTTAAGCAAGCCGAACGTATCGCACAGAGATTGGGCGAAATCAATCCAGCCGATGCCGCGACTGTGGCCAAGCGCTTGTCGGCGTGGAAATCGTTCCTCGACGCAGCGAGTGTGCCAGTTAAGTTTGCCGATGGTTTTGGTCCCCTGGAACAAACACTGGGATTGGTCGCATTTATCGATGATAACGCCTCGGTGCACCACAATAATCCCGACATTCTCAAAGTCCGCGATCTTATCAATGGAGTAGATTCAGACGGTCTGATCGCTCGTGTCGGAGATTGGACTGAGATTGGTTCAATGTTCGGCGAGCATCCAAGAGTGACGATGTCACTTCTTGTGCAGGCTGATGCGAAGCAGCTCGCGACCTTGAAACCGACGCAAATCGAGGCCCTCTATCGTAATCTCGATGGCAACGATTTGGCATTTTTCGATAGCGTTAAAGTTCGTGCAGAACGTGCCAATGCATATGATGTCTATTTAGAACATGCAGCAGACCTGGTAGTTGAGGTCCTGACGGATAGCCGCTTCTCGTCCGCCGAAAAACAAACAATTCTTCGAGCCGCCGGTTCAACCAGCATCTCAGATTTTAAATACGAGTTGTCGAGCCTGCTGGCCAATGGTGTCACATATGACACCATTGGAAAATTGCCACCAGAGATCCAGGCTGCTCTTGGCGAAACCTGGCTCAAAGTTGCGAGCAACGAAAAACTTACACCGCCACAGCAGCGTCAAGAACTGTTTGCGATGGTTCGAGCTATGGTCGAATCTGGGGTTCCTGGCCTCGATGTTTTGAGTCAGGCGACGCCGACGCAGGTTGAGGCTCTGATTGAATCGGTCAGTAAAGCCAAGCTGCGAGATGGTGTCTACTGGAAAGAAAGCCGCGACAATTCGAGCACGTATCCGATTGAGATCGAGCATCAAGCGCAAATTCTGTTGCGGTTGGGTGAGCTGGCTACCGAAAAGTTCGGCGCGCAACCCGAGAAACTGCAAAATCTACAGGATCAGCTGGCCAGGCATGTTTCACTTGAGATCATCGATGAAATGCATGGTCAAGATTTGATCGACTTACGAGTTAGTTTGGAAAGGCAACTTAAAGATGCTCATGCGGTGGATTCACACGTTTCGTTCTTCGTCGAATTCTTCGAGCACGGTCTTAATGAAGACGGCGGCATCAGCATTCCGTTGCGGACGGAACTAGTTAATGGATTGGATCCTCTTGAACGCCAGAAAGCCATCGAGATTTTTGAAAAACAACGAACTTCGTTGTCGCTTAAAGGTCTGTCAGTCGAATTCGATCAGTTAGCCGAGATGCTGGAGGCCAGTCACTTACGGTATGTCACCGCAGCGGCTACTCGTGAAGGTATGAGCCCCGTAATTAAAGGCTTGATGCTCGGCACTGACACTATGGGTCACGACCTCGCTTATCACTTCCACAAAAATAATCACATCACAACCGATTTCCGCAGACTCACAGTTGATGCTGGTGAGCGGCTGATTCTCACAGACGTGCAGGGCAATAGATCTTGGATCAAAGACGGTCCCGACGGTAAGCCCGTGGCTTTTGAATTGAGCTGGAACAAGAAAGAAGGGATCTGGGAACAAGACAGTAGCGTAGGCAAACCGCTAGAGCCGATGGTGCTCTTTGATAATCCTCACAATGTCGACGCGCCACCAAAGGTGGTGGAGCTGTTAAACAAAATGGCGAGCGCTGAGAACGATTTGCTGTTCGTTCCGGAACGCCTGGTCGGCTCGCTGGATGCTTCTGGAGCGCGGGGCGTGGCTGACCGCAGGGGTATCAACTTCATTGATCTGGCAGTTGCTGAGCACAATCCGGCAGTTCGCGCAGAAGTTAAAACGCGTCTGGCCAAAATGGTGCGTGCCGAACTGGCCAACGATCCGAATTATAGATTGAGACCGACCGATTTCCCTCCGGAGCGAAATTTAGAACGCGCGCTGATTACCGACGAACACGTGAGAACCGGAACGCGATTGGCACAAAAGTTTTTGGCTGAATCGTCGGATGCTGCCGCTAGAGATAGAACGTTGGAGCGCGCTGAAGTGTATCCTTCCACCGCACTGATTCGCTCGACTCGTGACCTGGCATTGGCGGCAGAGACCGGATTCGCGTCTATGGTCAATATGTTGAAAGACAAGCATGGTGCTGGTTTTGACCCTGCCAGAGATATGCATGTCATCGTCTTCGCCAAAGAAGGAAGTGCGTTCTTCATCCATGAACTTCTGCGCAGAACGCATCCGGAGATAAGCTTCGTCAGTGAAGCTGACCTGCTGCATATGGCGCGTACCGGCGAGCTGAAAGGCAAAGTGGTGGCACACTTCGATGATGCTTTCGACTTCGGTAAGGATTGCAAAGACAAAGTGGCAATCCTGAAAGCGATCGAGGCCTCCGCCAGTTCTGCTACTAAGCCGGGCAGCAAGCGCGGCACGTTTGCACTCGAGAGTTTGCATGTCGGCACCATGTACAGATTCGAGAGTGATATTCGGCACGTGGATAATCCTGAGCAGCGTTTTACCGGCGTAAGTTATTCTCATGGAATTGACAGCCCCAGCCTGAAGTCACGCATCGAGAATGTAAATCTCGGATTCGTGCCGCAGCAGGATTACACCCAACCCCACTGGTCAGAACCGGGCACCACTCGTTTGCCTGGGGCGGAAATCTGGCCGCATCTGATACCAAATGATGCCGAATCCGTTTTGTACGATTTGACAAGAGCTGCTGGACATGCCGGTGCGCGTGCGCGCGGCTCCTTCGATCTCTATATTCCGTTAGTTCATTCAATGCCTGAATACTTTGCAAAACTAAAAGGCGTCAACGGATCACTCGAACGTGCCACCGCTCTGCGTGACGTTCTCGACAAAGTTTCCAAAGCCAACAGTTCGGAATGGAAGCATAATCATTATAGAGCCGGGCGAAATTTGGCGGCCGAGCTGACCAGGCTGATCGATCACGGTGATCCAACCAACCCGAGACTCTATGACATTCTCCAGGCGGTTGGTTCAGTCTATAAAAATGTCAATCAAGAGCGATTGTTGGCGCTATCGGAATTGAAACGCGACGTTTTGGGCGGCTCGATGAAAAATCTCACGGGCGCCGAAGTTAAAGCTAACGGTCCAGGCGTGCTGGTTTTCGAATTCACAACGCCGGTGAAATTAGAGACTCAGCATGGTGCAATAGAAGTCAAAAGAATATCACGACCGCACGACGGCAAGCTCACGATGGATGCGCGTTTGACCAATGGCGGACCAGAACTCAGTGTGACTCAGAGGGCTGACATTCTTTCTGAATTGACAAGAGAACTGCAGTCGAATTACATGAAGAAGATGACGGAAACCAAGGAAGACAAACCACGGTTGCTGGCTGCATATATGGAGCGCATTGGTCGCGCTCACGCTAAACAAGACTTGTCGATGAAGCCGCATTCCAGCTTGATCATGAGTGTGCGTTTTGAACCAGTAAATGATGCCATATCCCACGCATCGGCTGTGCGTCCCGAAAATAATGAAGTTGCGCGCTGGCGTATGCCGACTGCCGAAGAAATTTCTCAGCGTCATGAAGAAGCTCGATTGCGACTTGGTCTCACCGCGCATGAAACTCTCACAAGTGATAAAGCGATGCGCGAATACTTCGGACAGATCGATCAGGCGATGGATCGCTGGATGGACAAGGACTGGTTGATCGACAGTTACAACAAGGGCAACAAACTGTTCGGCGAGGCCAAAGATGCGTTTAGCGAGAATCGACGAAAAGCGGTTCGCGAGCTGGTGCGCTCGGAAGGAATCACCTCCAAAGAAGCGCTTGGGCAGGTCAACTCGCGCATTCGACGTGAACTGAAAGGCGATCCAGGCAAGCAAAGTGAACTGACTCAGTCGTATCAAAACTACAGTCGTTGGCGCAATGAAAATGCGCAAGAGACGCAACTTCTCAACAAACTTTTAGTTGGCAGGATCAACGAACTGAGACCAGCGATCTATAAATTCCTGGAAGATAATCAGCTTCCACAGATCGCGCTGGCCTCGCGCCTTAACAGCGCTGACTCAGGCGACTACTCCGTTGGGCTCGGCATGATCAATCTTCATCCTGAAGACATTCTGATTAAATCGCGTTTCGATGATTTGAAACGCACGCTTTATCACGAACTGGTACACTTGAGCCAAGATGTACTGGTAATCAGGCATGCGACTGATGTTGTCCTGGCTCGTAATCAGGCTGACGCAGCCAGCGCCGGCCAACATATAGCCGAAATTAAAGCCGAATACAAACAGCTGACCAACAAAGGTCCAAGACCTGAGCATCCGGAAATCTTCCATCAGGTTCACGAATTGCTGTTGAGGCAATCACTGGAACATCATACCAGGCCTCTCAGTGCCGCTGAAACGTTGCGCGCACAAGCGATTGCCGAGTCATATCATTCCTTGAAAAATGGTAGGTTCGCAGAAAATCTTCAAGACTATAACGTTGTTCAGTCGGCTATCGCAAAACTCGGTGATACCGCAGGCAATGCTATTGAAGTAATGGAGCAACTGGCTAAGCGCAATGGTGGAGCAGCGCTTCGCGAGCGCCTCTTCGGCAGTAAGGAGAGAAGCCAAATTCCTGCCGCCGTGTTGAATGAGATTCGTAATTGGAAAGCAGCCAAACGTTCTGGCTCTCAAGATGCCGTTGATTTGAACCGGTCCCATACCATTTTGAAAGATGCTCTGCAAACCAGAGAGAAGCAACTGGTCGATGCCCAAGTGGCAGAAATCGACACTTATTTCTCCAGACTGCATGAGCTGGAAGCTCACGACACACAACATCGCACCGAAGCGGTTTCGCCTCCCCCGGCGCCGAAGGAAATCGCAAATGTTGCTCCAGCGAACGACGGCGGAGAACCACATACGGTGCCACAGCGCACTGCGGTTCGCGAACATGCCGGCGAAGCTAAAATGCACATTGGTCGCCTGTCACCATCGGACGCTGTCGTTGAAAACAGAGATCTGCCATCACTCATGCGCGGTGGCGAGCATCTGGAAGATAGCATCAAGCTGTTGGCGATCAAGCTTGAGTCGGCAATGGAAAAATGGCCGACTACGCAAATCGATCAAGAACTCGTCAAGATTCGCGATCTGTTTGAAACCATGCACAGTCTATCCATGAAGACCGGATTCTCGCGTCAAGAATTGGCTGAGATGGCGTTCCCTTCGCCGGACCGAAAACCCATGCCTTTCGATTTGCCGGCTCAGGCTCTGCAATCCGTTCGCGACTATTACAACGGGCTGGAGAAACTGACCACCGAAACATTGGCACCACTTAGCCGAGATTTGAAAGAGCAGATTATTGGTTTTGCCAGAGAGCACGGTGTTGAACTTCGCGATGTTCAGGTGGTCGCCAGACCTGATGCCTACGGCAGCTATGTTTTGGGTGAAGGGGTTCTCAAAGTTTCAATTTACGAGCTGATTGCCAATCCAAAATATTCTGAACAAATGGGTCACATTCCGTCGGTATTGCGGACAGTGGCACATGAATTGACTCACGCCGAACAAGATCAATTGATGATCCGTCACGTCGCCGAGGGGCTTGGTGTAGGCTCGAGTCCGAGCGCACGCGACATTGGAGCGGTCACGCAAGCCTTGATGGCACGCACGAACATCCGACCACCGAGCAGTATGCCAGCTGAGATGCAAACGCATTGGTTGGCCGGTCGTCAGGCCTGGGTCAAGCAGGTGCTCGAAGCTCCGGGCGCGAAACCGCCTGACGCCACTCGTGCAGAGAACTTGCTCAAGTCTGTGAAAGAGATGACTGATAACTCGGAAAGCAGAAAACCTTTTCAAATCGCTCATGGTCGAATCACCGGTTTGATAAACGCGCTTGACGCCGAGCAGCCAAAACTGACTCGCGTGTTGTCGTTCTTGACCGATCCTTTTGATGGTCTCAACAATCGGCGTGTGATCTTCGGCGAAAGTATGCCGGCAAAATTGAATGAAATTCTGCTCGATCAAGAAACTATCGGCAAGATCTTCTTAAACGAGCATCCCACTCTCGATGATGTAGATGTGGTCAATATGTTGAAAGAAGCTCTTCTCGATCGTAAGACCGAAGTGATGGCTCAACATGATGCCATGTACGAAAGACAATTCCACGAGATGGAAGCTGATGTCGCCGGAAATAAAACCTGGGCGATTATGTCGAGTCATGCAAAGGGCACAGGCACTGGGCTTGCCATGACGAATGCCGTGGTGCAGGCCGATCCATCCGGACGTTCTAGGGTACTGGCAGCACCGGATGTGGTGAACAAACCGGAAGTGATTAATCGGCTCAAGGACAGCCTCGCTGAAATCGAGAAGTCTCCAGGCTCGCTTTCAGAACTTGATGTAACAGCATTTAAAACGCTAATCGCCGACTATGAAGCCGGCAAACCGGCCGCAATCAAATCAGTGCATGATGCGCTCGACTTGCCGGTGTCGAAAGATTTGATCAGTGAAACTGTGAACGCTGAGACGGCTTCTAGACGGCAATTCCCCGCAAGCGATAGTGCCTCACTCCTCTTGCCGAAAGATGGTATATCTGAAGTGGTGGCACGCGATGTGCCGCCGGTCGCTGATCCTGCGGAAGTTTACAAACAGCTGGAAACGCGCTTGCGAGAGCGCCTGTCGAAGAACCGCTATCTGGGCAACGACCTGGCTGGTCTTGATATGGTCAAGACGTTCGGCACATTGCCGGGTGGAGATTCTGTCGCTTACATTCATAATCAAAGAGTGGTATTGGGCCGCTATCTGTTGGCCAGACCGCAGCTCGCCGACTCGGTTCTCGGGCACGAGAGCACGCACGCCGGCACGTGGTTGCCGATTGTGATTGCCCAAAAGCTCGAAGCTCGCATGTCCTCTAACCTTCACTCACGCCGCGAAATTCAACTGACAGGCATGCGTTTGTCACCACAAGATGAAAGACGAATCGATCAATATGTCGGAAGCTTATCACCGGGTAAAGCGAGACAGCTTTTCGAAGTCGGCAAACAGCTTTATAGAGAAATGAGCCAGGCACAGCGCCTTGCTTCTAGAGTAGGCGATGCTCCGGTAGAGAATACTGTGGACCGAACGCAAGCCTTCCTCGAATACAAGTTCTGCGCTGACGAAATCAGAGCAGCCGTTCTTGGTGAGAACGATCCTGTCCAAGACGCATTCCTGCATCAGCTCACTCAACTCGATCCAACGGCACACCCGGCTCAGTTCCGTGATGCACTCGTCGGCTATCTCCGACATTTAAAGGGACAAGTTGGTTTGTCCGACAGTGTCTCAATCGAGAAGATCGGTCAATACTTCTCGGAAATGGAACCAAACAGAATTCCGCGACCGGTTGTTCCGGCTATTGATGGCGACGACATTAGTGCTGCTTTGCGAACCGGTGCAGAACGCAGCCTTGAATTGGCCAAACGCACTGCCACCGAAGGCGATACCGCCAGAATATCGATCGATCAGGTTGCCGAAGTCAATAAACCTAAGATGATGGAGTTTCAGGAAACTATTGCGGCGCCTTCCACCGAAGCCAATCTGCGCGCCCGTCTCGCCCAGCAGACCAGCGAGTGGAAACCGATTTTGGAAACCTATGACGCTCTGATGCACAGCGAGCGCATGGTCGAACACTCCCGACTTCAAGAATCACTGAATCGTCACGTCGAGGACGGTGAGCAGTCCGGTCACGAATGGAATCGTTTGGCAACCAAACATAGCGCTGAATCAGAACAATACAAGGCTGCTCTGGAACCTGAGATCGCCGCTCGCAGCAGGCAAGTGGAAGACATCATCAATGCTGCCTTGCAAGACAGCGGTCTGCCACCGGTGACGGTGCATGCCGGTTCGCAAACCGATCCACAGTATCAGCATGGCACCGGTGTGATTAATGTATCGGTAGAACAACTGCTCGGGCGCTCGCTCAATGAGATTGTTGAGAGCGTGAAAACTCAATACCGATCTGCTATCGATGACCGCGCCATAGTCGCTGACATCATTGATGACGCCACTCTGGGCAGAACCATAAGTGGTGACACTGAATCTGCAATCAGACGAGAATACAGAAACAGAACTGGTGCCGATCGGAATCTTGAAAGCGGCGAATTTATCGATCTGACCGGACGACGGATTGAGGCTCAAACGTTTAACACGCTTACGGAAGCGGTGCGGGTGCGTTTGACCGGCTCCGCTGACTTGTTGCCTGCTGACGGCTCGCTGGACGCAACATCGCTGACCGGGCATCGACTATCTAATGATGAATTCAACGCTCTGTCCAATGATGTACGAAGACAGATCACCGGTCGCGAACTCAGTCAAACTCTGTATAGACAAGCTGTCGATGCGCATGCTGTTTACAATCAAAGTGAAGCTGTGGTCGAAGCTAAATCGCATGCGCGTAAACTGAGTACTGAGGCGGCTGAAACCACTTCTGGCAATTTACGAGTCGAGGGTCTGTCAGCCCAGACCGCCACGCTGGACCACGCTCATAATATACTTCTCAGACCCGGTGGCGTTGAAGAGTTGTTGCTGAACTTGACGACGGCAGATGCGCAACTACATGCCGGTAATCGCTCTGTCAGCGGCTCGGCGCTCCATCAAGCTCTCTTTGGCGATCAACCAATACCGCCTGAGCTGGCCTCTATAATTTCTGAATTCCAGAAACATCAAGCCTTGAAGTCTGGTACTGCAGGCGGTATCGGACGTTTTCCCGCTCGTCCTGCCCGCCGGAGCGTCAGCACATGGACCTCTGATTATTCCAGGCAAGCACAAGACGCGTTCTACCAGGTAGCCAAAGGCCGGTTGATTGAAACGACTTCTGCGTTAGAGTCGGCAATCGCCGGCAATAAGCCGCCTAAAGCGCCGGATGCTGCTTTGACCGGCAAGGAAGTCTTTGATGCCAAGGCACCATCGAATCCATTTAAGGAAGCGATTCTAAAATCGAATTTCTCCGATCCATATGATCGAAACATCAATATGGATCTCTCGATGGAATACAGTTGGGCTCTTCCAGGTCGCGATACTCTTTCTGCGATTTATGATTTCGCCGGTAAATCGGGAGTCGTCGAAGTCGGTGCCGGTAAAGGCTATTGGGCTCACATGTTGCGCCAGATGGGCATCGAAGTGACGGCGTACGATTTGTATCCTGTTGATGGTAGCGCACAAAATATTTATCACAACGGCCGAGGATTTACGGAAGTCACCAAAGGCGACACCACCGATGTGGGCAAGCATCCCGACCAGGCCTTGATGCTTTGCTGGCCGCCACCGGGCGAACCGATGGCGCTTGACGCACTCAACACGTATGCTGCCGCCGGTGGCGATAAGCTCGTCTTCATCGGTGAGCGTCCTTACGTAGGCCAGCCTGACAATGTGCAGACCGGCAACATTGAGTTCCACAATGCCCTAGATAAAGATTGGCTGCTGACGAAAGTGGTGCCGGTTGAGCTGCTGCCGAACGGTATGACACTCAATCGCAACACACTTTATTTATACGAACGTAAAGGCATCACCGCGAATGACGCAACTGTCGTGAAGCCGCTCGATGGCGACGTGAAACCGGTCTCCGCAGGTTCCGAAGCCACTGCGAATCCAACCGACCGCACTGTCGACCTAACCACCGGTAGCACTACCGGTAGAACCACCGACAGAACTGCCGAACGCACAACCGATCGCACCTTTGATTCCGCTAATCAAACCTTCGAACCAAGAGCGATATTTGAAACTCCACCGCCACGCAATGGTAGTGCCAATGGTGACAACTCATTCGAGCTTCCTCAGTTCAGAACTCAGACTATCGATGACGTTGCTGCCCAAATGCGTGATGGGATGGAGCGTTTGCAGGTTACTTGGAAGGCTGGTCCAGACTTGTCTGCCTACGTGAGGGCGGAGCAAACTTTCGCCGGTTTGATGGCAAATAGACTGGCCGCGGCTAAATCCCCGACCGAAAAAGCGGCGCTCTATTCACGCTTGATCATGGACGCACAGAGCCTCGACGCGACCTCGTTGCAATACAACGATGCGCTGTCAGCGGCATGGCGCACCGTTCAACAAGAGACCGTTAATCTAATCGAGCGCCGAGTCACACCGGATGAAGCGATAAAAACTCGCCGTTCTGAAATTCAGACTCTGGTCGATCAAACCGCCGAAAAACTTGGCGTGCCACCAGCCGCAGTGCAAGTGGTCCCCACGCTGGAAGGCAATCTACCTGTTTTTGACAGTGCTCAAAACGTTCTAAGAATTAGCAGAACGAGCCTGGCTTCACCTGCCGATTTGAAGCAACTGACCGTCAACCTGGCTGCCCAATACATCGCTCAGACTTCTCAAGATCACCTGATCGTCAATCATCTCGCCGATCGTATGGCGCTCTCCGCTCAGCCCACTCATGAGAATCTGTTGGCGTTGCGAACCGCCGTTCTAGAAGCTACCGGCGTTCACCATAATGACGCCGAACAAGCGATGCCGTTGAAGCGTGTGAAAGAACAGCTCGACATGAGAAGAGCTTTGACGTCGGACGAGAAAGTGCACGCTGAAGTTCTGCTCAACTCGCGCTTGATGGGTCAAGATGGACAAGCGACCGCGCGTTTTGAAGCTCTCGATCAACAGTTTAGATTTGTCGAAAGTGAATTGCACAGAGTAGGAGTGGACTCTAAAGCAGCAGCCTCAATGGTCGAGTTGCTGCGCTCCAGCGCCGACTATAGAAAGTTGGTGTTTGGTGAAGCCGCTATTGACGCTTTGCCTGCCGATGTTCAACAACTACTTGCCGCGCGTGATCTGGGAGATGATGGTCAACGAGCAGTGCTCGCCGCCGCACTCGACCGCCGGTTGGGATTTGCTGATGGTTCGACCGACGGTAGTATCAACAGAGAAAAACGTTTAGCGGCTCAGGGCTACGAGAACGCAGTGCATGAGATTGAGCGCGCTCGTGTCGCACGTGTCGCAGCTGAGTCTGTCACAACGCCAGAGACGCTCCTTGCAAAACTAGGTGATGCCACCAGAACTGGTGCCGACACGTTATTACGAGAATCTCAACCAACCCTCGACAAACCAAGCGAAAGTGACAGGACCGGCGTCGGGCACAAATTTACACCGTTCGAAGCGATTAATTTCGACGGAATGAAAGGAACCGTGATCGAGAATAGCGAGAACGGTGCCTTGTTGCTCTTTGTGCCAGGTGCCGTCAAAGATGATGGTGCTACCGGTTTTAACCCGCCTGATGACTTGTTGACAAATACCAAACGCTATAAAGCATTGAAGGTAAGCAATTTAGCTGGTGATACCATACGTGATGTCACCTATTATCAGGACACCTCAGATGGTTCGTTCTTTAAAGTCGAGGCAACCTTAAACAGAAACAAAGGAATGCGTTTCCCTGCTGAGGAAATAGTTTGGGGCCACACTGGAGAAGTAACCAGGAGACAAGCCGAGCCGAGCGTTTTGAAGCGCATTCAACGCATAAAAGACGCCGAAGAAATACTTTTGCGGATTGCCGACCGACCAGAACATCTTAACGAACGTTTTGAGGATCTGACTGCGCGTTTGTTACCGGCACCAGCTGAGAAAATCCCGATGCGTGAGCTGCTGCCGGAATTTGCTCGTGCCTCATATGATGAGATTCTCTGGTTATTTAAGCATCACAACATCACAGACCACATCGGTTTCGAAAAAATGATGTTGACACCGGAAAGAGACGCTCCGATGACCGTCTATAAAGTAGCCGGCAACGATCAAATCAAAATTTATGTCCCCGATTCAAAGCTTGAATTGCACGAACGCATTCGCGTATTGAGACGTGACGCTCAGTCCAGCGATCCGGAAGTAAGGCAGATCGCGCAAAAAGAATTTGAGTCAAAACTTCGGTACGCGAGCGAAGTGTTGCCGGAAGACCTCGTCGCACAACTCATGGCGCTGCCTGACGGCGGACGCTCCATCAAGAAAATTGTTTTGTCTGACAAGCCGAGTCAATTTGATATGTGGCGCACTTATGAGTTCCGACATAAGCAAGACGAGCGCTTTAGATCGGCTGCTACAGCCAATGGTCGAGATGGTGAGATCACCTTCTACCCTAGTTTCAAACTCGATTCGTCTTCCATGGCTTTAGATGAAATCCTCAGCCACGAATGGTCGCATATATTAGAAGAGACAGGGAAAGATTTCAGACGGTTCTTTAACGACGCCCTCGATATGGAACGCAAATCCGATAAAAGATATCATCACCGACCATATGCTTCATACAATGGCAATGAGGACTGGGCTGTTCACCTGGGCGAAGTATTCCTGGCTAAGGACGCCGACCCATTCCATGTCATGATTGGAGCGGTGCGTGAAACCGATTCCAGCCACAAAGTGGTATTGATGGCGATGGCACTAAAAGATTCCATGGAGAAGGCGAGCCAAGATGGAGTCCATATGGCCGGCGAGACCGAGATTAAAGCACGCGTTGACTATGCGCTGGAAAAACTTCTTCCGTGGTCGAAACAACGGCTATTGGAAGTAGTCTCCAGCGACAATGACTATGACCTCATGTGTTCTGCAGCCAATGTAATTCGTTTGATTGGTGATACTGAAGCAGCTCGACATATCTTCGAGCTGGTGAAAAAACCTGGCACGAACCATCTAAGGCTTCGTCTTGAAGTAGCTCAAGAGCTAAACAACGACACCATTCCGGATCATGTCTTCCTGGATCTGCTCGACTCGAATGGTCTGAAGCTATCTGTGGGAATCAACGAGGCTCTGTCGAGCAGGACGCCTAAGTCCATCCAGGATCTGGTGTTCCAGAAATTCGAAGATGGAACCTACGTTAAGATCGCCAGAGAAGGAGGCTTGCCCGACGCCAATGCTAATTTTGTCACCGCCGTTATAACTTTGACGCACGATGTTCCGCGACAAGCAAAGCTGCTTGAGTCGATGATGAAGCATATGTCCGATACTCCCGAGATGAGCCAGACAATGCTCGCCTGGCTTGCCTGGGATGCCGATGCACCAATGATGAATATGGCAGTGCGTGAGCTAGGTAAGATGGAAAACCATTTGCCGGTTGTCGAAGACAAATTGCGCGACATAATTAAAGAGACCCGGCATCCAATGTTTGCTGGTGGACTGGATAACCCGGACATCCAAATAATCAAACAAATTCTAGCCAAAATCGACGCCGCGGCGGCCGCCAGGAGCAAGGATGACACATTACAACCGGCTCTCGCGCGTGGTGCGGGTAATGATCGGGTGACTGATTTATCTCGAGTCGGTTTACAACCCGATGGTACTGCAGATGGTATTGAATCAAATGGCACTGCTCGCGGTGCCCGATCCGATGACGCCGAAATTCCGCAGCGTAAATTCGAAGCATTCTCTCCTGAAAGATTAGAAGACTCGCCAGAGAAGCTCCTTCAAGCTGATCCTGCACCTGCGGTTTTGAACGCACTTAAGCGCTGGTTCACGCGGACCTCTGTCACCGATTTACCTCCGGAAGCGAATATCGAAGTCCTCCTTACACGACCGGTGCAGCCTGTCGAAGTTCCGCCGTATAGCCCCGGAATGAGTCAGGCTGACTTGATGCGTGCAACTGAAATCCCAGTTGAGCGTACCAATTTAGAACTCGAAGCTGCTCGTCTGCCCAAGCCGGACGAAGAAATTAGAAGCGTTCAAACCGCCAAAAAGAATGTCGATACAGAGGTCAAAGAGAACGAAAGTCAGGATGCATACCTCAGTCGCGTATCTGAAACCGTCAAGGTTGAAGCTTTAGTCTATAGAGTCGGAGAGGGTGTAAACCAGGTTCAGGTCGTGGTCGAGAAAAAATTTGCAGCACGCCTGGATGAAGTGCGGCAGCTCAGGATACAAGCTGATCGTGATCCGCAACTTGCTGCGACTGCACAGGAACGTCAGAACATCGAGAAAGCCAGACAAGCTCTCGAGCACCACCCTCTGAGCCGCACTGTTCTGCCTGAGGACATTTTGCCGCATCTCAGAGATCTCCCGGTTCTGGTCAAAGAAATTGTTTTGCAGCCTGAATTTAGTTCTGGTGATAAATGGCTGCAGAAAGATTGGAGAGCGAATTTCCAAACAGCTGCCGACGCCAGTCATTCGGTCGGGAGAATTAGATTTTATCCCGGCATCCACTCGGACAATGTCGAGTTCTTGTACACCACGACGCGGCATGAATGGTCGCACATTCTCGAAGGCTATGCCTCAACCGAGCGCGAGCGTTTTGATTCGGCGGCATTAGTCGAGAAAGGCGGTTGGCATGTTGATGGCAAGGACGGTTATTCGACGTACAAAACCTGGGAAAATTGGGCGGTTCACTTCGAAGAATTTTTGCATCGAGACGGCGCGAGATTCTGGATCCTGGCTAACCAGGCGCCAGTTCGCACGGTGCCGATGGCTCAAGCTTTAGCAACAGCGCTTGATAAAGTTCCGGAAGCTGACCGTGGACAGGCTCACCTTGCGCTCCGCAATCGGGTCGCCTTTGTACTCGATCAAGACGGACCGGTGATGAAGGCTGCCACCCGGGCAGTGATCCGAGCTTTGAAAGGCGACAATACCGAGGCTGCTTTAGCAGCGGCTACATTCATGGAGGATTATCAAAATCCTGAAGTTTTTGCCGCGATGAAAACAGTTGCGTTGAGTACAAAAGATCGTGCTCTGGCTGAAAGTGCAGTTCAATACCTCTATTTGTGGCCGAAAGACACTGAACAGCTGCGTGATACTTTGATTGAAATTGCCAATTCAAAAACTCCGGCTGCCGGACTTGCTGCCAAAAAGTTGATGTTTACAGACGGAGGGTTCGACGAAGCCAGCCGATTGCTTCACGACGGCACATTGCTGGACCTCTATAAGACCGGCGTCATGGAAGATCCCGAGCCCATCGTTGCTATTCTTCAGCGCCAGAGTGAGCCAGGAAAGCCATTCCAGCACATCCTCAACGATCTGCAAAACTTCGGAGACGGTAGTCACTACCGCCAGATGATCAATGAACTGGCGTTGATGCCTTCCTTCCGAAGTCATTGTTTGGAGAGAATGGCTGAAGCACTGCACGAAGATTATTTCATCAGGTTAAACGGACTACAGCTCAGAGATCCTGAGGAGCAAGCCCTGGTCACTAAACTGATGTTGGAACTGGATCGAATGCGCGATCCGCGTTCTGGGTACAAACCGGAAGGCACCACTGACGGTATCGGAGTCAAATACGAGGAAGAAGATTTTGTAGAACTCGAGAAAGTTCTGGACAACGATTGGTCTCACGATCGCAAAGTTAAAGAAGTCTTCTATGAGGAGATTCGTGAAGCGGTTGGTGGCTTGGCTAATGCCGTGGAAGCAGACGTGAGCAAATTTGAGGTTTATTCGAAGGTTGCTGAAGAAATGCTCAAAAATCTAGACCACATTAACTTCGCCAGCGTTGTGGATGTGAAAGATTACGCGCTGTTGTTGCGCCAGAGCGCAGAGTTCGAGGAGAATTTTAGCCGCAGAGACGCCTTCCGCGAGGCCGCTCGAATATTGGAAGGGAAGCTCGAGCGGTTTGAAGAAATCGAAACCAGAATGAGCCAGATCAAGGATGGAGAGTTAGTTAGTGAAGGGGCGTCGTTTAAAGAGGGCGATCAGACCTGGTCAGTTGGCGAGGTTGTAGGCGGGCTCGTTGTCTTGAGAAACCTGGATGCACCGCGTGATCAAATCGAAGGCGGCATCTATCTCGATAGAAATCGGCACCTTCTCGATAAACGAGGACTGGGCTTAGATCCTGAGCGATTCGTGCAGTTGAAGTTAGTGGAGGATCCGACGGACAGATTGCCTGGCGATTCGTCGGCGGCAGACCAATCACCACAGGACAAACTATTTCTCGATCTGAGAAACCAAAAAATCTATCGCTTAGGTTCGATGGACGGTTTGCCCGAAATTATTACAGAACTGCAGCCGGAGCAGTTTCGCGTATCTTCGTTCGGAAAAACCGCAATCGCGTTGTTGAACGAACGGATTAAGCCTCAATCAGGTGATACCGCCGGCAGCGCTGATATCGTCAAGCGTGACATTTCACGTGATACCGTCAGAGGTGGCAACCGAAAATTGTCCACGCCGTCGGATCAAGTAAGCGAAGCCAAACCGATAATCGTTCCGCAACCAACTGCGTTGGCAGATCCACTAATCACGCGCAGTTTGGGTAGCGAGCTATGGGAAGGAACGAAGTACGAATTGCGCGATCGCAACGGCGCACCGGTCATGCGCGACGGGCAAAAAGTTTATCGAAACGACGACAATTATTGGGTCAGCCCGAACAATGAAGTTGCCGCGGCAATGGACGGGCTTGGCGGAAACGCTGGCAGCGATATCGCGTCACACATCGTTCGGCAGCGATTGGAAAGTAATTGGTCCAGGTATCCTCATGGTGGCACTGAAGACGAAGCTCGCACCTGGTTGCGAGAATCGTTGATGGAAGCGAACGAAGAAATTCGACAAGTGCGCGCCATCGCATCAAAATCCGGAGGCAGCTATGTTTATGGCGCTAGACCGGATGGAACCGAAATGGTGGCAGGCACTCGAATCGCCACCACCGTTGTCGCGAGCGTCCGCCATGGAGATAAGCTGCTAATCGCGGCCGCCGGTGATTCCAGAATCTTCAGGCTGAGAGAAGGTCGGCTTGAACAAATGACTTATGATGATACCGCGCCTGGTGCGCCAGGTCATTTGATTTCCAATGTGCTCGGCAGATCGACTGCGAAAATCAATGAAAGCACAGTCGAATTGAAGAGCGGCGATCGATTCCTGATAGCAACAGATGGTTTGGAAACTCTGACTCGCGATGAGATCAGAAAGATTATGATGAAAGCTGGCTCCGCTGAAGATACCAGTGCGGCTTTATTGGCAGCCGTAAAAGCCAAGGATAAGCCGCATCAAGATAATGTCACGACGATTGTGTTCGACGTTTCCAGGGCACCGGATAAGGTGGCAACCCCGGTTGATTCCGGTTCCGCATATCGCGTCGAATTCAATGAGCGCATGTTTAAAAATCCACAAGATGTTCTGGTTTTTGGCCGAAAGAACGATATTGAAACCGATAACAAACTGATCAGTCGCGAGCAATTCTATTTGCGTCGAGACAACGATGGCCAGGTGTTGATCAAAGAAGTAGAGGGGCGTAAAAACCCGACCTATTTAAATGGAATGAAATTGGGCAGCGAGTGGACTCCGTTCAATTCTGACGATCAACTGTCGATTGGTGCGCCAATCGGAGAGCAGTTTAAGGTCGGTGGCAAAAGTTACGACGCGATTCGACTAGATCTGGAAGTGAGTGAGCGCTCTGCAAATGGTCAGAAGGCGCGATTCAAGCTTAGCGACGTAATCGCAAATTGGCAGGCTGGTCAGGTCGACGGGCTGCATACCCTCTCACGTGTGCTGGCTAAACTGCCTCCGAACGGTCAGGAGAATATCGTCAACACGACCGAAGCGCGGCTGCTCTCCACGCCGCATCTTCGGACCGAGTTTTTGGTAGCGACCGCAAGGAATCTAAACTATAGTATCGAAGCCCGTCGAGCCGCGCTTACGCATCTGGCGGTTTATGCGCCTGGCGACCCAGCCACGCTTTCTGCGCTTCGGACGCTTGCCACTGACGCGGATCCAGTGGTTCGGGCGCTAGCTGCCAACGCATCAGATCCGGCTTATAGAGATGCTACCGGACGCATGCTCACTCCATTGAAGCGAGCGTTGGCACTGGAGAAAGAAGGTCTCTCCCTCGCCAAGAACGGCTTGGGAAGCGATATCGCCGCTCGATTCCGCGACCTGGCCGATCGCATACGAGCACTAAAGTAGTTCACGTTTCGGTCTTTCAATTATTTCAAGTCCCAGCAGGCTCTTCTCCTTGATGGAACAACGAGGTTGCCGTGGCGTCTCTTGGTAAGTCAACACCGGAGAGAACTCTCGTGCGCTCCTCAATTTTACCTTTGATAGTTTCTTTCATTACTATTTTCAACTGCGTACCAAGTGTCGCGGCGCAGTCGTCATATAGATTACAGCGTCCGTCGGGCAGTCAGCAGAGTTCGATTCAGCAAGATTTTTCCAATGCGCAAACTAATCCGGCGCAATCCAACTATTCAAATGCGCCGCGATCCAGCTACGCAGCACCGCAAAGTTATTCAAGCTACTCGCAATCCAACCAGTCCGCAGCGCAGCAAAATTCCGCGGGCACAACGCAGTTTACTGTACGACCTGCAACACCAGCAGCTGCCCCTGTCGCGCCATCCGAACCTTTGTTTGGAAAAGCCGATGCTATGACTTTCGGAAAATCTCTTTTACAGGGTTTAACCGGAACCAGTATTCAGAGGCAATCACCCTTTGTCGGAACTGTTCGCGATTCATTTGTGCCACCACAACGCCAGGCATACATTCCGCCCCAGCAGTCGCTTTCTGGTGGTGCCTATGCCGTCGCCAGTGTCGCCGAGTTAAAGCGAATCAGCAACAGAGACGTCGTAATCATTATTGATAAGTCGGGCAGTATGAGTGAAGCTGATTGTCCTTCGGACAACATGCCGGCGACAATGTCACGACTCTTCTTCGGAATTCCTTCGCCCCACAGTGGCGCTATCACCCGGTGGGAATGGTGTCAGCGTCAGACGACGCATGTCGCCCAACAATTACAACGCATGCCTGGCAACAAGATCAAGTTGGTACTATTCGATAGCCGAGTAACCGAATTTGATAACGTTTCTATCAGTGCAATCTCGGGTATCTTTCATCAGTACCGGCCGAATGGCAGTACCAACGCCACTAAAGCACTCAAGACCGTATTCCAAGATTATCTCGATCGCAAAAAACAGTTTGGAAATGTGAAACCATTGTCGGTTGTGTTCATCACCGATGGTGCCCCATCAAGCCCGACTTCTCTCAAAGATTTGATCGTTGAAACGAGCCTGAAGATAAGCAATCCTAACGAAATCGCCCTGAGTTTTTTGCAAATTGGGAACGATGATGATGGCGCTCGACTTCTACCCGAACTCGACTTCAATATGGTCAATGAAGGCGCGCGCTACGACATAGTCAGCAGCCGCAATTTCGCTTCAGTGTCGAGAACCGGCTTGTTGAGAGCTCTTCTAGATACGGCGCGCTAGTTCGAATCGTCACTTCGAAACGTCGGTTTAAAACGTCACTTCGAAACGGTATCACGCTCAAGTACTTTTATTTATATGCGTTTTCAGGTTTAAGAACCAGGCGGCGATTATCGACGAGCCCTGGTAATGACGTACGCGATTACTCCGACGACGACAGGCAACGCGCCTGGAATCCAGGCGGCGATCATTGGCGACAATCGGTTGTTATCGCCCAGCGAAAGACAAGTTTGCTGGACGACAAAATAAGCCGCCACGACGACACCGATGTACGCCAGTGGCCAGTAAGTTCGTTTTCGCGGCGTGGCTATGCATAGTGGCAATGCGGCAAAGGCAAGAAGCAGGCACGAAATCGGTTGGGATAGCCGACGAAGGTATCGCAGCATCACCACATTCGGTACCGGCTCTCCTTTGGATTCCAGCTCGTCAATCTGTTTCTTCAGATCTGAAGTTGAGAGTTCCGTCGGAAGTGGAGTTCGATGCTGAAGTTTTTCAGCAAAGCGTCCAATCGCATCGATAGTGAATCTTTGGAAGTGTGAACTTACTCTTCTGGTTTCCGTTGCCGACAGTTCATAAATGTAGCCATCTTCGAGCTGCCATTGCCCATGATACCAGTGGCCTCTTTTAGCCCAGATTATCTTTGGAACTTTTGTCAGAGACATGTCGAAAATTACGACGTTACTGAGGCTCTTCTCCTCGCTTCTGCCAGCAACCAGTATGTTTTTCAAGCGTCCGTCTTTTGATTTGTCGTCGTGCTGGAGAAAAGTGAGGCACGCTTCGCTTCTTGGAAGATTGGAGTTCAAAGCACCTGTGATGAGAAGTTTGTTGGCGAGTCGTCTGGTTTCTGGCACGATTGAATCGCTAAGGACATACGACACAACCGCGGCCATCACTGAGATTAAAACGAACGGCCGTATAATTCGCATGGTGCTTGCGCCCGCGACGGAGAGAGCGAGCACTTCGTAATCAAACGTTCGTCGCCACAAAACTAATCCGGTTGACAGCAAAACGCCGGCCGGCAAGCAGTACACCACAGTGTTAGGGAGCTGCAAGCAAGTTATCAAAAGTGCTGTGCTGGACTCGATCCCGAGGTCACAAATCAGCATGATGATTTTTTGAAATTCGTCGGTGGCAAAGAAAATGCCTGCCACCATGACGATGCCTATTACCAGCAACTGCCAGGATTCTGAAATGGTGGAGCGATCGAGAATTGAGAACATCTAGCGAAACCATCTCACAAAAGGTGTGATGTCTGTTCTTCGCGAAGTGCTTCGCGAGAGGACCTCCTCTTGATGAGGTTTGGTGCGCCCCAATATTCGACCAGACGGTGCGATGATCGCTGACGGTCCTGTTGTGGTCGAGAATGATACCGATCTTGAGGTTTCCGCTGCGCGCATTACTGAAAATGCGATCAGTTGTTGACCGACGTTGGGTGAGTGAAACCAGGTCGTGTTGCTCAAATCGGTGATGATGTCCGCGCCATCTCGAACACTATCGTTGACCAATTCTGGTGATACCACTTCAAGGCAGATCGCTACACCTGCCGATCCTCGGTTCAATTTTATAACGTTAGCAGCGGTTCCAGGTTGTAGATTACAACGGTTCGGCGAGCTCGTCGCAATCAGGCCTTGAACACCATAGTCTGCTAGCCACTGGGGTATGAATTCGCCGAATGGCACCAGGTAACGTTTTCGGTATGTTGGTTCAACCGCCCGGCCTGCGCTGGTCAGACCGCAGACTACGTTGTACGTCTTCTTGCCTTCCCTTTCTAATGCACCGATCAACCAATCCTGGTTTTGCGATTTCGACAATGTCAAAAGCAAATCGAGAATCGCTTTATTCTCATTCAAACTGATAGGCAAAACCCATTCAGTCCAAAGGCAGATGCCCAGAGGCGCTCGTTCTGACATTTTTACATAACGGGTGACGACGTCAGCAGAGCTGGCACCATGAATGGTGCCAGCCAAGTTGCCCTGCAGTATGGATATGACTACAGGTTTTTCTTCAGCTTCTGCCGGGTTTAAAACGGCGTTATGACCATAGGTAAAAATTACTGCGAGCAGCATTGTAACTACGGCGACGCTGGCTATACACTCACGATTCGACGGATACGGCGCCATCTTCAGTATTCCATTGCCATCAACCACTGTGGTGGTTCGTCGCATCAAAGTTACGAAGACTAAAAACAATGCCGTATTGCACATGACGATTGTGGCACCAATCCCGATACCACCAATATATTTTGCGATTTGGAGGAGTTCGATGTTTTGGTACTGAGAGTATTCCAGCATGCTCCAAGGTATGCCGACGAAAATCGGGTGATTGCCTAATTTATTGAAGAGCAGCACCCACAACAGTGGTAAGGCAAAAAGAGTAGGCAATGCATCGCTTCTAATCGAATTGATTTTAAGAGGAATCTTTCTTGCAATAATCGCAAAGACACCGAATATGGTGCCCTGGTGGAAGCTGGCGAATAGCCACCAGAATGTTGCCGTCAGCGCCGTGAACTTTGGTGAGAACCAGGCCCAGGCTGGGTCTAGAGTAAGGAACCAATGCAGGTAGACCATGTTGTAACAAGCGCCGAAAACAAAAGCGCGAAGGCACGCAGTCTTAGTTGAGCGGGCAGAAAAAATAAATGCGAATAAAGGGGCAACGCCAAACCAGGCTATGAATCCTTGATCGAGACCAGGAGCCGATAGCCCGAGAAACGCGCCGGCGATTGCGCACATCGCCAATGCAGGAGTTTGCGTTCTCCAAGAGCTTTTGGTCTTGCGACCAAAATTTTGAAGCTGACTGCTTGTCTCTGTGCGGCTGAGCGTTGATACAGTTGAATTTGAAGACGCGCTGAATTCGTCCGACCAGTTGTGAGCTGGGTTATCGGCGAGTGCGATGTTTTCGAGTTCAACAACCGTTGGCACAAACACACCATTGTCATGAGGCTGAGAAGGTCGGCGGCAAAGCAGCAATTATCCGGGGTTTTGCCCTGGTTATCATGTGATTAAGAAAGGGTAATGCAAGAAAGGGTCTGCGAGTACTTTAGAATAGTGGGCGGCAGCATCTGGTTGCGGCTTCGTTGGTTTTCAAGCCCTGTTGTCGTAACTACGAAACTAGATGTTGGTTTCTTACTAAGTTCTAGGCATGGTGTATTAAATGAGACGTTTATTGCTCTTAAGTCTTAGCTTGCTGATGATGGCTGCGGTTGTTCCTGGCACAGCAGATGCAGGCAACGGAAAAGACAACGAGACCATTCAATCGCAGCAAGACCTTTTGGCAGCACTGATCATTCTCGCTCAGCAACGCAGGCAGGGGAATGCGACGCCGCCTCCACCACCACCACCGCCAGATCGTGATAAGCCGGACCCACCGCCACCAGCTCCGGAAGCCGGCCCGCAAGGCCCCGCCGAAAACTAGAAGTTGAAAATATATATCGCATGGCTGTCTCCGGAGTGAATCTAGAGATAGCCTTGTTGTTGCTGGCTCGATCGTCCAGTCGGTCTAACGCGAGTGCAGATACTGAACCACCTTGGGATTGCCAAGCGAATGACATGCATGCCTGTTTATCGTGATCGTTCTGATTGGCGCAGCTCCGAGCAGAATTGAGTTCAACTACCTGCTTCTCTTTCCTGCCATTCTCGAAGGTGTCGGTGCTTTCTTCTGATCGTCATCACCGTCGTTGTCCGGCACGAGATTCGTGGCGTTACTTGCCGTCTCGGCAGTTGTTCTAGCGACTTTCGACCTGGATGTCGTAGTGGTGGTGGTTTTCACCTTGGCGGTCGGTGCTATGCCTTTCTGAACTTTGGTTACAGGCGCGATTCCCTTCTGGATCCCGGTCGCCCCACCCGTGACTGAACGCCCGGCTGAAGCGCCTGATGCGCCCTCAGCTGCGGCTCCAGCTGCCACTGCAGCTCTGCCGCCAGCGGAGGCATCATGTGCCGCCGCTGCTCCTAGAGCACCGACAGCTGTGGCTTTACCTGCACCGGCTGCGGCATGACTGGCTCCGATTCCCACTCCGGTGGCAGCTTTGCCCGCTCCGACTGAAGCCGCGCCTCCGACTTTCGCCGCAGAACCCGCTACAGCGGCGCCTTTTGTCGCGCCGCCAGCCGATTTGCTGACCGCCGCTGCTCCTTTGAGCAATGCCCCAAGATTAGGCCACGCCTGCGCTGGACGAGAACACGCACATGATTCCAAAACGATAAACGCTGAAAGTAGGGCGGCAGTTTTTTTCGTCATTTGCGCAATCCTCGGCATAACCAGACCCACTATTTATTTGCCACCAAAACGGTCTTTCAACCCACATATATACATCTGCTGATTAGATGTATCTAATTGGATACGGATCAAAGATTGCGTTTCTTTGCAGGAGGGCGGTGCCCGGATCGCATCCAGTGTCGAAAAAGTTCAAAACGCGTCATGAATTAGTCGCAGAGCGCTGTTACTGCAAAATCAACAACGCATCTAGCCGCCGCATCGGTTTTCCCTGTTGCGCTTTACCCAGCAACTTTACCTCAAGCCTGGAGAGGCGGGTTAACACGTCGTCTGAGTCGAACGGCTTACCAAAGGTTTTCAATTCAAGCGTTTTTATGTTTCGATACATCGTATCAAGCTTTTGACCCACGCCAGCAGGTGCACCGTCTGTGGTGCTATCTGGTGGCATCTGATCCGGCGGTTTATGAGCACCAGGGGTGGTGCCGGCCGGAGGTTTGCCAATATGCGTGACAGGCTTGCCGGTGCCTGCTCCATGGGGTAGTGCGCCTGGTGCACCAGACCGTTGTGTTTGTCCCCCTGGTGGTTGAAATGTACCAGGCTGCTGTCCGCCCGGATTAGCTCCGGTCACTGCAGGTGAGTTTAGTGGAGCACCATTGACAATGGCAAGAAGTTTTTGCTGAACAATTGGATCTTGTTTAAGCGCCAGCGCCGCTTCGTACTCGATGCGGGCCCCGAGCCGATCTCCTTGAGCAACTGCTTTATTGCCGAGATCAAGTCTGTCCTTGAATGACCTCGCATTCTTACCCATGTATTGAATGATCGTGTCGAGATTGATTTTAGTTTTCTCGTTCATAGGATCGAGCGCATAGGCTTTGTGAAACACTTTGATAGCGTCGTCTGGGCGATCTTTCAGTTGCAATCCGTAGTTGTTATACGCGATGGCCAAATTGGCTCGGGCTTGTTGATAAGTTGGATCGATTTTTAAGGCTTCTTCTAATTTCTTGATCGCCATCTCGTAGTTATTGTCGGCGATTGCCACCACCGCATTGTTGTTCAGCAAAACCACTCGCTGAGTCAGATCTTGCGAACCGGTCATATCAGTTTGCGGTGACTGTCCACTCGATAGCGTATTGTTTTGCGGTGCGATGTTGCTTTGTTGTTGTTGTTGTTGTTGTTGTTGTTGTTGTTG
>JADYXR010000016.1 GCA_021772095.1 Candidatus Obscuribacter sp. | reverse complement strand
CTCTTGAATTGGGTTCTGGTGTTGCAACCGAAACCATACCAGGCTAGTCCTGGAGGGGATCACCAAACTTTTCAACTAAACTCGGGACAAGGCCAACTTAAACTCGCTTATGCGATGTCGAACTCTCAACTCAGCTCATCACAATTTAAGCTGCTTTCATATGGAAGCGCATCACACCGGAGTTTACATTTTTGAGTTACTCTACAGTGTGATTATCAATGCCGGATGGTTCTACGGCGACTGCAAGTGATTGACGCCATCTATCTTCGCATTAGTTCCATGTCACTAATTTCGAAAGGCATGGCACGAACAGCCTCGTGACCCAGAAGTGCTAGTTGTCGAGCTTGCTCAAAAAGGCCGCGGACAAATTGCGTGGCTAAGTGCTCAGATCAATCCGCACGTATCGTCACCACCTGAAAAAAATTACGCTGGAGAGCTTACACGTAATCGATATCCTACCCTCGTATGATTTTTGTTTAGCGAAAACCTTAGCCTCTAGTGTGATGCATCTGAAGTGAAAGTGCGGTCATGATGATTTTGTCAAATGCTTTGGGCTTCGCGCATCGGCTAATGACAGTTTCAGCGTCGTCTAGGGGGACTACTCATGGAAATTCAGTTTCTGCGCTCTACTGCTATGTATCTTTGCTTATGGGTAGGACTTTTCGCGTTCGCGGTTTTCGAGATCCTGCCAGTAATTGAAAAGCGTTCCGATCACTCTAGCACCGTTCGAGCTGAACCCGAGAAAGGTGTGGGTCGAGATGCGAGAAATCCAATTATTTCGATAGCCGAGACCATACCCGTGTTACACCCGAACTTGGGCCGCTAGTTCTCGCATTGAAGTCTTGAGTTAAAGTTACCACTGCGATTCAACCTGATTTTCCCATGTGAGAAAGAGAGGTCCAAATGAGCGCGCGATTGATTTCTACTTTGGCAGCGACCATCGTATTGTTCTTCAACTTCGTCGGCCCTGGCGAATCGAAGCCAGTTGATGGACCGGTAAAAGAACATTTGAATCTTGTTGAGCTGGAAGGGAGAGGCTGGATGCCGGAGCCGTCGCAGAGACTTCTCGGTATCATCCTCTGTGTGCATGGGTTTGGCCTGAACGCGAGCTCTTATGAGGACTTTGCTGAGCGCATTACCGGACGAGGATTCGCTGTTTTCGCCCTCGATGTGTAAGGAATGCCCTCTAAATATTAAATTTGCATATATCTAAGTTTCTGAATATTCCAACATAACACTATAGATGCGCATTTTGGCAAGCACTTACTCTCAGCGTCTTTAACAACCACCAAGAAGATCGATTTGACAAAGAAATCGCATGCTATACAATCTCACATATTGGGATGTCTAAATATTCAGATTTTCGCACATATCAAAGGAGGCACTTATGTCATTTACAGTTGATACCAATCCTACGTTGATTCTCGAATAAGCACTACCGTCGCGGGCACCACACCGCCAGGCAAGGTTTAATGGGCGCAATGCGCGACCGTGAATATATCAGTGCCTGACGTACCAGGTCATATTAGACTCGCAACGTCGGTCTTGCGCGCAAACGTTCGTATCGTTCAATCAAGCGTACGTCGATTCGTCAAAAAAGCTTGAGTCGTTAAAAGATTTGCGTTTGTCGCAGTCGAGCTGCTTCCTGGCACGAATGTTTCGAGCATTCAAAAGATATGTAATCGCCGGCGGCAGCCGCGCGAATCGCCCGCGTTTCTGGTTTTAACTCGCATTTCCTGAGAGGAGAGAATTGATGGGCAGCGTCCTGGCGTTGAAGTCGCAGCTCTCGACCTAGACTCTTCCTGCGCCACCGAAGACTCGCTCATGATTCAAAGAATATTTGAGCGAGTTGAAATAACAATTAAATCTATCACCTGCGCTTTGCCCCAATCCCTAAAAAGGAGAACAAATGAGCAATTTAATAGTAATTGGTTTTGAAGACAGTCCAACTCGCGCGGAGGAACTACGCACCAAGCTTATTCAGCTCAAGCACGAGTATTTGCTTGAACTCGATGATGCAGTGGTTGTAACGAAAGATACGAAAGGCAAAATACGTCTGAGCCAGTCGGTTAATACCACCATATACGGTGCTATTTCAGGGTCCTATTGGGGCTGTCTGATCGGTCTGTTGTTCTTAAGCCCACTGCTGGGAGCAGCTGTGGGGGCCACATCCGGAGCTATCTCCGGCGCGCTTCTTGATGTCGGTATAAACGACAAATTCATGAAAGACCTCGCTCAAACAATGCAACCAAACAGTTCAGCCCTATTTATACTTGCGCGCGACATGCGCGAGGAGCGTTTGCTGCCGGAGCTAGAAGGCTATGGCGGACGCATCATCAAAACGTCCTTGTGTCATGAGGACGAACGGAGATTGCAAGATGCCCTAATGGCGTCGCGCGCAGCTTCCGTATAGCTCTTTGGCTTCTCCAGAAGCGCCTAGCGGGTTTCTGCAGAAGTCGCCCTTGGAAGAATCACCATACGCCGGAGGGCATTGTAATGCTCAAAGTAACTTTTACAGCTGATCAAATTTTGGCAACGTGCAGCGGACGCATAATCCAAGGTCCCCTACGCGAAGGAGCAGGCGCCATTTGCGGCGATATAGCAATACTTCGAACTGGCGATTGGTTTATCGCTCTTCCATCTACAAGAAGCGATGGGCATGACGAACTTGCGGAAGCCACCGCGCGCGGTGCGCTAGGTTGCATAGTTGTTGATGGAAGAAGTTACTCATTCGCTTCAAGCGATTCAGTACTGATTGGAGTTGCTAGCACCATTCAAGCGTACCATCTGTTAGCCGCGGCGGCACGCAACATCGTCAATCCAGAGGTGATAGCCATTACGGGCAGCTCGGGGAAAAGCACTACTCGCGATATGTGCCAAGCCATCGTCTCGAAACAATACCGCGTCCACACGACAAGTGAGGCTCCAGTTGCAAGAGGCTTGGCGAACACTCTTCTCAACATGCACGCCGAGACTCAAGTGCTAATTGCCGAACTACCCCAAAAGGGTCGCGGAGAGATCGGTTGGCTGTCCGCCCAGCTGCGTCCAGACATTGCCGTCATCACAAACATTGGTTTGGCACACCTTGAGACCTTGGGATCCCTCGCGAACATAGCCGCGGCAAAATGTGAATTGCTTGAAGGCGTCGACAAAGACCGCGGGCTGGCTGTGTTTGGTGATGCCCAACAGGATTTGATGGAGCGAGCAAGTCGCGTATTCAACGGAGGGCGTTGCCTGGTCTTTGACGACAGGAACATCGAGGAAGTCGCCGTCACGCCCGAAACCACTGTTTTTTCCCTGAATGGCAGTGATGTACTCTTTGAAGTCAGAGCGCATGGAATTGGCTATTTGCGCGATGCCTGGTGCGCGATTGTTTCGGCTCGGTCATTGGGGATGCACGACTCAGATATAGCCGAAGGGCTCAAGCATTACAGCCCTCCGCGCGGGCGCGGGAATCGCATCATCGGAAACAGCGAGGTGCTCATCATTGATGAGTCTTATTCGGCCACACCTGACTCTGTGCGTGCTGCGGTCAGTGCGTTTCTGGATAACCGAGCGGTGCCACGGAGCCGGAAGTTCTTAGTTTTAGGCGGACTGCAAGAATTAGGCGAAACCAGCGACGGTATCCACTCTGAACTTGGTCGATGGTTGTCAGACAAAACTTTCGATGCGCTTATAACAGTCGGTGAAGAAGCCGAGGCGATTGTCCGAGGCGTTCACAATGGATCATTTGAGACTTATCGTTGCTCCGATGCCTCTGAAGTGTGCGCCGTTCTGACTCCGTACCTAAATGAGCACGCTGCTGTGCTTGTTGATGGCTCAGATTTCGAACAACTAGAAAAGCTGGTGGATTGTTTGAAACAACTCGCGCCGGCGATGTTGCAGACAGCATGAAAAACGCGTGGAAAGTGCTTTTCAGCGGCCATTGTTGTAATCTCTTTGTTTGGCGCGCAGTTGCCTGCTGCAGCGTCTGCTGCAAAAACAATTATCGAGGTGGAGTGAGGAACTCATGAAAGTACAAAAATTGATCGCTCATTCATTGCTTCCGGTGTGTGTTGTCACCGTCATTTTTGCTCCACACCTGCACGCAGCAGACAGTAGCACGCAAGATGTCTGGACCGAGTTGTCTAATGCTGGTATTGAAGCTTATCGGAGAGACAGCTACGTTGAAGCAGAAACAGCCTGGAAGAAGGCTTTGAAAGTTGCGCAACAATCCAAGCAGGAAGCCCGGCAAGCTGTGATTTACCACGATCTTGCAGATTGCTACTACAAACAACGACGCTACAAAGAAGCAGAGCAGATGTTCAAGCTGGCTCTTACTATCCGTGAACGTGTCTTGGGTCCGTCAAGTGCAGATTTGGCTAGAACACTGCATGACTACGCGGTCTTACTTAAACACACTGATCGTCAAACAGAGGCGGAGAAGTTGGAAATGCGTATTCACAAGATCCAATCAAGAAATCGATGGGTGCCACGTACCTTCCCGCCAGACATCATTGGTCCCGGCGTTATACAAAAGTAAAATCCGACAGGCTACTGCTAGGGCTAATCAGCAGGGCAGAGCGATCGACGGAGCGGTATGCCAGATATTTGTTGCAAGCAGTTGTTAATTGGAGGATAAGAAAAATATGGATCGGATTAGATTAATGGTAATCGGACTGACGAGCACTCTTTTCTTGACCAGTGGCGGTCGATCTAAGGAAAGAGATCTATGAGCTCTCCTCGTCATTGCAATCGACAAACAACAAGGCTTCACAGGACGCCATTACAAAAATGTGGCAGACGGTGTCGGGCTGGTTCAAATAATCCAACGACATTATTCTTAAGGGAAAACGACAATGGCACGGCTACGGATCTTCGATACTCGCGTCCTAAAAAACGGCCGTTAGCCCAAGTGAGTTAAGGAGTTAACAATGAAAACTACACCCATGAATTGGCCTTGTCCCGAGTTTAGTTGAAAAGTTTGGTGATCCCCTCCAGGACTAGCCTGGTATGGTTTCGGTTGCAACACCAGAACCCAATTCAAGAGG
>JADYXR010000153.1 GCA_021772095.1 Candidatus Obscuribacter sp. | reverse complement strand
CTTTCTGCCCATCAAATTTGACATGTTCATATTGTCGCCAACGGACGCACCGTTTTGAACACCGCTGCCCATACCGGCTTCCAGCGGCCTTCCATGCCTCATCTGCTGCACCATTTGCATCGGGCGCATGTGTTGCATCGGCATTTGTTGCATCTGCTGCATCGGCATTTGTTGCATCTGTTGCATCGGCATCTGATTCAACTCTTGCTGCAAATGCTGAAACTGGTTCGGCTGCATCATTGGACGTTGCATGCCGCCCATGTTGCCACCGCCCATGTTTCCGCCACCCATGCCACCACCGCCACCGCCGCCACCGCCTCCTTGCGGGGACTGCCATGAATTCATCTGATTGAGCATTTGTTGCATCTCGCCTTCCGACATCGACGCCTGTGCACAAGCCGCCTGATGTGCCGAAAGAGTAAGCGCGAAAAAGAACAACAAGCAGATCGAAATCGAACTGCGATTCGTTTGCCGCTTCAGAAAGGAATTTCGCACAGCAAAGGAATTCGCGAAAGCGTTCAATCCATACTCACTGATCATATTTTGCAGCGAAGCAAGATTCATCCGCGCAAAGCAAGACCCCAGCCGCGATCGACTGCGTTTCAGCGTTAAGCAAACATCTGTTGTGATTTTCATGCTCCTGCTTTCTTGGTGGGTTGGTGTATCAGGCACGTGCCTGTCTAAGTTTCCTCAAGTGATCATCAGGCGTCAACTCAGGAACTTCCCCGCCGGAAAGCCGAACTTCCACGTTTTGTTTCATTAAACCAAGTTTTTGCAAAACCCACCCGTCAATACGTTTCTGAGCAAGTTTGTCTTTCAGATGCCGGATGCTGGTCAGAAAACGCCCATCCTCGAACGTTCTGCGGGTGTCGCCCGCGCCCAATCTTCTGCCGTGCGTGCAATGGAGCACATCGACGATGTTGGTGCAGGCGATTGGTCCAAGAACAGCCGCTTCAAACGTGGGCAGTGCTGTGTCTTCGCCGGTTTTGAATTTGAGAAAGTCGACCTGGAGCCAGGTTCGGCTGTTGAACTTGATCTTGAGCACCACAGGCTCGCAAATCAGCGAGTTGAATGAGTGCGGTCCGATGTCGCGCATGCACGCCGCGCGCGCGTACGTGTAAGCTTCTATGGCATTGGTTGAGAGAAAACTATAGTGGTTGCGCCCCGGTTCTAATGCGCCGGTGCGCGCGATTTCCCAGCGACGGTAACAGTTAGTGCCGTGATACAGGAAAATCTCGTTGGCTTCCGAATCGTAGTCGAGCCCGGGCCAATCCTGTGCAAATTCTGCAAGGCCTGGAGGTACTTGATGGTCGGGATATACGTTCAGAATCGGATCCTTTTATACTAAGTCTTAGGCCCATCTGCTTCCTTGTAGAATACCTCCAATTTCCCTATGCCCTTTAGTGTTGACATCCTAAACGGCAATTGAGATTAACTCCTGGCCTCGCTCGCAAGCCAAAACAGGCTCGCGTCTGCGCCAAAAGTTTGAAGGTTTTGATATTGTTAGAACTGAACTTTTAGATTAAGCTACTGGCGCGGCTTTCGCATCGATTTAGCCGATTTAGCCGTTCCGATTCCTCATCGATCAATCCATATGTTTTTCTTTTGCGGTTTCAATAGCCTGGAAAGCGTCCTGCAGTGCTTGTTTGACTTGCATAATGCTCTCGTCGGCGGTAACACGAACTTGGGCAGTCCAATCCTGGCGCTGTTTTGCCAGGTCTTCCTGCATTTGCTCGCTGAGTTGTTCCAGATCCAGGCAGCTTGAACTGATGTGTGTTTCGAGCGCGTTGTCCGCTTTGGTGCGGCATTCATTCAACGCGGCGATCGCTTGTTGCTTCTCCTTGCTGAAGGCTGGGTCATCCTCGACCCGCGAAGATTCGGACGTCTTCATGCTGGCTTCATCGTTGTCGATGATTTGTTGTTTGGCTGTCTTCAAACGGCTCTCGACAGTCGTGATGATTTCTTCCAGTCTGATGTTCGTGTTCTTGAACAAATCTTCCAGACCGAACTGCTGCCCTTTGCCGACGGACTCGATGGTGCTGAGGCACTCTTTTGTCAGTGAGTTGAGCTGTGTTTTGGCACCGTCAATGCTGCCCGTTAAGCCGCCCAATTGTTTCTTCCTGATCTTCTCTGATTGCTCCTCGAAGTTGCGCTTCATGTCGAGGAGCATCGAACGGAAAATATCTTTGTTTTCCAACAATCTCGGCAAGACTTGTTTGGCGTACAAATCGAGATGCACTTGTTTGATATCGGCACGGCAACTATGGACGAGATAGTTGACGCTGTTACCGAACTCAGACTGGCTGGCAGTCAGCTTTTCGGAAGCGCGATCCCAGGAGCCGTCGATTTCGACGGTCATCGAACCAACGTTGCGATCGAGCGAGTTGATGATGGCATCGACTTCTTCGTTGAGTCGAGTTTCGAACTTGCCGTAACGAGCGACAAGAACGCTGACATGGTGATTGTAAGCGGTCTCCAGCGCGGTCGTTATCACTTCCAATTCCTTGTTGAAATCGGTCAGACGATTTTGCGCGTGGTCGTTTAAACTCGCGCGCGTACTTTCTGACATGGTGTTGGTTTCGGACTGAAAATTGCTTTCAGTCGTCTCCAATTCTTTCAACATTTCTTTTTGCATTTGCACGACGTTGTCTTCGGCGAACTTGATCAACTGCTCGATTTCTTCGCGTGCTTCACTTGATGTTTTTGCGATACTGGATTTCACTTCATTTGAAACTGTTTCCAGATGCTGAACCAATTGCTCGGTTAGCGTGCCGGTGCTCAGTTCATTCTGACGCTCCACTTTTCGTGCATCGTCGAGAAGTGCGTCCAATTCGCGGTTTAAACGATCGCGTGATTGATCGCAGCGGCTCGACAATTTCTTGTCCGCTTCCGAAAGTCGTTGATTCAGTCGTGCCATAAAACGAGTTGATTCGGAAATCACAAGTTTTGGTTCGACCGATGGTTGTGTGCGTTGCAGTCCGGAGGCCGAAACCGGCTTCAGGTCTAGTCCGTATGGAGTGGGCTTGCCATCGATTTCGAAAACACCGGAGTCGTCGAAGCTGACAGTACGCTCCACCTGTGGTGTCACAGGTGTAATATCCTGTGATGCTGAACCAAACAGATCTGGTGACGCTGTAGGAATCAGATCTTCGTATTGGGAAGGATCTGGAGTTGAAGGACTGGTCGTGCTGGTGTCTTCGGAAACTGGCGTGGGTGCTTGTTTTGAAGATGCGTCATCAGAGGCGACCGGTTCGGCGCCCGAGAAAAATGCATCGTCGGATGAGGTCCTGGAAGGGGTTCTGCTGGTTTGCGAAGCAGGAGTGATAGCGCTTATTGATGGAATCGAATCACTGCTGCCGGTTTGCGAGCTGGACTGAGTCGGTTCACCGAACAGGTCGGTGCCGGTGTCTGCTGCGCTGTTGAGTTCGGATGATGTCTCGGTTTCTGACTGATTGGCTGGACCACCGGATGGTTCTGATGTCGATTTTGATGGAGTGGTTTCACCGAAGAGATCGGTTGCCGGTTCTGCTTCGGATTCTGCTGTTGCCGAGGCTGGTACTGGAACTGCTGCCGGGGTGGCATCCGCACTGACCGGTTCGATATCCGTCGAGCCGGAATCGCCGTACATCAGCTTCGCCTGCTCTGTCGCGGCGTGACTGATGTCACCAAAAACGTCGCCTGGACTTTCTGCTGAAGTAACTGGTTCTGGCAGAGGAATATCGTCGGCACCAACTGCGGCTGGTGCAATGTCTTGAGAATCGGTAGGTGCAGTCGACCCATCTGGTGTCGCACGTGGTGGCACGCCTCGACGGTAACGTGAACGACCCGGACGGGTTGGCGTGCTGTCGGCTCCACCAGGAATGTCGGCTTCTGCGGCTTCGGCAGCCGCTCCGGTGGTCGCAGGCTGAGCTTGCGAACTTGTTGAAGCCGCGCCTGGTGCCGTCGTCTCGTCAACGGCCGGTTCAACAATTGATTCGACGTGGGCTGCCATCGCGCGTGATACCAGACCGGTCGGCTCGGTCGAGAACGAAGGTGGTGTTGCAGGTGGTGCAACTGTTTCAATCTCGCGCTCCGGTGCCACCATATCCGGTTCTGGCGGAGGACTCATTAATGTGGCCGGTCCGCTTGCAAGTTTTTGCAACATGGCGGCGTCCAGATCCATTGTCATATCGCGATTGTCGTAATAGTCGTCGTCCGATTCCGGTGCTGCTGCCTTTACAGGTTCCGGCGCGGTGGCGGCTTCTTCTATGACCTTGTCGACCAGATCGCCGAACAGGTCGGATTGTGGTTCGGCCGACGCCGGCGAGCTTTCGTAAGCCAGAGAACCTGGAGAGGTGAAATCAGGCGTTGATTTGACCGGCTCAGGTGGTGCAAACGGAGAGGGGGCGGACGCGCTGCTGTCTGGCGGCTGCGATTTGCCTTCGGTGGCTTCGGGCGAATCCATCAAACCGTTTAATGCGGTCGCTAGTTCATTGTATTCGTCCTCGCCGGAAGCTCCGGCGTCAGGAGCTTGTGGGCTACCGGCCTCGGCTGCCGGGCTGTGATGAGGCAAATTCATCCACGGTGCTGGTCCATCCATGTCGACACCACCTGTGGTGTCGGAGCCGACGCTGGTCGGCGGCGGGGCTGTTGCCGAACTGCCGAACGGTGACGAATCCGCCATGCCAAAACCGCTTGGCGGCTCGCTTGATGGCGGAGGCGTAGTTGGCGCAAATTCACTGCCGGGCATTGGCAGGTCCGGAAGGTTGGTGCCGCCGGCGGTGCTGAATACTGCGCTGTCGGCTGTTAACATGTCCTTGAGATTGGTTGGTACGCCACCAGCTCCGCGGGCACCATCAGCCCATGCAGGCGTTGAAGCGATCTCGGATGGTTGCGATCCCAGGCGTTCGAACAAAGAATCCTTATTGGGGTCAGCTGGAGGAGGCGGCTGTTTGGCCAAACTTCCCGGCGCAACAAATCCGGTTGGCGCCGACGGTTCGTCAACGGGCTGCCAGTCAGTTGGTCCTTTGCTCTTGGTCGGTTCGGGCTTGGCTGGAGCGTCAGTGTTGAACTCAATGGTGCCTCTGCTGCCGGTGTTCTCGAAGATTGAATCCACGAAATCTTTCTCTACCGCGTCAGCACTGCTGGTGATATCACCTGGCCATGCACCGGAAGCATCCGGCTGGTTGAACGCAGCCGTTCTCGACGAAGTCGGAGCAGTGCCTGCTTCACCTGTTTGCATGTCGACTGAAAACTGCTCTGAATAAGTTTGCGGCGGTCCAGCTGGCGATGACTGCCCGGCTGGTGTCGCCGGTGCGGCGAACTCTTGCGCCTTTGGAGTTCCTGATTCGTTGAGACCTTCGCGAAAACGAGCGTCCACCACCGGCAGTGCGTCGTATGAAAGTTCTGATTCCAACCGTGCCAGGCCTTCCGGCAAGGATGTTGCTTCTTGGGCACGTCGCAACGCTACTTGATTCATCTCGTTGACGTCGTGAGTGGTCAAATACCAGGCCGGCATCGACGGAACTTTACTGTCGGAATGCCCGTTGGTGTCTTTTGGCGTAAGCTTTTGATTGATATCGATAACGGGATGGTCGCCGGTCA
Source organism: Candidatus Obscuribacter sp. (assembly GCA_021772095.1). Taxonomy (GTDB): domain Bacteria; phylum Cyanobacteriota; class Vampirovibrionia; order Obscuribacterales; family Obscuribacteraceae; genus JADYXR01. The sequence continues at coordinate 5,031 of JADYXR010000153.1, read as the reverse complement.
AAATCGACGGGATATCCGGCGATAGGCTCAAAGATGGATTGCCGGCGGCCGCTGGTGATGGGAATCCGCCTAAGTCGAATGACGGCGGCGGCGTCAGTGGGCGAAACTCATCGCCGGAACTGCCGCCTTCGGCCCCTGCCGGTGCTGATGTCCAGACCCCGCTTGCCTGGCTGGCATCGGCGTCATCCGACCCTGGCGGCTGATACTTGATGTAATCCTCCGCTTCCTGCGCTTCGTTAGCTAGATATGCCTGAGTGAGCAAACTCACTTCTTCATTGATCAGTTCTCTGTTCTCAACGATCTTCGCCGTGCTAGGCTGTGGCGGAGGTGTCTGACCTTTTAATTTGTCGGTCGAAAGGATAGGCGAGAAGCAGCCTTTGACGAGACTTTGCGTTTTGTTTTCTTGTTCGCCTTCAGGAGCAAAAATCAAATTGCAGATCAAACCCAATTCCATTACTGACTTGACTGCACCCTGACCGAGGTCCGCTCCGAGAAACGCAAGCATTGCTTTGGCCGGTTCATCCGGTCCGTCCTCGTCTTGAGCCATGGTGCGCCGAGAACCGGACTTGCTATATAACGTACTGAGTTGACGCAGTTCTTTCAATTTTTCCGACGTCAGTGCCGGACGAGGTTGCGCTGAAAGGTAGTTAAAATCAAGTCCTTCAAGAAATGCTTTTTGCGCTTTTTCACGGAACAAAGTATCGATGAATCGCAATTCAAACGCGCTTGGCGAAATTGCCAGCACCCAACATTTGCCGTCCACTTTATCAACGACCACGCACATGTCCTTGACGCGATAGGCATCATGAGCGACTTCTGCGGTCTGCTGACCCCTGGCGAATGACGTCATACCCGGCGGCTTCTTGGCTGGTTCGAGCAGGAAGATGAGCGTTCCAGGCTCAAACAGACTGCCTTCTTCTTTCGCCCACTCTCCCAGATCGAGTGGATTGTTGCGAGTGAAAGCGCGGATGTAAGGCTTTACGTCCTGCGATCTGACCTGGTTTTGACGAAGCATTGAATGCATAATTTTGTCCCGTATCTTGCCTTAAAGTTGATAGTGAGCGGTCTTAAAACTCAGCGATTACCCGCCTGCAGCTTGCGCAATTTCTTCCAGAGCGGCGCGCTTATGCTCTGCAATCAGCGCCAACACTCGTTTCGTTTCCTTATCGATTGAGTCTCTTGCAGACTGTCCGTCATCGGCCAATTTGTTGACGCAGCGGTTGTGCGCCGTTTTGATTTCTTTTTCCACTTCTTGAGCGACCGTCTGGACGCTGTCTCCCGCGTCTCTGGTGAGCTTGTCGAGATTGTCTTCGAAGCCTTTCCGCATGGTGCTGAGCTCGTCGCAAATCTCCGTTATGGTTTCTGACTTTGTCGATTCCAGTTGTTCGCGAGTGGTCTTGGTGCCTTCTACGCGTTCGTCCATGCGAGCCAGAAAATCGTCGTGCAAACTTTCGGCGTTTTCAATCGTTTCAGAACATGATGTCTTCAGCGCTTCAAGCGCAGTGGTTGCGGCTGTTAGCAAGCTTGAACTGTAATCTTGCGTTTTGGTCTTCAAATTACCAGTGGCATCATTGTGCGTTTGCGTAATTTCCCTGCTCACCTTTTCCAGCTCGCCATCGAGTTCCGCTTCATGCTCTGATACCAGTTTCAGAAAGAACTGATTGATGTCTCGATCGCTTTCGGAACTGGCTTGATCGACTTCAGCGAGAGCCTTGTCGATTTCGTTGCTGATATCGGCTTTCGACTTGCTCGCGCCTTCTTCCACTTTCTTGTATTGAACCTGGAATTCGGCGGAAAGTTTTTGCATGATTTGTGAGAAGTGAGTTTCTATCGCACTCGCCTTGGTCATGTAATTTTTGTACAGTTGAGCGACGATTTGTTTTTCGCTGCCTTTCGATTCCCAAACACTCTGATCGAGTTTTTGCTGGAGTGCGTTGGTGAGCCCGTTTGCGTGTGTTCTGATCTCTTTGCCGACTTCGAAATTGCTGCCCATCAAACTGGCCACGTTTTGTTCGTATGTCTTATCGAACTCGCTGGAAAGCTCGTGGTCAACATCGTTTAAACGATCGCTCAGTCCCGCTTTGATCGACTCGACCGATTCTTTGACTAAGTCGCGGATGCGGCGAAGCTCCTCGGTGAGCGCGTCGGTGTGCTCTTTGCATTTTTCGATTTCGTTGTCTTTGAGTTTGGAAAGTTTTTGAACTGACTTCTCCATCAACTCATGAAGGTCGCTTTCGATCTCTTGCGACTTGCCTTCCACCACTGATGAATGAGTGGCAGTGGTGGCGCGCTGTTGCGCCGAATGCTTGTTGGCCGAACCGGTCAGCTTCGCAATCGAGTCCGTCTCAATGTTAGATAGCGATTCAGTTCCGCTATCGTAAATGATTTGGAGTTTTTTTCCTGCCAGCGTCATCGGGGTGTCTCCTTACTGAGAATCTTTGATCGGTTGAGCGGTTTCATGATTGAGTCTTGAAGGGCTAAGCGGTTTCGTTTATAGCGTCGAGGGAGTTTCTAAATGGTGCGTTTCTAAACAGTGAGTTTCTAAATAGTAGCCGGTCTGTTCGAAGAATCGAAAGTTGTGAAAGCTTGATCGGTACTTGGTTTGCTGCCGATCTATTGGAACGCTTCCTTCGACTAGTCGGAGTCTAATGTCAGCATCGAAGTCAGATAAGCTGACACCGACATCGCTGCCACGCGTCCTCTTTCTTCGATCTCCGGCAGTTCAATCGAGAGCTGCGAGAGTTCGACTTTGAATGATTTTTCAACGCGGTCCAGTTCGCTGCGGATGATGCGAACTTGCTTCTCGAGCGACTCTACAGCTTGCAGTCGGATGCTGTCGATTCGTTCGTATGATGTGGCGCTGGCGCGAGCGAAATCATTTTCCATTTGATCCACTTGCCGTCTGTAGGTTTTCACCAACTCGCCGCCGCGTACTTTCAGTTGCGATCTTAATTTCTGTTTGACTTCTTCAGTTGATTGTCCGCTGCCGCCGCTGACCATTTCTCGTTCTTCAGAGATTGTCGATTCCAGCTGGCTAAACAATCTTGCCACCTGGTCTTCGTACTTGCGTTCCAATCGTTTCAAAGAACCGTAGTACATGCGATGATTGCCGGTGATCCGAGCAAGAGCGTCGTTGGCAACTTGATTGATTGAAGATTTTGCTTCGTTGACCGAGTAGGTCAGACGGCGGCTGTGCGCCGACAAAGTTTCTTCTCGGTTACTTTCGAGCTGCTCCTGAAATTCGTGTTTGAGAAGCTCCATGTTTGTTTTCCACTCTTCCACCTGGTGAAGCAGAAACTCGGAGTTCTCGACCTGACAGGATTCCAACTCAGCCGCCCCATCGGTGGTGGCTGAATCGGTTGCGGTTGTGGTGGCAGCCAACAGTTCATCAAGTTGCGAAAGAACTTGCGCGATCTTGCTGTCAAAGCCATCTTCATAAGCGGTAAGTTTTTTGTCGATTGATTGTTTCGACACCGAAACTGCGTCGTCTGCACTGACATCGAGTTCTTTCGATTTCGTCGTCAACGCGCTTTCCAGGCTGGCTTTCTGGCTGGTCAAACGTTCACGCGCGTTCTCGGCGTACTCCATCATCGCTTCGCGATTCTTTTGAGTGAAATTGACAAAACGACTTTGCGGATTTTCGGCAAGCGCGTTGAGCTTCTTCAGCGCTTCTCCGAGCTTGACCATCATTTCTTGTTTGGTTTTTTCAACCAGCTTGTAAATGTGTTCGCGAGATTCCTGAGCGGTCTTCAGCATCTCGTCGGCTTCGGTGCGCTCGTATTCAGCCAGACGTTCTGTCAGCTCGTCGCGCTTCGAACCGAGTTCTTCGACGTTGTTTTCAACCATCGTCGCAGTTTGGCTGGCGATCTTCTTGAGCTGCAAGTCGAGCGACTTCTCGAGTTCCTCGCTGTATCTGGTGAGCTGGTCGACGGAGTTGCTGACGATTTTCTCGAGGTCTTCTCCAGCCTTTTCGACGCCTTCTTGCCATAAATTCAAAGCCGAGTTCAAATTTTGGTCTTTATCTTCTTCCGGCATGACATATCCCCGTGACTTCGCCCAACATCCAGACCTGGTAGATCTATTTTCCTACCTTGTTACGTACCCGTGCGCGTATCTGACACATGCGACGACTGATAATCAGTTTAAATCTACAAGTCATTCTCATTGTAGACACGGGCGCGGCTCAGCAGCGCAATCTTGACAGCCAATAGAACTGGCCTTTATAGACAATGCCCAGCCGTGAGGCATTTTACTCACGAGGCTACTCTCAGGCTTGTAGGACTAAACAGAGATTTACGAAAGCGGCTTAAACCGCGCTGGTTGCTTCTTTCGCTTTGCGTTCCAAACGACTGAGGGCTGACAAAGCCGCTTCGTTGATGGTTTCCGAGAGAGTCGGGTGGGCGTGAATGGAGGCCGCCAGGTCTTCCAATACAGCTCCCATCTCGATTGCCAGAACCGCTTCGGCGATCAGGTCGCCTGCTCGAGCACCGACCATGCCGACTCCGAGGACCTGAGTTGTCTCGGGGTCGAAGATGATTTTGGTTTGACCGAGCGGTTCATTAATCGTCAATGCCCGACCGGAAGCCGACCATGGGAATTTAGCCGATGCCACTTTGATGCCCTGTTCTTTCGCTTCGGTGTCGGTGAGCCCGCACCAGGCGATTTCCGGTTCTGTAAACACGACGGCTGGGACGGCGCGATTGTCATATGACGACGGTTTCCCGGCGATCACTTCGGCTGCCACATACCCCTGACGGATGGCGCGGTGCGCCAGCATTGGTTGTCCGGAGACATCGCCGATTGCAAAAATGCGTTTGTCGCTGCTTCTCAACTGGTCATCAACCTTGATGAAGCCGTGCTCGTCCAGCTCGATATCAGTGTTTTCCAATCCGAGTTCGTCGGTGTTGGGACGTCGGCCGACGGCGATCAGGGCGCGGTCGAACTCCATGGTTTCGGGGACGTCAGCGCCTTTAAGCGTGGCGATCACGGAATTGCCTTTGATTTCTAAACCTTGCACGCCTGTGTTCAAAT
>JADYXR010000152.1 GCA_021772095.1 Candidatus Obscuribacter sp. | reverse complement strand
TGGTTATTCATTTGAACAGGTGACCTTCCCCTGAGCAAATGGTTATTCATTTGAACAGGTGACCTCTCCCCTGAGCAAATGGTTATTCATTTGAACAGGCAATTCCGCCCTGAGCAAATGGTTATTCAGGAGCCACCTGAGCCAATTCGTGGTTAATTTGGAAATTCCAAACTTTCGCAAAACCAATACTTTTGACAAGATACTTTTTCCGCACAGATTACGCAAACCCTCAGAAGCGTGCGTGAATTTCGATCAAAAATCGATCACTTGTGCCGCGAATTCGGTTTAACTATTTGGGTGATACCAAACCGGAACGCAGAAGATGATCGCGAATTTCGAACAACTAATTCAAACGGATGCGGGCTGCGAAGAGCTCCTATTTGAGCTGCGATTCGGGCAAAACTGTTTCAAGTGCGAGTGCGGCTGCACCAAAGCATACAAAATTTTGACCAGAAAATTTTTGTACGAATGTGCCAATCAAGAATGCAAAAAACAAATCTCGCTAACCGCAGGCACATTTTTTCATGGCAAAAAACTGGCAATTTCAACTTGCTTTAAACTAGTCGTAGACATCATTAGCGGACGCGAGATCGCTGGCGCCGCGCATGCCGCTGAGTTAGACGTCGGTGCATCAACAATCTGGCGATGGCGGCACGAGCTACGTCTGGTATTAGAAAAAACTTTTCCACTAGGCGACAATCTAAAAGTTGACAGAAACCTATTAAATCGCGTTCTGTTTCGACGCAGCGTTGAGTCGCCTGCCAAAAATATCAATGATAAGGTACCAGGAAGTGGCTTCAACGAGAATCAAGTCGAGCCGCGAAGCCAGGCGGAGAGTCGAGCCGTCGCCGATGCTAATCGATTCGTTTCGAAAACGTACAAAGGAGTCAGTGGAAAATATTCTCAACTCTATCTGGCAGAATATCGGTTTCTTCTATCTGCAAAGATGCAAGATAAAACGACGCTCTTAAAGTCAATCGTGCGTGCTGGCCCAGTTTCAATCAAAGATATCGTCAGCTATTCTTCGCCAAAGTTTGTAAATCTGCCTCTAGTTCGAATGGTATCGTAGATGATGCCGTAACTGCTCTAACTAAATCTATGAAGTGCGCGTCGACTAATCGCTCACTCCACGACTTCATGTGAATTTGTAGTGTTCCGCCGTCTCTGACGAAACGCCTGAACGGCTGTCGCGATCACAATCAAGAACCCGAGCAAAGCCATCACTGCGCCGATAACAAACGACCGCGGTTGGTATCGCATTTGCACATTGTATTTCCCAGCAGGAATCGCCACGCTACGAAACGAATAATTTCCTCGCACGATACTTGCGGGGGCACCGTCAACGGTGGCAGTCCATCCGGGATACCAGCTGTCGGTGAATACCAAAAACGCAGGTTTAGACGAGCTCGTCTGAATCAAAACATCAGTGCTATCGCGGCGAAGAATGAGCGCCTCCGGCTCCCTGAAGCTGCCCGGCGCGAGCGAAACATCCTTACCGTCGCCTTCCAGGACGACAGTGTTTCGGGCATCGAAATTGGACGCTGAGATTTTATCCAGCGCTGCTGCAGCTGAATCAACATATACCGAGTTAGTCGCAACGTACGCCTCAGGCAGGGCTCCGGGGTTCTCGTAGATCCGAATACCCTCAGCACCTTCGGAAAGAAGTTTGAATCGCCTATCCGCGGTCATCGACTCTTTCAATACCGGAGGAGCCTGAAAGTTTAAAAGCACCACTCCACGCTTATCTAAACTGCCGGCGTTTTCCGGTACAATCGATTGACCGGACCCGCTATCAAACACCGAAAGCTTGATTCCAAGGGGCTCTCCACCCTCAAACGATTTACGAATTGGTGCGCCCAAAACGGCAGTTTGGTCAGTCTCCGTTGCGATCACTTTTTGACGATCGGAGATCCAACTTTCCGAACCATCAGCATTAACAACAGAAACATTGAACGAAAATTTGTCTATCGACTTATCCGCGCACGTCCAAGTGGGCTCGACATAGACAGCTCGTGAAACCGGGTCAACAGCGCAACGAACGCTCTTCAGTGTCAAGCCGCCAGACCAGGTCAACGGTGCACTCAATGCCGAAACCGCCGTCTCATCAAAAAATTTCCGTTCGATTAGAGCGTTCGGTGTGACGACCAAACTGATGCTGGCTAGATCGATCATCCTCGAAAGTTCATCATCAAAAACCTGGTTAAAATCATCCAGTTTCGCGCCGGCTCTTTCCATAAAAGCCAGATAGCGCGCCGGAAAAATCGGGTTATGAAAACGCGCGTCTCTGAATCCACAAGCAAGATTTGTATTCGGTCGCAACGTGTGCACGCCGGTTGCAATGGCGCGTCTATCACTCATAATTTTGAGAAGTGATGTCGTGTCGGTATCCGGATACGAAAATGACGGTCGCACCGGCATTGACCGGATTGAAATCGCCAACTGCGAAAAGGCGCCCAGAGCCAAACAAACGCACAGAATCGAGCCCGTGATTCGCGCGGAAACAATTTTCTTCATGCGCCTGAGCGCGACCAGCCCGGCGACAATTATCGCCGCACAAATTGTGTTTCGAATCCAATCGCGCTTAGCTAACGTCATCGAAGGGAGCGTCATATCGAAATTCGCCAGGTTAAGGCCGACGTTGAACACCTGCATGAGAAGCGGAAACAGACCAATCGCCAGCAAACCTATCCCCAGCCATCTCAGGTCAAAACTAGACACCCTCGCATCAATCACATCTTCTCGGTCTGCCACCAGTGACGGTTGCATGTTTTCGTTCGTATGCGAGCCGTCCATTCTGGAAACAAGTCCAACTATCCGCTCGAATCCCAGTGCCGCAAGTGCTGCAATAAGCACAACCAACCCGGGAAAAGCATAAGTCACAACGAGGGAAGAGAAAGGTTTCTTAGCCAACAACATCCCCAGAGGATAAATTTTTGCTGAAAAAACCCAGGCAATAATCGACAATAACCCGACCGCAACGGCGCCACGTGTTATCCATTCATTTCGTGCCCCAATAGCACGTTTTCGCATGCCATCATATATGGTAGCAATGCCAAACGGTAGCGACAAAGTCGCCAGTACGCCAAGATACGGACTAGCTGCGCCATACCCGGGCTGAAGCAAATTGAACGCCAACGTTTGCCAGGGATAATATGCCGGCGCTCGATTCCCGAACTTATATGAATCCGAGTTTACGACAAGCTCCCCGAACGGGAAAAGCATGGGCGCCGAGCAGCACACAGCAACGACACCAGCCACTGAGAGTAATACCAAACCGCGCAGCCAAAAGGCGCGAGACACCATCAGCAGCATCAAAAAGCTGGACAACAAAATCGAACAAAACGACAGTTCCGGATGAGCTGACAAAACGAAGGCGCCAGCCGCGACTCCTGCTAGAACCGCACTGCCAATGGTCCGCCTCTGTGCCGTCCAAACAAAAGCGGCAAACAAAAGTGGAATTAAGCAATACCCGTTGCCGAGCAGTTCCAAATACCATTGTTCATAAGGACACAACAATAAAGTCAATCCGAGAAACGCAGACGCCCAGCGCGATAGTCCCAGTGCCTTCCCCAGCAAAAAACCACCGACTGCCAGAATGGCAAGTTCCATTACCAGGATCAGATTGTATGTTTCGACCGTCGGACTGAACCATAACGGAATATGCAAAAAAGACAATGCCAGCGCTTGCGGATCCGCCAACAATGGACCACCAAACCCGCTATACGCGTTCCACAGCGGCCACTCCAAGTGATTCCACAGGCGTCCGACCATCAAATAGTAAGGCACCATCAGCAGTATCTGAGATGGATCCATGAGCTGCGACTGCCCGGTGCCAAACTTACTATAAGCCGAGTCCCATTCAGCAATTATATGAATCTTCGACAGCGCGGCGCCGGCAAAAGTAGCCTTGGCAAACAGCAAACAGACAAACAAAACTAATCCGAGAACCATAAAGTAATCTTTGCGGCGAGCGCGGAAGCCTAAAGCGACGCCGTTTAAATTTCGGTCTTCAACATCACTTGCAGGTTCGTCCGGCAATTTCGGTTTCCCTTCAGAGAGCGACTATTGCGGCGCAGTCCAGCCGAAAGTATCAAGAGTTTCTTCGACGATCATATTGTTTTCGAGACAGTATGCCATCACGATTGTTGCTTGTTCGAGCTTCAACAAATCATGGTCGAGATAATTTTTCAGATGGGTGGCGTGCTCTAACACCTGCTCGTCGATCAGCCTGGCATCGAAGAGAGTCTTCATTAGTGGAACTTTATTCGCGAGCGCCAGTGCGGTTGCAATCTGCAAATCCTTGTCGGAAATCAATCCGGATTTCTTCAAAATGTCTGTTATTTCGATTGGTTGTTTCTCTTCAAAAATCGCGCTTGGATCTTCGTCGATCAACGCCAGTACGCGCTGCAACTCATCATTGGAGGAAGCATACTGCACCTTCGAAATAATTTGAGCGGCTTGATCCTCGAAAAGAACTCCCGTTTCAATCATTTTCAGAATATGCTTTGCCGCTTTCACACACGGTTTCGAAGCATAACCAAGCTCGACAAACACCTCATCGAGATCTTTATCGTTCGTCGCTGCAATCTCCAACGCCGTCATCAACTGGCTTTCCGACACGGCGCCTGCCATGACAAACAATGCGCCAATGCCAAACTTCGGACCGAGGTCTGCGAATTGACCGGTTTCTTGCAGAGATTGCGCCAGTGAGATAGATCGAAGCCGAGCCATTTTTAAAGCGTACAAAATAGATTCACGATCGACCCGTCCCTCTCTAATCAGTTTCTGAGCCGAAAGAGCAGAGTTGAGTGACGCTCTTGTAATAATGCCTTTATTGAGCAGCACCAGCCCTAGTGGCAAACCGGTTTCGGAACTGGTTACCATACCCTGCTCCACCAGCGGTTGAGAGGCGATACCGGAAGCCGTCAGTAATTCACCAAGCCGATTATGCATCGGAACTTGCTGTGACGAGGACGGCGACGCCACAGGTCCCGTGCGATTGAGAGCTGTATCGAGAGCGACACCTTCGTGTGCCACCATCAAAAGAGTTTGCACACCGTGCTCGAAAGGCAAGTAACCATCTCGTATGCGGGCCTGTATCTCCAGCGCCGCGCGCAGCTGCTCCTCGGTAACGTGACCGTGCATGGTCAGCACGCGACCAATCGGCAAGCGCATCTTGAAGGACAATCGATATGCCGCTTCAAACTGCTCGGGGTCCAGCAATCCGCCTCGGATCAACAGTTCGCCCAGCTGGATATCGGTTGGCGCTTCTTGCGACATTAGTCTCTCTTACGAGTTCGCGACAGAACTATCGGGAACGTGCCCTCTTTCGCTTCGTTCTTGGCCGAGCGGGCTGCGTCGATCAGGCTCAAAAGATCCTCGCCGTCAGACGGCAATCCTGCAACCCCGAACGATAGTAGCAAATTCCGGCGGTCCACATCTCCTGCCAATGGAGTGTTGGTGAGCGCATCAAGTATCCTATTGGCGACAAATGCAGCTTGCGACGGACGCGTATTAGGCAGCAACAACCCGAATTCCGTCGCCTCAAAATGACCAAGCGCATCCAGCGGTCGTTTAACCAGCTCGATTCTAAGTGCCGCAGTATTGATTACATGCGGCGGCAACGGCTCGACTCCGTAGCCCATGTCAGCACGCCGTTTGCTGACATCAAACAAAATGAAACTCAGCGGCCACGAGTACGCTTCATAGCGATAAAACTCGTACTCCATGAAATAGAGCAGACCTTCCCATGACAGAATGCCCGTGTCCGGTCTGATAAAGTTGTACTTCAGAGCCTGAACATTTTGTTTGCTCTCGCCCAGAAAGTCGAGAGCCCCACCACGAGCCGATGCCGGCTCTCTGATTTCAAGAATTCCGCAGTAAATAAAATTGAAAAGCAATGGCGCCCACTGACTGATGTCCATCGGACGATCGCGCAAAAGGTCGGTAAAGGTGCGCTTCTTCTTGAGCATCTCGTAGATTTGTTTCTGCCATTCGAAATCGAGCGGATGCCCCTTGGACAGCATGAGCTTGAGTTCGGTATCGCCGAGATTTTTCTGTTTTAAGACCAAAACAGATTCATAGACCAAACCTGTGCTTTCCAGGTGCCTGAGCTGCTCGAGAAGAGCAGTGCCTTCCATGATCGAGTTCTGCAAACTCTTCTCGCAGGAAGTCATCTCGGTGACACGTTTTGGATGAAACTTATAATCGCCTTTGCGCCAGGTGACTACTTCTTTGATCGCTACGTCACCGCGCGAACTGTCGGCCTGAGCGTGTTTTGGCACGCCGTCCACAAAATAAATCTGACCGATGGCTTTGTCGGATATGACTTCCAACATGCCGGTGACCTTGTTCATGCCAATGTTGGTCAGAACATCAGCCATTTTGGTTCTGCGAAGATTGCCTTCCATAGCCGTGTTTGCCGCATTGGCGCCACTGCCGGGGACGGCTGGATTTTCGGAGTAGAAGTCAGCGGGCAAACTGCCGGACGGCAAACCTGAAGTCGGAACTCCCTTAGCAAACGGTTCCGGATCATGCCCGCCGCCACCAATGACAGGCGTGCCGCGATAACTGTTCTCCGGGTTCGGCACGATGCGATTGGTTCCAGTCGTCCCTAGAGCCTGAAAACTTCCGGTGCGCTTAGGTTGAACGGTGTTGTATCCACCGGTGGCTCGCAGAGGCGAACCACCGGCACCGCCAGGAGCGCCGTAGCCAAGACCTTGCTCGCCGGGAAACGGTGGATTGGTTCCACTGGTAGTGCCGTTGTAGGTAGGGTAGCTCCCGGATGGCGAGTTGTTACGAGGAGGAATCGACCGGTTCAAATCGACAGTCGGGAAGTTTCCAGTCGGCGGATTATTGACATTCGTCGGCGCGTAGGAGCCGGTGGTTAGCCCGCCCGTCTGCGTTTCGAGCATCACCACCACGTCCATAATCAAGTTCAGATCGGATGTCTCAAACTTGCTGACCAGCTTGGATTGCCGCCCGTCATCCTCCCACAAATTCCAGAGCGGATGAGGCGTGACCTTGTCAAACTTAACCAGCAAACAGTAAGTCTTGTACGTCCCGGGCAAAGACCACATGAATTCAATCTCCTGCGGGCGGTTAACTTGCGCCTGCTCGTAGAGATTTTTCAACATGTTCATGTCAGGAAAAACTGCCTGCTTAGGCAATCTAATCTTTCCTGGTTGATGAGATTGTTTGCCTCTGCCAAACATTTTTAATGACTTAGACCCAGGGTTTCATAGTAAATACGCGAGAGCATTTCTCAGTTTAGGAGATCTGCCAGTAACTAGCATAGATGCTAAGCCCATTTGGGACAACTATTAACCCTCTTTTGGCACAGAAACGACGAATAATATTGCTTTTAGTCACAATCAAAGATCGTCAAATTCTCTGAAAGAAACGGTTGACGCTTGATCGATGCCACCGGATACGGTATCAGACCGATCGAGACTACCGGCTCAGGATCTGAGTTGAGAAATGTCTTGCCCTGATTGAACCGACTGAGCGTATGGCCCCGTGAGCCTCAAGAAGCTCTCGGCCACTGCCAGATCAGTCTTCGATTCGACTACGAGCGCGCGCTCAGGAGGCAAGATGAACGCATGCGAATCTTCTGTCAAGAAGGTTTCATGCGCTTTTAGATATGCGCTCGCGCAAGCGGCAATCGAGTTATTGGTCGTATAAATTCGTGAATTGGCCGGCACTGGATCTTGATTACCAAAAACGCGATTCATTTTGCGGTTGCCATCGAGCACCACAAGAGACTTTGGAGTCAAACGAGTTTCTGAAACCGTAACCACTGGAATTCCGTCATTGCGAGCAGAAACTTCAACGACACCGTCGATGTCAGAACCCAGCAATAGCGGCGAACCGGCATCGAGTGCCACCACCAGATCGAAATCCGCAACCTCTTTCAACGCGGCGAGTGCACAGTCAGTCAGCCGCTCCATGCCATCTTCTCTGGATGTCGACACCGAGTATGTGTTTAAACCCTGAGCGTGAGCCAGGCTTTGCACCGCTTTATCGTCAGTGACTATGACGACACAGTCGACCAATCGCGCGTTCTTTGCCGCTTCAAACGTCCACAGAAAGAGTGGCTTGGAGACCAGCGAGCGGCTATCCCTACCTCGAAGAGTCTTGCAACCGCCGACAGCGGAAACGACAGCCAGAACACGTTTACCTTTAATCACTGATTTTCTCGATTGAGTCTTGCGTCGCGAGTAATTCAGACTTGCTTAAATCGACGCGTATACAAAAATAACATCACTTGAACAGAATTGTTATTAAAACCCAGGTAAGCAAGAGGAACTATTTTGACTAGACTTAACTAGTTCGTACTGAAAATTGCACCGAAATTGGAATTGATTCTACTCTTTTTTCAAGAGTCGACGTGTGTTTTGAATAGTTTCCTCCTGAAGGAGT
>JADYXR010000151.1 GCA_021772095.1 Candidatus Obscuribacter sp. | reverse complement strand
TGCCTGGACTGGGCGATGCCGGCGATCGTATTTTCGGAACCTAAATTCTAGAAAGACGAAAAAATAAGAGTGCCCCCAATTAATACTGGAGGCACTCTTTGAGTATCTGGGCTTCGAAACCTACTCTTCCAGTTGGAAACCAACTTTCAAGGTAACTTGAAACTCGAAGATCTGACCTTCGGAGATCGCTCCGCGCATGTCGGTTACTTCGAACCATCTGAGGTCACGCAATGTTTTGGATGCACGTTTAACAGCTTGCTGAGCGGCGTCTGCAAAGCTCTTATTGGACGTGCCAACTATTTCGGTCATTTTAAAAACGCCTGGCATATCGAACTCCTCTTCTTCACTTTATTGATTCAAATATTTAAGTCTACTGACTACCAGAGCAGCCGATCGCGCCTCCAACCTGTATCAAACTTTTACCGTCGATAAACAATCCTGTCTGCATGCAAGATTTCGCGGGAAGAATATAATATCGATCGGTGGTCGAATTCGGTAGCGGTTGGGGAAATTGCATGGTTGATGAAACGAAGAATGCTGGCGAGGCGCCCATGGGAACCATTGCTGCGCACAAAGCCGGCGATGTTTCGAGCCTCGAAGGTTACATCAGATCTAATGGACCAATGAACTGGCGAGCATGCCTGGCACAGTTTCATGATGTTTGTTTCAGCATGGAAACTGGAAAAGCCGGTTCGACCGAAATTGGAGAGTTATCGATCCATTCTTTTATAGTTCGAAACACTGATACCGCCGGTGGTATCGTGATAGAAATCCAGCCTGAAGCACAAAAAATCGATCGAGAGAAACAAAACGGTCAATCCGAATTTAGCTTTCCAAAAGAATCCTACATGAGTCCGGAGAGGTGCCTGGATCGCCCGGTCAACCGACGCTCTGATATTTATTCATTGGGTTGCGTGATCTATCACTGCCTGACCGGCGCGCCGCCTTTTATGCATCGGGATCTGGAAAAACTAAAAGAGATGCAGACGATCGATTACGCTCTGCCTCCGGGTCGGCGCTCTCAACGCCGGGTGATTCCGGATGAAGTAGATATGGTAATTCTCAATTGTCTCGAGAAGGATCCGGCCAAACGTTTTCGCAACGTTGGAACACTCCGAGCCAATATCGGTCAAGCTTTACAGATTGATGAAGATTCGGACGAACCACCGGTAAACAGCAGCAAGTTTGCAGATTTTTCTAAACGCAAACGCAAGATTCTTATCTCAGTGGCAGCGTTGGTCGCTTTGACAGCCGGTCTTGGTGCCTGGAGTTTGAGCACCACATCCAGTGACGGGTTTCAAAGATTAGTCGAGCGTACACTCGAACGCAAAAGAAACAAATACTATTTGTCGTTAGAGCACGGTCCACAATTCATGGCGCAGGCCGAGTATGAAAATGGGAAGATGCTCCCTGATAACGATAAAGACCCGATTTATATCAAAGTTAAAGATCAAGACGTAATCCTGTTCACGACCACGAAACGCAAAACTGTCAAAGCCGCACTGGAAGAAGCGGTGCGCAGAAGAATCATCCTGTTCAACGCTGACTTGATTGGACAGAACTTGCAGGGCGCCACTCTCCGTGGTGGCAACTTCGATCACAGCATTATGATCGAGTGCGATTTAAATGGTGCTGATTTCAGGAACAGCTTTATGAAGGGGTCGATATTTGCCGGCTCAAACATGAAGGGCGCAAATTTGACCAGCGTCAATTCACCGGAGGCTGTGTTCCAGGGCTGCAACCTGGAGGGCGCGAATCTTTCTGGTTCAGTTCTTTTAGACTGCGATTTTACAAAATCAAATTTGAAAAATGCTGATTTGTCTTACTCGACGTTTCTAAATTCGTCATTCCAGGATGCCGATCTTACCGGAGCTAATTTAAAGGGCGCTACCATGGCTAAAATCGGCTTCCCGACAGCAAACTTGAGCGAATCACAAAAAGCGCAAGTCACGGTAATCGAAGGACCGCTTGCTAACGCGAAGCAACTGGAGGCGAAAACAAAAGGCTTGAATTTAGTAGCGCCACCAGTCGACAATTTGAAGATGAACAATCCATTTTCAAATCCAGTGGAAGGAACAAGCGCCTTCGGACCGAGTAAAGATGAGCCTGTTGGTTTAGAAATCGATTTGGAAAACCTGCCGCCCGAACCACCACGCCGCAGAGGAGCACCACCGCCGCCACCACTGCAACCTGCGATTCCCGGTAAACCGATCACTCCAGGAGTGGTTGGTCCATAAATCATTCGCGAAAAGCGCTTTTAAAAGTTTTGGTAAACTTCGATTTACGTGACGTTTGAACCGGGCCATAGTTCGGAATATTAATGTCACTCAGTGGCATCTTGATTTAGCGTGGGGCGATCAAGGCTGAACCGGGAGTCCGACCTCAACGGAATCACTCACAACTACATAATGAGGAAAGATCGATGGACATGAATCGATTTAAGTTGAGCGGCCACATCTCAGAAACCACTAAAAATGTGATGGTCGGAAAGGCATTCGCATTTCTCGATCCGAATGTTCTAAAAGACAGCGATCTGTCCTGGTTAGCAAAAATGCTGGGGCACAAACACGGCACACCGCTAATCGTTTCGCTTGCAGGACCTGAGAGCGTAACCTTGGCCGGCGTAACCATCGCGCCGCTGAAACTGGACGAGTTTCGTCTTAAGAGCATCGTTAGCGACAAGGATCTGTATCGTCAGAGCAAGGATACGATCAATCTTCTTGTTTTAAACCCGACTGCACCTCGCTCGACTGCGACTGTGTCACTCAACTGCAACGGCAGCGTATCTTCCCGTCATCACGTCGAGTTGGGCGAAAACGGCGAGGGAAGTCTAAAACTGCGCGACTTGCTCGTCGGTGATTATCAAATATTCTTTGAAGGCGATGAAAAGCCCGCCTGCGATTTTGTCGTTGCTGAATATCGCCTGGTGCCGCTTGTCGCGTCACTGACAAGCAGCAGTGCCGGTCCTGACGAGCAGCTCGATGTGGTGCTTCATCTGGAATCATTCGGCGTACCGGTAAACGGTCCAGTGCGGCTAAACATCATGGATGTTCACACTCAGATCGCCATGGTCTCTGCGTCTGCAACCGATGGAGTAGTCCAGGCCACCTTCCAATTAAAAGGCGCCGGTCCGCACAGCATTGCAGTGCAACTCGAAGAGCATCCGTCGAAAACAGCGACCGTTCCTCTGCGAGGAAGTCGCGAAGCAGAGAGAAAAGAAACTGTTTTTGCTTCGTTGGGCACCGAAGTGGTCGGCTCATTACTGCCGATAAGCGTATCGGCTCCGGTTCGCGGCATTTATCTCAAGGAAGGCGCGCTCAAAGTTTCACCGATTTCACTCGATAAGGTGGACGACGATCGTGCACGCTTCACTGTAAATGTAGACATCTCCGCAATGACTGTTGTGGTTGTCGATCCCACTTTTCCAATGGCTAAACCAGGAGCTGTGGATGTCTCAACTGCTGTGCATCCTGACGCAGACCCGCTTTACAAAGAATCTGCCGAGCGATTCACATCAGGAAAGTATGCTGAGGCTTGCGAAAAATTCGAGTCTCGCAGAAAGCACTTCGACCATCCACATCCGTACTACTCGTATTGGATGGCATGTTGTTACGCCAAAGGCGGGCAAGTCGACGAGGCTGTCAAAGCGCTTCGGCAGTCAATCATAGAAGGTTGGACCGATTTGTCACACCTGGCAAACGATGATGATCTTTCAACCTTACGCGGTTACGAACCGTACGAGAAATTGCTTACCGGTGGTCGCCTTGAAGTAAAATTTTCAAACCTGAGCGCGGGCGACAAAATCGACGTAGCTGTGGGCGCCCCGATGTCGCTGGTTTTGATTGGCGCCATAAGCAACGGAAAGCCATGGGAGGGTTGGTGCACCGTCGTGACACCAAGTACGGTGTCAGCGGAAGTCACTGTTCCAGAAATCTGCACACCTGGAAAGAAAGTAACAATCAAGTTTTCGACAGAGACAAACGGCGCGTCGATCTACGCAATCATTAAAGACGCACGGCTGACCAGCGCTGATACTCCGGAGTTAAAACTGGCTGCCGCCATCAAGAATTACGTGGAGGCTAACGGCGACAGACTCGCTAACGGATCGCCTGCGGACAGTTTAAAACAGATTCTGAGTTCTGCTAGCGGTAGAGAATCCGGTGGTGGAGCCTGGGGCATGTCGGGCTCCTTTGGTTCGAGTCCCTGGAATGAAATGACAATGGCTCGTTTGAACGCGACCCCACCGCCCCCGGGGTTTGCCGGATCAGATCTCCCACAACGACGGTCGGCGCAAAGTTCATCGGATGATAATTCATGGGGCGGCTCTGACAATTTGCCAATGAGCGGAATGGCGCCCACACCAATGCAACAAGGCGGTGGCCCTGGAGAGAAATTTGGCGCGTCAATGTTGACGGGGACAATGAACGGCTCTGCACCATTAACTTTGGCAGAATCGATCAGGCAAAAAATGTTTACCTCAGTGCCGATGCAAGCACAAGCAATGCCCGAGATGCCATCAGCTCCTGCGAAGAAGCTGGCTGCCGTCTTTGATGATCCTGAAGTTCTATTCGCCGGTTTTGTTGAACTGAAGAAAGGAAAAGGATCGGTCAAAATTTTATTGCCTGACTCTTTTTCAAACTACACAGTTGAAAGTTTTGCAATCGGCGGGATGCACTGGGCGTCGAAAGAGACGCGCTTCAAAGCAGCTAAGGATCCTTACGTGCAATTGACCACTCCGGTTTTTGCAACTAAGTCAGAACCCGGTGTTGGTTTTGTTCACGTCGGCTCGAGCACTAATGCCAAAGTCACCGTACTGTTTGATGGCAAGCCGATTCAGCTGTACGATGCCGCCGGTGCAAAGTTCGATGGTGAAGTTTCCGGACCATCAACCGCATACACTTTTGTCGCCGAACCCGGTCACTTCGAAACAATTTTGGAACGAGATGGTTCCGTAGCGGCACGGCATGTAAAACTTGTAAACGAGCCCGGCAAGCTCAAGCGCGTCGTTCGCTCATTACGCGTTTTGACCGCCGGTGATTCGATTTCGTTGAAAGACGATTCCAATTTGTATGGGCTGCAAGTTCTCCCCGGATTGGAAAACGATCTGACTGTTTTGCTCGATGCAACCGCCGATTATTCACATTGCTGCTGCGAACAAACAGCAGCCAAGATCATGTCCGGCTGCGCGATGTACGTTCAAGCCAACGGTGACGGCAATCGAAAACAAATAGCAGAATCGATCATCCTCGCCGGGATCAAAAGAGAACAGTCCATGTGGATGAAGGGCAAAGGCTTCAAAAGTTATCCTCATTTCCCTGCGCAGACGGACGATTATTACGGTCCTAAAGCCGCTCGCTATCTACGAAATCTCAGTCTGCTGGAATCCAATGAAAGTAAAAATTCAATCAGCAAGGAACTCAAGGCAGCTATAACATCCGGGTTGGAGATGGCGGAAGACGCTTACAAAGCCTACAGATTAAACTGGCCGCCTACATTAATGGCAAACAGCGAAGAGGCCTACAACGCCTTGTGTTTCACACCAGGCGTAGATCAGACGGCGGCGCTCAATCTGGCGCGCGCGGTCGATCCAAATATGGAGCAAAGTATGAAAGCCGAAACGGTTAATCCGTTTCTCGGGCGTAAAGTCGGGGCTAGATTAGAACAAGCCTACGCAGCAGCAGCATTGCTGCGAAAGGGCACCAGCAGTGACTTGAAGCTGGCGTTAAAACTGGCGAATACAATCATTAGCCAATTCAACGAACAGGGCAGACTCTACTCCACCGTCGATTCAGTTGCAGCGATCGCTCTGATGACAGAACTGCAAAATGCAGGCATCACCAGGGGCGGTGGCAAGGTAGAACTGAACGGCAAAACATTCACCAGTGACGACGCCATCGCCGAGACCGAAACGATTCAAACGCTCAAGGTGTTAGAAGGCGCCGTGACCATCGCCGTCGAGCGCACCGTCGAAGAAGATTGGACGAAATTCGAGGCTGGAGTACCACTGCGAATCAGTTTAGAAAAGGACGGAGCGCACACAAGGGCATTCACCGCAGGCGATACCGTAGATCTCGTGGTTACTCTGGAAGAGAATTACACAATGGGAGATCTGCTCTGGGTAGCACTGCCTGACGCACTCTCTCGAGTGATAGGCGGCGGGCAGGTGAAGCTCTTCTCCCTCGACTTCGCCGGAGCAAATGAATTGCGAGTATCACTGGCCGCCACAGGCACCACAGATGGAACCGGCGGAACTCTTCGAGAACAAAGCCTCGCCTTATGCGTTCGCAATATGTTCAATGAAGAACGCGCTGGCAATCCAGGTCTGATCAAAGTCAGCGTCAAACGTTAGAGCAGTAGATACACTTCATTCATTTAGAAGGTGGTCAACTCAAGTTTGACCACCTTCCGAACTTAGAAAAAACCGATTTTTCCGAGAAACATAGCTAACTCTGGCTCAACTTGCGCTGCACGAAGAACGTCAGTCGTGTCGGTCTTCGGGTCATCCAAGCCTCGGAATAGCGCCATAAGCACCACTCAAATACTTGCGATAAAAGTTATCGTTTCTACGAACTGACTGGATCTGTTGTAGACCAAAAACCGAGGTACATCCCAAATCATCTTTTTCACAGAAAAAAATCTCTTCCTTAACAAGCTCTTCTAGAAGTGAGGCATTTTGACTCGTCAGCCAAAGCTGGGCGCTTCTAGAATTAAGTTCTTTGTCGTGAAACCATCTAAGAATTTCCGGCATAACAAGCGGATGTACGGCATGATCAAGTTCATCAATGAGCGCAATACCACCAGTGGAGAGGACGGCGAATAATAAGGGAAACACCTTTATAAACTGTCGGGTTCCATGACTTTCGAAAATCATATTTAAGGGACGATCTAGGCCGGTATGCGAAATTGAAAAAAATGGTCCACTCGGTCCCGACGCGATTTGCACGTTATCGATTCCCAAATCAATTCGTCCGATCTGTTCGTTTAGTGCATTCAACATCTGCGGATCCTGAAGATACAAATTCGCGATGACGGTCTCGTCCAACTCGGATTTTTCAATTAGGATATTCGTGTAGACGTGCAAAGCAGCGATTCTAAGGTGAGTTGATATCCCATGCTTGATTTGCGCAAGAGTAGAAATCACACTCGCATTAGGGCGAATGATTTTTTCTAACGCTGATTGATATCCAGAGAGTTCGAATGACTTATGTGCTTTAACTCGTCCAGAATCGTCACGCCTAAAAAGACTCACCTGACGTTTTGTTTCTCTTGGCCAATATTTGAGCGATTCCGACAAGATAACGGCGCCAGCGTTAGATGGACCTCCGAATTCAACCTCATATGAGTACATCGAGCATGATTGTCTCGCAGAATTCTCATTGGGTTCCCGACCTAACTCTCCAGGTTCGTTCGGACCAGCAAACCAAACAGCCAACCGAGTAGGTTCATTTTTCGATGTTGCGTCCTGGAATCTCTGGAACGGAAGAATGTTATCTGGAGCAACAGTGAAACTGTGAACAATAAACCAGGATAAAAATGATAGTGCTCTGAGAACATTGGATTTTCCAGAGGCATTAGGGCCGAAGAACGATACAACGGTCGGAGCGTGGTCGTCGCAGCCTGGACCAAGAGGAAACAACCGCCCTCCATCTTCCTTAATTACGGACTTACCCGCTATGAGTTCAATGACCTGTGTTTCACGAATCGAGTAAAAATTTTCGATAGACAATCTATAAAGCATGCAAAAGAACCATCAAGGGCTATCAACACTGTACCATCTCGCAGCCTTTTTGACACAAAAATGTCAAAACTGAAGCGAAATTACAATTTTGAGCGATAAACCGCGATAGTCTTGGAATTAAAACGATCGAGCAGTAATCAACTGCCACAACCTAAAATCAGGTCACCATATTTAGTGAGCAGCGACTCGTTCGTGCGATACGTCGAGAACCAGTTCGAACACGACTTTGTCGATGCTGACTGGTGGCGGCGGTAGCTCAGCTAGACGAAGTTCGATACCTTTAAGTTCGATACGATCTTCATCAGGAGTAGCCGACATCGTCCAGGTAATTTTGTTACCGGGAACGACTTCGCCGCGGATTGTAATCACACGATGAGATGAAGCCTTTCGGTCTACAAAGTAGCCCAAGGCTGTATATTCAACGGCTTCGAGGTACTGTCGAAAAACTTGTGGGCTGGTGATTTTCGAAACGATTTCCTTTTCGGTAATCAATTCGATTTTCTCAATCACTGCGCAACTTTCCGGCAAGCTCGCAATCGGCAGCTCTTCCAACATGTCGGCGCCAGTCTGAATGGCGGCAGTGTCCATCTCATACCATTCAATGGCAATTGTGCCACCGGCAGGAGTTTCCACTTTTACATCTTCGCCGCTCATCAATCCGGCACGCAGTTTGATCCAATCAGGAGTGGTTAAACTGAGAAGGAATGAATCCTCAACCACTTGAGCGTTGCTCTCATCTTGCTCCGGGAAGATCAATACGGAACAACCGCAAACCTTTGAGCCATCGCTTCCTGGAGGTGTGATAGCAGACGGTCCGTTTTCCATTGTTGCTTGCCAGACAAGCAGAGCATTGGCATCAGGATCCAGTTCTGTCGACACCACCATTGGTGCTTCGTCCGGAATTTGTTTAAGCAGTTCATTCAAGCCTTCGTGCAAGCCGCGAGGGCATCTGATACTGAGTGTGGTGGCAGCCAGTTGGACGCGAACGCCAGGAATGGCAAACTGAGGGACTTTGGAAAGAATGCTCTTGTCCATGTCCTCTTTCATCTGCTCATCGACAACAGACGTGCGGTGACGATCTACCCATGGCGGGCAGGGATAATGGCTGAATGTGTATCCGAGCAAAGCGAGTATGCGAGACAAGCCAAAACGGCGAGCAACTTGCAATTCGTCCTCGGTCAAAAGAACGCAACTCAGGACGCTGCCTGGTTCTTCAATACCGGCGATGCCGAGCGGTCGGAGATACGCCATCGCTCTAAACTTAGTATCGATAAAACCGGAGTCACCAAACTCGGTGACATCGCCTTCGCCGACAAAGCTGCCTTGCTCGGCGTATTGTTTTACCGTCAGGAATAAACCGAGTGGATCCATCGGATAATCATGATCGGCTTCCAGACTGTCTTTCTTAATCAGAATAGCAAGCTCTTTCTGTCCTATTCGAGAAAGTCCTTCGCTAACAAACGACCAACAAGCAAATGCGTTTACGCCTTGTTGCATGTCATGCAAATTGACAATCGCATAAAGCTCATCTGGAATAATCTCGAACCGCACTGGCGGTGCCGGCTGTTCTTGACCGAGCTGCAAAACATTTTCATTGGCAGTTTTTTCTTCGTTCGCCATATTCACTCCGATGGTAACCGTTCGTTCAGCAGATATTTAAAAGGGATATTAAAGAGGAAGAGCGCTGTTAAAAATAACAGCGCTCCCGATTTTCTGATTTACGCAGACGCGCCGGCTAAGGCTGTCGGTCTGCCGCTGGGTTGGCCGTTAGCGTAACGGATCCCCAAAGCATCTTGAGCGATGATTATTTTTTGAATCTCGCGAGTGCCTTCGTAGATGTTGAGTACTTTGGCGTCGCGGAAGAAGCGCTCGACAGGGTACTCATCGGAGAAGCCGTAGCCACCGAAGATTTGCACGGCGTTGTGTCCAGCGCGGTTGGCAGCTTCGCCACAGAAGAGTTTGGCGAGTGAAGTTTCAAGCGTGTTTCTGACGCCTTTATTCTTCAAGTGACCAGCTCTAAGGTACAGCAAACGACCAGCTTCGCATTCAACTACCATGTCGGCGATCATAGCTTGCACTTGTTGGTGCTCGCCGATTGGCTTGCCGAAAGTCTTTCTGACCATCGCGTACTCTGTGCAATGATCGATACAACCTTGAACCACACCGACAGCTCCTGCGGCGACAGAGTATCTGCCGTTATCGAGAGCGGACATCGCTACTTTGAAGCCGTTGCCTTCGCCGCCAAGAATGTTGGCTTTCGGAACGCGAACTTCATCGAGGAAGAGCGATGATGTGTCGGAAGCGCGCAAACCAAGTTTGCCGTGGATCGGCTGAGCGGTGAAGCCTTTGGACTTGGTGTCGACGATGAAGCAACTGATGCCTTTGTGGCCGAGCTTCGTGTCAACAGTTGCAAAAACAAGCGCGTGGGTTGCAATCGATCCGCAAGAGATCCAAACTTTTTGTCCGGAGAGCAAATAGTCGTCGCCGTCTTTGACTGCGCGAGTTTGTTGGTTAGCGGCATCAGAACCGGCTTCTGGCTCGGTCAATCCGTAGCAACCAAGGTATTCGCCGTTACAAAGTTTAGGCAGAAGTTCCATTTTTTGCTCTTCGGTTCCCCATCTGAGGATGGTGAGAGCAACCAGTGAAGTTTGAACCGAGAACAATGTGCGTGTGGATGAACAAACGCGGTTGATCTCTTCGGTCATCAAACCGTAAGCGATGTAGTCTTGTCCAAGACCGCCGTATTTCTCAGGAATTGGGCATCCGAGAAATCCTTCGGCGAAAATTTTCTTAGCGATGTCCCAATCGAATTTGCCTTCGCGATCGTTCATCTGCGCTTTTGGAGCGATTTCGCGTTCGGCGAATTCTCTCATGTGTTTGCGGATGGCCATCTGTTCCGGCGTGAAATCGAAATCCATTGTTCAAAATCCTCTCGAGTCTAGTTCCATTAATAAAAGGGTGACTCCAGGCGAATTCCGCCTGGAGTCTTCAATTCTTATTCGCCTTCGTATTTGTCGATCTGCGCTTTTTGCAGACTTCCGGAATAGTCGACGTAAATCGATTTCCATTCAGTGAACTGGTCGATGGCAGTAGGACCAGCTTCGCGGTGACCGTTGCCGGTTTGTTTTACGCCGCCGAATGGGAGCTGGATTTCAGCGCCGATTGTTGGAGCGTTGATATAAACGATTCCTGATTCGAGCTCTTCAATAGCCTGGAAAGCACGGTTGATGTCTTTGGTGTACATCGAAAGTGACAAACCATATTCGGTACCATTAGCTACTTTGATTGCTTCTTCGAAATCTTTGACTGGCATCAAGCAGGTTACTGGTCCGAAGATTTCTTCCTGGGCAATTCTCATCGTCGGTTTTACATCACCGAAAACTGTAGGCTCGTGGAAGCAACCTTTGGCCAATGCGCCGTCTGTCAAAATGCGACCACCGAAGAGCAGCTTGGCGCCTTCGGCTTTGCCGATTTCAACGTAGGAGTTGACGCTTTCCAATTGCGCTTTGCTGACCACAGGTCCGACATCATTTTTAGGATCGAGACCATCGCCGATTTTCAATTCTTTGGTGCGAGCAACGAATTTCTCAGCGAACTCTTTGTAGATTTTTTGGTGAACAATGATTCTGGAAGTGGCAGTACAACGTTGTCCTGCGGTTCCGAATGAACCCCAGAGAGCACCGTCGACAGCAAGATCGATATCGGCATCGTCCATGACGCAGATAGCGTTTTTGCCGCCCAATTCACAAGTGATGCGCTTCATCAATTCGCCGCAACGACCAGCAATGCGACGTCCGGTTTCTGAAGAACCGGTAACGGAGATGCATCCGACGCGTGGATCATCAACCAGCGGTTGACCGACTTCGCTGCCTGATCCGGTGACCAGGTTAACAACGCCCGGAGGAAGTCCGGCTTCGTTGAGGATTTCAACGAATTGCATTGCAACCAGTGGCGTATCTGATGCTGGTTTGAAAACGATGGTGTTGCCGGCAACCAGGGCAGGAAGCATCTTCCAGCTTGGGATGGCAACTGGGAAGTTCCATGGAGTGATGACACCGATTACGCCGATTGGCACGCGGACAGCCATCGCGAATTTGTTGCGCAGCTCCGATGGAACGGTCATACCCATCAAACGGCGACCTTCGCCGGCTGCGTATTTCGCCATGTCGATTGCTTCTTGAACATCGCCACGAGCTTCTTTGATGACTTTGCCCATTTCGCGAACCATGTTGCGAGCAAGCTCTTCTTTTCTGGATTCGAGAATGTGTGCAGCTTTCAAAATGATCTCTGCGCGTTCCGGAGCTGGAGTTTTCTTCCAACCTGGGAATGCTTTGTGAGCAGCATCAACAGCTGCTTTCAAATCATTGGGGCTGGACAATGCGAAGTGTCCAACAACTTCTTCGAGGTTAGCCGGATTGTACGAGGCGAAGGTTCTGCCTGTTTCCGATTTAATCCATTTACCATCAATGTAATTGTGATAAATCTGTTGTCCTGTGGTTTTTTCTAACGTTTTAGTCATAGTGTTTTTCTCCAACTGCCTTATTTCTCGGATATTGCGTTTTCGATAATTTTGAGAGCGTCATCGATCTCGCGATCGGACGCGTTAAGCGGCGGGATCAGTCTGATGACGTGACCCTTGTAGCCGCAAGCCAGAACGAGAAGCTTGTTGTCGAAACAATGCTTCGTCACTTTCTCGCCCCATTCCTTGCTCGGGTGTCCTTCGGCATCGTTGAATTCGATACCGATCATCATGCCGCGGCCGCGAACTTCGGCAACATGTTGTTTGCCTTCGGCCATTTTCTTCAAACGGGCGATGATGTCGTTGCCGGCAGTTAGAGCGCGCTCAGCGAGCTTCTCTTCTTCAATCACTTTGATGCTGGCAAGAGCGGATGCGCAAGAAACAGGATTGCCACCAAATGTGGTGCCGTGTCGTCCGGCATCCCATTTCGAAGTCAACTCTTTGCGGGCAGCAAAACCGGAAAGCGGCATGCCGGCTGCGATTCCTTTAGCCATCGTGATGATGTCGGGAACGATGCCTTCCCATTCGGTTGCGAACATTTTTCCTGTTCGACCAAAACCAGTTTGCACTTCATCCATGATCAAGAGGATGCCATGCTGATCGGCAACTTTTCTCAAGCGCTTGAAGAAGCCCTCTGGTGGCACGACATAGCCGCCTTCACCGAGGATTGGTTCAATAATGAACGCAGCCACTTGTTTTGGATTTACGATTTGAGCAAACAGCAATTCCAATTCGTCGAAACAATAATCGACCACTTTTTGAGCGTCGTCTGGTGTTTGCGAACGAAGAACGTATGGAAACGGAGTCGTGAAGATACCGCCCTGGAGCGGCTCATACATATCGCGATAAGTAATCTTCGATGTGGTGAGCGCCATGCACAAATGTGTGCGTCCGTGGAATCCACCGCGGAAGTTGATTACCGCCGGGCGACCAGTCGCATACTTAGCCAGTTTAATCGCGCCTTCAACGCACTCGGCGCCGGAGTTTGCCAGGAATACTGAATCGAGATCTCCTGGTGTGAGATGGGCGATTTTTTCGCAAAGCTCGATGTAACCGGTGTGATGTGTGCAAACTGAAGTGTGCATCAGCTTGCCGACTTGTTCTCTTACCGCTTCAACAACTTTAGGATGGCAGTGGCCAATGTTGTTGACCGCGATACCGGTCGTGAAGTCGAGATACTTGTCGCCGTTGACGTCATAGAGATATGAGCCTTCGCCGCGTTCGGCAACAATCGGTGCTTGTCTGGCAAGAACCGGATTGACATACTTGCGGTCGAGTTCCAGGAACTCTTTGTTTTTATCTTGTGTTTTAGCCGTGACCATTACGAAACCTCATGCACTGACCGCCGGAACGCACTTGAAATCCGCGCGCTCTACGGGGTCGGAGTACAGCAAATGAGCGTCATGATATCAACTAAATATATAGATCCCGTTTAACTTTAGTATTTACGCCGAAATTGGGCGAAACAGACCGTCATTTAGCGCCAATATCGCAACGAAGCTTGCGATTTCGAAAGCTGAGCGTGAAAGCGGCGGCGCGATACCAACCGTTTCAAAAGCCATAAATAAATCAGGTCTGAAACAGATAAATCGTCTAAAACATCGCCGACAATGTCAGACCCAACGTGCTTGCCGGTTCGTGGAATTCGGCAGGCAGTATCGAAACTTCGAGCACCGCTTTCGGTGCGCCTTTCAGACGGGTGCGCAGGCTGTTTATGTCGGTGTTAAAAGTGACATCATCGACGTTGAAGCAACCGCAGTAGTAGCCATTGTAGATGTATGCAAGCGTTGTGGCCGGGTAGCGGCCGGACTCTGAAATCGCCAGAGTGGCGGTGCCGGCTTTCTCAAGCAACCAGTTTAAAATGTAATCGAGATAATCGGCTGCAGTGTAGTCATCATGCCGTTCGACCGGATATCCGACAAACAGAGAAGCCAACGGAATCACGATCTGCTCGGTAAGCGGATACATCATCACCGCCGTTTGGGCATCTTTCAGTTGCGAAACCACGTCATAAACGGCGACAGCTGTGGGTTTTGGCAGTTCGTCGGATTTGTCGCCGTAGATCACACCGAAAACCCGACCGCTGAGAAGCAGCAGGCAACCACGCGAGTGGAATTTCTTACTGGAAATTTTAACAACGCCTGTCAGTTTGCCGCGCTCGATCTCGTTGACGAGCGACTTTACACCGATGTCTTTGACGCGCAAGTAATTAATGCCTTTGGAACTCTCCGGCGGCATAATCAGGTCAAAGGCGCGCCGCATCGAGTGCCTGGGCTCGAGACAGTTTCGCTCGACGTATCCAAACTCTTTCTCGAAAGAACCATCAGGTGGAAGCGCAGACATGAGACATCAATGGGGAAGTAGCGAGGGAGCGACTTGGGAACATCTGAGGGCGAACTGCGAACATGGGCGGGACAGCGAACTTGCGAACGTGCGGAACAGCGGACTGGCGAACGTTTCAGGAGAGCGAACTCGAGGACGATGAGCGAACCGGCAAACGTGTCAGAGCAGCCCTGAGACGCGAAGGACACGCGTTAACAAACGCTGCGAATTAACGACCAATTAAACCGCGGGCGCTCTGTCTGGCGACCTGCCGGCGCAATGAGCCTGGCTTTCCGTTTGACTTCTTTTTGCTTTCCGCTTGAAAAACGATTGGGAAAACTTCGTCGAGATGTGCAACTGGAATCAATTCCAATTTTTCTTTGACGTAATCAGGAATGTCCTGCAAATCTTTCTCATTGGAACGAGGGAAGATCACAGTCTTGATGCCCGCTCGCAGCGCTGCCAATACTTTCTCTTTCAGCCCGCCGATAGGAAGAATGCGACCGCGCAAGGTAATTTCGCCGGTCATGGCGACGGTGCCTTTAACGGGACGTTTCGAAATTGCCGAAATCAACGCTGTGCATAAAGCAATACCGGCTGACGGCCCGTCTTTTGGAATGGCGCCTTCCGGAATGTGAACGTGAACATCGCGATCATCTAGAAACGCTGGATTGATATCGAGCGATTGCGCGTGCGATCTGATGTAGCTGAAAGCCGCATGGGCAGACTCTTTCATCACATCGCCCAGTTGACCGGTCAGTTGAAGATTGCCTTTGCCCGGCATTGTGTTGACTTCGACGGACAATGTTTCTCCACCGGTTTCAGTCCAGGCCAGACCGGTGACGAGCCCGATTTGCGGTCCTTTTTGTTCGTACTCACGAAGCACTTTGGCCGGGCCAAGAAACTCGTACACCATCTGCGGTGTCACTTTCACAACCGCGGATTGACCGCCGACGATGCGGGTCGCGACTTTGCGGCAGACTTGAGCGACGGCGCGTTCGAGGTTTCGCACGCCGGCTTCGCGGGTGTGCTCTTGAATGATTTTGCGAATCGCTTCTTTTTGAAACTTCAGTTGTTTGTTGTTGAGACCATGTTTCTTCAAGATCTTAGGCACGATGTGGATCTCGGCAATCGCCAGTTTCTCTTCTTCGGTGTAACCGGAGAGCGCGATGATTTCCAATCGGTCATGCAACGGTCGCGGAATATAATCGAGAGCGTTGGCAGTGCCGATGAACACCACTTCTTCGAGGCTAAAAGGGGCGTCGAGATAATGATCGGTGAAGTTTGAATTTTGATCCGGATCCAACACTTCCAGCATGGCTGCAGTTGGATCGCCCATATAATTGCGAGTCATCTTTTCGATTTCATCAAGCAGGATTACGGGATTTTTCGTTCCCGCCTGCTTCAGCGCTTGTATGATTCGCCCTGGCATGGCGCCGATGTAAGTTCTTCTGTGTCCGCGAATTTCCGCTTCGTCGCTTACGCCACCAAGGCTGATGCGCGCAAATTTGCGATTCATCGCGGCTGCAATCGAGCGAGCCAAGCTGGTTTTACCGACACCGGGCGGACCGACTAAACAAAGAATAGTGCCTTGCGATTCTTTCGAGAGTTTGCGCACGGCCAGATATTCCAGAATTCTCTCTTTGACCTTGTCGAGCCCGTAGTGGTCCTCTTCGAGGATCTCATCGGCGCGTTCGAGATCGATAATTTCCTTGGAACGTTTTGACCAAGGCAAACTGCACATGGTATCGAGGTAAGTTCGAATAACCGCTGCCTCAGCGCTTTGCGGCATCATTTTTTCAAGGCGAGCCAGTTCTTTATTTACTTTATCGAGAGCCGGGCCTTTAATTTTGCATTTTTTGATTTTCAGTTTGTACTCGGCGATCTCGCCGAGCGCCTCACTGTCAGCGTTTAACTCATCTTGAATAATGCGCATTTTTTCGCGCAAATAATATTCCCGTTGCGTTTTTTCGAGATTGAATCTAACCTTGTCGTGAATTTGTTGTTCGAGATCGGCTAGTTCCAGCTCTCTTGAGAGGAGCGTGCCGATGTATTCCAAACGTTCTGTCGCGTCGGCAATTTCCAAACAACGCTGGCGTTCTGAAACTTCCAGACCAAGGTAAGTGGCGATGATATCGGCAAGCCGCCCGGGCTGTCCGATTCCAGAGACCGCAAGCAAACTCTCCGGGTTTATTTTCTTAGTCGATTTGACATATAGTTCGAAGCGTTCGACCGAAACTCTGATCAAAGTTTTGGTGGCAGCATCATCGATCAAGATTTCCGGGTGCTCGGAGACCTGCACTGTGAGCATCGTCGGCTCTTCTTTGAATTCGCTGAGGTGGACGCGCGTGGAACCTTCGACCAGCACTTTGACTGTGCCGTCAGGCAGCTTCAGCATCTGCATAACTTCAGCGAGCGTGCCGATGGAATACAGATCTTCCTGCAGCGGTTCTTCGCACTCCGCGTCCTTCTGGGCGACAAGGACTATAAGCCGATCGTCGCGCATCAAAGCCTGCTCGAGACTGGCGATTGATCGCGGACGGCTGACGAACAAAGGCGTCACCATTTGCGGAAAAACAACCACATCCCTTAGCGGAATGAGCGGAAAATGAGTTGTGTTGAAATCGACCACGGCAGGAGATTCCAATTAGAGATAGCGATGGGGAACCGAGAACCGATTCTACCGCCTGGGGGATGTTAGCCTTTCGGCGAAATTGAAAGCGACCCGGTCGTTGAAAACTAGGATGCTTTCTCGCCCTTAAGTTTAGCCTTTCGGATATCCAGAAGTTCGGCGGTTGAACGTTTATCAACAAGGTCTTTGGTTATATGACATATTTTGATATCGTCGCGTGATGGCACTTCGTACATGACATCAAGCATGATCTCTTCAACAATGGATCTCAGTGCGCGTGCGCCGGTTTTACGTTTTAAGGCTTCTTCGGCAATCGCACAGATAGCGTCATCATCGAACTTGAGTTCGACTGAATCCCATTTGAGAAGTTGTTGATACTGCTTGATCAAAGCATTCTTCGGCTCGACCATGATTCTGACGAGCGCCTCTACGTCGAGCGATTCGAGAATCGCAACAACAGGAATACGACCGACGAATTCCGGGATCAAACCAAACTTGATCAAATCGTCAGGCGATGTTTCGCGCAGAATTTTGCTGATCTTTTGTTCGCGTTCCCACTGAGTCAGCGGTCTTTCGGCGCCGAAACCAATGGAGCGATTGGAAGAGATGCGAGTTTCCACAATCTTGTCGAGTCCGACGAATGCTCCGCCGCAGAGGAACAAGATGTTGGAAGTATTGATTTGAATGAACTCTTGGTGCGGATGTTTGCGTCCACCTTGTGGCGGAACATTGGCGACCGTGCCCTCAATCATTTTGAGAAGCGCTTGTTGAACGCCTTCGCCACTGACGTCACGCGTGATCGAAGTGTTCTCCGACTTGCGGGAAATCTTATCGATTTCGTCAATGTAGATAATTCCGCGTTCGGCTTTCTTGATGTCGTAATCGGCTGCTTGATAGAGTCTCAAGAGAATGTTTTCGACGTCTTCACCGACATAACCGGCTTCGGTCAAAGTGGTGGCATCGGCGACCGCGAACGGAACGTCGAGCAGACGGGCTAAGGTTTGTGCCATCAGAGTCTTGCCGCATCCGGTTGGACCAATTAACAGGATATTGGCTTTCTGGATTTCGACTGCGCCTTCTTTGGCTTCTTCGTTGTGCGTAATCCGCTTGTAGTGGTTGTACACAGCAACGCTGAGAATTTTCTTGGCAGTGTTTTGTCCGACGATATGCTCGTCCATGTTTTTCTTGATGTCGTGAGGTTTTGGAATCTCAGTCAAAACAAGAGAGGAGCTTTCTGCAGCGGCGCCACTTGCAGCCGGACCACCTTCGAATAGCTCCTCATCAAGAATTTCATTACATAAGTCGACGCACTCGTCGCAGATATATACACCTGGTCCAGCGATCAATTTCTTGACTTGGTCCTGGCTCTTACCACAGAAGGAACACTTCAGTCGGTTATCGGCATTTTTTGGCATGTGGCTTCCCTGTCTAGTTAGTGCCTTTTAGGCAACTTGCAACGAGTGATTACGTTGACTACTATCCTAACCTAATGATTCCATATAAGCACGCACTTTTATTAGTTCGCTCCGTTCGGCGGTCACCTCGATAGACTCGGCTGTCCATTTCAGCCCGCTAAGTCTACCGGGTGACTCCGCGAAGTGTGCTTAAACTGCAGCCAGGGCCGGGTTGTCATCCAATTTTTGGATAACCTGGTCGACCAGTCCGTAGGCTTTGGCTTCTTCGGCGGTCATGATGTTGTCGCGATCAGTGTCCTTTTCTATATTTTTTACGGACTGACCGGTGTGCATTGCCAGGCGCTCGTTGAGCAAGCGTTTGATTCTCAAGATTTCGCGAGCCTGGATTTCGATATCCGTTGCTTGTCCTTGTGCGCCACCCAGAGGCTGGTGAATCAAGATTCTTGAGTGAGGCAGAGCCATACGCTTACCTTTGGTTCCAGCAGCTAGAAGGAAAGCACCCATACTGGCGGCTTGTCCCAAACAAATGGTGACAACGTCGGATCTGATGTGCTGGATAGTGTCATATATAGCTAATCCTGCAGTCACCGATCCACCAGGTGAATTGATGTACAAACGAATGTCTTTTTCCGGATCTTCGCCTTCAAGAAGAAGAAGCTGAGCCACAATCATGTTGGCGATTGTGTCATCGATTGGAAAACCGAGGAAAATGATGCGTTCGCGCAAGAGCCTTGAAAAGATGTCCATTGCTCTTTCGCTGCGCGCTGTCGTTTCAATGACAGTGGGCGGATAGGCTAGCGATGGGGATGCAATCTTGCTGATGCTGTTGATCTCCTGGATCATCGCATTGCTGATGTGCAGACCATTTTCCTTGTTCGACATTGACATTCTCCTAGTAGCGTCCATTACCTATGTTTATATCAAAAACCCAGTCGGCTTAATGCGTATCGACCGGAATAAACCTATTTTTCTTTTTTGGTTTTCTTCTTTCCACCGGAAGCCTGACTGGCAGCGACTTCTTCTTTATCGCCTTCCTCTTCAGAACTTTCCTTTTTAGCCTTAGCTTTCGTTTCTTTTTTAGCTTCGCCTTCGCTCCCGTGGTCGCAGTCAGGACCGTGCTCGTGGGCGCCGTGATCGTGTCCGTGACCTTGCTCGTCGCCGTGAGCGCATTCCGGACCGTGGACGTGCTCATCTAGCACATAGTTGAGTTGAGCGTTGTCCACGAGGTAGTCAACGACCTTACCGGTCAAAACTTCCTCGGTGATCTGGCGCATCAAATACTCGTCTTGCGCCATTTCTCTGTAACGCTCAGGCGGAATGTTGTTGCTGACAGCGATTTGGGCGAGATACGGAGCCACTTCTTCTTCGGATACGGCAAGGTTCTCTGCTCTTACGACAGCACCCAGAACGAGACTGTGCAAAACGCGTTGCTTCGCTTCTTCTTTCTTGGTTTCTTCGCCTTTTGCAAACAAAGCGCCTTTTTTATACTCATCCCAATTCTCGCCGTAACGCTCGACTTCATGACGCATTTGCTGCATGAGAAGCTCGTGTTCGCGATTGATCATGGTGTCAGGAATGTCGACATTGGCTTGTTCGACAACTGCGTCAACGACCACTTTTTGAGCGCGGGCGCGATTTTGTGTTTCCAGATCTTCGTCAAGACGCTCTTTGATAGCCGCTCTTAAAGCGTCGAGCGATTCGTGATCGTAGCCCTTTGCCAATTCATCATTGATCTCAGGCACCACTCTCTGGCGCAATTCTTTAAGATTGACGTCGAACAAAGCGGCCTTGCCGGCAAGAGCTTTGTTGCGGTATTCATCAGGGAAAGTCACGTCGATATTGAACTGTTCGCCAGGCTTTTTGCCGACCAGTTGTTCGCAGAAGTTGGGAAGGAATTGTCCTTCTTTCACTTCCAGAGTCAGACCTTCGCCTTTGCCGCCTTCAACCGATTCACCATCGACGGTGCAGTCGAAGTCGAGAAGCACGTGATCGCCCATGGCCACTTCGCGTCCTTCAATCGGAGCGAGGTCGGCTTTTTGTTCGGCCAGATGTTCTAATGCGCGGTCGATCGCCTTGTCATCAAGTTTGGCTTCCGGCACATCGACTTTGATGCCTTTGTAATCACCAAGCGTCACTTCAGGACGAACTTCGAATTTAGCAAGCAGCGTAAGCGGCTCTCCAAGCTCGAATTTGCATTCCTGAATTTCTGGATTAGTGATGATGTCGAGGTTTTTATCGACAATCACTTGTTGCAGCAATTCCGGAATCAAGCGTTCAAGCGCTTCTTTCTTGATGATCTCGCGCCCGAAGCGCTTTTCAATAATATTGCGAGGGGCTTTGCCTTTGCGAAAACCCGGAATCTCGACTTGTTGAGATAGTTCGCGACAAGTAATTTCGTAAGCTCTCGATGCTTTCTCAGCTTCGAGCTCTACTCCGACTTTGACGATGTTCTTGCCTTCCCGGTCTAGAGTAACCTTCATGTCGCTCATCTGCCCCTTTTTTAGTAATCAAAACTCGATCCGTTCTGTCTTCGCCCTGAGGCTCGGACTGCACTACAAATACGTCCGCGGCATACTGAGAAGCTCTCAATTGCGCACACCGCCAACGACAAAGCGGATTTTAGCACGCTGAGCGCGCCTGCGTGCCCGTTTGCATGAATCTATTTAGTTTGATAAACGCGAGGCTCTGACGACCTTGACGACCCGAGTGCGTCCGTTTAAAGAGTCGGTATGTCCGAAGGCGCAGTGAGAACCACGACAAGGCCCAAAATGAGGGCGAGGTTAATTGTCAGGAAGATCCCGAAGAAAGAGGCGCCCATCATCAACTGCCAGGCCAGCAACGCTTGACGAGGGTTAAACGTTCCCAGAATACCGAAACGATTGGCGATGTAATAAAAAATCGACATGCCGATCAAGATGTCGCAGCAGACGAGTAGCGGCATGCGGTGCGGCGCGAGCGGCTCAATCAACATGGCACCGACAGTGACGATCGAAACGATCATCAACCAGATGCTGGTGGCCCGGTCGCTGTCGCGGACCTTGACGCCCTCGTCCTGAGAAATACTATTTACGTAATTGAACGAATCCATGCAAGCGCGAATCAACGGTCTGCGCTTAAATACTGCTTGGCTGGCGTCAACTTTTACTTCTGCGGGTTTGTCAGCCGGAGGCGCCTCTGGTACTGCTTCCACCTTGTCTAATTCATCGCTCATCGCGCGTCTCCTGAGCTTCGGAAGTTTCACTGAACATACTAATCGAGTCACCAGAAAGTTTTTTGCCAATCGGCACGGAAAAGCCGGAGGGCCGCCCAAGCCTACTATACCAGGCGTATATAGCTCCAACTATTATGTGCCACAGTCGATGGTCCGCCGAGCGCACCAAAATTGGCGCGACCGATTACCGCAACATCAAAATACTCAACCGATATCGGTTGATTGATCACCAGTCGTTGAAACGCAGGCGCACTGGACGATGACGCCGTTTTCACGGAGGCTTGTCGAGAGCTGCGACGGAGATGCGCCTGGCTTGAACCCAAAACCGCAACCGATATCGGTTGATGTTTGAGAATCGCTGTAACTCAAGCCGGACATACGATCGTCGGATTCGTTCCGAGATTGAAAAGCAAAAAAATAGCGACCGTTGAAATAACGATCGCTATTAAAAATGGAGCGGGAGAAGAGGTTCGAACTCTCGACATTCTCCTTGGCAAGGAGACATTCTACCACTGAATTACTCCCGCAATTCAGCCTGCGACTTCATTATATGACCACATCAAGGACGAGTGAAGTAGCTTACCTTAATCAGACGTTCAAGCTTGATGATTCGTTACGGCAACTTGCCAGTAGCCGATTCTGTTTGCAGTCGCGAGGTCGAGCTTTTGGTTGAATCGATTTTACGACTCCACGTCGATCTCTTGAGATCAGCCATTAGTGCGCCTTCAAAATTCAAGCAGCGCAATAGTTTCCGTCATTTCAAAAACTCAACTGATATCGGTTGATGATAGGAAGTGGCGACGTCGGTCCGAGCCGAACTCGAAGAAAATTTGCCCCGCACGGAACCAGTCCGGCGTTGTTCTTACAGAACCGATTAGCGAGTTGTTGGAGCTTGGAGTCGTGGTCTAGCGGAGAGGCGTTTCTCTACGTCGGAGAGAACTTTGACGACGTGGTACGCATTGTTGGCGTCGGAGCGCGGTCTTTCGCCTGAGACGATGCACTGGAGGAAGTGTTCGCATTCCAGATGCAGGGGTTCGATATTCGGATAATAAGGATGTTCGATCACTGTCGTCATTCGACCAGCGGCGGACATTGACAGTGAGTGCAATGCGAGCTTGTCGTCGATTTGTGTGTCGTTGAGAACGGCTGTTTTTTTGGTGCCGTTGACCGTCAAGCGAACCAATTTTTGTGGATCGATCCAGCTGTTTCTTACCTGACCCGGAATCACTCTTCCGTTGGCTCCGACCGGGAAAGAAACATCGAGATAAGCAACGTCGACCAGTCCGTCGTTTTGCGTATCCCAGCCGCCCACGCGGGTTACTTCAGGGGCGTCGCAGTCGAGCAGGTAGCTCATCATCGACAAATCATGCGGTGCCAGGTCCCAGAGCACGCTCCAGTGACTGCGAAGCATGTTGAAATTCATCCGATCGGAACGCACGAAGAGCAGGTCTCCGAGTTCTCCGGCGGCGATCAGCTCTTTGAGGCAGTTGACGGCAGGATGATATAGAAGTAGATGGCCGACCATTAAAACGAGATTGCGTTCGTTAGCTAGCTCGTCGAGTTCTTCGCAATGCTTGACGTCGCGCGCCAGGGGCTTCTCGACATAGACGTGCTTGCCGGCGATCAGTGATTTTTTGGCGAGCTCGAAGTGAGTGTCCGACGGTGTTGCCACAACAATTGCCGAAACGTTTTTGTCTTCAAGAACGCTCTCAAAACTAGTAGTGACTCTGACCCCTTTGAACTCAGCCGCAATGCGGTCGAGCTGCCCGGAGTCAGAGTCACAAACGACTGTCAAAGTCTGAAGGTGGGCGAAATTGCGTACCAGGTTTTTCCCCCAGTTACCACAACCTATGACTGCTACCTTAGGTAGCTCCAAGATGCCCCCTTAGCTGCAATCCGCTTATTTGCGCTTGTTCACAGCTTCGCTAAATTCCTTACCTACTTTGAAGCCAGGAACACGCTTTGCTGGAATGGACAAAGGCTCATTGGTTTTGGGGTTGCGGCCAGTGCGAGCCTTTCGGTTTCTGGCTTCAAAGGTTCCAAATCCAACTAACGTAACTTTGTCTCCAGTAGCAACTGATTTGATGATGGTTTCCATCATTTTGTTAATCACTTGCTCTGCGTCTTTTTTGGTTGTTCCGGCGTCTTTTGAGACGATATCGACCAATTCTGCTTTATTCAAGGCGTTCACACCCCGCGATAACTGACTACACCAACAACGTTGATACCGGGTTTCCTGAATGGGATTCCGATTCGCAGATGGGGCAGGGTCTCAGCATTTACCGAACTAAGTCGAGGTCGTATAAACGAGCGATCCATTGCTTTTTCTCTAACTCAGGCAAGAACAGTTATGTACCTGCGTTTGAGACGATGATCTTTCGAATCGTCAGCAATGCTAGCATAAGGTTGGGCGTTCCGTAACGCTTGATATAGTCAGTATGACGAGAAATTATTACTAATGGTTTTCTCCAGGCAAGTCACTATTTCCTCGTTTCACCGGGACGCGTGGGTCGAGATCGACCTTTCGGCGATCGAACGCAACGTCTCGACAATCAGATCCTGGCTCGCCTGTAACCCGGTTCCGGCAAAGCTTATGGCCGTTGTGAAGAGTGACGCGTACGGACATGGTGCCACTCAAATTGCCGATTTGTTATCAGCATCCGGGGCGGAATATCTGGGAGTTGCGTCCGTCGACGAAGGATGTCAACTAAGAAATTCCAACATAAAAGCGCCAATTTTAATTTTAAGTCCGACCCCAAGTTGGGCTATCGATAGTGCTCTTGAGGATGAACTGGAACTGACAATCGCAGCGACAAAACAAGCGCGCGACATTGACAAGATCGCGGGCAAACGCGGTCGCAAAGCCAAGGTTCATTTAAAAATAGATAGCGGTATGCACAGGCTAGGTGTGTCGCCTGCTGCTGCCGCAGCCCTGGTGGCGGAAATTTCTTCGCTTCCCAACCTGGAGCTGGCGAGCGTTTTTAGCCACCTGGCCCGCGCCGGCGACGAGGCGACGACGGCTGCGCAATTGCGTTCGTTTAACAAAGTACTCGAGGACATCAAACCGCATGCTGCGGGCTATTTCACCCACCTGGCCTCGAGCGAAGCGGCGCGGAAGTTTCCCGATACGCACTTCGATATGGTGCGGGTCGGAATCTATCTTTATGGATTAGAAGGTACGGGTTTGTCGGATACGCTGACGCCGGCCATGTCGGTCAAAGGCCGAATCAATCATATTAATAATGTCAAAATCGGCGAAACCGTGGGCTACAACTTGACCTGGGAAGCACGCCGCGAATCGCGCCTGGCCTGCATTCCAATAGGCTACGCCGATGGCGTGGATCGACGATTGTCAAATCGGATCGAAGGAATTCTGATGGGACGAAAAATCAGACAAGTCGGCGTAATTTCAATGGATCAAATGTTGTTCGATATAACCGATGTGCCTGAAGCACAGGACGGTGATGTAATTACATTGATCGGTAAAGAGGACGCTTTCACCGAAAAAGGTGAACGACCGTGTGCTGATCTTTTCCTTCAACTGGCTACCTGGGCGGAAATGCTGGATACGATAACGTACGAACTGGCCTGCCGTCTGCGGGCGCGATTGCCACGAATTTACACGCGCCACCACAAAAGCGGTGCCAACGCGTCAGCAGTTTCTGACGTTCAACTACCGGGCAACAAACTTTCTTCCGAGCATTCGAGGTAAACAGGAATTGCGTCAAATCGGCTTATTCTGCGGCACTTTCAACCCGATCCACATGGGCCATTTAATTATTGCCGAGTGCGCGCGCGATCAATTTAAACTGGACAAAGTTTTATTCGTCACCAGCCCGACGCCACCACATCGTGCCGATCAATTACTTGATGGTAACTTTCGCTACGAGATGGTGCAATCGGCAACGGCGGAAAACCCGCATTTCGTGCCCTCTGCCATCGAATTGGAACGTGTCGGTCCGTCGTATACCATAGACACGGTCAAAGAAGTTCGCACCATATATGGTGAAGATATAAAGATCAATTTGATCATCGGCGGCGACAATCTGCCGCACCTGCACACCTGGAAAAATTTCGAAGAATTGCTTTCACTATGCCGTGTGCTGGTAGTCCCTCGGCTGCGATACATTGACGAAAGTGACAAAGCGCTTAGAATGGTAGGTGAAGAGTCGACGGATACAAACATCGGCTTCGACAATGCCGATATAGTTTTAGTCGACTTCCCTGGAATCGCAGTGTCGGGATCGAATATAAGAGAACGGATTCGCGCCGGAAAAACAGTATTATATATGGTGCCTCCGGCGGTTAATGAGTTGATTGAAAAACGAGGATACTTCAAAACCCAATCAGCGTCGGCGAAGTGATCGAATACAATAGAAACCCGTTAAGCAAATCGCGCGACAATCGAAGACCCAAGTAAAGTCACATGAGCATTCCCGGAATCCCGTCAAACGTCACACTTAAATTCGCAGAATCCTGGGTTCAGGAGCGCGTGTCGAAGAAACGCTTCGAGCACATCGAAGGCGTGGTTGTCGTGGGCCGTGAAATCGCTTTAGCAATGGGCGAAGATCCGTTTGCCGTGGAACTGGCATGCTGGTTGCACGATTCGTGCAAAGAAATCAAAGCGAAAGAACTGATTGAAATCGCGCTCTCTCATGGAATGGTGCTCACTCCTGACGAAGAAGAGTACGGACAAATTTTGCACGGACCGGTGGCCGCTTTGACCGTTCACAAAGAACTACGCATTACAAACAAAGAAGTTTTGTCCGCAATCGCAGAACACACACTCGGCGGAATCGGCATGTCGATTACGTCTAAGATAGTTTATCTTGCCGACAAACTGG
The DNA here is from genome assembly GCA_021772095.1 of Candidatus Obscuribacter sp. Classification (GTDB taxonomy): domain Bacteria; phylum Cyanobacteriota; class Vampirovibrionia; order Obscuribacterales; family Obscuribacteraceae; genus JADYXR01. The sequence goes on along the minus strand of JADYXR010000151.1, from coordinate 105,643 downwards.
AAGATTCTCGACCGGATGAATTCACAGAACCAATTTTTGAAGAACTGAATGCGATACCATTCAAAGGCACTCCAAATGCGTGGCACGATTATTCCAACACTACCGAAGCGGATCTTGATGCAGCTATCGTTGTTGCAATCTCGTTGATCGCGCGCAATTTGCTGAAGAAAGGTAAGCCGGTTCAACCCAAGGCCATGCTGGTCAGAAACCATTTGCTCAAGGGATTGAAGAAGGATTAGAGAATGGTTGAGAATTTAAGTGCTCGCGAACATCGCCTGCCGATTTGATAAAGTTTGGTCTTAATCCCCTGAACAAAATATTTCCACCGGCAACGTTTTTATCGCTCACATTTTTAAATACGGCGAAGGTTTCAACCAGTAGATGGGAGCCTGCGCGGAGCTGCTTGTATGGGGCACCACTCAAGCGGGCGCAGCAGCAATCGAACCGGCACCAATTTCGCAACCTCGAATATCAAAATCGCCTGCCCGCAGAAGTGCAGGCAGGCGATTTGCATGTGTTGTATCTTACTCTTATTGACTAGATGTGAGGATCGATACGTTGCCTTCGAGGCCAACGTTCTTCGCGTTTACCGAATTGAATATCACGACCGCAGCATCGTTAGCTTCGATAGAACTGTCGGCGCCTTTGGCGGATAAGGCATTACCAAAGAAAGTAATGGTTCCCGTACCTACCGTGGAAAGGACCGGATTCGTGAATGTAGGAACAACCGGCACTCCTTGAGTCCCCAGACCGATGGTGATATCACCTGCAGCGGCGGTGGTAATCCTTGAGTTCTCTCCAAAAAGAATTTTGTCTTTCTTGCTCGTACCAGTGTTGAGAATGCTGATTTCAGTCACGGCCGCAACCTGGACATCGTCATTAACTTGCACTGTGCCAGCAGTGGTGGCAATATCGAGCTTACCGCCAGTCTGGAATACTGATACCGAGTCAATTCCTAATTCGATTCCGGAGTTGGAGCGGAAGGTAAAGTTGCCGGTAACGTCAACGTCACCAATCAAAATGCTCTTCGGAGCGTTCGAGTTGATGAATGCAGTACCCGATTGGAAGACGTCAACTTGTTGCACATTCTCGTTCAGTTGGAACGGAGAACCAACACTCGTTCCAATCGTCGGAGCGCTCAGAATCAAATACTCAGAGCCGTACTGTGTTGGATCCGTATTGACTAGCGGTGCTGTGATCGAGACCAAACTGAGAACATCGCCCGATGAGACGTTGCCGGTTGGGTTGATTTTGTCGCCGCGGAGAACAACTGTAGAAGAGGCCTGAGCGGTTCCTTGAATCTCTTGAAGGGGCGAATCGACGATTAAAATAGTGCCTCCAGTGCTATTCAAGTCTAGAACACCAGTGCCGGTACCCAGAATAGAAGCAAATCCGCGTGGAGAGTTAATGTTCAAACTATTGGTGTCGATCACCATACCGTCGACAGGACCGGTGCCGATGAAACCACCCTTACCAGTTTGTAGAGATACAGCTCCAGCTACAACATTGCCGGCATCGAAGGTTCTCTGAGCGAAATCGGCTGACAGCGTAGCTTCTGAAGCTTCAACTGTGTTTCTTATTTCGAGAGTGTTGCCTGAGTATGCCTCAATTTGTCCGGCGACCTTTACATCCGTGCCTCCGATAATAGAGCCGTTCGAGTTGAAGAGAATGTCGCCTTTCGCTAATTTCGGTCCCGCCTCTAGTGACGCGGGCCCGACAAGAGCACCTTTGTCATCATACGTGACGGACTTACCGCCAATGATGACGGGAGCAGCGGTCACCAGTAGCACGTCGCCTCCGACGCCCTGCGGTCCACCAACCTGGTTGGTGGTATCAATGGCACCAGTGACGATACTGTACAGGTCCGGTGAAGAGGCCCCCGTCGCCATAGTGATGTCGCCACCGCTTCCAAGTTTTTGTCCACCGGATTCAAGACGTGCTGAACCAGCATCAATCAAACCGGATTTGCCAAACGCGAAGATGCTGATGTTACCGCCATCGCGATCGTTGGCTATATCCGTGCTGCGCGATGACACGACCGTGTTCAAACCAAAATCGACACCAGCGGCATTTTTAGATGCCTTAGCCGAAATCGTGACGGTACCACTGTTAGCGTAAGGTGGCAATCCCGATACTGGTCCAATGATAGGCTGAGATGCTCCACCACTGACAGACGTGATCGTGGCTCCGGAGATGAACGTGATGTTGTAACCCTTGGTGGCATCCCCAGCGCGAATTTCAACGCCCTCTGTAGTTGCGATGCCGCCGGTTGCGATGAAGACAAGATCTTCAGCGACAATTACGTCATCGTTGATCAGGATTCCACCGGCAGTGTTATAGAAGGTTGGGTCGCCGGTCAGGCAAACATTGCCTACCTTGAGCAAATCAGTCGATGCCGTAACATGGCTAGCAGTGCCGGTTCCGTTGATATTCCCGGTCAAATCATTGACGTTGACGTTAGCAGTCCCGTGACCGGAATTAAGATTGAGATCGAGACTGATCAAATCGCCGCCATTTACGTACGAATTGCCAGAACCTATATAGGATGCGTCTCTAACATTGATAGCACCATTGACCGCGGCGATTGTTCCCTTGTGATTGTTGACTACAAGGTCGACTGCAGATGCCAGGTTGACATTGGCGGAGCTGGAGCTCATAACACCACTGTTGTTGGTTCTGGCAGCGTTAATATTCAAGGCACCGTTGCTGGCTATGCGTCCGGCATTGTTCAATTCATTACCGGCGGAGATGGTCAGTCCTTCGGTGGAAAGAATGTCGCCATAGTTGGTCAAATTGCGAGCGGCATCGAGATGCACGTTAACGGTCGAAGAAATCAGAGCACCACTGTGGTTCGAAATATCTTCGGCGCGTATCGCGCCGCCTTTGATAGCTTTGTCGGAGGACAAAACTTGAACGGTACCGTAGTTAGACAACTCACCGTTTAAACGGAAATCGGAACCTTTGCCGAAGTCACCGTATGTGGTGACATTGTCAGGAATGACAAGATTGGACGCTTTCATTACAGCGTTGCCGGAAGTCAGCGAACCGAGGTCAACTGTGCCGCCAATAGCTCTACCAGCACGGTCCACTTCAACTTTTTGCCCACCGTCGAGTGCTTGTTTCACTGCAACATATTCGGCAGCGGTAACGACGGAACCGGCTTGATATGAAGCGTTCTTGCCGCCCACTGAGATTTCCACAGCACCACCATTGGTGCCGAACAATCCTTTACCTAAAACAATGTTTCTGTTGTTTGAACTCAAATCCAAATCGACGCCGCGGTTAACTCTGGTCAAGGAGCCATTTGTCAGCTCTTGCACCGATTGATTTTTAATACGATTCTCTCTCAACGCTTTGTTGTTACGTCCAGCGATGTCGCCGCCGCAAACAGCTTGTCCGTTGGCCCCAACCGTAATTATGTTTTGATATGGGGTGATTGCCTGAATCTGAGGCTTGTTGTTGTTATTGTCTGGTCTGCCGAACTGTTGATGAAACATCTTCCGTGCAGCATTGCGATCGATGCCTTCAAATTGCTGGCGAAACTCGCGGAATGACACTTTGTCTTCGTGAGCAGCATAAGCAGAGAGATCGGACGCCCCCAAAAGGAGAGCTGCAATCGCCAAGGTTCGCGAAAGGAACGATGCTTTCGGTGACGTAATTTTCATCGGTGAAACTCCAGATTGAGAGAGCGTGCGGAATTCAGCCTCGGACGAGAACGCGTCAGGTCAAGGCAAAGTCGCGAGGTCAGATTTTACCACGTTGATTCTGGTTAAATCCTTTCACTAAACAACTCGAAAACACAAGTTCAGGACTTGATCTGCATAGACTACAAAAAATTGTTTGGATGAAACCCGAACTAAGCTGATGCGGCGGACCGGCACAGGTCCCTGACCTGGAGGCGACCGTCATCGAGGGTCAGCAGTGAGTTCTCTTGAAGATCTCAGAACAAATCTACACTGCGCCGACTGTTCGCGCTTGGCGCCTCGACTAGAATGGTTTGAGTTTCTTGTAGTTATCCCAAGTGTCTGGGTCGAGGTGGCGAACGTGAACACCGGTGACGGACTCGGTAGTTGGCTCGACTCTATGAGTTGGAACCGACGGCACTCGAGTTACCGGTTTCTTATTAGTGACGGTCTTGCGAGAGTGGTCCCTGGGTTGACGTGGTTTAGTCGCTTGACGGTCGCCAACGGTTTCATTAGATGCCGATGACCGAGTCGTGTTTTTGGTTCGTGCAGATGGAGGAGTGACGCTCTGAGCTGACGACGTCACTGTTTGTTTGTTCGATGTTTGATTGGTCAGACTGGCACCGGTGCTGATTGTCTCACCGCTTGAAGATACTTGAGTGGAGCCACTGTTCGTATGCGCAGCTTGCTCGGTAGAAACCCTGGTGCCGGTTTGTTGATTGCTGGTTTGTTGAGTGGCGTTTTGTGCTCCGTTTTTCGTTTCGTTCTGCGCAGCGGTCACCTTGGTGTTTGGATGGCTGTCAACGACAGGAGTGATGACTCGCGCAGTGTCGGAAGTTTTATTTCCGGACTGTGAAGCACCAGATGTAGTATCACTACTAGATCGAGGAAAGAATGTGCCGTCATCCATAACTTTGATGCCCAGATACATTCCGCCGAACATCGTCACCAATAAAGAAATAACAGCGAGTACCATCACGCCTGGCGTGATTACGATTCCCTTCGCTTCCGAAACCGGGCGCGTGCGAGCCGGTCTTGATGCAGATCCTCGCGACACGGTTGGGCGCGGCAGTTTCGGTGGCGCGCTTTTGGTCTCGGCGGCGTTATCCAAGCCACCTTTTGCAGCAGCACTTTCCTGCATGCGTTCTTTAATTGTTTTGGGCGCAGGAGCTGGGCGCTTAGTTACTCCAATCGGTCCGTTTAAAACAGCCGTAGACTCAGCCACGAACTGCTTCTGATTCTTCTGACTGGAACCTATTGATTCCAACATTTTCTTTACTTCGTCCATGCTCTGGAAACGATCTTCCTTTTCCACAGCCAAACAATGCCTGATCAATTCTTCGAGAAAACCAGGAATATCAAGTTCCGGCGCGATATCGGCGAATCGTGGCGGAGGCATGGTGCACTTGCGTTCTACGGTTTCATAAAGCGTGTCGCCTTTGAAGGGAACGTGCCCTGTCAAACTGACATACATAAGAACGCCGAGCGCGTAAATATCGGTGCGGTGATCGACAGGTTCACTGAGACACTGCTCGGGGCTCATATAGAGCGGGCTGCCGATGATTTCACCGACGCGTGTGAGCTTCTGCGAATCAGCCAGGCGAGCAATTCCGAAGTCCAAAACCTTGACGAAGTCAGGCGATGGCGCCTGAGCAATCATAACGTTGTGTGGTTTCAAGTCGCGATGCACAATTCCGTGTTGGTGTGCAAAGCGCATGGCGTCAGCCATTTGAATGAAAATTTTGATAGCGCGATTGAGTTCCATTCGGCCATCGCGCAGCAACAGTTCTTTCAAACTCTCGCCATCAACCAGTTCCATAACTAAATAAGCTTGACCATGTTGAGTCAAACCAAAGTCATAAGTGGTGACGATGTTGGGGTGATTGAGCTTGGCGAGCGCCTTCGCTTCCCGCTCCAATCGTTTTGAATTTATTTCATCATGAGCTAATTCTGGTGGCAACAATTTCAGAGCCACATCACGGTCGACAGTTTCCTGGCGAGCGCGAAAGACAATGCCCATCCCGCCGCCGCCGACAACATCGAGGATGCGGTATTGCCCGATTTGTGCTCCGAGCATTGGATGAGGTCGATTAGTACGTTCGTCGGTGTTTGAAAAACTCATTGCACTAGACATGAAAGTGAACTCTACCCATGGGATGCCGTCGAATGACTCTGCCCAGAATTTTATTGTATATTCTTCTTCTAAATGCCCGGCAAAACACTGAAATAAACACCGAGAAGGGGATAGTTGTGCCTTCGGAAACCGACAGCAAAGTCTCGAACTGCCCGTTCTGCCTGTGGTTACAGGGAAACGGCACAAAGCCACCGGTAGTTTACGAAGACCCCAATTTGATTGCCACTTTGTGTGAATCGCCGATTTCGAAAGGTCACACGCAGATAATTTTCAAAAAGCATTATCATCAGCTTGCAGACGTCGAAAGCGATGACGCGGCAAAACTCGGTGCGCTGATGCCTGTGATTGCGGCGGCGATCAAGAAAGGGCTTGGAGCCGAAATGGTTTACGTGGCCTGCATTGCCGAGGAAGTCAGGCATGTTCATTTTCACCTGGTGCCTCGATACGATGGCGACACCAAGGGCTTTGTTCACTTTACCGGTGATCGGATTCAACTCGAAGACGTCGATCAGGTCCTCGATTCGATAAAGCAAAACATCGTCGCCGCCGTGCGCACAAACGAGTAATTTTCAGCGGTCGTTATTACGGATTCTGGTCTTTACTCGTGGCCAGCCAGTATGCATTCAATCCGATGCCCACAAATAAAATGCCCATGGCACCAATCATAGTACCATCGAGTGCGTGAACGATTGCGACCAATGTGAAAACGATTCCGAAAACGTACTTATAGAACAAACTATTTGCCACCGCGGGCGGTACCGACCATTTCCGCGAAGCGGAACCATCGTCGGGTTCAGAATCATCTTCGAGATTCTGGTTCGGGTCCATGGGGGTGTGGACGTGAGTAGGGCAATATCCGGGAGGCGGGTCGAGATGAACCTCGTCATTTGCGTTTTCAGCTTCCGGATTAGCTCGATAAGTAGCGACATGTTTGCCGGCGATTCGAGTGCGCCGCCACAGGTTGTTCAACAAATGATCCTGGAGCCAGAGGCAGCGGTCATACCACCGCCGAGCGCCTCTTACGTCGCCGTCGTGCATCAGTTGATCGCCTCGTCCTTCCATGAACGCACAGACGGCATCAGACAAACCGAAGATGGTCATGACAGATACGCAGCCAATGAAGACGAATGAAAGAATGCCGATACCAGCAAGTTCTCTCAGGTTATAGACGGTATCATCATTGAGATTGTCTAAAGCGGAAGCGCCGAACACAATCGCCAGGCCTAAGGCAAACACTGCGAACATAACCTTGCCTGCAGACATGTTCGCTTACTCTTCGGAAGTTTTAGTTGGGGTTATGTCATCCGACTTTTGGTCGGCGGAACTTCCGCCGGCAGAGTTTGCGTCATGAGATTTCGCAAGAGTGGAACTTGGGTCATCCGATTTCGAGAGAGTAGAACCTGGATCCGAAGCGCTCGCCAATTCGCCAGGAGCGTCATCCTCCAATTCGCCAGGAATCGCATCCGCAGAGTCGTCCGGCGCGCCAGCCGCCAATTCGCGCTTCGCGATCGCTCTTTGGCGTTTGCGCTCAGCCCTGTTCAATTCACGTTCACGTTCACCGAGTTCACGATCCGCCGTATGGAGTTGAACAAATCGCGCCAGCGCAAGCATCATCGCACCGAAGATGAACATGAATGCGCCAACCGGCTGATTGAGCTTCAATGGAAACCAGGAATCAGGAGTATAAAACGGCACCGCTTCTGAGAAAAAATAGCCGTAGACGAACAGCAATGCTCCGAGAATTACGAACAACAAGCCCATCGGTTTTCTTACGTCGAGCATGGCGTTATTACCACAGAATTATGTTGATTACGATAGTGATGAGAAGCGCAGTCACGCCAAGGAACGTGGGACTGAGATACCACGGCTCTTTTGGCAACTGCGCGGAAGGCTTCTTCGAAAGTCCCCAGACAAGACCGATCAAGTCGCGTTTTCTCTTCGGCTCGGTGAAAAGTGAAATTACAAAAGTGAGAATAAAACAGACAAGGAAACCGTAGATTGCCCGCCAGAAGTTGCCTGCCATCACGGTTTGATACGTCAAAGTTTTTTTCAAAACCGGAACGAGTGGTGCCAGCGGCGCCAGATAACCAGGCAAAAGATCTGGTTCGATTTTCACCATTTCAGACAAGAAATAGTGAGCGACAGTAGCAATCGTTCCGCAGACCAGTCCGATGAATGCTGCCTTTGGAGTGGTTCGCACCCAGAACATGCCGAGGGCAAATGTGGCGAACAATGGAGCGTTGAAGAACGAGAAGATCAGCTGCATGTAATCCATGATTGTTGGAAAGTTCATGACCAGATAGGCAGCCAGAATACTGACTAAAATGCCGCCGGCCGTGGCGATTCTTCCAACCCACAGATAGTGCTTATCTGATTTGTTCTGAGCGATATAACTCTGGTAAATATCAAACGTGAACACGGTATTAAATGCGGTGACATTACCAGCCATGCCGGACATAAAGCTGGCAAGCAAAGCTGTAAGCCCCAGACCAAGCATACCGTTGGGATACATCAGCCCCATCATCAATGGAATTGCCATGTCGTAATCGGTTTTGGTGCCCAATTCTAACGATGGTGGCAAAATAACCAGAGCGAGTAGTCCGGGTAAAACGGTGATGAAGGGGAAAAAGATCTTGGGAAACGCGGCGACTAATGGCGTTCTTTGTGCACTGCGAACATTTTGCGCAGCAAGAGCGCGTTGAATAACCAGGAAGTCGGTGCACCAGTATCCAAAGGAAAGAACGAAGCCAAGTCCACCTAGCAAGCCAATCCAGTCGACACCCAGCGGGTTTGCCGTCGAATACATGTCACGCCACAAGTGGGTCATGCCCATGTTGGTGATGCGTTGGCTGAGCCCGTCGAAGCCGCCAATATGCAGCAGTCCGAGAACAGACAACGGCAGAAGACCAAAAATAATCAAGAAGAATTGAATAACTTCGTTGTAGATCGAAGAAGTCAGTCCACCTAGAAACACATAGACGAGAACCACAGCCGCAGCCAGAAGTATGGAAACGTTCATGTCCCAGTGCAGTAAAATTTGAAAAACTTTCGCCATGGCATAAAGGTTTATGCCTGACATCAAAATCGTCATCACGGCAAACGACAGCGCGTTGAACGCGCGAGTCGGTTCATTGAAGCGCCTCTTCAGATACTCGGGCACACTGCGCACTTTCGATCCGTAGTAAAACGGCATCATGAAAAGTGAGAGAAACACCATCGCTGGTATCGCGCCCACCCAATAGAAGTGCGCCGTGACTACACCGTATTGAGCCGCACTGGCAGCCATTCCCATAACTTCAATAGCGCCGAGATTAGCAGATAAAAAGGCTAGACCCGTGACCCAGGTCGGAATGCGATGACCAGCGAGAAAAAAGTCCTCGCTGGTCACCATTTGCTTTTTCAGCTGAAATCCGATGCCGATGACAAAGGAGAAATAGATGCCGATTACAAGATAGTCGATAAATTGAACGTTCATTTATCGGGACTATTCCTCGCTGCCGCCAAAATCAGAAGCGTTGTCGCGCTTGCTGCCGAGCAATCTGATGTTGTTGCACTTGATAAGCGGTTTTACGTGTTTCGTACCTTGATCATCGGTCCATTTATTGAAGTCTAGACGACCTTCGACACCGATGAGACTGCCCTTGCGAACATACTCTCCAGCGACCTCGGCTTGTCTGCCCCAGATCTCGATATCGAACCAATCGGTTTCTTTTTCCTTGGTAGGTCGATTGACAGCCACGCTGAACGTGGTTTTCACCCGACCTGATTCGAAGTAACGCATTTCGGGATCTTTGCCCGCGCGTCCCACGACGACTACTGAATTAACCATTCGTTGCAACACTCCTGCATTAGTGAAGTCGGACAGAGCCGACGAACCGGATCTTGATTAACAGCAAAACATTAATTTGTGAGGGAACCGTGTGGAATGTTGCATTCCATTTCGCCCCTGCTTTGCCGCGTGCGTGTCTGTGCGAAGCGAGTCGCAAGCGTCTCGCATTAGACGGGTACTCGCTACCCAAGATTACCGGATTGGAAGGGACATTGATCATGATTGGAAAATTGATCATCATTAAAGAGAGGAAATTCTCTAAACATGTGAGAATTACAGTGTTTTGAACACGGGCACCTCATGACTACCACTATGCCAACCACTGATACAACCAGCTCGGATATCCAACTCGTCGAAATGTCGCGGCAGCAGCCCGCCTGGCAGGTGGTCGTTCTGTCGATGCTGACTTTCTCGACGTATCTGATTTATTGGTTTCACAAAACGGTCAAAGATCTGAAAAGCAGGTCAGTTGAGGCCTACGGCACAGGCGCCACGCCAGGACCGAATTGCGAAGGCGCGCTCGCCAAGTACCGCGACGCCAACCCCTCGCTTACGACTCTTCTATTATTCGCGCCCACGCTGATCGGGCTGTTCGTTTTTCTATTGTTGGTTTATAAAATCGTCCCACGCGAAGCGGCACAACTGGTCGGCGTAATGGTTCCACTGGTCACGCTTGGATTTTTCGCTGTTTTGTATTACGACATTGCGACGCTCGGAAGGGAAGGCTCCATGCTGAAAGCCAACCCGTCATTCCCGGCTTTCTGCCTGACTGTAGCGATGGTATTTTTCTGGAATTTAACCAAACTCCCGGTTCCGTTCTACCTTTTGTTCACACTGGTGGCAGTTCCAGCAGCAATCGCTCAGCACTGGCTCAACGACTATTGGTCGCGTGTAGAACCTGAATCATGGCTGGTTCGCAAATCATTTTCAAAATGGGAAATGTTGATCATGCTGGTCGGTTCGATGGTGCTTTCATTGATCGTTCTGTCGCCTGGCGTTTAACGCAAGCGCTGAAGACCTGGTTTAGCTGCGCCTCTTCGACGATCAGATCCGAATTGGCAAGGCACGATTCGACGAACAAAGCACTTATATGTGAACTAGAATCCGTGCTTCTTCGCCCACTTGATCAGCTTTTCGATCGAGTCGAACTGCGCTTCGTCCGCGGGTTTATCGGATTCTTTAACCAGTTCCAATTTCTCAGCCAGATGCAATGCAGTGGCTTCCAGCTCGGATTGCGGGATTCCCATTCTTTCGGCCGCTTTAGGCAATTTCCCGCGCAGAGTCAGATGCCTTAGAATCAGCCTCTCATCAGGGCTTAGACGGGTTAAATGTCTCGGCAGCGACGGCGAAATCACGCCGGTGGACCCACGCGAAACCATTAGCAGCGCCATTCGAATCAGAGCCGATGGATCGGTTTTTAAAACATAACCGGCAGCACCCATGTCGAGAAGATCGAGTACTTCCGAGACCGGCGCTTTGCTTGCAAAAATCACCACTTTCACGTTGGTAAGTCCGGACAACTTGCGAACGAGATCTTCGGTTCTTGTTAAACCAGGCAAATGCAAGTCGAGCAAAATCAAATCAGGCAGAATTTGCTGGCCGACACGCCAGGCTTCATCACTGGTTCCAGCCTCGGCGATCACTTCAATCAGATCACCATTGCCCAGTTCTTTTATGATCGATTCTCTGGTAGGAATGTGGTCGTCTACGACCATCAACCGAATCATTCGAGCGTCCTTTCTGATGCCATCTAGTGCACGGCGGAGCGAGTCAGAGCCGAGCTTCATGACAATGCCGCAGTGCCTGGCTAGATAGTATCACTCCTCGTTGAAACAAACACGCGCACCATGCAGTCAATTGACTCGGCACTTTCAAAGAAGTGATCGATACTATAATTGTCATTGCTCCCGTTTTTAAACCAAGAGAGTTCGCGAATGAAATCCATCAACAATTGGTTCAGTCTTTTGCTTACGCTGTCGATTGCTTCAAGCATCTCTGTCGCTCCTGTAGACGCGAAGAAGGAGTTCTCCAAACCCAAAGATGGCGCCACGTCCGCGCTAGGCGAGAACACCAAGACGGCGCCATCGGGCGTTCAATTCAAAGACATCAAGGTCGGAACGGGTACAGAAGCCAAATTCGGCAATATCGTCTGGATCGATTACAAAGGCTGGGTGATGCCCGACTTGAGAGAATTCGACAACACTATTATCAAAGGTCGACCATTCAACATGGTTCTCGGCGGCACGCAAATTTGCCGAGGGCTGGATGAGGGCGTGATCGGGATGAAGGAAGGCGGCAAACGATTGATGTTGATACCTCCCGAACTTGGCTTTCCAAAAGGCGCCGCGACGTCGCGAATCATTCCGCCAGGTTCTACGATTAAGTATGAAGTGACAGTGGTGCACGTCGGACCGAAGTTGCCGAAGAAACCTGTGGCGCCGGCTAAGGATGCCGCTGCGACTACGGGCAAGGCACCAGCTGCGACACCAGCGAAAGTGGCACCGAAAGTTAAACCGAACTAGAGTATCGACATTTCGAATGTCGTTTTGAGGTCACTGAGTTAAGAAGTGGCGGAGTTTAAGCGCCTGAGTTTTGAAGCGCCTGAGTTTTGAAGAACCCGAGTTGAAGCGCCGGTGTTTCGAAGCGGCCGAACTTTAAACCCTGCGGTCAGCAGTCAAATAGTTGAGGCACCACATTCAGTGTCATCAATTCAGCTACTTCGTTTAAAACCCATACAAAACAAAATGCCGGAGAGGCAGATTGCGAGGCGCAGTCTAAGCCTTTTCCGACAGTTTGTAAGCCGTTAGTTCCTGATAGAACTCTATGTTAGGGTATTATCAGGAAATCGAATATGTGGAATTGCACATTGTTTTCCGATTTACTCAGGAAGCCGACCAGCAGCCATGCTCAACGATCTACCTGGTTTTGGAATCACGCGATGAACGCCTTCCATCACGTTTTCAAAACTCATCGCAGGAATTTCGTCGAACTGACTTTCCTGCAGCATGTTGTATGCAAGCATGATTGTGCAGTCCAGTTCCGGCATATCTAGACATGATTTGACGAAGTAAACAGGATTGATTACGAGCCCTCTGTCTTCAGAAACGATTACGAACAGATTGCCGGCGCCTTCCAAACAGACCCATGTCCAGTTGAACGACTCGATTAGTTCATGCGCCCACAGAGCACCAAGAGCCTTAGCGGCGTCCATTCCATCGAGTTCGTTTTCGACCTCGGCGTCCTGCCAGGCATCCACATAAGAATCGATGCGTTGAACAACTTCAGGTGACGTGACCTTGGCTTTCTTATCGAGCGCGATTAGCTGCTTGCCGATATCGGCCTGGCGTTTGAAGTTTTCGGTTTCGGCTTTTGATAGCGGACGTTCCTTTAGAACGCCATCCTCGAGTTCTTCGCTGAATGAAAGTATGGTCAAAACTTTGTTCTGTGCATCAAGCTGAGCGTCGTGTTCGCCCAAGCGAACATATTCCTTGAGCGCATCATTATAGAGTTCGAGCGCTTTTTCTTCGTCCTCGTAGGAGTAGAGGTCGGCGAGAGCCTCGATGGCGGCCGGCAGCTCGATAGTCTCAGGCTTGATGCTGATTGTTTTTTCAAACATTGTTTTTGCATCATCTTCTTGACCGAGCGCTTGATAGACCACAGCCAGGCAATTGACGCTCTGGCAGAGCTCTTCTTTGTTTCCATTTGACTCGACTGCTTCGACGGCCTTTTTCAAGAACTCGACAGCCTTTTCTAAATCGCCTTCTTCCGCGGCGGCATAGCCGGCGTCGTGAAGTTCGCTCCAATTGCTCATTCCAGCGCTCCTGATGACGTTTGAACGGCCAGATCCTAGCACATCGTCTGCGCGCGGGAATTTATTCCCATACATGTTTGTGAACGGATCGACACTAGCGCTCGCGACGCGCCGTCAGGGCTTGTTCGCAAAGGAGTTGTGAAAGCACATACAAAAAGTGCGAACATGAACGAAACTACATTCAAGATCGCTAGTTATTTGCGTCTGTTGCGTCTCAGCATCAGGCTAGTTTGGTACGTAATTGGAACCAGTCTAGTAGCCGCCGATCGACATTCCACGCGTATGGCGGGAGTTGTCCCAGCCTGTAGACTTCATCATTCCGCCGACACCGCCGTTACCGAGGAAGGTGCCGACGAGAGCCGCGGCGCCGATTGCACCGATGGCGCGTGTGCTGATTTGTCCGCCGTTCGCGGAGGCGTTAGAGCTTTGACCATTGCCACCAAATACAGTGGCAAGGCTAATAGGTTGACTGAGCGACGCACCGGCTTGCATTTGTTGTTTCGGCATCGGGTTCGCCGGACGAGAAGCCGGTTGCCCATTGACTTGCGAGTGAAACTTTAGTGACTCATCAAGGATGTCTACACCCGACGTTGCGCCAACTGCATTTGGAATTACATCATTCACGGCCGTGTAGCCCGAAACCGTCGAATTAAGAACAGGCAAGTTCAACGATTGCGTGTTGCTCGGTGCGAATCCAGTGTTTTGAGAAACCGACTGAGCTTGCGACATCTGCTGCGAAGGCGCTTGCATGGCTGGCGTTGACTGCATAGATGGCGATTGCGGCATCATCTGCGCTTGTTGCATCATCGGCGATTGCTGCAACATCTGCGGTCGCTGCATTCCAGGGTTTTGTTGCATCTGCGGCATCGGCTGCATTTGCGGAGACATTTGCTGAGGCATCATGCGCGCGGGTTGCTGCTGTCCCTGTGACATTTGCTGGAGTTGTTGGTTTATTTGCAAAATCTGTTGCTGAGCATCCGGTGCCTGCGACATGCCTTGACTCATCGGCATAGCAGCTGGTTGCTGAGGCTGACCAGCCGAATTCTGATGTTGCGGAAACTGACTCTGCAATTGCTGCTGAATCTGCAAAATCTGCTGTTGCGCAAGGTCGTCATATGCGCTCGCCGCGGATTGACCGAGGACCAGCGGACACAATGTCAGAAAAATTGGGAGAAAACGCGGTTTCACAACCACCTCTACGAATAAATACTTTCCTGGATTTATACTAGGCCACGGTACACGCTGCGTACAGGGTAAAAGTACGTAGTTGGCAACCATGGTTCCGTCCCACGGACCTGATCGGGAAGCCGTCATAGCGAAACGGCAGTGGGACGAAAACCTGATATCGAAATTTACCCGACGATAGCTGGTACCAGGGATGGTGTCGATGAGGTCTTAGATCGCGCGGTACTTTATCTCACTGAAATTTAGTTTACCAGCCGCGTCACGCGGCGAACTCGACTGCAGTGGCACCGGATACGGTCATTACCAAATACTCGTTAATCGTCGTGCAATTGCGCGGTATTGAATATGATATCAAAGGCCTTCTCGCATCTTTCCTGTTCGGAAAGTGGATAGTACACTTTCAATTTCCAGATTGAACCCGGTCTACCGAAGTAAACATGCCGTTCTCGGCGATATGCTTCACCCTGGTCGTGGATGAATTCGGTGTCATAGCCTTGAATCAATTTGTCTTTTCCGAAAGCAAATTTTTGAATCGGTTTAATCTCAACAAAATGCTGATATGGTTTGTGTGTTTTGTCGCGTTGGTCTATGGCTGTGGCTTCCAGACCTTGGTCGTATTGTTTTGGATTCAGATGCTTTAAATCAAAAAACACATCAGGCGCATCTCTTCTCTCAAAATGTTTCATGATCGCAGCTTCTCTTTCTTTCTTGCGCGGAGTGTGAAATGTGGCTGGATAATCAAATGAAACTTTGCCGTTGTCGTAGCTGGAAATCTTGTCAGCGTACTGCTTTTTGATTTCAATTTTCTGAACATTTTGCCAATGCTCAAAAGCTAAAAGCCCGACCAGACCCAGAGAAAAAAGCATAAAAGTCCACATCGAAAGAAAAACTTTCTTCTTCAGCAGCTTCTTCTTCTTCGATAGTTTTACATTACTCCCAGAAAAAAGAATCGTTTTGATTTCAGACGTAATGGCTGGCTCCACGCCCATCAGAGCATCTTTGAGATCTTCAAAAGTTTGGTACCGATCATCTGGATCTTTTTGCAGACACCTGGAAACGATGCGCACCAGTCGTGGTGGCACAGCGGGACCACTTTTAGAAAGTGAAATCGGAGCTTCGTTGATGTGTTTGTGCATGACCTCGTAGGAAGTGTCGCCGATCAACGGCAACTTCCCGGACAGCACCTCATACATCACGCAACCAAAACAATAAATGTCGGTGCGCATATCCATCACGGTGCCCATGCACTGCTCCGGCGCCATGTATGCAGGCGTTCCCAAAACCTCGCCTGTCATGGTCAAATTTTCGCGATTGGCTTCGTCGCCCGAAATTACTTTGGCCAGTCCAAAGTCGAGAATTTTGACATGCTCGGAGCCATCTTCGGCTTGCAGCAAAACTATATTCGAGGGCTTCAAGTCTCTGTGAATCAGCCCTTTGTTGTGCGCGGCGGCCACACCCTCGCAGCATTGCAAAAAAATCTCGAGAGCGCGCTCCGGGGGCAGAACTTTCGCTTCAGCAAGCACGGCTGATAGAGTTTTGCCTGACGCAAGCTCCATGACGAGATACGGTTGACCTTCGGCAAGCACACCGTAGTCGTACACCGACGCCACATTCGAGTGCACGAGCGTGCTAATCGATTCAGCCTCGTGTTGAAAACGCCGAATTTTGTCCGGTTTATCCACAAATTCGGCGTGCAAAATCTTGATCGCCACCGAACGCCGCAGCGAAGTTTGATCCGCTTTGTAAACAGTTGAAAAGCCGCCCATCCCCAGAATTTCGACAATCTTGTATTTATCAGCAATCAGCTTTCCGATGAACGGATCGCGCTTTACGACAGCAAGAAGGCTGTTATCGTCCGGGCAGCGATCAAGCTCCGGACTGTATTTAAACTGGCACGTAGGGCAAATTTTGCCGATTATCAGCGAGCGCGCGTTCGCATCCATAAAGACTGCCTTTGGTGGTCATTGATTCTATTCCACACTTCAAGTCGCTTGGAACGCCCATGGTTGTAGATCGACATCAATTTCGATCGCGACATCAAATTGCGCTCGTGGGTACAATTCACCTATGAAGAATCAGTTCAGTCAAATTCTCAAGTCTTATTCTGCAGAATTAGCCCAACTGAAGCCGCCCTCTCTGACCGAAGGCGAAGGCGCAAAACAAAAGCATCGCCTACGCATGACGTTTCTCGCAACCGTCGCGCTCGCCGTTCTGATGATTGCTGTCGGTGTATTCACGGGACACAACATCGAACTGATTGCCCTGGGAATCGTGGTGGCAGCACTGCTGGTTTATCTCTACATTTTGCAGTCTCGTTTTCTCACGCAGCATGAAGATTATGAGACTAAACTGCACACAATGGCATCAACGATTGAAGAACGAAACCGCGAACTCAAGCACCTCGTGATGATCGACCCATTGACGGAAGTAATGAACCGCCGAGGGTTTGAGCGGATTTTGAAGTCTGAAACGGACCGAGCTCGCAGAAACAACACGATGAATTTTGCGCTCTTGATCGACTGCGACGACTTCAAAGGCATTAATGAAAAATACGGACACTCCATCGGCGACGTCGTGCTGCAAGAATTGTCAGCGCGACTTTCGAAAGCCGTGCGACCAACCGACCATGTCGCTCGCGTCGGTGGCGATGAATTTTTAATCTTGCTGTCGGAACTAGATACGGAAACCGCTCTTCAAGTCGCCCAGCGAGTTCGTTTAGCTGTTGCAGAAACTCCGATCAATCTATCAAGTGGCACCACAAAAATTACAACGAGCACGGGTGTCACTCAATTGCCACCAGAGTTATTGTCGATTGAAGAAATTCTTGCGGCTGCAAACGCTGGTTTAAAGAGCAGCAAAAAAGCTGGAAAGAATTCGGTTACGTTTTCAAAGCTCAGCCCTGAAACGAACGAGATGGCAACGATTCTCGAAAAACTGAGAAGCGGCGAGGCTTTGCGTGCGACGTATCAACCGATTGCTCAATTAAAAACGCAACATGTGATTGGCTACGAAATTCAATGTCGAGGTCCGGTCGGTGTGTTCGAGCAGCCTGATGCATATTACAAACTGGCTCGTGAACACAATCTACGCACCGCAATCGATCTTAGATGTTTAAAAGTAAGTTTGGAAAACATGGAAAAACTGCCAGATGGCGGCGCATGCCACATCAAAGTTTTTGCGTCAACGCTGCTGGATATCCCGGTGGATAACCTCGAAGATATGTTCAAATCAAAAGGCCGAGAAATTTGTGTTGCTATCGGTGACAACGAATTCTTGGCAGAACCACTTAGAATCAAGCCTCATGTCGATCGTTTAAAAGAGCTTGGTGTGCAGATTTCACTCGATCGGATCGGATACGGATTTAGCTCGCTGGAAAGTTTGCTGCTTTTAGCACCACAATTTATAAAACTCGAAAAAGGTCTGGTCAAAAAATGCGTCGAAGATGACATGCAACGAGAGTTCGTCAGGAAGCTCGTTGGCGTCGCTTCTGGACTCGATTGCAAAGTCATCGCCGACGGAATCGAGTCGCGCGATGACTTACAAGTGATGATCGACTGTGGTGTCGAATGCGGACAAGGACTGTTTTGGGGAATGCCCGTTTTCGCTTGATCGTTTTTGCCTCGCCTGGCGTTCGACCAATCATTGTCAGCTTGCTACGGGCAACGCCGTTGGGAAAGTAACGACGTCATGATCCCATAGTGCTACTTCGATTTCGTAACCGGTTGGGTCCACCACGTACCATGAAGAGGATGTCGGATAGCGCACTTCACCGCCATAGCCGACGCGAAGCTTCTCACGCTTAACCGTTCCTTCCCACTTATCGCGATCGGTGATCCGAAGACCGAAGTGATTGATCGTGTGTGGTGCGTTTGACGCCGCTTTTTCGGGATGCTTCAAATCGGGATACTCGTAAACGCAAAGCATCGCGTCACCGCTTTTAAAAATGCCCCACTTCATATCGCCTCTCAAACCCGACTCTACAAGCACGAATCCAAAGACTCGTTTGTACCAATCTTCTGTTTCGTCCAGACTGCGGACCGTCATATTCAAATGATCGAGATGTTTAACGTTCATGATTTTTTTCCTCCACTATTGAAACTGCTGCTACTTAAATTACTGCTTAAAATTGCTGCCACTGAAATTGGTGCATTCTAAATTGCGCTAACCGAGCCGCTATGCCGATTGCTTGAGCTGATCTGGTGATTGCTCAGATTTTTCGGATGAATTTTTCACTTTATCGAGCGCCTTTTCGTAGCGTGTAGCGTGATAGCGTTCGACCAAACCGAGCGCTTTAAATCGTTTGGCTGCTTGGAGAAAAACATCAGCATGCTCTGCAGATTCTTTGCCTTGTTCTTGGAACTCGGCGACGGCGTCCAGACGCCCTTCTTCGCGAGCGGTTTGTTCGAACCCTGGATACATTTGATTGGTTTCGTACAGCTCGCCTTCGATTGCGATCTCGAGAAGTTTTTCAACTGTCAGATCGGCGGGCGGATACATCAGCTCAAGATGAGCGAAGGCGTGTCCGGTTTCTTGATGCGCGGTTTCTTCGAAGAGTTTTGCGATCTCTTCATTTCCAAGTTGCCGAGCGATTTTGGCGAAGAACAGATATTTTCTGTTAGCCATGGATTCTCCAGCAAAAGCCGAATGCAAATTTTCTTCTGTTTTGGTTCCTGGAATGTGACTCATGATGCGTTCCTCCTGCGAAGTTCGATTTGAACTTCGACGATGTGTGTTGTGTGTGTGTTCGTGACTGGGTATCAGAGCGCGTGGCTCTGCTTGTACTCGTTTTGTGCGTGTGTTGATACGTACAGAATCCAGATGGATTTTGCCGGCGCGATCTTCCTGATCAATCGAGAAGATCGATTCGCTAATTTATGGTGCGTTCAGCTGGAAGGTTCGCGAGAACCTCTGGCATTGCGCGATAGTTGTGTGATTGCCTAAGGACTCTCGTCGTTTAGATCGCCGTAGAACGTCACAGTGTAGCTGCGGACTTTATACTTCTCCCCAAGCGCTTTTTCGATGTTCGGAAGCATCTCTTGCGGAATGTCTATGATCTTTCCGGAATTGATGTCCACGAAGTGATGGTGCTCAGAAGTGTTGGCATCATATCTGGTGCGTCCAGGTTCTGTGAGTACCTCACGAATAACTCCCGCTTCGACTAGCGCATTGAGAGTGTTATAAACGGTAGCTCTAGATAAAGCCATCGGCAGCTTTTCAGCGACCGCAGCCAAGACTTCGTCGGCGGTCGGATGATCGTGCGTTTGCATCAAATAATCCGTAATCACGAGCCGCTGAGAGGTAAGTTTTACCCCTTTTATGGTTAGCAGCTCCTTAGCCGTGAGAGACATTGACCTTTTACTCCATTGAACTCCGTCTGTATTTAGACTAAATCTAAACTAGGTATTTGTCAACCCTTCGGCGGAAGGATTTTGGAAGCCAAAACGGGGATTCCAATCCGAGTTTCCAATCAAATAAGATGACCCCAAACATATAAATAGATCGCTTGCCAACGGAAGCGATCCTCATTAAGTCGTTTCCCAGGATTCCCAAAATGTTTTTCCGAATTTTGCTCGTTCTGACCGTGATACTAAGTACGGTGCCTCCAATATTTGCTGCCGATGTCGACAATATAGCTTTAGCTACCATTGAATTTACGAAGGACAAAAAAGCGTACGATTCAAAAAAATTCAAAGATGCTCAGACGATTATGACCAAGGCTGCCGCACTTGGTTCCAGGGATCCGATCATTCAGTACTAATCTCGCGCTGTCCGCGTTGCAAAACGGCGACTATGAAACTTTTAAGCGCGCGTTGGCGAGAATCATTGTTCACCGCCATTCAATACGGGGAACAGGATTGCAGGCGAAACAATTGTTGATGCGATATAACACGCAGCGTACGAAGACGTACACGATGCGCAGATGGACCCACACGAACGAAGCAATCATCTAGCACTGACGCGCGTAGATGTGCATCAACTCATTTCGATTTAAATTCGTTTATTTGCAGGCGATCAGGACTTTGTTGCAGCCCTTCTCTTTTGCCAGCATAAGGGCTTCGCAGGATGCTTCCAGGAGCTCTTGAGGCTTGCTTCCGTGCATCGGATAATTGGCGACCGCTAGAGTGCATGTCACTTTGACGTGTTCACCGGTTTTTGGATCTTTGATTTCCAACATTGAAACTCTGCGTCGCACGCGTTCTGCTACTACGGCGGCGCCGTCGGCGTCGGTCTCGTGTAGCACGGCGACTAGTTCTTCACCACCCCAGCGGGCGGGCATGTCGATTTCGCGAACGGAGCTGCGCAAAATTTTGCTCACTTCAATGAGCACAGTATCGCCAACTTCATGTCCGTATTTCAAATTGATATCTCTTAGATGATCGATGTCGATGATCATCAAGGACAGCGAGTAACCCAGTCTCAGTGCGCGTTTCAGCGAGTGAGTCAGGTGCTCTTTAAAAATATGTCGGTTCGGTAGAGCTGTCAGAACATCCGTTCCCATCAGCTCCTGTAGCCGCGCTTCACAGTTAGCCAGTTGGTGCCGTAAACGGTCAATCTCTCTCTCTTTTTCCTTGACGGAACGTTCGAGTTGCACATTATGGCCTTGCAGCTTCCGCAGCTGACTTTCGGCCTGTCTGTGACGAGACTGTCCGTGGATCGACTGCCACATTTGTGTCAAATGGGCCTTCATAGTTTCCCCCTTTGCCGCTCTGCTCTATAGATGACCAGTAAGCCAATCGTATGAATAGAAACAATCTCTCATGAGAGAGAGTGGCAATTCCTTCTTAACTGAATGTTCAGCATAGGTCGTTTGGTCTGCCGCGTGATCAACTGATGTTTTATGATCAGATGACGCGAGTATATTAACCCGAATTAGTATTTAATACTAGTATTAAGTGGGGAAACCCGCAAATTTAGTTAATTGCGACCCGCGAAAGCTCCTTTCCTGTGCGCCGGTTAAAGAATATGAGAGCGTACTTACGTTTTGGTGATCCGACTGTAAATACAACCTTACCTACTCCGGATTTCCCAGATACTACCTTTTGGTTTTTGATGCCACCAAACGGTGTGGGGTTGTATGTTTGAGCGTGATCGTTAGTGACGCAAACATCGAAGAAGTTGAAATCTTTTTTTGTATTGTTCAGTACTTCCACTTCTACAGAAAGCAACCTCGCGGATCTGTCTCCCCATGGAGGTACGGCAAAACGGTAATCCTTTACCTTCATCTCCAAACCTTCCAAATGAGGAATCGGTTGCGCAGAAGGCAACATGGTCTTGTCGAAGCCAGGCAGCGCGATCGCCTCAGCAGTAGTCAGTTTCAGAGTATCACCCTCATATGTGGACGATATCTTTCCGTACCGCTTTAACGCAGCGAATAAACCAATGGCACCGCCGATGGCGGCACCACCTGCAACGTTATAGCCTTGCATGGCCACGGTGCCCGCGATTCCGGAGAACTGCACGGCGAGCAGCGCTCCGGCGAAACTTCCGGCGCCGACGTATCCCGCGTCTTTGCCAACTACTTTTAAAACAGATGTAAGTTTGTTGTCTTTAGTCGAGAGATTCGCATTGAAGTCGACTTCGTGCTCGCCGTCAGGGCTGACCAATTTGTCGAATTGAACGCTGACGTATCCGTTTCTCCCACCCCGTCTTCGGGGTGCAACCTCGGTCACCAAACCTCTGACATACCAGCCACCTGGTATCAAAACTTTGTCACCATCCATAATGTCTTTAGCGATGCGAAGTTGAATCTCATCACCTTTCTGGCTGATTTCAGAATTCATATTTATGCCGGGCGGAACAACCAATTCAACTTTGGTTTTTTCCGGAATATTCTGCACCGTGCCGTAGAGCAAAGGCGAACGACCGCCGAAAGTCGAGACCTGACCTTTCAAAAGGCGCAGATCCTTTTGCAATCCGGGAATCATCGAATCCCTTGCCACCGAGCTTTGTGGCAGATTGCTTTGACGAACTTCTACGTTGAACGTTGAATTCGGTGATGCGTTGACTCGAACAGGCGCACTAGGGGTGGTATCAATCGGTGTTGATGCGGCGGACGTATCGGCCGGCGATGCGTCAGAGACGTCGGCATTTTCAGGCGACTCCACCACTGGTGCGTTCGAATTAGCCTCACCAGACGATGCCGGCGCCGATGCATTCGCGTCCACGCTAGCAGGCTGAGAAGTGGCTGCAATTGCATTCGCTTTGACGCTGACAGGCGCAGACGTGGCTGCAATTGTATTCACGTTGACGCTGACAGGCGCAGACCTGGCTGCAATTGCATTCGCGTCGACGCGAGCTGGCACAGACTTAGCCGCAATTGCACTCGCGACTTCAGCATGGCCAACCTGCGGCGCAAATACCAATCCCGCACAAATTATCGCGATCGCTGCCTTCATATAAGGAAGTCGAACTCCGTTGAAGAAAAGACTTTAAAATTTCCGAGCATTTGATTGCCCTCTACTTCGACGCCGCCGGGGTGATTATAGTTTCTTGGTTAGAATTTCTTTCAATTGGTCGAAGAAGCCCTTCTTCTTGGCGCCCTTCGCGTCGTTGTTGATTGTGTTCTTAATGCGCGCCTCCAGGGTGCGCGCTTCCGGATCCCGCGGGTCGATGCGCAAGGTGGTCTGCACCTCGGTCATGGCGAGCGTATTCCAGCCTCTGGCGTGATAAATCTCGGCGAGCTTATTGTGATAACGCGGCTCTTTCGGGCAAAGCCGGATAGCTTCCTTCATCGCCGTTTCAGCTTCTTGATATCGGCGGCGCTTGAGCAGCTCATCGGCGCGGAGAAGGTGTTTATTTGCCCATTTGACGTTAATCGTTTCGTCCTGAACACCACTCATGTTTTGTCCAGACTGTCTCGGAGTGCTGATCGCCTTGATTTCGTCTGAACTCAAATTTAAGTCGATTTTGGTGACGTCGAGGTCTTCGCGCTCCTCGCGCTCTTCCTTCTTCTTTTTGAGAATGCGGACAGCGTTGTACTCGGCGCGGCGCTCGTCGTCGGCGATTATTTCGTGGGCCCTGGTGACGCGGGCGAACTCCCGTTGCGCCCGGGCGCGCTGCTCGGGGTCATTGGGATATCGGTCGGGATGGAGCTGCTTGGCGAGTTTAAGATATGCTTTCTTAACTTCCTGAGCGGTCGAACCCTCTTCGACACCGAGTATGGCGTAATAGTCTTCCTCGAATTCCTGCATTTATACGTGTTGCTAGACCTCAATCTCATTTTACGGATTCGGTCGACAAAAACGCAGACTTATAAAGAAATTGTAGACTTATTAGGCCTGAGTAATCTGACTCGCCCATAATTTCTTTTAGGAAGACTCGAGTAGTCGCCACGTGGAGACACGCAGTTTGGGCATCCGCCCGATGGAGTTTCATGAATTTAGATCGATTTACAAACAAAGCGCAAGAAGCCATTACCGAGACGAGAGCCGTTCTCACCAAATTCGGTCATAGCCAAGTTTCGCCAGAACACTTGCTCCTTTCGATGATCAACCAGAAAGATGGCCTCACTCCCACCATCCTGGAAACGCTCGACGGCAAGCCCTCGGCGGTAGCTGACGATCTGGAAAAATATTTAGCCAGTCAGCCCAAGGGCAGCGCGGTCAACATGCAGAAGGACGAGCTGCACGTTTCGACCAAGCTCATGCAACTGCTCGAATTCGCTGCTCGCGAAGCAGAGAAGATGAAGGACCAGTACATCAGCGTGGAGCACTTGCTTATCGCGCTTTGTGATCCTGGTAAGGGTCAAACTGGAACGATTTTGAAGCAACATGGCATAACAAAAGACCGAATTTTAGAGCAACTAAACGAAATTCGAGGAAATCAGCAGGTGACCAGCCAGGATCCCGAAGCCACGTATCAGGCTTTGAAACGGTATGGCCGCGACCTTACCGAAATGGCCGCCAAAGGAAAACTCGATCCGGTGATCGGACGAGACGATGAAATCCGGCGCGTCATGCAGGTCCTCTCTCGACGTACGAAAAACAATCCCTGCCTGGTCGGTGAGCCTGGTGTTGGTAAAACCGCTATTGTTGAGGGTCTTGCTACACGGATCACCAAGGGCGATGTGCCTGAGGGTTTGAAGAAGAAGAAACTGATTGCGCTGGACATGGGTTCTTTAATCGCCGGCGCCAAGTATCGAGGCGAGTTCGAGGAGCGTCTCAAAGCGGTTCTCAAAGAAGTTCTCGATTCGGCAGGACAAATCATTTTGTTCATCGACGAAATTCATACGGTAGTCGGCGCTGGTTCATCCGGCGATGGCGGCATGGATGCCGGCAACTTGCTGAAGCCACCTCTGGCTCGCGGCGAACTGCATTGTATCGGTGCCACCACTATCGATGAGTACAGAAAACACGTCGAGAAAGATCCGGCTCTGGAACGGCGTTTCCAAACGGTCAATGTCGATGAACCAGGTGTGGAAGAAACCATTTCTATCCTTCGTGGTTTGAAAGAACGGTATGAAGTTCACCACGGCGTTCGAATCAAAGACTCGGCACTGGTATCGGCTGCGGTGCTTGCTGATCGCTATATCACCGACCGCTTTCTGCCCGACAAAGCCATCGACTTAGTCGACGAATCGGCTGCAAAAATGCGGATTGAGATCGATTCGATGCCTAGCGAACTGGACGAATTGGAACGCAAAAAAATTCAGCTGGAGATCGAACGCGAAGCCCTGAAAAAAGAAACCGATCAAGCTTCAAGAGATCGTCTCGAAAAACTTGAAAAAGATCTTTCCGAATTCAGAGAACGAGCCGACGCGCTTCGTGCACAATGGCTGTCCGAGAAGGAAAGCGTCAACAAAATACAAAAGATCAAAGGCGAAATCGAAGAAACCAAAATTCATATCGAGCAAGCAGAACGAGCAACCGATTTGCAGAAAGCTGCCGAATTGAAATTCGGACGTTTAATCGAACTCGAAAAAGAATTGAAGGAACATCTCGCCAAAGACGGAAGTAAAACTCGCACGCGTCTTCTCAAAGAAGAAATCGGCGAAGAAGATATCGCGGATATCGTCGGCAAGTGGACCGGAATCCCTGTATCCAAGCTGCTCGAGGGCGAGGTTCAAAAACTTCTCAAGCTGGAAAATCACTTGCACCAGCGTGTGATAGGCCAGGACGAAGCCATTCAGGTGGTGGCTGATGCGGTGCGTCGAGCACGCGCCGGTATGAAAGATCCGAAGCGACCGATTGGTTCGTTCCTCTTCCTCGGACCTACTGGTGTGGGTAAGACAGAACTCGCAAAAGCGCTTGCTGAGTTCCTTTTCGACGACGACAACGCGATCGTTCGAATCGACATGTCCGAGTATCAAGAGAAGCACACGGTGGCAAGACTGATCGGTGCTCCTCCGGGATATATCGGCTTCGATGAAGGCGGTCAACTGACTGAAGCAGTTCGACGCAAAGCATACGCTTGCGTGCTCTTCGACGAAGTCGAAAAAGCGCACCCCGACGTCTTCAACGTCATGCTTCAAGTTTTGGACGAAGGACACTTGACCGACTCCAAAGGCCGACAAGTCGACTTTAAAAACACTGTGATTATCATGACGTCGAACATCGGATCGAAACACATCCTCGACTATCAAGTTAACTCGGCCATCGAAGGCGACAGTGGCTATGAAGCGATGAAAGACCAGGTGTTATCCTCCCTGCGCCAGCATTTCCGTCCAGAGTTCTTAAACAGAATCGATGAGACAGTTGTGTTCCATGCGCTGACAAAAGACGAACTCAAAAAGATCGTCGACATTCAACTTATGTTTCTCAACCGTCGCCTCGAGGATCGAAAACTCCAACTGGTTGTTTCGGAAACCGCTCAAGATTGGCTTGCCGACAACAGCTACGAGCCACTGTATGGTGCGCGTCCGTTGAAGAGATTGATTCAGAAAGAAATCGAGAATCCACTTTCACTGCATATTTTGAAAGGAGATTTTGTGGATGGCGACATCATTCTCGTCGACGCAAAACAGGATGACGAGAAGCTCACCTTCAAGAAAGAAGGCGCGTTGGTCACGGTTTAATCACCGCGATTTTGAAACCAAGGATGTTTTCTTTCATGGAGGCAGTATTTCGCATGCCGGATTTCTTTGAGAACGTGAATACCCAATGCCGCCATAGCCTGACGGAATCACGGTCCATCCGGCAGGTCTCTCAACCGTCAGCAGCGTCAAATCTCAATCGGTTTGAGCGCCGGTATGTTGCTTGGCAGGAAGCGATGGTGGAGTCGTTTGCTTGTTGGTCCAGCGTCGTTGAAGCTTATCGAGCCAGATGTAGACGACGGGTGTGACGTAAAGAGTTAGAACTTGCGATACCAGCAAGCCGCCGACGACAACTAAGCCGAGTGAGCGCCTGGTGTCGGCTCCTGCGCCCATGCCGATGGCGATGGGGAGCGTGCCCATGAGAGCTGCCATGGTCGTCATCATGATTGGTCGGAAACGCACAAGACAAGCCTGGTAGATCGCCTCTGCAGGCGGTGTGCCGTGTTCGCGTTCAGCCTCAAGCGAAAAATCGATCATCATGATTGCGTTTTTCTTGACGATACCAATCAGCAAGATCAGCCCGAGGAAACCATAAATATTCAGATCCGTTTGGCAAATAAGAAGCATGCCTAGACCGCCGAGACCGGCTGCCGGTAAGCCTGACAAGATAGTGATCGGATGGACGAAACTCTCGTAGAGCATTCCGAGAATGACATAAATGATCAGCGTCGCGAGCAGCAATAAGAAACCCATATTGCCGAACGATTGCTGGAAAGCCTGAGCCTGCCCCTGGAAACTGGCGGTTACTTGTGGTGGCACAACTTCTTTTGCAACTTTGTTTACGACCTCGACGGCTTGCCCGATGGAATAACCAGGTCTTAAATTGAACGACACCGTGGTGGAAGGAAACTGCCCAAGGTGGTTTATGACCAGTGGTCCTACACTGCGGGTCAATTCGGCAATTTCTTTGAGTGGTACCATCTTGCCGTTATCAGAGCGAACATACAATTTAGCGAGTTGAAGAGGATCCCGCTGAAACTGAGGCGCCAGACCCATCACAACGCGGTATTGATTTGATGGTGCGTAGATAGTTGAAATCTGCCTTTGACCGTATGCGTTAGCGAGAGTTTGCTCAACCCGATTCTGAGTGATACCAAGTGTGGCGGCAAGGTCCCTGTTCACCTTAATGTCAACCTGTGGCGTCCCGGACAGTACATCCGAGGTGACATCTTGCAAGTCAGAGTTTTCCTGCAACTTTTTCACTAGCGTATCGGTGGCTCGATAAAGTAGCTTCGTATCAGGAGAAGTGAGTGTGACCTGATACAAACTTTTGGAACTTTGACCGCCAATTCTAATACTTGGTGGAATTTGCAGGAACGACTTGATCCCCGGCACTTTTGCCAGTTGCGGTTTCAGTTCTTTGGCAATATCATCTGCTTTTTTATTACGTTCGTGAAAGGGCTTCAGTGAAATTATCATGCGACCAGCGTTAGACGTAGAACCACCAACGCTGGACATGACGCCTTCGACATCAGGATGCGCCCGCACTATCGATGCGACCGCTTTCTGGTGTTCGCTGATGGAGTCGAACGAGATATCCTGGGCGCCTTCCGTCGAGCCTTGAATCATCCCGGTATCATCAGTGGGCATGAAGCCTTTAGGCACAATGGTGAACAGATACGCGGTCGCTGCAATGGCGAGGACCAAACTAAGAAGAACCATGTTTGGGTGTCGAAGTGAAACCTGCAGCGATCTATCATATTGATGCGCGAGCCAGTCCCAGAGCTTTTCCATACCGGCGAGGAAACCATGCTGTGAGTCGTGACCGGCTTTCAGCCAGCGACTGGATAGCATCGCAGTCAGTGACAGCGAGACGAAGCCTGAAATCATAATGGCGATTGAAATTGTGATTGCAAATTCGTTGAACAAGCGTCCGACGATTCCCTGCATAAGTAGGACGGGTAGAAATACTGCCACCAGGGACAGTGTCATACTGATTACGGTGAAACCGATTTCACGGGTGGCGGTTAGCGCTGCTTGAAACGGCAGGACGCCCATCTCAATATGCCGGACGATGTTTTCCAGCACGACGACCGCATCATCGACCACGAATCCGACAGACAACGTCAACGCCATCAGCGTCAAGTTATTCAAACTATAGCCGAGCAAATACATCGCAGCGAATGTTCCGATAATAGAGGTTGGCAGAGCCAAACTCGGAATGATCGTAGCCGGAACATTGCGCAGGAAGACGAAGATAACGCCCACGACAAGCCCAATGGTTAAGCAAAGCGTGAATTCAACTTCCTCGATCGACGCGCGAATCGATGTGGTTCGATCGTAGAGAACATCCATACTGACGGATCCCGGAATTTGATTTCGCAATTCCGGCAAAATTTCTTTGATCGCGTCGACGATTTGAACGGTGTTGGTTCCCGGCTGACGCTGAATAGCGAGGACTATGGCGCGTTTGCCGTTATACCAGCTGGCAACTTTATCGTTTTCAACGCTGTCACTAATTTTGCCCAGTTCGGACAATCGCACGGAAGATCCGTTTCGATATGCCACTAATAAATTGGCGAATTGATCTGCTCCGGTCAGCTGTCCATTTGTTTTTAACATGAACGCCGAATGAGGCCCATAAAGCGTACCTGCAGGTACGTTAACGTTACCGGTTTCGATCGCTGCTCGGATTTCGTCGTAGCTCACATTTCTGGAAGTGAGCGCATCGGGATCCAGTTCTACGCGAACGGCATATTTTTGCGAGCCATAAACGCTGACTTGCGCCACACCGCTGATCATGGAGAGGCGCTGTCCGACAGTAGTTTCCGCGTACTCACTGACTTTGTACAACGGCAATGAATCAGAACTTAGCGACAGAAACAAAATTGGAGAATCAGCCGGATTAACCCTTCTGTATGTCGGTGGTGTCGGCATTGGTGGCAAGGTGCGAGAGGCGGCGGCAATCGCTGTCTGCACATCCTGCGCGGCGGCATCGATATCGCGCGCCAGATCGAACTGCAACGTGATTGAGGTGCTGCCCAAGGTGCTGCTCGAGTTCATCGAAGTGATTCCGGACACGGAGGAGAACTGCCGCTCCAGCGGTGCTGCAATGGCGTTGGCCATAGTCTCGGGATTGGCACCAGGCAAACTCGCCGATACCGAAATCGTCGGGAAGTCTATGCTCGGAAGATCGTTAACTGGAAGCTGAGTGAAGCCAATCGCGCCGGCAAGAACTAAGCCCAACATCAACAAGGTCGTCATGACAGGCCGTTTGATAAACAGGTCGGAAAAACTCATGGCTTACCGCCAGCGTTTTGATCCTTCCCGTCTACGGTGATTTTCGAATTCTGATTTTTCTCGTCTTCTGCGCTGTTCGTTTTAGCGCCGCCGTCCCCATGTCCACGCCGTTTGTCAGAACCAGCAACGACACTGGCGGCGGCTTCTCTTGCACTACCGGAAATTATTACTTTAGCACCTTCGCCTAATTGGATTTGCCCATCGGTCACCACCTGTTCACCAGCAGTGATACCACTTGTTATTGCAGTCAGACCATTGATCGAAGGTCCGGTTTTTACAATTTGCATATGAGCGGTTTTTCCATCTTTCACAACCCAGACAAACTGACCGTTTTGACCCATCTGCACAGATTGTGTCGGAACGGCTACGGCTTTTGTCAAAACCGTAAGCGTAAGCGTCACATCCACGAATTTACCGGGCCACAAAGCAGAATCGGCGTTGTCGAAAACAGCCTTCATCTTCACCGTACCAGTGGTACTATCTACGGTGTTATCGACAAACGTGACTTTGCCCTGCCGGACCAGGTTGTCGCCACCGATGTCGACTCTGGCGTAGAGGTCTTTGTGAAAATATTTTTGCACTTCTTGAAACTGTTCAGCCGGAACTGCGAACTCAACAAAAATCGGAGCAATTTGATTGATGGTGACGAGAATGTCTTCGTCAGCGCGAACATTGTTGCCCTGTAAAACCAAAATCTTACCGGTGCGACCGGAGATTGGTGAATTAACCGTCGTGTAATTGAGCTGCACGCGCGCGTTTTCCAGCGCCGCTTTGGTTGATGCCAGTTGCGCCACTGCGTTTCGCAAATTGGCCTGGTCGGCGACTATCTGAGCTTTGGCGTTGTCTATGTTTGCTTTGCCTGCGTTGACAGTGGCAGCAGTGGACTGCTGATCGGTTGCCCGCCAGTCGAGCCAGCGCCAGGTCTCTCGCCAAGTTTGCTTTGACTTGCTCGAGTGCCGCTTTGCCTTTTTCAATCGCCGCTTTGGCCTGCGCAATTACGGCTTCCTGCTTCAAAACTTCCGATTCTCTAATCGAGTACTCGGCCTTCAGCGGGCGAGGATCGACGGTGAAAAGCAGATCCTTCTTCTTAACCGTTTCGCCTTCCTTGAAACTAATCTTGACTATTCTGCCGCCCACCCTGGACTTCACAGACACTGCGTTCATCGGCACCACTGCGCCAATACTTTTGATTTCGACAGGAATATTGGCGCGTTGCGCAATCGCGACGGTGACTGGAGCTTCCGGCTTTTTCGGCGTCTTTTTCTCGGCCGGCTTCATTTGAAAATATGCGAAGCTCGCTGCGATTGCGGCGATCAAAATCACGGCAGTCAAAACGGAACCCGTTCGATTACTCTTTTTTTCGGTGACTTGATGGGTAGGTTGCGTGACTATGCTCACAATCTCGACAGTTTAGCGAAAGGGAACAGGTTTATAAAAACCCTCTAAACATAGTCATAGCATTGGTTCCGCTTGCCGATCGGTAACATTTTTCCAAGGAATGAGTGTAGCTAACAGGCTACGAAACAATTGAAAACCGAGGATGATTTGTTTTTCGGGCGCGAGTGCCTGACTAAAATCGTTTCTTCTGAGTACCTAGAGCTATCTTCTCATTTATTCTGTGAATAATCGAGCGATATGTTTCGTAGGAAATTCTGTGTTTGGTGTCTTTAGTGACGGCTGCATGATCGAACGAAACTCTTGCCTTCTTCCAAAACTCCAACGCCGAAGGGGTATTTTTCTCGTCGTTGTAGCAATCGCCGATGCCCTCGAAAACCTCACCAAGAGCCGGATGACTGTCACCAAGCTGCGTTTTTTTGATCAGCAATACTTCATCGTACTCTTTTCTAGCGCTAGCAGCTTGACCCTGCCGGCGGTGGCATGCCGCCAGAAGTTGCAAATCAGAAGCATACTGTTCGGTTGGCGCAACTCCAGGCTTGCTACCAAGGCTGACCAATGCCTTGGCCACTTTTTCGGCACTTTGAAAGTTGCCTTTGGCGAAATAATACGCATACGTGTCGCGCACCGCCTTTAGTGCCTCGGGCGCCGCTGGACCAGGAAGTGCAGATACAATTGTTCTGTAAACACGCTCCTCGTCATATGAATCTTGCCGTCCAGAGTAAGCCTGAGCGAGGCGGGCTAAACCACTGAAGTATCTGGCATCGCCTTTGGCAACATCAGGAGATTCGCGATATGCGACGGCAAACAAATTTTCGCTCTCGTGAAAGTCTTCTTTGCGCAATGCGTTTTCGGCAGCCTGACAATATTTCGCAAAACGTGCTTCAACGCTGTCATTCGACTTAATTGTCACAACACCGATGCTGGCAAGAAGAGCATCCGATCCAAGAATACCCGCATCAGCGCCGACGATATCTCGGTTACTGACCAAAACATCGTGATAAGTGTATGGTTCCGAATCAATGGAAAAACGGGTGACCACGCTACTGATGCCACCTGGATCCGCACGAAAAATCGTTCGGGCAATTAAGAGGGCATCAATTTTTTGGGTATTCTCGTCCAGCGTCGGATAATGAGAAATCTCGACGCGTAGATTATCGCCATCGCCTCTGACAATACGATGCGTCGCTCCTTTGGGAAGCACTTTCGCTGCTGTGAGCTTACCCGTGAGCGCCGCGTCCGGGAGCGCGGCATAAACCGGTGGCAAGGCGTACCCAGCCAGCAAAACAGCTGCCAGCGTCAATCGGTTTAATACCTGAGCGGCGTGCATTCGTCGAATTCTACGCAGATATTTTGCAGTCGCCATGCTCGCCTTTTTGTGCCCTTATAAACGTTCGTTTGCCCTTTTGGAGCAACCGTCAAACCCGTTTAGAACATGCGAAAATGTTTGTCTCAAATCTTGCCTGGATGCACCATGGACATCAAATCGTTTTTAATCACCATTCTCGTAATCACCCTGTCGACCATCGCATCGCTAGTCGGGCTCTATATGGTCCGCAAGCGGGTCGCTATCGAAGACTTGAGAGCCTGTCACGAGGTCGCCGGTTATCTGATTTCAATCATCGGTACTCTGTACGCAGTCCTGCTTGGATTCATCGTCGTAGACTCGCTGACCAAGTTCGACCGGGCCCGGGTGTTGGTCGAAGAAGAAGCCAGCGGCGTCGCCAATGTATTTTTTCTAGCGGACAATTTCCCGCAGAAAGAGCGCCATCAGATTCACGTCGGCTGTTTGCGATACGTCGACGCCGTTCTGGAAGAAGAATGGGAAACAATGAAGGACGGCCAGCCCAGCCCCAGAGCACTCAATGAAATCAGACAGTTATGGGCGGTCATCTCCAGGTTTGAACCCAAAACTCAAAACAATGTTTCTCAGTGGGAAGCAATGCTCTCGTCAATGGACGAACTCGGCACCAGTCGACGACTGCGGATTATTTCCGCGAAGTACGGTCTGTCCAGCGTGATGGCGACGGTTTTGATGATAGGAGCTGTGATCACGATTGTTTTCACCTACTTCTTCGGTCTCGAGAAATTCAAAGCGCAAGCGATGATGACGGCGCTTGTGAGCATTACGTTGTCTTTAAACATCTGCCTGGTTCTACTTTACGGTTATCCGTTTCGGCGCGGGCTGCAGGTGGAGCCGACGGCGTTGATGTTTGACAAAAAGGTGATTACGCTGGAACTTGAACAGCGAGGAGAGGCGCTTAGATAGCCTCTCCATGGATTAGCCGATCTGCCTAGCCAAAAGTAACCCTGTGCGATATATTGTGCGGTTTCGCTGCTGAGGTCCAGGCCGCATGTCATTGACCACCTTAGTGCCGGGCGTTCTAAAAGACGCCGAGCCGAACCTGCTCGAAATCCCCTCTCCTGAAGCGAAGTCGATGGAACAACCAAATTCAGTTCCTATAGCTCTCGACGCATCTTCCGCGCCGATCGAGCCAACACCGATGGACACCGTGCCTTCGACCGACCTGACACAGACAGAGACGTTATCATTGAAGGCGGAAATTTTAGAACACGAGAATGCATCAGCAACTGATCAATCAAACGGTCACGCAAACTATGCCGGTCCATCGAGATGGCATGCGCTTCTCGCCACATGGCTGGGCGGAGTTTTCGACGGCATGGACTCATCGATCTTTGCTATCGTTTTGTTTCCCGCCTTATCGGATCTATTGCACACAAACTCGCACGCCATCGTCGGTTTGCACGGCTCATACATCATCGCGATGTTCATGGTCGGCTGGGCGCTGGGCGCAATGATATTCGGTATGGCAGCAGACCATCTCGGTCGCGCTCGCGTGCTGACATTTACCATCATCTTGTACGCGGTCTGCACCGGTCTTTGCGCTACCGCGAGCACGTGGTGGGAACTGGGTCTTTACAGATTCCTCGTCGGCGCCGGCATCGGTGGCGAGATGGGAATCGGCGCCGTGCTCTTGTCCGAATGTTGGCCCGGTAAATCCCGCGTCCATGCCGTTAGCGCGATGGCAACTTCTCTAGGTTTTGGATATTTTCTAACAGCCGGTCTCAATTTATGGCTCGGTGACTACGGTTGGCGCTGGCTCTTCGTAGCCGGAATTGCTCCAGCATTCTTGACCGTATACATAAGAATGAAACTGAAAGAGCCCAAACAATTTATCGCCACTCAAAAAGCACGCGCCGTTCGCAAAGAGTCGGGCGCGGCCAGCGAACATACTTTGCTGTCAACAATCAAAGAATTATTCAATGAAACGAACAAAAAGAAGACACTCGCCATAGTGGCAGTTTCCGGCACCGCGATCATCACATGGTGGGCTGTCGTCGCCTGGATCCCTGCATGGGTCAACCAACTAACCGGCGATCTGGCAGTCGCAGAACGCAGCCACGCGATGTTCCTCAAAGACATCGGCATGATTTTATCGGGTGTTTTAGGCGGATGGGTAATTAGCAAACTCGGTTACAAACGATGCATGGCGATGAGTTTTCTCGTTTCATTCATCTGTGCTACAGGAATGTTCTTAACCACCAAAACCTTCGGAACGCCGCTACTGTTCTGGATTCTAGCGTTAGGATTTTTCGCACACCTGCCGTTTGTAATTCTGTGGATGTACATTCCTGAACTCTACGAAGCCCGCATTCGTAGCACCGCATTTGGTTTCACTTACAACATCGGTAGACTTGCAGCAGCCGTGGCCGCGCTTGGAAGTGGTGCCTTGATCAACATCTTCGGCGGATCCTACGCGATTGCAGCGTCGACCGTGGCGACGATCTATCTGGCTGGTGCAGTAGCGACAATCTGGATGCCGAAGACTAATGGTCAAGTAGACTAAACGCCACCGGTTTTAAAACCTCCAAAGCAGCTATTGTTCTAATTGCATAAAAGGTGCCGTGGCGAAACCACAGCACCTTCTACTTGTATATTGATATGAGTTCTACTGACTAGATGATCCCTGACGAACTAGCAGACTGCAGCTGGCACCGGAACTTCTTTTTTCAAAAATGCCAGCATCAGGTTTGCAATTGTTTCGCCATCTTCTTCCAGCGCGAAATGCCCTGTATCCACATAGTGAAACTCAAGGTTTTTGAGATCACGCTTGTATGGCTCGGCTCCGGCGATTGGGAATATCTGATCGTTTTTCCCCCAAACAATCAGCGTCGGCGGCTGGTGGTCACGGAAATATTTTTGCCAAGTTGGATAAAGCGGAGAATTGGTGCCGTAACTGTGAAACAGTTCGAGTTGAATTTCCTTATTGCCGGGACGATCCATTCCGGCCTGGTCGTGTATCCAACCATCAGGAGAAATCGTTGCTAAATTACGAACGCCAGTGTGGTACTGCCATTTTGTAGCATCAATTTCAAATAACGGTTTTAACGGAGCACTGTTAGCTTCTGTTTTGTCCTTCCAAAATGGTCTGAATGGCTTCCAGAAGTCATTGTCTAGACCTTCTTCATACGCATTACCATTTTGAATAATTAGACTTTGAATGCATTGCGGCTTTTTGGCAGCGATGCGAAAACCAATCGGAGCGCCATAATCCATCACGTAAAGCGAGAATTGCTTCAAATTGATCGCATCAATAAATTTCTCCATTACTCTCGCCAGATTGTCAAAACTATATTCAAACTGTGAGACCGACGGCATCGAGCTCTGACCAAAACCTGGATAGTCAGGTGCAATCACATGATAATGTTTGGCCAAAACTGGAATGAGGTTGCGGAACATATGAGAAGAAGTTGGAAATCCGTGCAATAAGAGCACTGTGGGTGCGGGCGGCGATCCAGCCTCTCTGTAAAAGATCTCTAGATTGTTTACTTTTGCGGAACGATAGAAAACCGAATTTGATCTTCCAATGTGGTCTTGAGTCACACAATTTCTCCTGGGACGTAGTGGAAGTATATACCTTTGGCTTGATTAAATGGTATAAAAAGTGGTGTTTAATTGCAAGGCACGTTGCGGTTCCTCACTCAAACTACCGCGCGTCAAGAGGCTCACCCTGCGAGGTTCTACACTCTGAAAACTCCTTCCGTATTGCAAATCAATGTCAGCAAAGCAAAGGAAATTCCCTGGCATGGACAAACAGTTTCTACTGGCATTTTTAAAACGCCTGTTACTGGCAAGGTCACAGCTCGAAGACTAAATTTAGACGGCGATGAACAAGCAGATCTAACCGTTCATGGAGGGAGTGACAAGGCGGTTTACGCCTATCCTATTGAACAATACGAGTACTGGAAAACCGCATACTCATCTCAAAATTTGGAATGGGGAAACTTTGGCGAGAATCTCACGGTCTGCGGCTTTGACGAAACGAACATCTGCATAGGTGACAAACTGCAAATTGGCGACGCAATTTTTCAAGTAACACAGCCTCGAATGCCTTGCTATAAACTTGGAATTCGTTTTGGGGACCCGGACATAGTCAGGCTTTTCTACAAGAGCTGCAAGTGGGGATTTTACTTGTCCGTTCTGCAAGAGGGCGATATAGAAGTAGGCAATGAAATTGTTCGCTTAGAAAATGGTGGCAGTGATGGTGTGCGCCTTATAGATGTGTCGCGCTGCTTTGTCGACAAAGAACCAGACCTGGAGCTGGTTGCAAAGGTTCTTAAATCAAAACTTGCTAAACAAATGAGAGGGCAATTGCAAAATCAATTTAGGAGCCGGCTATAGAACTTAAGGGCCGGCTGTAGCAATTTTTAAGGGCTGGCTATCGCAATTTTTATTTCGTCGTCAGTGATGCTGTGCTCGCACATCTTCGGAAGAAACTCGTCCAGCATCTCGCTGTGCCAATTCTGCTCGTTCTTGCCTTGCATGCTTTTTACGATTGAGGCAATCAGTGCAATCCAATATTGACGTTCTGGTTTTCCGATTCGCATTTTGATCGATTCGAACGTGTACTCTGAGTAGCCGGCCCGTTCAAGTTCGACAATAAAATCGCTGGGCGTAACTTGCGTAGGATCGAGCAGCCGCGGCCAGCCGCCGTGCTTTAGCGCGATCTCGTTCAACGAGCCATCAAACAAATTAAAAGTAGTAAGACTGTTTGCCACGGAGCCCAGTACCGAAAGTATCCTCTTATATTATCGCGACCTGCCCGCGCTGTCGGCAAAATATCGAAGGCTTCGCGATTTCCCTTAACAAGCAAGTTGGAGCACGATGAACTCCCGCGTTAACCAACATTGCATTGTTACCTTTGCGAGTAGAATGAGATAGTTTGTATGCTCAAGGTTCTCCGAGTACTCAAATCTGTCTGGCGATGCTGAAATGGATCCCCTGGCGGCTGGCACCGAGTGGCAATCGATCTCAGGACAGGAGAGGAAGTTTCTCGCCAATCGATGCCGCGGCATGACGCGCCCTAAAGGACGGAGCTTTACGGTGCTTGTGGTAAGTTTTCAC
This sequence comes from Candidatus Obscuribacter sp., assembly GCA_021772095.1. Taxonomy (GTDB): domain Bacteria; phylum Cyanobacteriota; class Vampirovibrionia; order Obscuribacterales; family Obscuribacteraceae; genus JADYXR01. The sequence continues at coordinate 67,908 of JADYXR010000151.1, read as the reverse complement.
ATGCATGTATCAACAGTCACGGCTACTTAATCCGTTTTAGCCTGACGAAATTCTTGGTTGTATTTCGATAGTGCCTGTTCGAATACTTCGCGAAGTGGCACGTCATGTCGTTGCGCGTAAGTGGCGCAATCTTCGTATTCGGGTTGGACATTGACGACGTTGTTGTTCAGATCTCGACCGATTTTTATACGAATGGACCAGTCTGACAGTTTGACTTCGACGAATTCGCGTTCGGCAATTAGCCGTTCGACGAAGTATGTTCTGACGCCCAGAGTCGAGGTTTCACGCAACAACAGCGTTTCAATTTTACGACGATCTTCCGGTTTAGCAAGGACGGTGATGAGGTGTCCACTGCGACCTTTTTTCATTGTGACTGGAACGATGGCGATGTCTAAAGCGCCCTCGGCAAGCGCTTTTTCAAGAGCATACGAAATTATATTGGGAGGACAGTCATCTATATTTGCTTCGATCACCGTGACAATTTCGGCGCGGAAATGCGTTCCACCTACGTGATTTGAACCAAGAGTGGAGGCTGACCACGTTGGTGATGATGACGACTGAGAAACTTCATGACACTGTCCGATGAATGTGCGAACAGTGTTCGGATGTGTTTTCGGATTTAGGGTACCGGCACCATATCCGATACTATCGATTTTTTGATAGCCAGGAATTGCGCCCCATCGATCCGCAATGGTGGTGAGTATCGCGGCACCGGTTGGAGTCAGGCATTCGTAGGGGATGTTGAGGGAACCAGTCGGCGCTCCCGCTTGCTCCACGAGATACGCGACCGCGGGAGCTGGAACCGGATAAATGCCATGGTCGGTCTTAACCGTGCCACCACCGAGAGTGAGCGGTGAAACCACTGACTTCTCAATCCCGAGCAAATCGTAGCCGATAGCAAAGCCCACGACATCAATGATTGCATCGACAGCGCCGACCTCGTGAAAGTGAACATCGTCAGGAGCAACATTGTGAACGCGAGCTTCTGATTCGGCCAACTTTCGGAAAATGGCGAGACTTAATTCTTTGGCGCGGTCTGAAATTTGAGAATTTTCAATAATTCGAACTATCTCAAGGACGCTTCTGCCATGGGCATGCTCATGGGAGTGTTCCAATTCATGAGGATGTTCGTGAGCGTGAGAGGATTCGTGATCGTGGTGAGAGTGATCATGTGAATGGTCATGAGAATGTTCGTGATCATGACTGTGTGAGTGTTCGTGATCATGACCATGAGAATGCTCTTGTCCATGAGCATGCTCGTGTTCGTGCGAGTGCTCATGTCCGTGAGAATGCTCATGCGCACCCGAATGGTCGATACATTTGACCGTCACCTTTTTCGACGCAATCAGGCACCGCATCACATCTTCAATTTGAATTTCGAAACTATCAACCGGCAATGCGATCTTATTCAATTCCTCAATCCATCTTTCTGCGTTTAAACCATTCGCTAAAAGCGAGGCGCAGAGCATATCTCCGGCGGCTCCGAACTGACAATCGAAATATGCAGTTTTCAAATGATTACCTCGGGGTCATTTCGACGATACCAAGGTCGGTATCAACGATAACTTTGGCGGTTACGCTTGAACTCCTTGAGACGTCCGGATAGCGGTTGTTCAGCAAGACGAACTTTTTGTCGCCTGGAGTGAGAGTCATTTGGAAGGAGCCGTTTCTTTCTGACAAAACTGCCCCGCCTCCATAAATTCGTTCCTTTGTATTTTTCTCATGATGGCGGCTGTAAGCTTTCACCACAATGCCTTTCAGCGGTTTACCCTCGCACATTACTTGTCCCTTCACAGGGTAGCCACGCAGCAGAGTAACAATAACGCTTCGACCTTCGTCGCCCGGCAATTTGTCGATCAATGCCGACGCCAGACCCGACTTCCGGGGCGCGGAAACCTCCAGGAAACAAGGTCCGCACGATTCATGCGACAGCGAAAATTTTCCGTCACCATCAGTGTGCGTACTCAAGGCGACTTTGTTGTCGGCGCTCCAAAGTTCAACTTTGACGCCGCGTAGAGTTTTGAGTTTGTGATCTCTGACCTGACCGCTGATGACCTTATCGAGCGCTTGCGCGGGCAACTGAATTGCTAAAAACGCAAGGCTCAAGAATAGGATTTTACGGAAAGGCTGATTAGCAGTTCGCAATGACATCTGACAATTCTTGAAAAGTCGAGGACAATAAAGGAATCTCTTAAAGAGTATCAGACCCGGCGACAACAATGCCTATCCAGATCGGTTCACTCACAGTTAATGGACGCGTTTACGTTCCGCCAATGGCGGGAGTGACGGACATTGTCTATCGCAGCATCGTCAGAAAAGTAGATAAAGGCTGTCTGCTAGCAACCGAGATGGTTTCCAGCAAGAGCTTGATGTACCAGCCCGAAAGCAGAATCATGGACCTGGCTCCGGATGAGCATCCAATCGGCATCCAAATTTTTGGTCATGAACCAGAAGTAATGGCGGCCGCAGCTAAAATGGCTGAGGCCAAGGGCGCAGACTTTCTCGACATTAATATGGGCTGCCCCGTTCCTAAGATAACGAACGGAAAAGATGGCTGTGCGCTGATGCGCGAGCCGGATCTGGCACGCGAGATCGTAATCGCAATTAAAGACTCCGTTTCCATCCCAGTCACAGTCAAGTTTCGGCTCGGTTGGGACGATAACTCCAAGAACTGCATTCAATTCGGTGAAATGATTGAAGAGGCGGGAGCCTCTGCTGTCACGGTTCACGGGCGTACTCGTGCGCAACGATATACTGGAACGGCAGATTGGAGCATGATCGCTCACGTCAAGAAAGCGCTCTCCATCCCTGTTTTCGGCAATGGCGATGTGTTTGAACCAGAAGATGCGCTGCGCCTGCTTGAAGCAACAGGCTGCGATGGCGTAGCTGTAGCGCGGGGAACGCTTGGAAATCCCTGGCTCATCCCTAGAATAACCAAATATCTCGATTACGGGATCCTCGACCCCGCCCCGGATTCAATCGAAAAGCTGATTCTGGCAATGCACCATTGCATCGGTTTAATGGCATACAAAGGCATTCGCGTAGGCACAAGCGAGTCACGCCGCCATCTGATCAACTACACCAAAGGCATGCACAAAAGCGCTCCCTATCGCAATCGGCTCACTCAAATCAACAGCGCTCGCGAAGTTGTCGACATTCTATGTGAGCTTGCAGAACAAGAAGGCGGCACTGAAGGCAAGAATCGCTTCCTCACAGCCGTTCAATACTATGACCTCGACAACGTCGGCAAACTGATGGAAGAAAGCAAACTGTCCCGCAGCGACTCGGCTATTCGCGAAGCACGCGCCTTAGCCACCGCCGCGCTTTAGTTTAAACGCAGAAACTCAACCGATATCGGTTGAATAAACTGAACCGCGCAAACGGAACGCAGCTCGCGTTTCTACCACAATCTCTGCGCGTTCATGGCGCCAACCAAGATCTCAAGCGCCCTCAGTTCAAGAGCGTTTCCGCCAGACCGGTCCCAGTAATTGGACAGGCTGAGCGATTCCGGTCCCCGAAAACTGAACCGATATCGGTTGAGTAAATAGAACAACCTAAAGCCCGGCCAGGCTTACGCTTACAGACAAAGCGCCTCAAAACACAAAAAATCCCGCTCTCATTCAGTCGAGGCGGGTTCTAAACAAGTAACCATCGGGCTTCAGCTCTAATGATGGTACAAAATGATTATCTCGACCAGGGCGAACATCCAGGCGAAAGGCACAGCTATAGCGAACGCGGTTTCCAGACCCCAGTCAATGGTTGCACCGTCGCGCCAGTCGCAAAACCAAAGCACGCCGTTGATTACGGGGGTCATACACCAACCCATAATCCCTGACAGCAGGGCAAACATCAAAACGAAGGACCACATGTCCATTAGTTGTGTTATTTTCCCCCAGGTAACGCCGCTTTAGAAGAAGAGTCTACGGCCCACGCGCGTCTTTGACAACGGGAATTCTCCCACTGCCAGCGATCTTAGAGGCAATTTATGAAGGTTTAGTAGGTGTTATAGCCGGATGTCGAGATCAGAATCGTGCCATCGCCTTCAGCAGCAACCATCTGAAGCGCCTGAATAACGGCGTTGGTGGTTTTGTGCTGTTCGCGAGTTTCATTCTTGATCTGTTTGGCGCGCTGAGCTACTTTCAATACGAGCTCATAGCGATTAGTGGTTTCGTCCAAAAGCTGATCGAGAATATTGGTTGTACTCATTTTTTCACCCGAGATACTTATATGCGCAGTCTTTCAGCATACACGATCGATTCTAAATTTCGTATAGCTTCAGTCAGATTGTCATTTATAACTTCATAATTGAACAGGTGGCGCTGCTTGATCTCGCCTTCGGCCTTCTTCAAACGCTCTCTGATTTTTTCCTCAGATTCGGTCGCTCGTGTGCGCAGGCGCTCGGCCAGGGCATCGAAAGACGGGGGCGAGAGAAAGATCAAAACTGCGTCGTCGCGTTTTTCGCGGACCTGCATGGCGCCTTGCACTTCAATCTCGAGAATGACATCGATGCCGTGCTTGAGCATGTCATCGACCCAGTGCGATGGCGTGCCGTAATAGTGACCGGCAAACTCGGCGGACTCCAGGAATTCGCCGCGATCGCGCATGTCGAAGAATTCCTTTTCGGAGCGGTAAAAATAGTGAACACCCTCTTCTTCACCGTTGCGCCGAGAGCGCGTGGTAACCGAAACGGACTTGGCAAGCCGGTCGATGCTCTCCAGCGTCTTACCGACGACGGTTCCTTTGCCGACTCCAGATGGACCCGTGACCACAAGCAAAGTCCCGGTTCGCCCTGGATCTCGCTTTTTGTTGTCAGCCGACACTAAGGTCACTCCAGGCTTCAGCTCTGTAATATTCTTGGTTTCCATTCGACCCTCACCGGCGTTGAACACTAAAGGCTCGGTCGTTCAATTATGCCTGGTTTAATAACCACATGCAACGCGCTTGAATGGGCATTTCCACAAGGGAGACGGCGGCCAACTTTGAATTTTGTAGCGGCTTCGTCAAGTCAGCGGACAGCGTACAGTTGAGTGATTAGTCCGATTTGTTTGAGTGGAATAACAGTTTAGCCAATGATTATTCATATAAAGTCAGGGCAAATTTGTTAGATTTGACGCACTCAACAAGATGTTACGCCCATGCAACCATTTGACGCATTATCAATCAGGGCTGTGTTGCAAGAAGCAAAGCCGCTCATCATTAACCGGAAGGTTGATAAGGTATTTCAGCTCGGAAGAGATGAGGTGCTGATCTCATTGCGGTCGAAGGGCGGCTCGGTCAGCCTGTTTTTATCGGCACAATCTGTGTATGGGCGCATGTGCCTGGTTCGAACTCCAACCAGTTCTGATGCTCAGGAAAAGCAGCCTAAAGATCGCAATATTACAGAACGATATCAATCGAAACACGGCGCAGGCGCACCACCTAATTTCTGCCTGGTTATGCGCAAACACTTAACCGGCGCCACTCTCATCGGCGTGGAACAACTGCCGGGCGAGCGCATTATCGATTTCATTTTCTCGAGCACGGACGAAGTTGGCACCACATCGCTGAAGATTTTGACTGCCGAGATTATGGGGAGGCACAGCAACCTGGTCTTCTGGGACAAGGCGACCGAGAAAATTTTGGTGCCGTCGCACGTCGTGACCAGAGAGATGAGCAGGCAGCGGGAGGTCCTTCCCGGGCTGAAGTACGAACGCCCACCCGGTCAGGAGCGACAGAGTGTTTTCGCGGCTTCGGAAGAAGATCTTCGCAAGAAGTTTCAAACTTTAAAAGAAATGTTTGCGCACGATCAAGATTCAAACTCGGCACTTCAGCTATCCGAGATTGCCGCCAAAAGCCAATCCGAGACTAACGAACGCAACTCTTTGAAAAATCCCGGGGCGGCCATGACGCTCACGCCGGGCACCACCGACAGTGTGCCACCAATGCCGGTGACTTACGAACAATGGCTGCTGGCTTCATTTACAGGACTGGGCAAACATCTGAGCGAAGAAGTTATTCTCGGCTCCGGCGTAGACAACATTATTGCCAACTCGATAAACCAACCTGAAACTCTTGAAAAGATCGTCCAGCAAGTACGTCAATTACAGTTTCCGAATCAATACAAACCAGCCATCAAAGCCGATTTGAGTCGCTATTCAATTCTTGGTTGGTACTCGGATCAAGAGAATGAAGAGGTTTGGAAAAAGTACGTATCGGTCAACGACATGATCGAAGAATACTTTCGAGCGCTGGAAGCAAGAGAACAATTTATCCAGCTCCGAGAGAAGATCAAAGCGGAAGTGGCCGCCGAATCTTCGCGTTTGGAAACCCGCAAGCAAGTCGCTCAGGCGCATATGAGCGCACAGGGCGAACTAGATCGGTTGAAACAATCCGGCGATAATATCCTGTCCAATTTGCATTTGATTAAACCCGGACAAACTACCCTGGTAGTGCCTGACTGGACTCACGAAGACGGACGAGATCTTTCAATCGCGTTGAATGCCAATCTCTCGGCAGTTCAAAACGCTCAGGGCCTGTATCGCCAGTACGCAAAACTACGCTCCAGGCAAGGCGCGGCGCAGAGCACGTATGACGAAGTCACTAACCGTTTGACATATTTAGATCAAGTTCGCACGGCGACAGAGTCGGCAAAAGATATCGCCGAACTGCATCGCGTCAAAGATATGCTCAGCGGCCGAAAAGCGCAACACAACCAGGGTAGCAAAACTGATTCCAAGCAAAATCAGAAAATAGGACAGAGTAAGCCTGGTGGCGCTCGTAGTGGCACGGGCGGGAAGCCGAAGATGACGAATCTGGTTTCTTCAGATGGATGGACTATTTTTGTAGGCCGAAATCGAAACGAAAACGACCACCTCGTCAACAAAGTCGCCAATCCGCAAGACCTGTGGTTCCACGTTCTGGGACAGGGGGGCGCTCACGTTCTTGTTCGCGTGCCATCGAACAAACAAGAACCTCCGAAAGCCACCATTCTGGAAGCCGCACAAATCGCAGCGCGTCTGTCGAAAGCCGGAGCTGGTGCGAAAGTGCGCGTGGTGTACACACAAATAAAGCACGTCAAAAAAATCGAAGGAAATACTCCAGGTTTAGTTCGCTATGAACAAGAAAAAACTGTGGAAGTTGACACTGCGCAGCCAATGCCGAAGCTGATGAAGTCACTGTTTAACTAGCGCAAAGCAGCGTCGGCCTTAGATTTGGCGACTTTAAAAATTAAACTTTTGATATTGAGAAAACCCTGTCCACATTGCATCCGCAACGGATATAGACAGTCCGAAATGCACGTTCCGCAGCCACAACCAAGTTTGCTTAAACCAACTACTAATTAAGTCTATTAATGGGTATGAGGTATGGAGGCAGCCTGGCAACTTTGGGCTGTTTATACACCGAAGTGGAAAGCTAATTCGGCAGAACGGTAGATCGATTAACAATCATCTTTGAGGCTCTGGCATGGTTTCTGAAAACAATAAAAATGGCTCCAAGCGCGATCCGCAACTGGATGATTTGGAGATAACTCCAATTTCCACGGTGAGCAGCCAGTCCGTAAAGACCTCAGAAACTGACCGTGCAGATGATGCGCCGGGCAACCCTAACGAAGGTTTTAGCTTAGCGGAAGAAACAGGCGATAACTTGTTTGGTGACGTAGGCGACGACGATTGGGGATTGCTGAAACGCAGTGGATGGAACGGCAACGGCGAAAAAGGCGTTACCGACGGCTCCAGCAAAGACAACGCCGGCGGTCCGTCGAAAACGGAGACCGCCAAACCTGGTACCACATCTGGTGCAGGTCGGCTCGATCCTGAATTGCTTGGTTTCAAATCTTTGCTTGATACTGCCGGTGATACTACTCAGTCAGTTTCGTCAGAAGGTCTTCACCCCACGGATCCAAGGGCAGTGCCTCTGGACAGACCGGGTGGTGAACGTAGCCAGGGCAGACCGACACTAGAGGCAGGCGCGCCAGCCGATGTGGTTGCACAAGTTATTCCTGCGGTCGTGACAGAAGTCGTTCCAGCGTCAGAAGTCGTTCCCGTCGCAGTCGTCACTGACGCCGGCGGTCAGGTCGGACCTAAAACATTTGATCCCGAAGCCGCGCCGGAACGGTTGGTCGTAAAAGCAGATAGTGAGCAACCTGTCATCGCATCGCAACCATTGCAAACAACACCGGGTGCGGCGGAAGCTGCGGCGCCTCAGCCTTTGCTCCAAAAACCGGACGCACAGCAACCAGCTGGGCCAGAGCCTCTGGTGATCGGACCGCCCGGAATGGATCGGCCGGCAGCCCAGGCACCGCCAGTGGAGGCAAAGGCACCAGTTGCAGAAGTGATAGCGCAGCCGGAAATCCAAGATATAAAGGACACGATCCAGCTGACCGATCAACCGATCGATCCGAAGAAACTCGAGCACCTACAGTTGTTCTTGCTGGACAAATTTTCCGGCACACCACAGGACGTCGTCAAACAAAAACTTATCGAAGCCAGTCAGCGCAGTATCGAAGACTTCGTCAACAAACTGGAGCCCGAAGCCCGGCTCAATTATGCCAAGATTTTGAACAGTCCAGAGCGTTTGAATAAACTGGCCGAAACGGATTTGAAGGAACGCGCGTTAAAAGCTGTGGACGATCAACTGAAGTCCGGCAAACTTCCAGCCGCCGAAGCCGATAAGCTCAAAGAAGCGCTTAATAAAGGAGAAATGCCCACTGGCGCGGTCAAGTTGTTGCTCGAAAGTGAAAAACAACAAGGTCAGTTTGGTCCTTGCACTAAAGCGCTCTATAGCACCATTATTGATACCACCCAAAACACAACCAGGACAAATGTCGGCAACGCAATCTTCAATGGCAAGCCAATACCCAAGACAGATGCGTTGCCTTTTCCAGTCGATGCCACAGGTAAAGCCGCTCTCGACGCCAAGACGAATGACAGCGCCATCAAAGGCGATTTGGATTACGTCAAGTTAGCACCATCAACGGTGCCGAGTGAAACAGAACTAAAAAAGCTCGACAGTCTGATCGAGTTCAACAAAACGTTTGAATCGGCAGCCAATCCTGTGCTGACCAAATTTCAAACCGCTCTCGAAAAAAATGTCGAGAAGCTCGATACGCAAAGGCTTTTCAACGTCATGCGCACCGAAGCTAAGGCCGCTGTTGAACGCCAACACAAAGGCAAGACGCCGGACGAAATCACCCAACTGGCTGAACAGAATTTGCAACAGCTCGTAGAGTCGTCCCTGACCCGCCAGGTCAAAGCCGGTCAGATCACTCCGATGGACAAGGACCGCCAGTTGGCATCAGCCAAAGAGGGCACCTTCACACCGGCAACGGCAGCCGACCTCTTGAAGCAAGAACGCCTCTGCAACACCGAAGGGGTGATGACCAGAGCAACCGCACATTGTGTGGAAGGTTTTTTCAACAGCAGAATCGCTAACGCACAAGAACGTGTCACTAGAGACAAATTGGAAGTCGAGCCGCCGCCGCTGAAGAAAGGCGAGAGTGCCTCCATCGGACCGCCTCTACCTGGCGAGCCGATCAAGGTTGACACCATTGCTGGTGCCCCCGAGAAGATCGAGAAATTCGAGAAATGGCTGGAGACTGTCGAAGAGAAACGCAATCCTCAAGTCGATAAACTGCATGGTCTGTTGACTGGATTGAGTCAGACAATGGATCCGTCCGTGGTCGCAGAGCAGCTCAAACAAAACATGCTACCGCGTGTTGAAGAGCAGTTTCGGAAGAAGCAGCTACCAGCAGACGTGCAAAAGGAACTCGCGTCACTCGACTACAGAGACGACAAAGCCGGGCTGAAAGCGAAGATGCAGGAAGTGGCCGGCGAGCAACTCAAACTCGCGCTCAAGCAAGAACTTGAAGCAAAAGTTGGAGCGGGATTTGTCGACAAAGCCGCCGCGACAAAAATGAGTGAGTCGATCGACGCTGGCCAGGCGCCAGAAATGCTGCTTCAAAGCATGCTGCAAAAAGAACGCGCCGACAATTCTTTCGGTCCTGTAACCAAAGCGTATTATTCGGCGTTGGTTTCGAAGCTCGATGCTCAAGTACCCGCCAATTTTGTTCGCCTGGCTCAGTCCGGTCTTCCCATACCTGAAGGGTCACCAATTTCGGTGACCTTAGATAGGGAAGGTCGACCAGAGTCCAAGTCAGGCATGGTTGCGGAACTGGCTCGAGCACAGGCTGAAGGTCGCTCGCCGATAAAAATAATCAACACGGTCAATAATCTCACCGACATTCCGACCGATGAAAACCTTTCTGAAATCTACAAAGCAGCGCGATGGAACACTAATGCCACCATAGCTCTGTTCGACAACGTGCAAGAGTATCAAGCGAAAATGCTCGATGCCACTATCGTCAAGTTAGGTCGCCAGGATTGGAAACGTGACGTCGGCACCGATCGCACGGAGTGGATGGCACGAGTCGGACCAATGGTCGATTTAACGATGCAAGTCAAAGCCACAGCTCAGGCTCTCAAGCTCGCCGAGAAGATGGCAAAGTCGAACGCTTCCTCGCTCGATCCCAGAGCATTAACGAAAGATTTCCCGGGCGAAGTCAAATTTGATAAAGACGGAAACATAGTCGACATCAAACTGAGACTGCCTAAGGATTTGGCGCCCAGTCATGAAAACACGGTCGCCATAAAAGAAATTCAAGACTGGCTGAAAAAGCACGAAGCGAAAGCCAAAGAAACAATGACCGAATTAGCCGAAGCAGCTGCCAATGACAGTCGCATCCTGCTCTGGCAAGACACGCCCAACAAGGGCAAACTGATGGTGAACGGCAAAGCCGAAGACTTCAATCTGGAAAAACATAAAGTACGCACGGAAGAAGTGATCGGACCAGACGGCAAGCCCAGGATCCGGATCCATAATTATGTCGACTACCATTACAGCGACCATTACAATCTGTGGGACATCGGCGCTAAAAAAGTCGGAACGCGTGAGGTTTATTCTCTCAGTTCGGAAGCCGAGGTTAAGCAAGCTCTCAAGGCTGCGAAAGTGCCGGCGGACAAGATTGAAGCGCTCTACAAAGACATCAAGGAAACAGAAGCAAACATCAACAAAATGGGTCACAATGGTGACACCATAGGCGATACCAAAAGCGACGTCAAAATGATGACCGCGGCACTGAAAAGAGCAGGCGTCGAAAATCCTGAAAAGTTGCGCGAAGATATCTACAAGAATTATCGCGACTACGAGCCGGGTGCGATGGTTTGCTTATTCAAAGATGATCAGGTGCAAATGATCATGGCGAAAAATGTGGAAGCATGGCACGTCAACGAAATGCGCTGGCAGACCGCAGGAAAGGTTGCCACCATCGCAATGGATGTCGGCATGGTCGTTTGCGGAGTCGGTCACGTCGCTCTGGCCGTGAAGGGCGGCATGATGCTTGCTAAAGGAGGCGCCGTTGTTCTGCGTCAGGCAATCGCAACAGCGATTAAATCAAACCTGAAAGCCGCAGTGAAAAGCTTTGCTCTGGGCGGTTCCGGCATGTATATGAACAATGCCGCCACCCTATCAACACCGGAAGGCCGAACCGCGCACGAAGTTCGAAACGTTATTTTCGTCCTTGACGGTGTCCATTCGCTGGCCGCGATGGGCAAAGGCGCCGCCCTGGCCAAGGGTCTTTTGAAGGGCCCCGCAGTGACCAAAGAGAGTATCGCTCTTGGCCGCATCAGCAAGATTATGGACAAAGGCAATCTCGTTTCCAAAGCAAATTCAGTCATGATGGGTGGCACAGTGCTTTATATGTTCGGCACTCTGTCCAGTGATCTCTACAAACGATTCGCCGGAGATCATAAACAGGAGGCCGGATTAAAGTACGGAGAACGCCTGCTATCCCGCATGAATGGCGATGGAAACAACGCAACGCGTTTTCTGCGCGGCACAGGCGATGCCCTCGCCGGCGGTGACGATGCCTTAAAGGCAAAACTGTCCGAATTGTCTGAAGATATCACCAAGAGTCAGAAACTGACAGGCGATGCACGCACGAAGAAAACCCAGGAATTGATCGATCGATTCGATAAAACCAAAGAACCAAACGAACGGACAATGCTGGCTCTCGGCGTTCTGGCTTTAGCTCAAAAGCCGGATGGCTCTACCCCTGCGGATGTTGGAAAACGTTCAAGCTATCGTGGTGCCAAACCGGTCGATGTCAATTCCAAAGAATTTTTCAAAGTCGTCGACGACGCATATGCCGCGGCAAAAGATAATCCGGATAAAAAATTGATGCTCGGCCGCTCTATGATCGGCTTGCGACAGATGGATGCTCCGCAGTATGCCACCATGTGCAGAGAGCTGATCGCTGACGAGAAGTCGTCAAAAGATGTCAAAATCCAAGCGGTTTTGGGAATTGCAGAATGCATAGGTTCGATCAAAAGAGCGAATTCTGATGGTGGCACCAATGATACCACAGCAAGCGATATTTTCGGCGCCTTTGGATGCTCTCCAGCCGCTCTCGAGAAGACTTTAGCCGATGTGGCCAAGACTGCAAAAGACAGCGACGTCCAGGCGATGGCGACCGCATTGCTGGACGCTTATAAGCACAGCAATCCTGATGACGTCCAAAACCTGATCGCAAAAGCATCCGGAGATTGGCAGACCATCAAGTTAACCGGCGACATCGGTCAACTGGAACAAAAACTGGCCGGGCTCGGACCGACCGACGCCAAACGAAAATCGATTGAGAAAGAACTGCACGAGAAGAAAGAAACACTCGATGTAACTCTCAAAACCATTGCGATCTCCAACGATCCTAATCTCCTGATGGAGTTTGCAAAGTCTCAGCAAAAGGCTGATGCCGAGCGCGATTTGCAGGCGTTCCGCGCACTCACTGCCAGAGCCGATCTGGGCCAATTGCAAAAGCAATTAAACGTTCTGCCCTCCGACAGTCCAGAACGTGCTCAACTGCAAGAGAAAATAAAAACCGCCACCGAAAAAGCGGCAGAGCAGGAAACCAAGCTGGCACAACTGGAGAAAGCGGCAGAGATCCCGACTGTCGATCCGAAGTTGATGCCTCCGGTGGCAACATCGATAGCGGCAAATTTAGCGGCTCGATTGATAAAAGATTTGAATTCTCCGGACGCCGCTACCGCACTGATGGCAGTCGACTCCTTGAATTTGCTGCGCGACGGAAAGGGCGCGCTCAAGCCGAATGAACTGAGAGACAGGTTAGCCGGTCTGGTCAAAATGGACAATGGAATTGTCGCAGTTGAAGCGCTGCGGCGTTTGTTGCCGGACCAGTTAAAAGAACTGAATTTCGAAACTAAATCCAGAATTAAAGAAGAGATAAACCAGCTCCTTGTCGAAGACACAACGATATCCGAGTTCGATAAAGATCAGGCGTTGCAGAAAAAGACAGATGCTGCGATTACAAAAATTGCACTTCTGGGACTGGCTCCAGACTTGTTCAAAACCGGCATGTACGGCACTCCTGAGAAAACCGAGTTTGTTTCTCGCGTGGTCAATTTGCTCGACCGTGACAACAAAAATAATCAGTATGCCAAGGATTTCCCGGACCTGCGATTAGCAGCACTCAACTCGCTTGGCGGGCTGAAAGACGTAATCAAAGAACTTCCTATTGAAAGGCAAAAAGCGGTGTTTGACGTCATTCATGCATCGATGAAGCCGGCATCCAATATGAAGGAAGTTGGAAGTCTGGCGATGGTATATGACGGAGAACCAAACTCTGCTATTCGAAGAGCCGCATTCCAAGCCGGTAAAGCTCTGGGAGATCCACAGCTTGCCGAATTCGCCATGAAGAATTTGGATTCCGAAAGCGATCCGACGCTCGCCACCGAATACGGTTGCTTAGAATTCGAATCGCTGCGCCCCGATCGACCCGATTGTGCGCTTAGAATTTTCGAGTACGAAACAAACTACTGGTCTCAAGTTTTAGATTTTTCGGCCTCGCGTTTTTCCAACGATCAGGCAGCAAATCATCTAAAGGCCCACTTAAGAATGGTGCATCCGGAATCCGCAAAGAATGCGCACCACCACGCTGATATTAAGCTTGCCGAAGCGGACAAGGATGCCACATACTGGTACGGATTGAACGGTTCTGAATGGAACGCTGCAGTCACCAAATACCGGACGCCTTTGCTTGAAGAAAGCAGAAACCAGTGGTCTGCTTTGAAAACGGACGCGGCAAAATCCGGCAAGGATGGCGACATCGCGAAGGCATCGCTGATGTGGCTGGCGACGATGGGTGACCGTTCGCGCCAGCATGAATCGGCCAAAGAAATTCGAGCGATGGTCAACAACAACATTCCGGATAAGGAATTGTTTTATCCCGGGATAATTGAGGCATTCCGGCACGACAATACCCCCGACAAGCACAGGGTCAGACTAGAATTCATCGGCATGCTCAACGATCTTATCCCCGACGATCCAAACGCGCCGGCGAAAATTTCACGGCAATACGCCGGACGTATAGTTCAAGAAGCGCTGCGAATCGAACTGAGTCGTATGTCACTAAGTACTGAACCAGGTCAGCCCAATTATAAAGATTGGAAAGAAGGCGACTGGCTACCGGACGGACCGGCGCGTCAGTACGAGCTAATCAAATTGATGTCGAAGTGCAATTATCCGCTAGCAATGGCGGAGCTAAAAGCAATCGCCACATCACAACGGCCAACCAAGGGCGGGGCCGATACCGTAATCGTTCATCCGAAGGTCAAAGCGGCTGCAGAAGAGTTGTATAGAAAACTTCAGGATACCGCACCAAGAACTCCAGCCGATCAGGCAGCCGCAGTAAAGTTGCTGAACGACACCAACGCCGGCCGCATCAATCTCTATCAAAAACTGACTGCCGGCTACAACGTCACAGCAGCCGAAAAAGAATTCTTAGCATCAGGAAAAGCTGATGACCAGGCTTCTCTCAAACGTCGTGCCGAAATCAACGCAATGTGCGCCGACGGCACCAACACCATGGACAGTGTCACGGCGAAACGAAACATAAACAATGCCTGCTCAAGCAATCCGATCCGTACTCCCGATGATACGAGAATTCAACCGCTCCGGGAATTGTTAAAAGACAAAGACCCCGGTGTCGCTTTAATTGCGGCTTGGCACTTGATCAAATCAGTTGATCCAATCAACACGGCGGACGAAGGCTCGCGGGCCATACTCCAGTCACAGCCATTCTTTAAAGATGCGATCGCAAAGATGGAAGAACTGAAGGGTATGAAAGTGACCTCTGAAGCGGACGGTCAGACTAGAGCCGCTGCCGAAAAATTCTTGCTGATAGCGTCGAAATGGAATCTCAAAGAAGTAGTCGCTAACCCACTTGCAGAAGCAAAAGTACCAGGTCCGAATGATGGTATCGTAGGCGATGCGTTAAAGAAACTCGACTCTTACAACTTCCGGGCAACACCGGCAGAGAAGAAAGATGCAATCGACACACTGGTTCGCGTGGCAGCGGAAGATTTCCATCAAAAGAAACCGGAACTGCAAACAAAAGTCGAAGATATTTTGCGACAGATCGCATCGAAAAAAGATGCCACCATGTCCGCGGCTGTTCTTGAGACAATTCGCCGCGCAGAAAGAGACAATCAACCAGTCAAGGATGATCTCGATGTCGCCGGAAAACGAATTCTTACCTTTAAGAACGGCACGAAGACCGAAGTTCTCGACGGATTGGATACTCGTCAAATCAATTATCCGGATGGTACGTGGACAAAATTCAACTTCGACAGCAGTGGTCAAGTCAACAGCTACGAAGAAAGTGCTAACAAAGGCATGTTGAAAACGGCCGGCAAAGATTTTGTAGTGGGATCGGTAATCGCCCATCCAAACGGCATCGTTACGCGTGATTCGATCGACGGAAGTCGTTCGGTGAAACTTCCGGCCGGCGATTCCTGGACTTATTTTAAAGGCACCACCGACGCTACCAAGTCGGCCAAGGCTCTCGATGAAAATCTAAGCGCCGCTAAAACGGCAGAAGAGAAGATCGCTGCTGTCAACGAGTCGATCTACGGCTTTGGACCTGAGTCCAGCCCGATCTCGTCAGCCACAGATCCGCGCATCGTTACCTTAATTGGTTTAATGAAGCCGGACGGTCAGGCAACGGAAGATTCGAAAAAGTTGAGTTACGCCACTGCGCGAACACTTTTAGAGCAACGCAACAAAGGCATCGACAAAGGAATATTCGGTGCCGCCAAAGACGTCTTCATCAAAGATGAATTGCAAAGCACATTCTTGAAAGATGTGCCAACTGAAAAGACGCTCGTCGAGATGCATGACGCCATGATATTGCTTGGTCGCGTCAACGTAGTCGACGATCCTCGCCGAGCAATGTTCGTTGCCGCTCTCGATAGCGGTGACACGCGAGTGAAACTAGCCGCGGCACGAGTCGTATCCGACGGTCATAACACAGCGTTCTCCGTTGAAGAGAGAATGGCAGCCCTCAAGACCGTTTTAAACGTCACTAAAAACGACAAAGAATTGCAGAAAGATCCAGTCAAAATGCGCGATGCATTCTCCATCGTGGAGAGCGCAGGCAAAGCCTTTGGGGACTTCGAAGGTAAGATCGACGACAATCGCTCCATCACCTTTAAAGGTGGAAAACTTGTCAAAGTCGACTATCCGGATGGAGGCGTGAATTGTCGATGGGATCAATCCGGCGTCGATCAAGTTTCCTTCGCGTTGAAAGGCAAAGACGTTCTCCAGGGTGATGTTCAAGAGAAGCGCGCGTCAGACAGTGACAAGGTTTCACCGCTCCACTGGATCAACGCAGAGACGGCATCGGCCGCTCTTGAAGAGGCGATTGTCTCCGGCAACGAGCGCATCGCTGTTGGTGCCATGTCCGCTCTGGCTAACGCGAAGGAACCATATCATACGCGCGGCGTTAACCTTCTCCTCGACAAAGCAGTCGCCACCAGTGACGGTACCGCTGCGTTTCGCAGTGCGGAAAAACTGGGCTCGGTCATGCATAACGAGCCTCAAGACGAGCAAGTGCACATCCGTCGCTCTTGGGAAGTAAAATACGGCAACAGCGCAGGCAAAGGAGTCGCACCATATCCGATACCGGAAGCGACGCTGAACAAATACAAGTTTCCTGCCGGCTCCGATAACTACGACAAGACTAAAATTCTTTTGCAGAATGTCGGTTGGGTTTATGACAATGCGCAGTCAAAGCTCACAGGCGATCCGAAAGAAGACGCAAAAAAATTGAGCGAACTTTACGAGAAAGGCGCAGGTATAAACAACCACCGTACAGTCGTCGACGCACTTTTCGCATCGATGAAATCTGCTCCGATCACAGACAACACCGATCCACGAATTGACGTGATTAAACATTTGTCGCGCTCCGACAACCAGAGAGTGGCTCTGGCAGCTTCTTTCGCATTGACGCACAGCACCGATAAAGCGCTCGTCAAATCCGGAACGGACAGACTTATAGAGTACAGCAAATACAACACGCATCAAGAGGCCGAAGCCAAGTCGATCTTGCGCGATATGGTCAAATTCGGCGGAGATGTTCAACACCAGGCTGCGTTAGAATCATGGCAGTCGTTCCACCAAAACAATCCGACTAAAGAAGCTCCACCAAAGCCATCTCCTGCCGATGAAGTGAGACGCTATTTCATGCATGCGGATGCAAAAACGCAAGCGCTCTTCTACGGTCAGCCGCTGGATGTGCGCAAAGCAACCGTTCTTGCCATGCATAATTTGGACAAGCCAAATGAAGTTTGGACCGAGACCCAGCTCGAGGCCGCCATTCAACCGCCAGTCTATAACGAGCCAATCGACCCGTTTCGTTCGCTCGGCCGATTCAATCAGGACAATCCCTTTTCCAATCCTTTTTCTGCTTTCCGAATGCCTAGAAAAAGAACGCGGGCAGAGAGCTTCCTCAGATTCAGCGGCACCGATACGCCGTTCATCGACCTTACCGGTGGCGGCACTCGTCCGCAACCAAAATTCTTGAAAGTAGAAGATCTTAAGTTCCCTGTCCAGAAAGACAAAGCGCAGCTAGCCGCGGAGTTGCAGGGTCAGCTCAATCATTGGGGCACGGGCACTGAAGTTGAAATCGGCAAAGATGGAAAGATCAAACTCAACATCGACGCCCAGGGTCTTGGTGTCAAAGGAAAAACTCAGCTCAAAGTAACAGGCGGACTCGACGACGATCCACTGGCTTTCATGGACTCGGCGCCACCAGCCATGATGGCACAGTTTAGTCGCGAGCTTTTGGAACTTAGACCGGACATCGCAGAAAAGGACTCGATAGATTCCGGCGAACTGGCAATCATGTTTAAAAACTGGATGGCACAAAAGGCGTCTGGTAATGCCACACCATTCGTCAGTGGCATCTATCACGACAATCTCGCGGTCGATCAACCTGTTCAAAATTTGATCACGCCATTCTCATTCGAGGATCGCGGAAGATACAGAGATCGTGTCAAACCGGAACTTAAAGCAAGAGCATGGGCAGAAATCAGCAAAGGTCGCGACGACTATCGCAGCAACCAGCTCAACTTGATGCTTGACCAAAGTCTACAACTGCCAAAAGGCGCTGATGATGGTCGCATACAGTGGAGAGCGATGGCACCGACTACGGTGGCAAAGCCCGACCTTGTCGCAAAACCTCCGTTAGAACAACTCGATCGTTATAGAACGAATGTGATCCAATTGTTGCCGGATGCTTTAAGGTTTCAAAGCCAGGTTTCAATCCGAGACTTGAAAAGGATCGCCGCCGAAGGCGACGCTAAAGACGACATCTTTGTGGCTCCAGGCCTCGGTCGCGGCACTGAATTCAAACTCGACGATTCAAGTGCGCGTATCTTCAAAACCATTCGCGCGCAAAAATCACGCGACGGTTTGTTCTACTTGAATCTGGATGCACCAAAGAAAAAATAATAGGTTAGATGCATTTAGCGCGCAAAAATTTTCAATAGACCGCGCGAACGTCTACGCCGCAGCAATGCTACGAGCTACGAGCCACGAATCAATTGGGACTACGTGCCGCTTATGTTGATATCCAAATTCAAATCAGAGTTGTGGTTTTCGCGCCGCATGTGTTCCAAACCATAGGTAATCAGGAATAGAACGGTAACGGTCGCACCGACGCCGGCTCTGGCGCGGGTTGCATGGCGCGCCAGATCGTGGTGAACAGCTTTACGGAAAGCGGGATTGGTTTCGTAGTTGTGTTGATCTTTGAGAATGCGTTCGCGTTCAACTTTGTATTTTTCTACAAGTTCCTGGTTCTTCGCTTTCTCGGCCTCTTTAATTTTCTCGTTGCATCGTTCGACCAGATTCTTGAAGCCGCCTTTGATCAGGGCTTCTGATCTTTCCGATTCCAATTCGGTCACCGTTTTATTTTTATTCAAAACGAAAATTTTCATCCGTCCATCGGAACCCATAGAGGTGACGATACGCTCACCTACGAGTTCTGCAATTGGTTTCTTGATGTCGTACGACACCGGCGGTGTGCCGTGGATCGGTTCGCGTCCGTCCAGAGAGTTTCCGTTCAACGAGAACTGCAAATAATTAGCCGACAAGTCGGCTTGCGCTTTTTCTCTTTCCAGAAATTGTCGACGAGCGATCGGATCGGCTTTCTCACTTCCCAGTTCGATACCGTTCATGCGGGCGCGTTCTTCGCGACCGCGCAGTTGATCGATCTGGTGCAACTGATGAAACATCGTAGATACAATTTCAGCCGCTTTCAATTTATTGTTAGTGGTGGCATCGGCAATTTTTGCTTCGTTTAACGAAACCTCAGAAACACGCAACTCCACTTTGATCTCAGAAAGCGGAGCTGACTTCATTTCACCGGCAGCGTTGCGATAGTGAGCTCTGGTGGCATCGGTGAAGAGTGGCTCGATAGCGACATCTCCATGGGTAAAAACCAACTTTCCCCCGGATGAAAGACTTTTGTCCGCGACGACCTTCGCGTCTTTTAGCAGCGGATTCGTTTTCAGTGAATCGACTTGAGAAGCGAACTTACTCAGCATTTCATTGAGCTGTTTCGTTTTACCCTCAGAACTCGTGGCGAGCTTTTCCATCAACATGTTGCTGTTGTTGCGGAATCGATCGAACTGTTTATCAAGCCCGCTTCTCCCCAGTTCCGAGTTTTTCCGACCGTCATTGTAGAGTGTGCTCAAGGTCAGAGAATCGTTGACAATCGTGGCGGAATCCTTGCCACTATGGTCGGTGACCGTACGAGTGGTATCGAGTCTGGTTTCTGCCGAATTCTTTCCAGTTTTAGATCCGTCCGTACTGACGCTTTCCGTGCTCGGCTTGGAGCCATCGGAAAAGAAGACGACTTTGGTTTTGCCATCCGCTGCCATCACAGACAGTGACGCTTTAGCAGACTTGCCATCAGTTGTGGCACCGATTTCCGCTGTCGCATCAATGCCAACTGTTTTTAACTCACGTTCCATTTGTGTGAGAACGCGATTCATAACTTGCGGAGAGGCTTTACCCACCTCAGTCATCATGGTGGCGACGCGGTCCTTGATGTTGCCACTATTGGAACGACGAACGGCCTCCTGAAAACGCAAAGTAAGATCGCGGGCATCACGCCATTCGGCGGACAATCCGTCGAGAAAACTTCTGCGCACTTCCTTACGAGAGCCGTCCACATGCAACTCGGGGTCAACGCCTAACAACTTCTCTTTAACAGCAGGTTCTTTCAATTGCCGTGTCACTGCACTTTCGAGGGCAGACAAATGGTCGACAACTTTGACTATTCCTGTTTCAGTTTTGGAAACCTTGCCTGTCTTGTCGAGCATCTCCATGGAGACCGCTTTGTCCTTATCTCCCGATATAACTAATCGTCGATCTGAGCCTGCTTCTGATAGATAGACCTTCACATTGCTGGCATCCGGTCCGGGAAGATCGGCGTACTCCACTTTTATTCCGACCCTTTCCATCTGCCGAGTCAGCTCTGACAAGAATTTAACTCGGTCACCATGGGCGGTGTCGTTTAAACTTTTCACGGCTCGATCTAGCGCTTCCAATCGAGCAGAAACGTGCTTGTCGTTCTCTGCGACTGCGCGTTTCACATCGCGTACGAAATCGAATTCGCGCTGCCACTCTTTCGGCATCGCTTTTTGGGGATGCTCATATGTCATCAAAAGCGCATTAGGATCGACTTTAATTTCCGGTAAAAGCGATTGCAGTTCTTTGCGCGCAACCAGCTCTATCTGCCGGGTTTCGACGTCCTCGAACAGCCGCGGTTCGGAGAACATTTTGTGTTCATACTTATAAACTCGACCGTCTTTATCGGCGAAATACTGCTTTCCATCAACCGCAACCGGAACGAATTCGCCGAACTGTAGCGTCGCAGGACTAAACGTTTTTCCAGGTTTGATCTCCTTAAGGTCAGTTGGTGCAGTCGCTGCCGGCGCACCAGCGGAATCTCGCACTAGTACCAAACGCCCATCACGAGCCGTTCCCTTCACTTCAAACTTTGCGGTTTCTCCGGAACGAGCAGTGCGTTCTGCTCTGACTTCGGGTTTCAGATCTTCGATAGTTTTGACTTCCGACGCCGCGTTCAAACCTTCCTTCATGATGCTCGCTGCATGATACTTGGCGCGAGTGCGCGAATATTGGGCAAGGGCTAAACCCAGCCCCAGAGCCAGCAAAGCCGGTCCGGTCAGATCGTCAGAAGTGTAACTTTGAACTTTGGCATCTGCTTTGGCGCCGTCGTTTTTGATTATCTTTTTCAAATCAAGATTGTTGTATTCAGACTTAGGTTGTTCCTTTTCACCTTTTGCTGCAGCTTCATCGAAGGCTTTACTGTTCTGAACATGAGCTTTGAATGCCTGGCTGCAGTTGGTCTGAAACCCCTGGTCGAATGACATAGCCGGGTTGTCTCGCATACAAGCCACAATGTCTTTCACAGCTTCGTCGTATAGCGCTGGACGTCCACTAGCGATTCTTGCGAAGGCATAGTTTGCTCGCAGTCCGGAGTCGGTTTCCTTTGCTGTGAGCGCGTTTTCGACAGCGGTATTTTCCAATTTGCTGTGCGCGATTCGCTTGTGAATCAGAGGATCGACATCATTTCCGGCAAGAGCGTCTTGCGCAATTTTCGTGTCTTGAGACAAACTTTGGATAAACAAATCTAGTCTATTTCTATCACTCTTGATGCCGATTGCCTTTTGAGCATCAATCGCTTGCTGAAACAATGGCGTAGCTTTTTCAATGCCACCATCTCCGAAAAACTCTTCATTGGCTTTTTGTAGCAGTTTGATCGGATCGGAAGTTTCTGAACCGTCCGGTTTTGCAGTAATCAGATCGTCGACTTTGACCTTAGGCTGCCATTCTTTCAGTCCTCGAATTTGTCGCGCGGCAGCCATCTCGGCGTAACTGAGCAGCATCAATTGACGAAATTCATTGCTGGTGGCAAGTTGTGGATTGTCGCGCACCAAACGGCAAAGTTCAATTTCGCCTTTGTGAACGTGCTCGTCTTTGCCACTGGAAATCAGCAGAATCGCTTTCATCGATCGCGCTTGTGTATTTTCCGGTAACTGCTCGAAAATTTTTCGCTCGTTGGCGATCGCAGTTTTGTCCAGCGTTTTGAGCTCGGCGAGTTGTTTGCCGGCCGCTTCAACTTTCGCGGCATCGCCTTTTTCTTGGGCCTCTTCTTCAACCGCGAGACTGGATCCGGTTTTGATCCTCACACCAAGAGACGCAACCCGAGCCTTTCTCAGCTCATCAGACATGGAGTCAAAATTGAGCTTCTCCAGGTCGATTGCTTTCTCCAAAGTCTTGAGCCGCGCGTCAAAGTTCTCATCAAATTCTTTTAGTCGGAGCGCTACGGGCTTGTCATTTCGCTCGGGTCGTTTTTCACCATCGTGAAGAACGGCTTCCGGTGCTGGTGGCGCTTCTTTTGCAGCCGGTGCTTCTTTTGCTGCTGGTGCGTCTTGTGCTGGTGGCGTCTGTTTTTCTACTACTGCTGGCGCTTCTTGCGCTGCTGGTGCTGCTGGTGCTGCTGGAACTTCTCGAGCTACTGGTACTTTAGCTTCTGGCGCGTTCGGTGCAGGTGGTGGTTCCGCCCTGGCAGGTGTCTCATCGAAAGCAAAAGCCAACGCCGGCAGGGCATACCCAGTCGGTTTCTCATTCACCGCCGTGCCCTGACCAGGCTCATCAAGCAAATCAGACGCGGCACCGCCCAGGCTTTCTCGCGCGTCGTCTGTCTCCGATTCTGGAGACGAAACCGATTGGTCATTAGCTGGATCCTGAACACCAGTGACTTTCGGTTGGTCCAGGTCGAGTTCTTTTGGCAGGGTGTCGGAATCGGGGTTCGGAACGTTTCGAGTCATGTGGACCTGAGTTTTGCGGTACTTTCCTAGCTATTCCCCAGGGTGGCTTTCCGGACACGAAACAGGCTGTCACAACCAATATCAGAACATTAAATCCACGAGCAGAGGCTTTTGGAGTCACGCCAACTGTGCGAACCCACACACACGCCGTCAGGTTTCAGCGTCGGTTACTGCCAACACTGACCGGTTTGTTCGAGCCTGGAGAGCTAACCGTCGAGCTAAACCCAATCAAGAGATTCACGAACACGGGTGTTGCCGACCTTTAGTTTCCGCTAATAGGAATGTCCAAGTTTAAATCGGAACCATGACTTTCTTTTCTCATGTGGTCTAGTGTAAACGTGACCAGGAACATGACCGTGACAGCCGCGCCAACGCCGGCTCTTGCACGCGAGGCGTGTCGCGCTAAATCGTGATGGACAGCCTTTCTAAAGGCGGGGTCAGTTTCGTAACTGCGTTGATCTTTTACGATTCGCTCGCGCTCGGCTTTATATTTTTCGACCAGCTCTTCGTTCTTCGCTTTCTCCGCTTCTTTGATTTTCTCGTTGCATCGTTCGACCATTTTCTTGAAGCCGTCTTTTATAAGAGCTTCGGATCGCTCGGACTCCAATTCAGTCACTGTCTTGTTTTTATTCAAAACAAAAATCTTCATTCGTCCGTCAGAACCCATTGAAGTAACGATCCGTTCTCCCAGCAATTCAGAAATTGGTTTCTTGATATCGTAGGACACAGGCGGCGTTGCATGGATTGGCTCGCGCCCGTCGAGGCTATTTCCGTTCAAATTAAACTGCAAAAAGTCGGCGGCCAGATCCGCATGCGTCTTTTCTCTTTCGAGAAACTGCCTGCGAGCGAGCGCGTCGCCCTTATCGCTGGCAAGATCTATTCCGTTCATGCGAGCGCGTTCTTGGCGACCGCGCAGTTGATCTACCTGGTGCAATTGGTGGAACAGGGTTGAAACGATTTCAGCCGCTTTCAACTTGCTGTTTGCTGATGCATCCGCGACTCGGGCTTCGCTCAAAGCAGTTTCGGAAACGCGCAGCTCGACTTTGAGTTCCGAGAGTGGTGCTTTCTTGATCTCGCCCGTTGCTGTTCGATAATGCGCACTGGTGGCATCAGTGAATAATGGTTCGATAGCAACGTTTCCGTGCATGAACACCAACTTCCCTCCGGATGACAGACTCTTATCAGCGACAACCGTCGCGCCTTTTATCAATGGATTATCTTTAAGCACGTCTACCTGTGCAGAGAATTTTCGGAGCAATTGGTTGAGTTGCTCAGTTTTACCTTCAGGCGTGGAAGCCAGTTTATCCAGCATCATGCGCGAGTTATTGCGGAAGCGATCGAAGTGTTTATCAAGTCCGGTTCTGCCCAGTTCTGAATTTTTGCGACCTTCGTTATAAAGCGTCGACAGGGTCAATGACTCGCTGACCAGGGCGGCGGAGTCTTTGCCGCTATGATCTGCCACGGAACGACTGGTATCGAGTTTGGTTTCAGCAGGCCTCTCGGTTTCAGCTTTGGGTTTCTCCCCACCTGGTTTTTCGGATCCCGGGTTTTCACCAGCAGGTTTTTCACCGGCAGGCTTTTCAGCGCCGGGTCGTTCACCACTGCCCGGGCGCTCAACAACAGGTGGCGCGCCCTCAACTGGTTTGACACCAGGCACGGTGCCTGGTTTGACCGTGCCTGGGTCAGGAAGAACCTCAGTCTTTGTCGTCTTTGCCTCTTTTAGCCTGCTCTCAATCGCTTCTACTTCCACAAGTTGCGCTTCGATTTCGTGCAGAGGTTTTAAATAACTTTCTTCCAGATGACGACGTTCCAAATTGATGTCGCGAAGTCGTCCGTTTAAATTAGCTTCAAGCACGGTTCTCGCCTGCAATCCGTCGTATGAGGCAGGTTTTCCAGCTTTCAAGGCAGCGTCATAAATGCCGATTTGTTCTCTAACGCGAGGGGGGAGTTTTTCAATTTCGGAGGCACCGAACAGTTGCATTCTAAGTGCACCGTGTTCGGGATTATGCAAAGCCTCGATGACACTAATGGCGGTGCGGTTAGATTTATCGACTTTGATTTGTCGCAGGGCAGAATCAACCAGGTGAAAATCGACTTCAGTGGCGGTGAACCTGTCGCGATAAACTTTATTGGTTTTAAACGATTGAGAAAGGACATCAGCACGGCGAATTTGATCGTCGGTCAGCGCCGGCTTGCCCTTCATCGATTCGAGAGCGCGATCCAGGGCAGCATCTTCCAGAACCATTGTCGAGTCCGGAAGTTTCGCACCCTTCTCGGGAGTGAGGACCTGGCCGGCTTCGTAACGTGCTCTAATCAAATCTCGATAGTTATTCGGATCGCTAGCACCACCATTGGCGACTTGTTCTTTTGTCACTTGTTGAGCAATCGCTTTGACGATTTCCATGTCCTGGGCATGGTGCACAGTTTCATGGTAGACGTGTTCCACAAGCTTATCGAAATTGCCGGCCTTCAAAATATCCTGGTAGCGGACGACAATGGTTCCTTCGCCCAACATGTAGAGGTTGTTGGCACTTTCCAGTCCCTGAGCCCATTTGATTTGGACAGGCGGAATGCCCTTTGCGACTAACGATTTATTGATAGCTTCCTGCAAAGCAGTGGTGCGTTGGTCCAACTGCGGTCGCACCTCTTCGAATTCCATCTTCGCCGATTTGTCCCAGTCATGGAAATCTCTGTAAGCGCGCTTCAAAGGCGCGTCGCCAGCCGGATTCGCGTCCAATCCCGAAATCACTTTCGTGACCGCCTGGTCAAAACCGATACCACTCTTTTCTGCCATAACCAGAGCTTCTTGCGCCAGCAAAGTCTCGTAAGTTTGCCGCGCCATCTCTCGATTTTCAAGCTTTGCCGGAAGTGATTCTCCGCGATTGGCTTGCCAATTGCCTTTAAGTTTGTCCACTTCAGCGCGGAAATCACTCCAGGCTTTTTCCCCGCGCAACGGATTCTCGAGCGTCACTTTCAATTCTGCTTTTGTTTTCTCATACCGCTCACGCAAATCGGCGCCATCGCGTTTGGCGACAGAGTACAATTCCCCCCGGCCAACGCGCGCATTGTCAGCGACTCGCTCAACCGCGGATCGTTGAGGGATCAACTTAGGAAGATATTCCAGTCCCTTTGTGCGAGTAGTGAAACCAAATTGTTCCATTTCTTCCAGCGCGTTACTCTTATCCCAGCCTTCGCGAGTGACGCGATACTGCGCTATAACCGCACCAGTCCTATCTCTGCCGTGGGTGCAGTGGATGAAACATTTCTTGTCCGGTCCTATGCTCTCCTGAATTTTCCTGGCCACTTCTTCAAGTTTTTCAGCAGTAATATTGGACGGCTCAACCGGCATGTGAATCACTTCAATGTTGTGATTCTTAAACCATTGCGCCACCTCGGCATCCAGCGTCTTTTCCATGTTAATTACGGAAGTGATTCCGCGAGCGGCCAATTCCTTAACTGCAGCTTCATTACGAGGCTTGCCACCACGGATGATGTTCTCATTGACGTAACCAAAACGGTCGATGCCCTTGATACGCGAACTGGAATACTTGTCGAACCGCGGATCATCGAATCGGCTTTCTGAGTGTGCGCCCGCGATCCCAAGGGCATGTTTGTAAAACTCATTCATCCGCATCATGTTGTTATTTGGAACCATGTGCGGATAAACGAAGTTTGATTTTACTGATGAACCTGCCCATTCGGAACGATTGAATAGCTTCGGGAAGAACTCTGTGAGTCCCTCTTTAAGCCGTCTCAAGATGTTTTTACTGGCGACATGCTCTTTGATAGTTTGCGAAGAATCTCTGATCAAATCGGGATTGCCGACTTCGATTTTGATGTCGGGGACAGATCCGCCGGCTAGTTTTAAATCTGCGATTTGCGTGACGATTGCCTCTTTAGCGGCCGTCATGCCTTTATCAAACGCGCGCATGGTGCCAATTACCAGTTCTGGTCCCGTTCCTGGTTTAGCTTCCTTATAAATTGAAATCAGCGAATCAGAAATGTTGGCGGCGGTTTTTCCGGAGTACATGCAATCGTCAACGCCGATCAGTTTCATGCCTTTGAGCTCGCCGCGTTTCGCCATCTCACGGGCTTGCGCTTTAGTGACGAATTGTTTGTCGAACTCAGAACCGGTAAGCCCATTTGCTTCGCGAATCAGTCGAGTGGCTAATCGACCGCTGCCTTGCGAATCGATATCGACGACAAATAGGCACTTCTTCGGATCGGCGCCCTTCAGTTTGTCGTTGTATAGAGAACGCGCTTCACTGAGCATATCGGTGAAATTGACGATGCTCGTTCCGTGTTCGAAGAAAAGACCAAGTGATTGCGCTTCCTTGACGGTATCACCCACGGTGCCGACGGCTATTTTGGAAAGATGCAGCAGCCCTTGAGTTCGCATCAACTGAATGTCAGCGGCAATGTCGACTTCGATGGCCGAACGCACGCGAGCCAGATCTTTGGGCGACAAACGAATTGGCGTATCACGCAAGCTGACGTTGTCACCCAAGTTATGCTTCATTTTGGCTAAAGTGATATCAGTAACAAGTTTCGATCGCACGTCGGCCAAATCACTGCCACCAAGACCGGCTCTGGCAAGATCGAACACGTTTATACCATTGTGAAAGTTCTGAATGCTGTCCGGTAGATATGCCGAACTGTTGGCAGTTCTCGCGCGCAGCGCGTCGCCTAATTCTCCAGGCGGAATCTTGTCGAGAATCAAAAACTTTCCAGCCGGCAGTTGTGATGCGTCGGTAACATTGTGAATATCCACTTGTACACCGGTTGCCTTGCGCATCAGGTAAGCCAGCTTCTCGCCCTCTGTGGAATTTCCGACGCAGACCACTTTGATACGTTCGGCCAACCGGCCTCGCACGAACGTCGGCGAGGTGAAACCATTTGCTCGCAAATGACCGGCGATCGATTCAAATTGATTGTTTAAACCTTGAATGGTCAGGTGCGAACTGCGTGCTTGAAAGACGCCGGTAGCAGTCATCAAGTCTTTCGAGTTGAAGTAACCAAGCAATTCTTTCGCGGTCGCGTCGGACATGTGGTCGCCAATCACTCTATCGACGATCTTATCTACCGAATTTATTATTTGCTCTGGCGCATCTGCGAGCCCGGCTTTCTTAGCCGATTGATCCAAAATTTGCCAGGACAGCAATTCGATTCGTTCCTGTTTTTCTTGCGGCAAAGAACGAATGAAATCAGGATCGAGCGATCGAAGTAATTTCGTGTATTCTGAAATGTCGACTCTATCTTTCAGACGATTAGCATCGTGAGCTTCGATAAACCGCATGACCAGCTCGGCTCGACTCTGCGGATCGAGTTCGTTGAGCCGTGATTCGCTCATCGTGTGCTTGAGCCATGGTTCGACAAAAGTTTTGTGATGATCTTTGACTTCTTGCGTTGTCAGCTGGCGAATGAATTCGAAAGTAGCGATGTTTAGCCGTTCGTCGCGAATTGAAGGGAAATGCTTTCTGGCTGCTTCGAATTCACCCAACGCATCGCGCCAGACGTCCATGAATTTTTCGTGGTCTTTGGATTTTGCCGGCAATCGCTCTGCGACTGTTCTGGCAGAATCTGTTACCATCTCGAGCAGCTTGCGAGCATCTTCGACCGGCAACTTTTCGATGTCGGCCGACTTCAAATTCTCGAGATAATCTTTAACAGCGTAATTTTCAATTTGACGCGTCAGTAAGTTGGCAATCAGCTCTTTCTTAGCCGCTTCAGGACCTTTGACACGATGGTCGAAAGCCTCATCCAGAGCCAGCCATTTGCTCTGCAATTCGGCAGGCATTTTCGCCTCGACAATGGCCTCGAGCGCTGCGTTTTCGATGTACGAACGAACTTTGACTCTCACCTCGGCTTCCGTCTCTGCGCTTGTAAACTCGATCTTGCGTTGTGCAGCAGGCAAAGCTTTATGCACATCCTTAAAATCCTGACGCAGGCGCATAACCTGGTAAATATCTTTAGCGGTCAGCTCGGTGGACACATCCTGCGCTTGTTGAACTGTCCTGACACCATCCTGGATGCCAATCTTCAAGGGCTTTTCGGTGCGCGCATCCAGCGAAATAATTTCGGCCACTTTTAGCGCATTGTCTTTCGAAAAATCCGGATTCAACCGCTGAATCTCGCGAGAACTGAGCAAAATTTTGTAGGCTTCTCTGGTGCCTTCCGGACCAATTAAACCTTCCTTGTTTCTTGCCTGAATATCTGCGACGTCGCCCACTTCGGCAAGAGAAATTTGCTGCCCGAGATTACTCCGAGCAACCTCGACAGACCTGGTCCATAGTCGCTCCGCGGTTTCTTGCGGTTGATTCGAGTAATGCATTAACCAGGCGATTCGCCAGGCGTGCTCTGCATTCGGTGCTTTGCCCGACATTGATTCAAAATTCTTTATCGCCGCTTCGACAGGCGCTAAACGCGCTGAAACAGTTTCTAATGCGGTGTTGTTGAGCTTCAGATCGTTGTTGAATCTGACACCATGATCGACAACTTGTCGCAGGTTATTGACAATTTTCGTTCCGTTTTCCGGCGAAAAATATTCCAAATAGCCGCCCTTAATCAGCTTAGTCAGATGTTCAAGTTGTTGCGCGTCATACTTGTAGGGTTCTCTCGACAAATTTTTTCGAACAGCAAGAATGTCGTTGAGTAACTTCAAATCTTTGTGTAAATTCTCGGGGGCTTTATCCGAGAAGCTGACTGCAGGCTTCTCGAGAGTAGCGGACAAAACTTTGTCAGCGACTGCTGCCGTGGCGTCCGTGCGGATCACTGGTATCGTTCCTGGTGTATCCGATATGGACTCGACCCCCTTGCCTGTCAGACTGCCTTTATACTCGCCAGTGTCGGAAGCGGGTGGTATCGCTTTTAGTGCGAATTTATCGTATTCAGCGTACCTGACATTTTTCGATAAAGTCCCTCGCACCATTGCCATGGTTTCTGCTACTGAGACCGATTCCATCACGCCTGGCGTATTGCCGCTATCCAGTGCCACGACGGGCTTATGCGAGGAGATGATCAGGTCGCGCCTTTGATACGAGTTTACTTTGATGAGAAGCTCGTCGGTCGGTTGACCCTCAGCGGTTTTCTCTCCTGATTTCGATCTTGCAGTAATTCCCAGAGAGACGAGTTCTTGCTCCAGTGTGAGCAGTAGTTTGGTGGCTGCTGTTCGATCCGGGCGAGCGCTGATTTCTCTAAACTTAGTCTCAAGCGTTTTTAAATCGCCATCGAGAATCGCCCTTTTCATTACTTGAAGATCCTTGAACTCAGCCGAATCGCGCGACATTCCGCGCGGCGGGATCTCGAGGTAAGCGCGTCTGGAATTAGTTTCTTCCATGGCGATATAGTGAGCCGGATCTTTCGATTCGGCCGGTCCATCTTTGTTGGCGTGCCTGTAAATCGAGTAAGCCGCATGGCGACCGGTTAGCTCTCCAAATGTGCGATTGGAGACCGACTCGTCCAGGTAAACGGCGTCACCATGCGAACCTCGGCCGGGCAGATGCAGATCGGAAGGTGAGCCCAGGAGGGCTACTTTGCCATCGTTATCCAGTGTGAGTAAACCGGCCTTCACTCCGGCGTCTTTCGCTAATCGATCGAGTCCGGCTTGATCGAGCTTGCCACCAGTTCCATATTTTGCTCGAATTTTGTCGCCAAGATCAGCATCAAGACTGGCGCCCCAGCGTCCTTTAACTTCAGCAAAATCCCAGGTTTCTCGCACTATGCTGAGGCGATTAGTGGTTCCAATTTTAGTTAAATCACCGAGGTTGCCTGTTGAGGTCGATTTGTCTAGCACCACTTCCGGTGCCACAACCGCATTGGTTGCCAAAAATTTGTCGATGATAGCAGCGGCTTTTTCGATGTCGCCGGCATTCCGCCCGTAGAACGTATAGCCTTTGGCGTTTTGTCCTTGCGGTCCAGTAAACGATCCACCGGAAATATCGGACCCGCTCACTTTTGATTCACGTTCAAACATAAAATGACTGAAGCGAGGATCGCGGTCGAGAGGGTCTTTCAATTTCGCACCGACAATCAAGTCGGTCAAACCAAGTCGCTCCGCTTCGGAGCCGGGCACGCCGTTGATGGCATCGGACAACAATGGGATGAGCAGCTTATCGAGCACTGCTTTGTCGTTATTGTTGGTTATCGTTATATGCGCTTTAACATCACCTTCACTTGCTTTGTTTTTGGAACCGATGTCAAACCAAAGATGATTACGGAAGAGCGGTATCTCTGTTTTGCCGCCATCGGGAGAAAAAATTCTTACATCGCGGGCGCCATCATAGGTGGTGCTCTTCGGCGCCGAATC
Source organism: Candidatus Obscuribacter sp. (assembly GCA_021772095.1). Classification (GTDB taxonomy): domain Bacteria; phylum Cyanobacteriota; class Vampirovibrionia; order Obscuribacterales; family Obscuribacteraceae; genus JADYXR01. The sequence continues at coordinate 36,354 of JADYXR010000151.1, read as the reverse complement.
ACCCGCCCGGGTGGCAGTTGGCGTGCTGATCTGCACATTGTTTTCATAAACGCGAGTGGTGAATGCGGCATCGGTGAGATTACCCGCTCGTCTGGCAAACGCTTTATCGATCGATTTAGTTGAAGGGACTCTAGCGACTTCGCGGTGCGGTCCAAAATCGTTAGGCGCTCGAACATCTTTTCTGTTCGCTATCATCAGGTCTTCGGCGGGAAACTGCATGCCCGCCTCGATTCTAATCAGTGCGCCAGTCGCCTTATGTTGATAGTGCTCGACGCCTTCAATCGGTTTGCCATCAAATCCGGTGACTTCAATTTTTTCGTATTCGGCTTTCAGCGTTTTCTCGTCGGGTTTGGTCATGCCAGTTGGTCTGCCCAGTCGAGCTGGCTGGTATAGCAAGACCCTGTCGCCAGCCAGTGGTTTGACTATCACGGCGTCATTCGCTTCGAAGGTGACTCGGTTGCCGTGCTCACCCTCTCCAGGAGAAACGGCTGCGGTCGCGGCTCTCTTTTCGTAGACATATAGCTTGTCGCCAGTGACACCAATTCGATTCGGGATGTGCGGCAGTTCGACTGTTTCTTTGAGAACCCAGTCTTTATCGAGCGATTGGTGAAATCCCCTGTCACCAGTGACGACACCATCTTGATTCGGCAAAGGTCGCTCACCGACAAACACCAGCTTTTTACCGCCGGCTTCGCTGTATGCTTTCAACGCATCAGCAGCCATTCTGTCGTCAGGCGGAGGCCAACATAGAAGCAGTGTGCGATCCGGATGTTTGGATGCGGCGGAGGTATCGCCTTCGACCACTTTGGAGAATGCGGTTCCGACATGAAATTCATTCGATCTGACATCAAGAGGATTGGTATCGTAGGCGACCACATCGACGCCCATTTCGCGCAGCATATTAGCCCAATAGCCTTTGCCGGCACCAATCTCAACAAGGCCTTCCTTGCCGGCAAAATCATAAATCGTAGCGAGCGCTTCACGATTTGGTATAGCCCAACTGAACTCGGACGCCAGATCCATTCGCTTATTTGATTGCTCGTTAAAATCGGAAAAATCGGTGGCGTTAATCGCATCCTGATATGGGTTGGCAGGTCGTTTGGTATCAAATGCGGTGCGGCCATATCTCGATTCAACAGTCGGTTTGTTGGCTACCGCCGCTTCCATCTCTAGCGAATTATTCAATGCGTCAGTGGTGGAGCCAGTCAGCGCAGTTTGAATTTCGACGTGGCGCTGATCGATGGCCTTCTCCATCAATACTTTGAACTGCTGCGCTTTCTGAGTGTTCCAAACTTTTGGATCGAGACCGCCCGCTCTGGTCGTCGCTTTCTGGAAATCGGAAAGCAGAGCATCAATTTCAGCAGGTATCGGTTTTTCGCCGAACAAAGTTCGCTTGAGCGCGTTGCCATTACTCTCTTTATTGGCGGCGGTCAGCTTGTCTTCCGGAGTGGTGATCCGAACCAGTAATTTCTCGACACCACCCTCGGTGCTGATATCGACTCGAAGTTTTCGATAAGTCGAAGTCATATCGGCGAGCCGTTCTGATTTACGACTGTCACCGTCATACTTGACCATGGACCGCGCCAGATCGGCCGCACGCGTTTTTTGCGCGGCATCAAGCACTGGAGCGTCGCCGGCCACTTTCTTCGCGGCGTCGAAACTTTGTTTGACCGAATCAAGAAAAGCTTGCTCGGGTGGCCTTCCGGTCAACAACTTTCTCTGCCAGGATTCGAGGTTATTGTATTCAGCGGAGGTCAGCGCCTTGCCGGCTAACTTTTCAGGATTCAAAACTTCGCCATCAGCAATCAAGTCGGCAGAACCCATCAAGCGTTTTCTGGTTTCCTCGGGGAGCGCGTTATAAACGGCACTTTCGATGCTACGACCAGTGAGCCGAAGTTCTCCCTCTTGAGGAAGCAGACTGTCGGTTCCCGTGCGCTCGCGATACTCCAGTCGGGCGGCGTGGTCGCCTTTGTATCTGGACTTGCCCGCGTCGGAATCATAGACATCGCTCATGACCAGACGATCTTGCTGATACAAAACATATTGGTGCCTGAGCGCGCGCGAAATTTCTTCAGGCGATCCCGTCAAAAGCAGGTTCGAGCTCAGTTCAATCACGCCCTTGCCACCGGCATAGTGACTGGCTCTGACGGAATCTGCCGCATCGATGTTCAAAGTGGAACTGAGTTTTACCGGCGGCAAACCTTGGTTTTCGAGGACCGCGTTAAACGCCGATTCAATCGAGGAAACCCGCTGACCGAGTTCTTGTTTCAGCTCCTTACTGGTGCGATCGGCTTCGACGCCGTATGCTTTTTCTTGCTCAAGAAACTGACTGCTGGCCTTTTCACTTTGCGGGAAGAAGCGCTGTCCAACTTCGTGTCGCAGCGCTTCTTGTTTCAAAGTCTCGAAACGTTGTCTCAGAATTTCAAAGCGTTGGGCAGTGTCAATTTGACCGAGAGCCGAGTTCCATTTCCCGGTAACTTTGGCTATCTCGGCTGAAACTTGTTCTTGATACTGCGGCGAGGCTAATTTCGGATGCTGCCTGGCGAACTCGCTCACTTCCGCCTTTTCTGCCGTCGGCGGCGCACCATCGGCAGTTTTTGCAGGTGCATCAGCCGGTTTCGAAACCGGCGCGGAAACATCGGTAGATCCAAACGCCACTGCATCCGGTGCCTTCAAATGCAGCGCCGTAATTACTTCCAGAGAATTCTGCGGCTGAGTCCTCGAAATTGAACCAACATCTATCGCACTGCTAGCGGGTCGATCATACATTATGGTGTCTAGTTCGGATAAAAGATGCACATCGGCATACAGCGCGGCGACGGCCTCGATTCGCCCGGACTCGGTATTAAACTTGGATGATGGAATGCGGATCTCGAAGTGATTTTGTTTGCCGGATTTCGTCGGATCGACAAGAACAAGTTCTGCCTTCGCATAGTCGCCTACTTTAACATCGAGATTTTTAAATGCTTCAGATAAAGTGGCACCATCTGCGCCACCAAGACTGCTGGAAAGCGCGGTTCTAACGCTCTCGGTGAGCAGCTTGCTTTTGCCTGCCGCGTCTGCGTTAACAAACTCCGGTTTGGTCGCAGTGGTATTAAGTTCTGAAGCTACCTGTCGAGCCACCGCATTGGTAGACAAATTGTCAGCGAGCGTGGAGCGACTGGCGTAACCCGGGCGAGAATCCCAGTCGATCGGGCGCCTGGCGGCGATCTCACTTCGGCGAGTGACTTCCCATGCTTCTTGCTCGACTGGGTCGCCGAAATAAAGCAAATCTCGCTGTTTAGTCAGCTCAGCGGACTTCGCCTGGAAGCCACTCTTCAACAGATCTTTTGCAGTGGCTTCGTTCCAACCTTCAGGTTTGGCACCATCGGATAAACCTTTCCACTGCTCGAGAAGAGCCCGAACTTCAGCCGGTGGATTGTCGCCCATCAAAGCTTTCATCGAAGCTGGATGGTCAAGCAAAAATTTGCAAAGATCAGCGGCAGATCTTTGATCATTGCCACCAAAATTGACTAGTGCTTGCTGCGTGCGCATACCAACACGATTTTCGCGTGCAGTTTCCATGCCGCTTTCCGTCGATCGCACCAACCGATCTGTGAGGTAATCCACCATCACCTTGCGAGCCTGATCTTCATTAAAATTGGCGGGCTTCTCACCTTCCGGCACACCCTTCCATTGCTCGAGCAATTCTTTTACTTTGGCGGGCGGGTCTTCACCAAAAGCGGTTTTGAAAACGGGCACATCGGAAATAAGCTGACATAGGTCGGCGACTGACTTCGGAGCTTTTGCTCTACCGGGCTGAGCAGCAAGCAAACTGGAAAAACCATCGACCAATCGCAACGATCGTTCAAGCGTTTTTATCTTCTGATTTTCATTAGTACTCTCAAGTAATTGATCTGCGCGTTGCCCTTCCGAGGTTGTGAGTGGTCGACCGTCCCTGGTCTTCAACACTTTCCTGGCGAACTCAGGATCAAGCGTTGACTGGACTTTCTCTGCGTATTGTTTGAGAAGCGCTTCCTGCTGTTTGCCGTCTTCTGAGAAAGTTTTTCCTATTCCCAACTGATCTGCGAGTCTGCGAATCATCAAAGTATCTTGTTCGAGATGCACTAACTCATGCAACATGGCCATTGTGCGTTCTGGTTTGACTGAACCCATTGCGATCATAATATCGCTGGTGGCAACGATTGTTCCTTGTCCCAGGAGGTAGCCGTTTTCGCCGGAAAGCGCGCCTTGGCGAAGCACCACCTTTGGTGCCGGAACATTCATTCGTTCGGCAGCTTCAGCATACTCAGGGCTACCAAGTCCGTGAGCATCATAAATTAGCGAATAAATCGCTTCAGCGGTTTTGGGATTGAGCAAACCACCAAGTTCGCGCTGCTCCATCTCGAGCTGCTTTGAAGACACAATGCGGATTTCGTTGGTCTCGTGCAACTTGCCTTTTCGTTCGACGAAAACTTTGTTGTCGCGATCGACATAAAAATCGCGACTGTCTACACGGAGGCGCTCGAGTTCACCATATTTCTTTTTAGCCGGATCGAACGACTGATCGACCGGCTTGCCTTCATTCTTGTATTGCTTCCAATCATCTTTGCGGGCGGGCTCCTGCACCACGACGCGATCGGTGGCACCCAGTGTGCCTTTGATTTTCACTTCCCTCAGCGTTCCGCCGGTATCGCGCAATTGCGTACTTTCTGATTTTGCAGCAGCGCCTTCAATCGGCTTGGGGCCATGCTCCGCGTTTAACGCGCGATTCTCTCTGAAGCGGTTGATCGAACGACGGGCCATGGCGACCGACAAACCGATGCCGAGCGCGAGCAAAGCACCACTTGTGATTTGATCGGCTGCGTATGCTTGAACGGGTGAATCTTTCGCCGCCGTCAGGTCGGTGCGAGCCAGGTTTAGATCTTTGTATCCGCTCTTACCTTCACTCGGGCCCGGCATGTCAGCAGGCTTTTCACCATCTTTGACCGCGGCCTGCGCAATTGATTTTTGAGCACGCGCTTCCATCGCTTTGTCCAAATTTTCGCGAAACCCTTTTTGCATAATTGAATCGGGATGAACGATCAGATGTCGTCGCAACTCGTCCATGCCTTCGTTGTAACGCAGTGGCTCGCCTGATGCTATCTTGGCAAAAGCGGAGTTGATATTGATCGCTTGCGTCATGTCGTCAGCGTCAGTTGATTTAGCGGCCAGTTTCTTTTCTGTATCAACCTGCGCACTGCGTTCGGCGACGAGATCTTCGGTTGGCGCTCCTTTCACTTCAGCATTGGCGATGGCGATGTCTTTCGACAAACCACTGACAAAAACTTCCATACGCTGCTGATCGAAACTCTGTTTCTGCAAATTCGACGTGCTGCGCGCTGCATTGAAGTCTTTTACCGCTTCATCGATTCCCGAGTTCCAGAACTTTTCATTAGCCGATTGAAGATAATCCATTGGCGACTTGTCGCCAGGCATGGGCTTGGTATCGGATGCGGTGCTATTGAATTCGGGATGCGCTTTAGCCGCGCGCTCGGGATTCCAGGGCGGCAGTCCACGTGCCGATCGAACCGCTGCCATCTGCACGTAACTTCGCAGAACCAGATCGTGAAAGCGCTCGTCCGATTGCATCGACGGATTTTTCGTAACCATCGAGATCAGACTCTCTTCGCCCTTCTTCACGTTCTCGTCCGAACCGCTCGAAATTAAAAGACTGGCGCGAGCCACTAAAAGAGCGTCATCTTGTTCCTTCAACGGCTTCATACCGTCGAGCTGAAGTTTCAGATACTCAACGCTCTTGCGCTGTGCCTCGGCGCCCGTTTCAGTCTTGCCGTCTGCTGGTCTTCCATCCGTGATTCGCCCGTCAACGGGTTTGCCATCAGCGGCTTTCGAATCGCCAGGTTTCGACACCCCAGAATTCGCGTCACCAGATTTCGCGTCACCAGGTTTCAAATCCCCAGGTTTCACATCTGCCGGTTTGCCATCCAACGTCACGGTTTCGGCTGAACGCTTTTTCGAAGCATCCAGATACATGTCGACAATTTTTGCGACTGACTGATTGGCGGGCATGAGCTGACTGGTGATGATATCGAGCCGTCGATTGAGCTCCGTTACATCACGACCAACAGCGGTCTGAAGCTTTTGCCAATTGGCGTCCTCCTTCAGCCCTGCAAGAGCGGCATCTGGAGCCGGTTTGCCGTCAGCAGGTTTGTCACCAGCAGGTTTGTCATCTACGAGTTCTATTCTGACTTTATTGCCTACGGCTTTTCCGTCACCGGCAGCGCCGTTCTGTTTGTCACCATCAGCCTCAGCTTCATTCGGATCAGTCTTCGCTTCGATCGGATCAGGCTTTCCGTTTAGCGGAACAGGTTTTCCGTTAAGTGGGTCAGGTTCCCCGGTTAGCGTCTCGGGTTTTCCAGATACCGGATTGGGTTTCAGGCTTGGCGCCTCGGGTTCCCCGGCTGCCGGATCGGGTTTCCCATTGATCGGTTTAGGCTTATCTTCAAGCGCTTTGCCATCGCCATTCTTCGGTCGCTCGCCACCATTGGCATCGTCTTTCGGCTCACCATCAAAAACGAGAGCAACCTTATCCCATCGGGGAATATCGAGAAATTCATTTTCACCATTAGCGTTCGCATCCGGCGCTAAAACACCTACGCCGGTCTTAGCCGTGCCACTATTGTTCTGCTCTTCGATCGCGTCGGCAGCCGCTTTCTCAAACGGATCGTCGTCGTCATCTTCGGTATCAGAGGTGGTATCACGGCGAAAGTCGTCGACTTTAAAAGTCGAAGCATCTGTATCCGGAAGTTTCTTTGGCTTATTGTCGGGATCGGACATTAAGGGGGAAGGCTCCGCCTGGCCATATACTTAGATGTACCCTTTTATCTAAATGGATCTTATATAGGAAGGTGCACCCAAGTCAGGACTTAGTATTAATGGAAAGAGCTGGAATCGCCGGGTATATCGGTATTAACGACATTTCGACGGTTTTGATTTTACTGCGGCGTTCGGAGGCTTAAAGTTAGTAACTAATCAAACCTGGTCTGTGATTCGAGTTGAAAGCCACCAATGCTTCGTCAGCTCCCAAATCTATCCTTAAAATTCGGTCTTTCGACAAGAATTCAAGCCTAAACTTTTGATATTGAAAGTTTATTTTCACCAGCCGTTTCAGCGTGTCCAGCCGCTAAACGCTCGGAGTCTTGCACACAACAAAAAGCCTGATGCGCGTCCGGTATCGAATGCGGTATCAGGCAATTGTCAATAGTTGGCGATTTTTGAAAATTTTTCAGTCGTCGCAAGGACCAGCCGCGGATTACATCCGACGGAATAGACCCACAACAACGCCCTGAATTTGCAAATCTTGAGAGCGATCGATGAAGATTGGCTCCATCTGCGAATTGCCGGGCTGCAAACGATATCGCCCGTTCTCTTTATAGAATCGTTTTAGTGTGGCGGATCCATCTTCGAGAAGTGCCACCACGATCTCGCCGTTTAGCGGAGATGGGCTTGGTTTCACAATAACGTAGTCGCCATTGTAGATGCCGTCGTCGATCATCGAATCGCCGCGTACTTCTAAGGCATAGCATCCGGTTCCTGCGTATTCGCTTTCAACGCGCAAATACTCGGGAGTTTCAATAGCGTCAATCGGCATACCGGCTGCAATTCGGCCGGCGAGCGGAACGCCTAGAGGAGGCAAGTCGGACTGCGCATGTGATGAAGAGGACTCTGAAACGTTGTGATTATCTGTGGCGTATTTGGCTTTGTTCTCAACGGTTATGTGCTTGAGACCATCGTCAACTACCCGCATGGAGCGATTGAGCTTCGGTTCCCAGTGAACCAGGCCTTTCTTCTTGAGCGCCACCACATGCTGGTGAACAGTCATTCGATTCTTCAAGCCAAGAGAAGTAGCCAACTCTTGTAAGGTGGGGGGATAACCATTTTGATCGGTCAACTCGACAATCGCGTTGAGAACGTCGTGCTGACGCGTTGGCAGCTCCTGAAGCATACTTCGATCCTCGTCCATCCCTAGAAACCGTTAAATCAGCTCCGATAAAACCGGTATTCCGTCATCATCAAAGCCCTGCGGCGCATAAAAGCACTCTTCAGCCCTCTACACATACGTAAGTATAGTATCCGTTTCTCGACCTGTCTACCCTTTTTCGAAAATCAGTTTATAGAATTTTGAACTTTCACTATCGGTCATTGCCCAGGCACCACGTCTGGTGCCCATTCCACGGTCAAAAGAGATTTTGAAAAATATAAAACCGGTTTAGCAATCGCTTCCAAACCGATCGGTGAAAGCATGGTGTTCGTTTTAAATTCCGCTTCCGCCGGTTGCAACGGCCAGCGATCGTGGTGTACGTGCGCCCGCAAAATGTCTCCGTCACCGGATATGGTGTACAGGCAATAACGTTCCGTCAAAAATTCTTCCAGCGATCCAGGCGCGGACACACATACATCACCAGTCGGCCGATACTGGACATCGAGTTGCGCAGCCAGCCCGCGTTTATCCACACGAGTGCTGCGATACGCATATTCACCATTCGCTTCGCGCAAATTCATCTCGGCATAATAATAAGGAAGGTGAAACCATTTCCTCGCCCCTTCGACGGCAAACAAACTTTCACAATCCAGTGAAAAGAAGTAAACCCCCGGCACACCACCGACGGTGACATAGGTCCTAACATTCAATTCAAGAAACTCCGAAAGCACTGGAAGCTCAACTGTGAATCGCGGTCGCACCTTCTGCATCTTGAATGGCACAACACCAATCCAGGCGGCACCGTCGAAGGTGTCAATCTTAAATTGCGGCGGGATCAGTTTTTGAACGACCTCGGGCTCATATTTCCAATGAGCAAACAGCAAATCATTCCACGCCTGTGTCATCACCCATGGTGTCACGGGGTATGGATAGGGTCGGTGACCTGTCGCTAGAAATAGATCCTTCAATCAAATCTCGTTTAAAGAATTCGTTGTCCCAGACACGACAAAATCAGTTCCACAGCCAGTTTCGCTGTACTGTTCTTAATATCGTTTGCAGGATTCAATTCGACGATGTCGATCGATCTGATCAATTGCGTTTCAGCCAAAAGCGTCAAAGCAAGGTGACTCTCGCGATAATTCAATCCGCCGCGGCTCGGTGTGCTGACACCAGGAGCAACATCAGGATCGATTACATCGATGTCGAAGGAAACGTGAAGACCGGTGGAATCAGAGCCGCAAGCGCCCAGAGCCAGATCCGTCACGCGACCAAGACCAAGGTGATCGATATCGCGGATGGTGAATGGTGTGATACCAGTTTGATCGATCAACTCGCGCTCCGGCGGGTCCAGATCACGAATTCCGATAAGCACGGAACGATTAGGTGAGACTTTCGGTGAGTAACCGAGCAAGTCGGTCAAGCGTTTATCACCAGTTCCTAAAGAGACGGCAAGCGGCATGCCATGCACGTTTCCACTGCCGGAGGATTCAGGAGTATTGATGTCACCGTGGGCGTCGAACCAAAACAACCCCCACTTTTCATTGAGTTTGCGATAGTAGTTGGAAACACCGGCGATACTGCCGATGGCAAGCGAGTGGTCGCCGCCTATCGTAATTGGAATGGTGCCGGCAGCCATCGCTTTTTCGACTGCTGCAGCCACGTCGAGACTGACCTGGCCGATTTCCGGAACGCATTTTGCCGGAGATTGTTTATCCCACCAACAGACTGAATAAGGAACGGGAATGTCGACTTCATCGGCAACTTTGAATCCAAGAGCTTCGATACTCTCCGGAAGTTCTGCCACTCGCATGGCTGCCGGGCCCATACTGACACCGCGGTGCGATCCGCCCAGGTGGAGCGGCACGTAGATCAACGTGACCGAATCAATCTTCTTTCCACCGGCTCTAGCGACGTTTTCAGGTTGTGCCGATTTTTCGGCACCCTTGTCGGGGTTTTTGGTTTCTGGTGCCAACATATCGCTTTCTTTCCTCAAATTGCCAAATGTAATAGCAGATTAGATCCGTTGTGTCGGGCTAATCCGCTGAAGTTGTCGACCGGCTTCCTTATGGAATCCGTCCTGTCTAATTTCCGTTACAGAGCGCAAGTTGACAGGGTACAACACTCGCATCTTTTCTACCCTAGTGTATAATCTTCCGATAGTTTTGTCTTTGATTGTCGCGACAAAATGCCGATTTAGTCGGTCGACAGCCGCTTTCCAACCGCGTGCTATCTGGAGCACTAACGTGCTTTATCAGGCAAGCGGCGAAGCAAGGGCTTTGCCAATCTGAATCCATCGGAGGTTAGAGTTGTGATTCGGCCCATCGTGAAACTTTTCTTCCTGGCAAAAGCAACTTTAGAAGTTGGGCGTGAACGCCTAGAAGATTGTCTGGACATGGTTACCGCCAGAACCAGCGAATATAAATCGAACAGTAATGACAAGCTTGCCGAAGCGAAAGATCGCGCATCGCAAGTCGCCAACGAGCTTTCCCAGCACATCTGGCAACGATCTGAAATTCTCGAAAGTCAAGTGCGCGAAAAAATTCGCAGACAAGTTGCAGATTTTTCGCTTGGTGCACTCGGCGATTCAACTGAAATCAACGAGCTGCGCGCTGAGATCGCCACTCTGAGAGCTGAGATCTCTGAAATCAAGCAGATGAAAGCATCGGTTTGAGTCGAGCGAACGGAACGGACAAAATCAGTTTTTAGTTTCGAACGCTAATATCTGAACCACCCCTTCCCGCTTGACTGCGTCATCAAAGCTCACGGCATGACAGAGAATCAATCAAACGACGGTCAAGAAAGCCCTTCGAAACATAGCCTTCCGAAAAAAGCCTCTGAGAAAACAGATGCTTTAGCACCGGAACTCGATCTAAAGATCGAAGTTGTGGAGCCAATTGACGCGCGCGATTCGAAATCGAAAAGCAAAAACGCATTCACTAATATAGAGCGTCCGACCGCGGAATTAGCCGGCGAAAAAATCACAGCCAGCGCGCGCACGGCGGCAATCGCCAAAGAAGTAGCCAAGGAAGTGGCGCGGGCGATTCCAAAAGAGACGGCCAGCGAAACTAATCTGCAACCGCTTGGTGTAATCGCTTACGATCCGATCAAAGCCGATCGTTCAATTCGCCCATCGGAATTGGTTAAAGACAAGCGCTTCTGGCAAGTGAGCAAAACTTTGTCGCTTTTCGTGGCCAGTTCGATCTCCGAAAAATATGGCAAGGATACCGGGCTGACATCGAGCGAGAAGCGCAGAAAACGCGCGACCAGGGTGAGACAGGCGCTGCTCGAACTGGGACCGACATTCATCAAATTAGGTCAATTCCTGAGCGTGCGGCGTGACATCCTCTCCGACGAGATGGCAGATGAACTGACGCTTTTGCAAGACAAAGTTCCGCCCTTCGATATCGCCATCGTTCGAAAAATTATCGAATCGAATTTGAACGCGGCACCGGAAAAGGTATTTATAAAGTTCGAGGAAACGCCGATCGCCTCTGCAAGCATCGGGCAAGTCCACAGAGCCTGGCTCAAGGACGGCACACCGGTAGTGGTTAAGGTTCAGCGTCCCGATCTGGCCACAAGGTTTTATCAAGACCTTGGCTACATGAGGCTCGCCACTCGCGTCGGCAATCGTTTGAAGAAAAGCGAAATCTGGGATGAGTGGTTTCAATTATCAGACGAATTCGGTCGCACTCTTTTTCAAGAAATCAATTACATCCAGGAAGGCAAGAACGCCGACCGGGTCAGACAGATATTGAAAGATCACCCGGATATTCGTGTGCCGAGGGTGTTCTGGAAGTACACAGGTAAGCGCGTTCTCACTCTGGAATATATTCCGGGTATCAAAGTGAACGACGTAAAAGCGCTTGAGGACTCGGGTCTCGATCTGGTTTCGATTGGAAATAAACTGGTGAGCTGCTATCTCGACCAGGTGCTGCTCCACGGTTTTTTCCACGCAGACCCGCATGCCGGCAATCTCGCCATCGACGACTGGGGCAACATCGTGCTTTACGACTTTGGCATGATCGGTGAAATCACTGATGCTCAGCGCGAAGCAATTACCGGATGCATCGGGGCAGTTATAAGACGCGATCTCGAAGATCTGATAGTAAAACTGAAGATTCTCGGCATCGTCAAAGAAAATGCGCGGCTCGAACTGGTCAGGCGCGCAATTGAACCACTGATTGACTACTATGCCGGAAAAGGGCTTCGCGAGCTGGATTTCTCACACCTGGAAAACGATATAGATCAGATCGCCGGCGAGCGAGCGATCTGCATGCCGCCCACTCTTGCCTATCTGATTCGCACAGGAACCTCACTGGAAGGCGTTGCTCGCACTCTGCATCCCAATTTTAGTTTCGTCGAAGCAGCCAAACCATCACTTCGCAAGTGGATTTTGACCAAGCCCGATCAAGCTGCCGACGTTTTGAAGCTCATGGGAAACGAGTATGCAAACTCGTTAAAGGCATCCTGGATGAAGCTGATAAATACAAAGACTCTGGATGCATCTCTTGCGTTTCTGCAATCGCATGGCAAAGGTCAAGTGGATAAGAGTCGCGCATCAGCAGTGCCAATGACAACCACTAGTCAAAAATCCGGCGCCACAATTCCACACATTGAAGAAATAAAGTCGCCAAGTGCGGGTCTCGAAAACACCCATGAAATCAGCGATTTGCTCAAACAACTCGACGAAGTGAAAAGTCGGGTAAAGAGTTTAGAAAGTGAGAGCAGAGACTTCGCTAAAAATAGAGTAAATTTACTAGTGCAGTCCATGTGGCTACTCGCTTTTTCCATTTTGTACTTGGGGACCTGCTTGATAACCGAACTGCGACCATACTCCAATTATTTTTTGATTGGAAATGGTGTAATGGTGGCAAGAATAATTGGACACCTGATCAGATCAAGTAAACTAAGAGACCGATCTGGGACAACCGAGCTTTCTAGGAGGCAACGGAGATAAGGTATGCTTAAATGGCGTGCGGCTGCACGAACTGATGCGGGTTGCCAGCGTCAGAGAAATGAAGACAACTTTTGGATGAGCCCGGATCAACGGGTTTTTGCAGTTGCTGATGGAATGGGTGGCGCGGTAGGCGGCTCCCGAGCAAGTAAGCTTGCTGTCGAAGCGATTGAAAAATCTTGGCGAGAAGGTCCACCGATTCTCGATGACAAAGACAAAATCCAGAAATGGCTGGATGAGACGGTCAACATGGCGAACCATAAGGTTTGGCATGAGGCCGAGGAAGACGCGTCTGTTCGAGGAATGGGCACCACCGTGGTGGTAGCAGTTCAGTCCGATAACAATATGCTTCAAATCGCTCACGTAGGTGATTCAAGAGCCTATCTGGTGCGAGATGGTAAACACACGCTGCTGACTAACGATCACTCAGTAGTTCAAGAGATGGTGCGCGCAGGGCGCTTGACTGAAGAGCAAGCCCGCATCAATCCTTATAAAAACTTAATCACTCGTTGCCTCGGTCACGAGGAGCGCGTCGAGATAGACCACACGCCAGTCGAATTGAAAGACCGTGACTGGGTTGTGCTTTGTTCAGACGGTCTCCCAACCGTTCTGCGCGATGAACAAATTTCTGAAGCGGTAGGAGACAGCACCGATCCGGATGATGTCTGCGAAGAGCTGGTGAAACAGACCCTCGACGGTGGCGCGCCTGACAACGTGACTGTAGTCGTAATCAGCTATCAAGACGAATCAAGCAACGGCAGCGCTTAGTACCGGTGGTATTGTGAGCGGCTTATGCGCGAGATGTGGTGGAGTCATCGATCCTTCGGGACGCTGCACCGTTTGTGGTAATCAAGCTGGTATGCAACAAAACAACTCTGGACCGCAAAACGCATCGCAAGGCAAAGCAGTCTCGACTTCGAGACCGGCATTTCTATATAACAAACTGACTAATGAGCGCTATCCGCTCACGCAATCAGTCAGTAAGATTGGCCGCGATCAAACCAACAATATTTCGATTACCAACGATCACTATATCTCCCGGCACCATTCCTGGGTTCTGCAAATGCAGGGCGGATATTGGATTGAAGATCTCGGCTCAACTAATGGAACGCTGGTCAACGGTGAATTGCTCGGCGAACGACGCCAGATCAATCCTGGCGATCGCCTTACCATCGGAAAAACCGAACTTATATTCGTAATGGAATAAGTCCATGTCGCGTCGGTTCGAGCACTACAAAATCCTGGCCGAGATCGGGCGGGGTGGTATGGGCATCGTGTACAAAGCACATGATGAGCGAACCAACACCGACGTCGCGATCAAACAATTGATTTTGGAAAACATCGATTCGACGAAACACAAAGAGTTTCGCGATCGTTTTCGTCGTGAAGCGCAAACCGCTTTGCGGCTGGTCCACAAGAATATCGTTTCGGTTCTGGAGATATCGCAGGATCCGGACAGCTATTACTATGTGATGGAATTCTTGGAAGGTCACAATCTTCGCCGCGAGATCGCCAATCGTGGTGGCATCTGCGAACCGCGCGCTTTTCTCAATATTCTGGAGCAAGTGGCAGCCGGGCTTTCGTATGCTCACAGCATGAACGTTATTCACCGCGATGTGAAACCGGACAACATTTTTATCATGGAAGACGGCACCGTTAAAGTCACCGACTTTGGTATCGCGCGCGTTGCCGATTTAGAAGAGACAAAACTGACAAAGACAGGCGTGATGCTGGGAACGCTGGCTTATGTTTCGCCCGAACAATTGCAAAACGCCAAAACTGTCGACCATCGTGCCGATATCTTTTCACTGGGCGTGGTGTCATACGAAGCGCTTTGTGGATACTTGCCGTTCACAGGCGACGGTATCGCAGCCACTATCGTGCGAATCATGTCGCAAGAAGAATTGCCGCTGATGAATATGAACACGGCAATATCTGCCGAGATTTCCGGGACCGTCTCTCGTGCATTGCGAAAGAAACCAAGAGATCGATATCGGTCAGTCAATGAATTTATTCGTGATTTTAAACACGCAGTCGATATCACATGTGGTGACATCCGTTACGACACCATGAACATTGACGCATTCACGTCAGCACCTGAAGGTGGTGCGCCGGTACGGTTCTCGCATGCGATTACGCCGACCGACTTCGAAGCACAGATTGATGATTTCAATACTGATCCGGAATTGATGCAAGGTTCGAATATTTCTCAGCAAGCAGAGATGCGTGATTCATCGAGTCATGAGATTGGCTCGAATAAAAATAAAGCGGATGGAACGGCCAATAGTCCCGGCGCTGGCCATGCGCTTTTCAGCGCCACTTCGGATTCGAACGCGGACGCTACTACGAATCCGAACGAGCACGCGACCAATTTGGATATCGGTGCCGTCGCGAAAGAGAATTCGGTCGACCGTATCAGTTTTGCTCGAGATGAGCACGCAACAAATCTAGATTTCGTTCGGCCTGGTTCTAACGTGCGCCCAGTCGAGAATACTCGCGGTGGCGTCCTCGACGATCACCCCACAAATCTGGATATTGATACAGGCGACCTGACACCAAAGACGGCGGCACAAGCAAATTTGCCGGATACAACTTTTGCTTCAGCGAACATGAGCGACTTCGGTCTGGAAGTGACGCTCGACAAAGATGGCATCCTGAAAGAGAAGCAACGATCAAAGTTTAGTGCCTCCGGAAAATACAAACCGATATCGCCGGGCGATAAAAATTCCGCAGCGAAAGAGGAGCATGTTTCCGACGACATGCGACCAGAAGAATTTAGAAGAACGCCTCCACCCACTCCGCCGAGCGCACGCCCGGCGCGGGCGGATACACCGTTTATTCAACCGACATACAATCCGATGAAGTTGGTTATGACGATCAAAAGTCATGGCGCCAAAGAAAAACCGTTTGTTGAATTGTCTGCGACCAGTTATCGCTCCGGCAAATTGTTGGTTGCTGATGCGGCGATGCGAAAGGTCCACACCTTTTCCAGAGATGGTCGATGGCTGTGCGATCTAGTGCAACGTCCGGAAATCAGTTCAAAAACCGGCGGCGGAATGTTCACCAAACCCAGTGGCATTGCAATTGACGAACGCGGTCGGGCTTACATATGCGACTCCAGCGATCACTACATAAGAATCTTCGATGGACAGGGACTTTTCATCAAAGAGTTCAAAAACATCCAGGGTACCGAAGGTGGTCTTGCCGGCATCACGATCGACTCGACCGGCTTGCTTTATTTATCGGATTCGACGAACGGTTGCTTGCAAGTTTTTCAATCGGATGTCGGAGTCTGGGTGAGAAAAATCGGTACGAAAGGAACAGAACCCGGGCAATTGCAATTGCCATCAGGACTGGCAGCCGACAGATTGAATCGCATATATGTCGTCGACTACGGAGTCTGTCGAGTTTCAGTCTTCAACAAATCAGGCGCACTGGTCAGAACCTTCGGTCAAAAAGGCACGCAAAGAGGCATGTTCAACGTGCCACGCGCTATAGCTATAGATAAGCAGGACCGCATTTTCGTGCTGGATTCGCTTAATCATCGGGTCCAGGTGTTCGGTCAAGGTGGCGACTGGTTGTACACTTTTGGAAGTTTGGGCTCCGGTCCGGAGCAATTTGTCGGACCATCAGGTCTTTCGATCGATAATGAAAATAGTCTGCTATTCGTAGCCGACAAAGGTAATAAACGGATTCAAGTATTGGAGCTGGGTTTTAAATAAATGTCAGACAGTCTGTTAGCAGAAAAAGGACTCAAGGTAGTTCTTGCATCATCTTCCCCCCGACGAATAGAGCTTTTAACGAATCTCGGATTCGAATTCGAAATTATTCCGAGTGACGTCGACGAAACAGTCGAACCCGGAAAAACCGCAGCCGGAACGGTTATTCAACTGGCGAAGTTGAAAGCGGATACCGTTTATGAACGCGTCACCGAGAATGACAATTGGAAAGGCGGCGACGAGAATCGCAGTTTGCTTGTGCTCGGTGCTGATACCACTGTTGTCTTAGACAATCAACTTCTAGGGAAACCAGAAGATGTCGAAGACGCCAAGTCTATGCTGCGTAGACTGTCCGGTCGATGCCACGATGTGTTTACCGGCGTTGTGATTTTATACAGAGAGGCGAACTCGCAAACACCGATTGAGATATCAAGCTTCGAGATGTCGCATGTGTATTTTCGCAATCTGACTGAAGAAGAAATTTCAGCGTATGTGAAAACTGGCGAGCCGATGGATAAAGCCGGATCGTACGCCCTGCAAGGGATTGGCTCGGCATTCGTGCAGGCTATCGAAGGTTGTTTCACAAACGTAATTGGGCTGCCGGTACCACTAGTAGTGTCAATGCTGAGACGAGCCGGTATCACCGTACTTGGTACCACTGGTCGGCGCGATACACATTACGTTTCGGCACCACAAACTTAGTTTCGAATCTCCCAAGTTCGTTTCCCTGTTTCAGGAAGTTCGTTTCCGTTCCGCGAACTTAGCGTCAGCATTGCAATGGCCCGCGAGAGAAACGGCAGCCAGACTCGTTCCCGCCGCCATGAGAAACGAACCGATGGCGTCTCGAAAAACATTACACGACAAAACGTCGAAGCTATTGAGTGTTCGTGCTAACCGTTCCATCACCGAGAAATACTACGCGGTTTCCAGGCAATCCGTTTCGTCGCCTAGGAATATTGCGCAGTCATACCGACAGTCTCGAGCGCCTTCATATCCTCTGCCGTCAGTTCAAGTTGTTCCGCTTTAAGATCGTCTTTCATCCGCTGCGCACTGGTAGTTCCAGTTAACGGAAGCATTCCGATCTGCATCGCGAATTTAAAAATAACTTGCGCGACACCGGTGTTCAATCGCTCGGCAATGGCTCGCACGGCAGGATCCGTGAGGACGCGTTGATTTGCAGTGAGCAATGAGAAGCCTTGATAGATGATGCCGTGCTCTGAACAAATTTCGCGGACATCCTCATCCCAACCCGCTATCGCGTAGCAACGATTTTGAACGACCATTGGTTTTGTCTTCGATTTAGCAACCAATTCCGCCAATTGCTCGGCCGAAACATTGCTAATGCCAATCATTTTTGCTTTGCCCGAATCGTAGATTTCTTCGATGGCGCCCCAGACTTCCCAGTCTTCAGCACCGAGCTTGTTTCGATAATATGGACCATGCAAAACATACGAGTCGAGATAGTCGGTATGCAAGTGTTTCAACGAGCTGTCGATGGATTGCTTGACTTGATCAGCCAACTTAGCCGATTTGTCATATGGAGGAGCGAGATTCCCTTGACCACCGATGGAAGTGAACTTGGTCTGGAGAAACAAAGACTCGCGCGTCACGCCAGTCTTCTGCAGATCTAAAAGCGCTTCGCCGACCAGAGCTTCGTTGTAATGTACAAGTTGATTGGCAGTGTCGATCGCTTTGAATCCCGCCTCAACCGCCAGTTTTACAAGCCTGGCAGTATCGTCCTTCTTCCAGGCGGTACCATACATAAATGACGGAATCGGCACCTGATTGTATGCAGTCGGGGTCATGTTGCCTCCAATGTTTTCCTTTGCATAGGATACAAAATGTTCACGCCAATGTGCGATCTTTCCATGGCTTTCCAGTTAAATTGCCAAGCAATTTCCAATTTGGGAATATGATGTACCGATTCGACAACGGAGATTGTTTGTGACCGACAAGGAAGAAGAACGAATTCGCAAGGCTGTGCAAAGAATTTCCGGAAACATCGGCGATCTTAATGAGGCTCGGCAACTTGTTGAGAGCGGCGAATTTGAAAAGGCGCTGAGTTTGTACATGCAAAGTCTTAAAGGTTCAGTCGGCGGTCTGTCTGACTTGAATCTCAAGGCATGCCTGGAAAAGTTAGTCCAAGAATATCCGCCGGCACGCGAGGCGTTTGAAAAGAAACGAGATCAGCATGAATCAGAGATGCTGAAGGGAAGACAATCTCGGTGGCTCATCGAAGAGTGGACGGAAATAAACAAAGCGCTAGGGGAAGACTATCGTGAACTCGAGTTTTTGCAACGTCTACAACAGAAGCCGAATGGATTGGATGATTTCAATGCCTATCAAACTATCCGAACCAATCTGCCAAAGTATCTGCAGGATCAAAGATATGATGTTCTTGAGCCTTACTTAAACCGGCTGGGAAGCATGTTTCTCTCACATTATTCGAACTATGAAATCGAAGTCTATTTTCCACAAATTACCAGCGAGGATCCAACATCGTTTCTGTTGGAAGAGGTTCTCCAGGAAGGACCAATGATCTATGAGGTCTGTTTGGGCCTGCAAAAAATTTCCTTAGCCGAAAGAATAGCGCAGAAGATTTTTGCAGTATCAAAAACTAACGAGACCTATAGATCGATGCTTACCGCCGCGCGGCGCGCGGGTCATGATGAACAAATCAAGATTCTTTTAAATGATGCGAAAAAATCTCTTTCGAAGGTTGAATTTGAGGGCATCAGAAAAGATTTTAAAATATAACAACACGATGTTTGCAATCGCATCCAGACTGTTCGTCAATCAAAAGTTATTATAATGAACGAAATTCCTGTCAACCGTGGAGCGACAATGTGACGACTACTGACGATGATAGCAAAACCACTGTCGAACAAAATGAGCAAGTTGCCGATGGCCTGCGGAAGTCGAAGGATATGCTATCCAAGGCCAAAGCGCTTGTCGATGAAGGAAAATTCGAAGAAGGATTGGTGCTGTTTACTTCGGCGCTTGATGGAAATGTTGGTTACGCATCAAGATTCAATTTAAGAATCGCGCTTTCAGAACTTTTGAATAAAAATCCGGCTGCACGAGAGCCGCTCTCCTTGAAGAGAAATCAAATGGAGACCATGTTGAAAGAAGGTCCGCTAAACCGCAGGGCTTTCGAAGAAGAATGGATGGAATTGAATTTCGCGCTTGGAGATGATTACCAGGAAATCGAACTGCTAAAGTTTCTGCATGAGAACAATCAGAAGTCGAAGCATCAGGTGACGATTCTGAATTTGATCAAGATTAACTTCGGGAAGTATTTACGTGATAAGCGATACAAAATTTTGGAGCCACATTTTGATTATCTGGGCAGAATGTTCATCGGCTATCAATCGTTTATAGAAGCTCAAAAACTGTTTCCAACCATTGATAGATTCTCAGATCACGACGACCATAGCTACAGAACTATAACGGAAGAAGAAGGCACGCTGCTCTTCGAATTAGGTCTGGCACTTGGAAAAATAGAGCAGGCGAAACTGGTAGCAAGAAAAATCATCGATGGTTTAGGTAGTCGAGCGATTTTTTTAAAGCTGCTAGCTATCGCCAGGCGAATAAACCAAAATGACGCTTACAGCTTTATTCTTTCCGAAGCCAAGTCAAACCTGAGCATCGCTGATTTCAACATTCTACAATCCGAATTATCAGCGATCAATTAGTTAAGTAATGCGCGGAAGAACGATCCAGAAGTCGCTGCCTTTACCCTCTTCTGAATCAACGCCGATCCGCCCGGCGTGCGCTTCAATCAACGCGCGGCTGATTGCCAAACCAAGTCCTTTGCCACCATGAACTTTGCTATCGGAATCGCGCACTTGGCCGAAGCGTTCGAAAATTTTGTTTTTGAATTCGTGCGGAATGCCAGGTCCATGATCGCTTATTGTGATCTTTAAAGTATCAGGGAAGAGATCGATAGAACATCTGATCTCGCCGCCTTTCGGTGAGAATTTCACGGAGTTGGAAAGAAGATTGATTAGAACTTGTCGAAGTCGAACTTGATCGCACATAATGCCGGCGCTGACATCGCTACCATATATGGTGACACCAAGTTTTTCTGCGTTGGGCCGCACCGTTTCTATCGCGATGGTGAGAACGGTCAAAACATCAGCTTCTTCGAGTGCAAGCTCCAACTTACCAGCCTCAAGGCGATGCAGGTCGAGAAGTTCACTTAGCAGATCAAGAACCTGCGTAATATTTCGATCGGCGATTTCAATATCATGATTCAACATGTTCGGACGTAATCCCATGCCAATCATTTCAAGCGTGGCTGAAACCGACATAAGCGGTGTCCGCACGTCGTGGCTAACCATCTCGAGAAACTCGCGCTTCATCTTATCCGCTTCGTTGCGAGCATGCGCCATCTGGCGAAACGTACTGTCGAGCTGCGCGATTTCGTCGGTGCCACCAACCGGAGGAGTAAATTCTTTTCCACTGGCCATGCGCATCGTATTGTCGATTAACTGATGTAATCGTCCCGAAAAATTCTTTGCCAAAAAATATGTAGCCGCGCCCGTTGCCGCGAGGTGGGCGAGAATTCCAGCAAATAGCACTATCAAAAAATCTTGCTTCACTGCGTCAGCGCCCGGCGCGTTCAATCGCCGCAGCTCGGATTCGTGCTTACCAAGCCCGGCAGCGCCTGTGGAGATGTCGTTAATCACGGATTCAATCTCACCTTTCATGAGCAATCCTTGAATAACGGTTGAGGCCTCTCCGGTTTCGTCTGTCTGAATCTCGACCTTCGAGATCAGCTTCATAGCCTGGTCTGTGGCTTTTTGGAGTATGTCGACATTACGCTGTTGTTCTTTGTCATCGCCGGCAAGATCGCGAATCAAACTGACTTCGTCTTTTATTTGCTTTGCAATAGAGTCACGGTTGGCAGTGAAAATTCGACTATGACTTAAATGGAATGCCACCATATTCATGCAGGCATCTTTACCAAGGCCCGTGATGCGCGCTGCACTAGCCTCAATCGCTCTGGAGTGCTCGGTAACTCGTGCCACTCTCTCGACGCGCATTAAAGCGAAACCCAACGAAGTGAGAAAAATAAGCTCGAAGAGCACCGGAATACTGAACAGTAATAAGAGCTTAGTCGGTAAGTTGAAGGCTGGAAACTTCATGCGCGCCTGAACACCATTCCACTTATAGGCAAACGGACAATCAGTATTCTAGTCGTTCGACACGGCTTGTGGCGACGCCCATCACGCGAAGCCACGGGAAGCCTCGAAAACCGCCACATAGCGGTAATTTTGTCATCTTACGAAAATCTTATAACTGCCGATTATTCTGTTTTCTGTGAGGGACGCGCCTATCAACCCCCGCGCTCGTCGAATACAACCTGGTCACACTTCCGTGATCAGAGCGAAGAGGAATACTTACCATGACCAATCATCAGCAAGCCGAGAGCTTCCAAGGTTCAGACAACACTAACAGTGGAAGCAATACACCGGAAAATTTCGTTCGCGACTTCATGAAGGATTTCATGCGCGAGTTTCCAAACGTTTGGAATGAAATACAAAACAGTCAGCCGGATGTTTCCAATCATCTGCCTGGCGTAGAGTTGACCGACACTGAATGTGACGGCGATGGCGGTGGCGACACGCAAAACCCGCCAGGCTCTCCGGAGCAACCTTCCAATCCGGGAACTGATCAACCGCCGGCCAATCCAGAGATACCGCCACCGAGCCCTGAGGCACCAGCTACACCTTCCCCTGAAACACCGCCGGTAGTAGCACCGCCGGAGCAGCCATCGCCGTCACTACCGGGAGAGGGACCCGAAGCCAATGCGCCTGAGGAGCGCCAACCATACAACTTGCGAGAAGCAGGTGCTCGAATATTGGCAGAAAAATTCCCAGATAATAATGGTGACAATCGCGTAAGTAAAGATGAGGTCAGAAAGTTCCTTCGGGATGAAGTTCAAAATCCATTCGACAGACTCGCGATAAGAAACGTTCTTAACCACTGGGAGTCGACCAGAAACGGAGCGAAAGACGGACGACACGGTGTGTCCAGAGCTGACTTGGATGAAACGATCGAGAGGCAAGTCCAGCGCGGAATTCTAAACCGGTACCCGGGTCCGTCGGCTAACGCTTAAGACGAACGCACCATATCCGACACCATGATCCATCAACGCACAATCTGAACCATTCAGATTGCAATCAGAAAATTTAAAATTTTTCCCCAGCAGATGATAACGAGCGGAAGGAGGAGACGTAGAGCGCGTCTCTTTCTTCGTCTTTTGGGTTAGTAAACTTCTGCTCGATCGATGGCAGAAGACTTTTTTGCCTAATCAAGTTCCGGATCGATTGGTGTGATTGCGCGAGCACGTCGCCAGGCGTCCAACATTTTGGGCTTATCGCCAGCTTTTCTATAGGCGCGAACAAGCGCATACAAACGGCGTGCAACGCCTTTGTGAGTAGGTCCCATCTCCTTAATCCGGTCCTCGAGCGACCATTCCCACAGCCAGATAGCAACTTTCAATTGATTGACATCCATGTATTGCTGAGCTTCACGCATCGATGTGAGAGTGACAGTGTGTTGCGTTCGATTAGGATTGCTGGCTTCCCGAAGTTCGATCGCTCTTCGGTAAGCCGCTTTTGCATCCTCGAATCGACCGGCATAAAACAGCGACTGGAATAGTTCATCCTGTGATCTAAAATTTTCCGCGCTGCTCTGTCCAAACAATTTTTCGGCGGACTGAGCTGCTTTCGTCAGAATAGCGATTGAAACGCCGTGATTGTTCAATCGAGATTCAGCATTACCCTTAAGCAATTGTCCGTACCAAACACACTTCGGAGTCAAGCTCTTTAAGCCACTCTGCAGAAGCTGGTCGCAAATCGTTTTTGTCTGTTCAAAGTTGCCACCATCCAAATATGATTGCGCGAGATGCAATTGCAAAGGGATTTTGTCGGCCGGATTGAGTTTAAGTGCGCTGTTTAAACAACGTTGACTTTCGCCGTAATTGCCCAGTGACGAGTAGACTCTTGACGCACGTTCCAATGCAAAAATTTGCGTCTGCCGATCCTTTGTGCCTTCAGATGGATCCAGAACTTTTAGATAGCAGTTCAAAGCCTGTTTATACTGAGACATCTCGAAAAGCGCGTCACCGAGCGGAATCAGGCGAACCGGGTCATACCCGGCCGAAACTGTTTGCTGTTGCAAAATGATGCGAAGAAATGGTTCCCACCTCTCAAAATTCTTGCTCTTCTTCTTGCTTTTTATATTATCCAGTGGACTAGGCCATATCAACGGAATCTCAGATATGACGGCATTCTTGTTTTGACTCGCGCTCAACTTTTCTTGAATTTCTAACTTGCCACGATCGATGCCTACCAGTGCAATTTTCTTTTCATCATGAAGTGACTGAGCTTCTTTCAAAGCGGCATCGAGACATCGTCTGGCGTCAGTGAAATCTCCCTCGATTCTGCTTCTGGCCGCAAGATATCGATAATTTTCAAACGAGCGAATGCTGCGTTCTGTCATCCACGGCAGAAGTGAGCTCTGGATAGTAAAAACAGCAAGCCCGATTAGAAGCGTGGTACAAATTAAATATTGCATCAACATAGAGTCGAAATTGTATCAAACAACTTCGTGGGTATAATTGCGACAACGGAACTCCAACCTTTCGAGTCTCAACATGACCAAGTTGCTCGTAGTCGAGGATGATGCGGACTTTAGAGATCGCCTCGAAGAATATCTGAAAAGCCAGCGATATACGGTTGACAGCGCATCGACCGGTAGCGAGGGTTCTGAAAAACTCAAATTTTTTCAGTATGACGTGGTCGTTCTGGATTGGAATTTGCCTGGTATGAACGGCGTTGACGTGTTGAGAGAATTTCGCGCTGCAGGCGGCAAGACTCCTGTCTTGATGTTGACTGGACGCGATCAAGTTGCAGATAAAGCGCTCGGTCTTGATTCCGGAGCTGACGATTATTTAACTAAACCGTTTAGTCTTCTAGAGCTGGCAGCCAGGATTAGAGCGCTTCTCCGACGTCCGCAACATGTTCAGCAGACGTCATTAACTGCCGGGGAGCTTGAACTAGATACGGTATCACGTGAAGTTCTTGTCGCTGGAAAAAAAGTAGAATTACTTCCGCTCGAATATGGTGTGCTCGAATTTTTATTGCGACATCCCAATCATGTGGTCAGCCACAATCAGCTCGTGGAGCGGGTTTGGAAATCCGATTCAAACGCGACAACGGAAGCAGTCAGAACATTAATGGTTTCATTGCGCAAAAAAATCGGCACACCTGGAAAACAGTCATTGATTAAAACCGTTCATGGTCTTGGATATAAACTCGACCTAGTCCAGAGCTGACCCGATTAAGTCCAGGCGTGGCTGTTCGCGATTCCCGGCTTGGCGCACCTCAACGTAAAAACATGTTGGCGCGAAAGCTCTAATAACTATAAGTAAATTGGTTTCGCGATATGATATGAAACCGGTTGTCTGTTGAGTATTGGTAAAATCGTGAAACATTTTTCACACAAACGTAATGGGATCGCAGATAGCGCGTGTGCGCTGCTGTTGGCAATAAGTTTCACAATATCGCCCCTCGCCGTTCAGGCGCAGGAAGGGGTTTCGCTCGACGATATGTGGCAAGAGCACCAGGAAGTGACGAGACCGGCTGCCATAGAGGAAACCGAAAAACCTTCGAGAAAAACGCGGAAGCCACGAAAATCGAAAGGTCTGCAGCCGCCTGTGGCGGAAGGTGATCTTCTCAAATCGACAGACAAGCCTGCATCCGGTTGGGATAGTCCTACTCCAGGTTCCAGCGCCACCGATTCGGCTGCTGGCGATGGAGACTTGACGAAGAGCGGCGCTACAACGACGTCGGCAGATACCAATTCCGATTCAGGTACCACCGGCGCCTCGACAAAACCAAGTGCTACTGGGTCTTCTGGGCTGTCCAACTCGACGGCTACCAGCCCCGCGGCGGGCACTTCATCAAGTTCCGAATCGACGACAACAACCACGAAGGCAAGCCCAGCCAGCAATACCGGGTCGGCTTCCACTGCTAAAACCGGTTTGAACACACCTGTCACATTAGGTGGTTCTACCGTAACTCCTTCGAGCGCGGGGTCTTCAAGCGTTTTCGCCACTCCGGCATCCACGACATCCGCTACCGAAACTTCTTCATCGCCGTCCAACCCGCTGACCGAGGGTGGTGCATTACAGCCTCTGTGCAAGTTGGCCTCGCTCAAAAGTAGCGATCTCGTCAAATCCGGCGGTTGGCCAGGTGTTGGACCTTTCTCGCAAGATCAGAACGACAACGCCGCATTGGTTGATGAGTCGAAGAATCAGCTCAAACTCAAGCTTTCAGGTGAAGATGTTACCCACGCAGAACTATTGCTGGTGAACCAATCGCCCAAAGCAAGCCAACTTCTAGCAGTTCAAATGAACGCCAATTATTTACTGGAAGCCGTCGGAGCGCTGCCAGGCAAGATTGCCGACTTCAATAACGACTTGATGAAGAACCAGGAAAAGCTGTCAAGCACGACAGCAGACGGTTCCGTGAATCTGAAAGCCGGCACATACGTCATTCAAATTCAGCGCAAACCCGCGCAAGAGTCCACGGTGCCCGGCAATGTGAGCTTCCTGATTGCTCTCGATAATCAGAAACCATCAATCGTGGCATCAGCATCGCCGCGCTCGGACACCACAAGCTTCAGCGTATATTCGACGCCATCGTCGACTCCGCCGCAATCTACGACCACTACTCCGCCAAAGACGACGAGCACAACCACGCCTCCGAAAACTGCAACAACGCCTGCGACTACGACAACCACTACGCCAAAGTCATCGGACGACTTGTTGCATAAACAGTTCTCCAACCTGATTAACTCCTGGCAGCAAGTCAAGCGCTCGGCGGTTAAGACGCGCCAAGCCTCGAGCCTGTCAAGGATTCTGGGCGGTAATGCTCTTGCCACACAAAACCGAGCGATCGAATGGCTGATTGAGAACAAGCGCTTTTACGAGATGACGCCTGTTGAGCTGAAAGTTCAAAGCTACAAAGAAATAACACCAGCCGCGAAGTACGAAATCGAGACTTACATTAAAGAGCGCCGACAATTGGTCAGCGCCGATACTATGAAAGTCGAGAAAGACACCACTCAAGCGTACAACGTGGTCTACACGGTTGAACGAATTCGAGGCGCCTGGCTGATTACCGATACGCGAATGGTCAAACCGATTTAGTCGATTCCAGCCGTGATACCAGGCGCGATACCAGGTTTCCGATCATATACGAGAGTTAGACCACGAGCGCTTCAACAGCGGGCGCGCCGCTTGACATACTCATTTGCGGTGCATTTTTGACTGCACAAAAACATAAGCTCTGGCAGATAACCGATAAATCGTTCGGGCGAAGAGTGACGTCCAGCTAATTTTAAAGTAAAATCACATCAAATTTTGCGAGTTGCTTGCAAAGGAAACGCGGGGCTATTCATGAAGTCAAGGGTCAATATGCGCAAATCATTTGAGACAAGAATTGAATGGAATCAAGTGGAGAGTCTGCGTTTCGCACGATCGTTCGCAATAGCGACTGCGGTCACACTTCTCTTGCAGCCACTCACAATGACAGCCTCTGCGACTGAACCCCCTGCATCCAAAACATCACTGCGCTTCGGCAACTTTTTCTCATCACGTCATAATCCATCGCACGCCTCCAAAGTATTGATCGTCGCGAATGACGAAACCAGCCAAGACGCGCCTGCGAAGGCAGATTCGAAGAAAGACAAACAAAAGGATTCAGACAAGAAAGATTCGAAGGCTGAGGCAAAGAAGGTCGCAGCCGAAAAGAAATCAGAAGATAAAGCAAAAAAAGAAGCAACAAAGACTTCCGAAAAAATCGCTAAAGATGCGGCTGAGCAAGCCAAGAAAGACAAAGAACAAGCCAAGGCAAAGGCAGACGCCGCCGAGAAAGCAGCGAAGAAAATAGAGCCTAAGAAGGTTGACGAGAAAGCGGCCGCAAAAGCGAAGAGCACCGCCGATGATGCCAAACTTAAAGAAGCTAAGAAAAAGAAGGGTTGGTTCAACAAACCAAAAGACGATGACGAGATTATTGTCGTTGAAGAAGAAGTAATTGAAGGTGCTCCGGACGCGAAAAAATCCATCGAGCTCAAAACGACCAGTGGACCCGCAGTAAAAGCAATTCCCGTCACAGGAACGCAGATCATCAAGCCGGTTGCCGGCGCAAAGCCAGCAGCAGTGATTAACGTCGCCCCTGTCACGCCATTGACCACAACGGAAGTTGTAGTCAGCGACAAACCGGTTCTGTTGCCGGACAATGCACTTGTTAGCGTTCTGCAAGACATCTCTAAGTCGCTTGGAGACGCGGGCGAAACACAGGGAGTGCAAACTGCTGACGAAAAAATTATCGTGAGCCTGGCTCGACAATTGCTCGACCAATCACTTGGAACGGGCGAACTGAAGGACAACCGCATACTCGCCCCCGAACACAACAACACTGCGAAGAACTCGATGACAACTGAAGCCTGGGCATCCGGCGACGTAATCATTTCCGACAAATTGCGAGGATCTGTTGCGACTGTTTGGGGTAAACGAATAAACGGTATGCTGCATGTCACCATCGCTGGTGAATGCCAAAACAAGACTCTTTCAAATGGTGAAAAAGTCGGTGAATTCATAGTTGTTGTTAAAGGACGATCGCCTGTCAAAACCGGCTTCGATATCCAGAGCCAAGCGGACGTCACGTACTGGATCGGCGCTCTGGATGCGGTCAGTATTGACGCGGCATGCTGCCGGCTCAAAGAGAAAGCTGCCGAGGGCGAAAGTGAATCAGCTTCGCCTTCGAAGTCGGTTGACGTTAAGGGTGAAGTAAAAAAAAAGTCTACGATCGTTCTTGATACCATCCTGACCCAAAGAGGGTTGGAGTATCTGAGGCAACTGGCTCTCTATCAAGAACAGCTACGCCTGCTCGCGCAACAACAAGCCGAAGCGGCGTTAGTTGAGCACGCGGTTGCCACTACTGTTGATACCGGCAGTGGAGTAGGCGGTGACGAAGTAAAGTCGGCCAACCGCAAATCCGACGATGACGATGACGACAGCGATCGAATAGCTTCACATCGCGCGAACGATGACGACGACAACAAAGTTGCTGAGAGTAAACGTTCAGCCGCTGACAAGGCGTCGGATGCTAGTCGCAAACTCGCCTCCAAAAATGACAGCGATGACAATGACAATCGTGATGATGATGACGACAACGACCGCAGAAATAAAAAAGACAATGTCGTCGAGGTTAAACCAGCCAGCGACAAAAACGCGAGTTTAAAAGTCTCAAAGAACTCAGAGGCAAGCCAAAAGGACTTGTCCACGAATGCCAAATCGAATGACAACAACACGCCTACAATCGTCGCTCAACCATCAAACGACAAGGGTTGGGTCGTTCAAAAGAATAACGAACAAGCCGCGTCAACAAACTCCGATTCTCCCCCAAAAGACTTAGTTCCGGAAAACGGCGGAGAGTCAACATATGACAAACCCTCAGACAAGCCGGTTCCATCGAACACAGAGCCCAACAATAATGGCAAAGGCGGAGAGACTTCGTCAGTTTCAATCGACACAAATTCGAACAACAACAACAACAACAACAACAACAACAACAGCGGCAAGTTGGCCAATTCCGCTTCCAACGCAGAAAAAAATCCAACAAAAAAGATAGTCGAGAAAAACTCGAAATCAAAAGATGATCGAAAAGGCTTTAAAAACGCGAAGAAAGACGATCACATCAACCCTGATTCTCCGAATACCATCCTGGTCTCCCCAAGCAGTTTGAACGCCGGTCAAACCTCAGCTTCAGTTACTCAGTCGCCGGAGGTTTCGGTTACTTCCACTTCGAATACGAACGCCAACAGTGCCAATATTACTAGCACCAGCGGTAGTACCACTATTGCAACGGACAGTGCAGCAAAAATAGATCCCGCATGGAAAGATGACTGGTCACGCGACGGTGGCGGTGGCGACGCGGTCAAGCTCACAACCAGCCAGGCATCAGCGTATCCGAACACCACCACATCTAAAGTTGATACTTCTGGCGTGCCGGCAAACGCACCATCATCAACAAGGATCGCCATGGCAACGCCGGCGCCGGCATCAGCAAGTTCCCGCGCCTGGGAAAGTCCGGCACTGAATCTGGCGCCAAGATCGCCAAGCCTCGGCGCGGCATTACTGATTCCGGAACGCGCAATTGCCGGACAGTTTTTGACTGTCAGCGTGATCGCAAAAGATAAGCAGCCAGAACGCTCGGTGGAACTCAGTTTCAACGGTGCCACTGTCTCAACGGATATGCAGGGGCAAGCACTCTACATGATTCCTGAAGACATGCCGCCAGGAGAAACTCTGCACATCTCGTTGGCAGAACGCCCCGAAGTTAGCTCCAGGGTCGTAGACATTCTTCAAACACTCGACGACGGCGGCACTCAGAAGACTCCACGCATAGATAAAGTTTCACCATTTGTGGCGAATGACGGTGTTCTTGTAATCGACGGACATGATTTCGATGGACTGGCAGACAAAAATAGGATCGTGATCGACAGCACAGTTGAAACCAAAGTTATCGCCTCATCGCCCGTTCAATTACGACTTTTGATCCCAGGAAAACTTCAACCAGGGACTCACACTGTCACCATCAACGGTACCACCTTGAGAAGCGCCCCAGCAAAGTTCGACTTTATTAAAGTTGAAGTCGAACAGCCAGATGCCAAAAAAGCTAAAAGCGCAATGGATCGGATCATTGTTCGAATTCGCGGAACAAGACAGCCAGTCGCCGTTCGCGTAGTCAATCGCTCACCTGACGTGATTAAAGTATCCAAAGGCGACAACATACTGATCACCACACCTGGTGGCAACGACAATTCATCCGCTCTCGGATTTAAGCAACTCAAAAAAGGTGACTACAAAATAGAAGCCTCGATAGAAATTTAAACTAAGGAAACCAAACTATGACCTCCCTTGCAGCATCCGCAAAAATCAACGCGCCGATTTCAAAGAAGCTCTCGAAGGAGATCGAAGAAGTCATTCCAGGTGGTGTCAACAGTCCCTTCCGATCATTCCATGAAGTCGGAGGTCACACAATTTTCGTCGACCGCGGAGAGGGTTCAAAAGTAATCGACGCCGACGGCAACGAGTACATCGACTACGTAGGTGCCTGGGGACCAGCGATTCTTGGTCACGGTTTCGCTCCAGTTGCGGACGCAGTTTCGGAAGTTCTTCGACAAGGTCCTTTATTCGGCGCGCCGCATAAATTGGAATTGGAATTGGCGCGCAAAATCGTGGCGAGCATTCCCTCAATAGATATGGTGCGTTTCGTCAATTCAGGAACCGAAGCCGTCATGAGTAGCCTGCGGCTGGCTCGAGGTTACACCGGCAAAGACATTATTATCATGTTCGAAGGTTGTTACCACGGTCACAGCGATTCAGTGCTGGCATCATCGACTCACAAACATAGCTCCGGCATTCCGCACGACGCGTCGAAGAACACCGTCGTCGTTCCCTTCAACGATCTCGATGCACTAGATCAATGCCTCGAAAAACACGACGGACAAATCGCCGGCGTAATCATAGAACCGGTCGCAGGCTCGATGGGCGTGGTCGCACCGGAACCCGGTTATCTCAACGGAGTTCGAGACCTTTGCACAAAATACGGTGTCGTACTCATTTTCGACGAAGTGCTCACAGGATTTCGAGTTGCATTTGGCGGAGCGCAATCTTTGTATGAAGTGGAACCAGATCTCACATGTTTCGGCAAAGCGTTAGGCGGAGGCATGCCGATTGGTGCATACGGCGGAAAGCGCGAAATCATGGAAAAGCTGATGCCCATTGGCGATGTGTACCAGGCCGGTACATTCTCCGGCAACCCGATCACCATGGCTGGTGCCATTGCAATTTTGAACGCATTGTCAAATCCATCCGTTTATTCAGATCTGGACAAAAGAACAGAACAATTATTCGCTGGTATTCAGAAACACATCGACGAAATCAATCAAGAGCTGGTCGCCAAATCGAGCCCCGAAAGCGGCTCCCTAGAAGCGATTCCGTTCCAACTCCAGCGAGTTTCATCAATGTTCGCGTTCGTCTTTGCAGCAAAAGCGGTCAAGAATTTCGAAGATAGTAAAACAATAGACGCAGAGCGTTTTGCAAAATTCTTCCATGAATTGCTCGCCAACGGCGTCATGCTCCCACCCACAGCCGTAGACGCCGCCTGCGTTTCCGCCGCGCACAGCGAAGCAGATATTGATCGCACAATCGTAGTCTGCGCGAACGCACTCAGGAAAATTTTTCTCTAAGCCACTTTTTGCGAATGTTTGGATTCTTTGCACGAAGGATGCGTTACGTTACGCATTGCGCACTCCCTGTATATACAACTTATGAAAGATGCCCTGAGGTTCTCAGAAACAAGCGCTCTTTCCCCGCGGAAAGAAAAATTCTGAATACACGGGCGATTTAGATTCTTCGACGAGTTAAACTGCGAACGTCAAAAGCCGCGATGATAAGCTGTAGCTCTTGCTTTGAAAAATTGTACGTAATCGCCACGATCGGGACTGAGAGTCATGATCACTGCGGAAGTCTTCATCATGTGATTTCTGATTTTGGCGGTAGTACCATGTTTTGATGCAGTGAGTTGGTGCAAAGGTTTAACTGCGTAGCAAGCTGATGGAATGGAGAATTCGGATGTGTAGGCTTTCCATCCATTGCTCATATTGGTCCTGTTCAAACCACGGTATTGCATCAATTCGATCGGATTTACGTCTGAAAATTCTTCTGAGTTATGGCTGGAGACAACAACATGACGTCCAGGAGATAAACTGAATTTTTTGTCGTTGCTTTCGACTACCACCGCGTTCTTGCTATGGTCGTCGATATCGAAGACAGCCAGACCATTGTCGGATTGCATAATGAGTGCCACTGAGTTAGCAGCGAGCTTCACTTTGCCGTGAGGTGTCAAAACTGTGGTATCAACATTGGGAACAAACAATATATTGCCATTCTTTAGCAGCAATTGTTTAATTCCGTTTTTGTGCTTTGCCCCCACTGCACTGGATTGCTCAGAGAGTCTGACGTTGGAAATTTTCTCGATTGCAAACGATGAGAGTTCAGGACTCGCATCGCCGTGAAATGCAGCGTTGATGAATAGATTTTGACTGGTTTGAATTTCTGCATCGGTTGTTCGGTTGAAAGCAACGTTATTCGCGTCGAGTTGCGCAACACTTGTATTCAACTCGGCTTCGTCAATGGTGACTAGACTTGACGCCAAATTCGTGCTGAGTGAACAAACTCCATTTGAAAGTTGTGTTGCATTTCCCCAGATGGCGGCTGTCAGATTGTCTGTATTGAGCCCAACTTGTGCCGCACTGGAAATTGGTGTTGCATGCACGCCGTTGGCAAAGGTGGGTGAAGCTAGAGCGATTTGTTGATCGATCGCGTTAGCGACTGCCGTTACCTTGAGTGGGAGTGAAGGCGTCGATAGTCTGTCCGGTGGATCTGCTGTGATAACGGCGTTGCTACCGAGCGTGATCTTCTCTGCGCCCGAGTTGATAGAGCCGTTGCTGAATATCACATCCTTATTGATGACATTGACGATGG
The DNA here is from genome assembly GCA_021772095.1 of Candidatus Obscuribacter sp. Taxonomy (GTDB): domain Bacteria; phylum Cyanobacteriota; class Vampirovibrionia; order Obscuribacterales; family Obscuribacteraceae; genus JADYXR01. The sequence goes on along the minus strand of JADYXR010000151.1, from coordinate 3,091 downwards.
CATTGGTGGGACCAAGCGCAATGATGCCACCGGGAGCTCCTTCGAAGAAGGCCGTACCGCCTAGCAAATTGACAGTCACATTCGCTGGTTCGGCTGTAATTGTCGGTTTTTTTGGAGCCGTTCCGATACTGATTATTGTGTTTTTGCCTTTGGTACCTTGTGTTTGTACCGTCGCATTGTCCCCAATTAGGATGTCACCAGCAGTAGTGTCTGGATTGATCAGGGTGACTGCACCATTATTGGCAGTGATCACGGAGCCAGCCGCTACTCGCAGAGTACCGCCGGTGCCACCAGTTACGAGGATGTTACCAGCCGTCGTCGTGATGTCATTCAGAACGACCGATTTTATAGTCGTTAAGGTGAATTCCTTTCCGGCCGTGGAATCCAGCAGGAAGGTTGTAGGCGCTAATAACTGGTTCTTGAGGCTGACGGAGCCGCCTGTATTGGCTTGAAGGGCAACCGCCGACACCAACATATCTTTCTTCCCGATATTACCAGTGGCAGCCGTCAGCGTCAGATTAGCCGCGCTGATTACAACATCTTTATTGGTTGAAATCCCACCCTTGAGACTGGCGACAAGCTCTACAGTGCCAGCGCCAAGAGCATTGTTAATCTTGATACCTTTGCCCAAGTTTGCTACATGAATCTCTGAACCGGACATGGTGCCAAATACACCGTTCTTTTGCGGTTTTAAAGTATCCAATACGATGTCTTTCTTGGAATTACCCTGGATTGTGATAATACCGCCATCGATCGATCGGGCTGAGATGCTGCCCGTCGAGAGTGCTCCGCCCGCGAAGCTGCCACCAGATATAGAGCCGTTGGTTACTGCAGGTGTGCCTGTCACCGCAGGCACTGAGACGTTCAACATGACAGCACCACTTGAAGTCAGACCGCTGGCATTGATGGCTCCGACTGTCAATCCCAACTGACCGAGCACTGTGACATCTCCACCAATACCGCTGGCGGAGGACGAATCAATGGTACCAAGAGTGACTTTACCATTTTGCGCAACAGCGAGGACATCGCCACCGTCGCCAAAGGCTCCTGTGGCGGCCGTGTTGATGGTCAAGTCGGCGGCATTAATACTGCCTCCCAGTGACGGACCGACCAAGGTAAACGGATTAGACGTCAGAATCTGTCCACCGCTGGCTGGGGTGAACGAGTATCCTGAGAGGAGGGTTAGATTACCTCCACTACCGGCTCCGTTCGATAGATTAATTGTCATAATACCAAGATTGATGTTGCCGCTCGCCACAATCGCGAAATCGGAGCCGTTAATGGTGGTATTTGTGTTGAGGTTAACATCGCCGGCGGTATTGATGATGGTGCCGAACGGCGAAATATTGATGACAAAGTTATTGCCGGTGATCTGTGGCGGTGTGCCTTGCTGTACATAGTTGAGAGTGTTCAAGGTGACGTTATTGGTACCGTGGAACAACGCACCTGCTGCCGCGGTGGTAGTGCCGCCGAAATTATTCATTGTCACATCGCCGACAAGAGCCATGTTGCCGACTAAATTCAACTGGGCACCGTTGGCGGAGCTAAGTATGATTGCAGTAGGTATGCTCGGAGTTCCCGGCGGTCCGGCAGCCGGTGTCGTGCCGGTCAGGCTCCCACCGGCGCCAGCTGCGCCGGCGATCGTGAGAGCGCCGTTCGGATTTTGAATCACAACACTGGCTGCGGTAGTGCTCTGATTCGTGAAGAACCTTGGTGTATTTAACGTGATAGTGCCGGTGGTGCTCAGGCTATTTGGAAATGTGATTCCGGTTGCTGCAGTGGTTGTTAAATTGACCGATTGCGCAGCGCCGAGCGTGCTTAAGTTCAACGCCGTGCTGCCGTTATTCAGCGTGATCTTGCCACCGCCAATGCCATTCAGATTGTTGATACTGTTTCCGGCCGATGTAAGGTTTGCAGAACCTCCAGCGTTAAGTGCCACGGATACACCACCACTTCCGCTTGTCGTTATATTTCCGGCTGTCTGGGTGATACTGGCGTTACTAACGTTTGCCGTGTTGAGGCTAACCTCAGCGTTTGTGTTGCCGGTAATGTTGTGGCTCAAAGTGATTGTCGCGCCAGCCCCGGCGTTAAGACTGAGGCCATTGAACCCGGCAATATTCGCACCAGTTGTGATGGCGCCAGCTGCGGTGTTAACCACCAACTGACCGATCGCCTGCGAGCCGATTTGAATGGCATTTGATTCATTAATAGTCAGTGTTTGTGCGGAGGAGCCGGTAGTGACAAGGCTGGTTACACTCGTGTTGAGGACCGGGGTGCCAGATCCGAATTGCACTGTCAAAGTGCCTCCGGCGCTTAACTTGTTCCCGGCGAACTGCGTAATCGTTCCTGCGGCTTTGACACTCGCATTGGTTTGCACGTTAATTGAGTCTCCGGCACTGTTGCCGAGCAAGATATTTCCGCCTGCAGTCGCATTTAGACTTAGGGTTTCGCCAAATATGGAACCACCAGCAGTGATACCACCTGTACCGGAATTTGTAACGATCACGGCACCAGAACCAGATTGACCGATAGCTTGGAGCCCCGCTAGCGTAACGGGGGAGTTGTCAATTGTTTCGATAGAAATGTAATTGGCGGTGCCATCAATAGAACTAGTTATGACGTCTCCGACGCTTAGACCCGGACCAGACTCGATTTCTACAAAACCACCCGTTGTACCTCCGGCTGATCCACCGCTTGCATCAATAGTGCCCGTATCCACGAATGTCTGAGCTCCCAGGAGCACACTACCGCCATCACCGGTGCCTGTGCCTGCGGTTTTGATCCCGCCTGTACCTGTATTGCCGACCTTGACCGAACCCGATCCAGAACCAAGTAAAACATTGCCGCCGTTGATGCCTGCAGCCGTGGTATCGACTCCGATACTGCCAGTGTTCAGGTTCAGGTCTCCCTTGGAGAGGATTGTGACGTCACCGCCCGCCGTGGAAATTCCGCCTGTCCCTGATGTCGTAATTGTTATCGCACCACCGGCTCCGCGGAACTTGTCAATGAAATTGAGACAAATTTTTTTAGAGTTTAGGGTAAGTTGATTTTTTTTTTGATTTTTGTACTTTTTGACGAGATCGAAGAGCCT
>JADYXR010000150.1 GCA_021772095.1 Candidatus Obscuribacter sp. | reverse complement strand
GTATCACGGCGGGTGATGGCGTCGGTTCTAGCGTCGGTCGGACCAGCTGGAGGGGTGCCTGGTGGACGGTCCGCGCCAGCGGCGGCGGTAGTATCACGGCGGGTGATGGCGTCGGTTCTAGCGTCGGTTCTAGCGTCGGTCGGACCAGCTGGAGGGCTGCCCGGTGGACGGTCCGCGCCAGCAGCGGCGGTAGTATCACGGCGGGTGATGGCGTCGGTTCTAGCGTCGGTCGGGCCAGCTGGAGGACTGCCCGGTGGACGGTCCGCGCCAGCAGCGGCGGTAGTGTCACGACGGGTGATAGAGTCGGTTCTAGCGTCGGTCGGACCAGCTGGAGGACTGCCCGGTGGACGGTCCGCGCCAGCAGCGGCGGTGGTGTCACGGCGAGCGACGGCGTCGGTTCTAGCGTCGGTTGGACCGGCTGGAGGGTTGCCCGGCTGACGATCGGCACCATTGGCTGTGGTTTCTTGACGACTTATCGCTGCTGTCCTGGCATCGGAGGTCGCCGCAGGCGGGCTGCCTGGTTGCCGATCTCCGCCGGCTAATGTAGCTGCCGCGCGCTCTTGGGCGGCGACCGCTCTTGCGTCGACATCGGCTTTCGGTGTCACCTTCGCGGCCGTAACTTCTGTCGGTTTATTGATTCTGCTGTCAGGCGTTGGCGGCACGTGCGGGGCATCCCGCAGCGCTGCCAGATTGGTTGCTCTGGCCTCGGCTTCCACGCGTCTGGCGTCCATCTGCCCCTCCGCGTTTTTAGGTGGCGCTCCAATTGCCGGTACCGCCTCTTGCAACCGCGTCGTTGTAGAAGCTGCATCCGTAGGAGGTGCGACCGGTTTGTCGCCCTGCGGTTGAGTCTCGACTGGTTGTGCGGCAGTCGTACTCGGTTTCACTGCATCAACCGCTGCTGCTGCTGGAACGTCAGTTTTGGCCATTTTTTACTCCGGACTATATAAAAGGAAGAGTGGTATCACAGATGGTGTGAGATTGTTCTTCTGACTACTACATACCCGCTCACAATAAGCGGGTATCTGCCTTATCTACTTGGACTAATAGTAAGAATCCGGGAAAGCGGAAGCACACGGGCATAGCGGCAACATCATAAGCGCGATTTTTGCGGATGTCAATAGGGCCGGCGTTTCGATTTTTTTTTGACAGACCGACCAGATTTAATCTTCGATTTTGTCCAAAATTTTGCCAATACGAATATTGACTCATATCAAGTTTCCGCAAACCCCCGATTGTCCCCAGGAAACCTTAGTAGCCATCTCCGACGAACCCTAATACGTACGAGAGAATCGGCAGTTTCTATACCCCCTTTGTCAGGCTGTGTCTTTGCCATGTCAGATATCTCAGAAGATTTCAAAGCTACACCGGCGGCTCAATTTGCCGATTTCGGACTCACCGAAGGAATTCATTTCCGTCCGCGTGTCGAAGCTGTGTCTACACCAGCACAGGCGGCGAAGCCTGACGAGACAGTGTCCGCTCCCGCGACGGGATCTGCTGAAACTGTTTCTGCAGCTCCTATAGGCTCATTGATCAGCGGCAAATCACCTGACGCTGGGATATCGGGAGACAATGCACCTTCTAAAGGCTCATTGGGCGGCAAAACAGCTGACATTCCGGTAGCTCCGTCGGGAGAAACAAAAGCTCCTTCTATAGGCTCATTGGTCAGCGGCAAATCACCTGACGCTGCGGTATCGGGAGACAATACACCCTCTAAAGGCTCATTGGGCGGCAAAACGGCTGACATTCCGGTAGCTCCGTCTGGAGAAACTAAAGCTCCTTCTATAGGATCATTGGACAGCGGCAAAATAGCTGACACTGTTTCACCAGGGCCTGGAGACGCTGATGTTAAGTCGCCTTCCGCAAAAATTCCTCACTTAGCTTCAGAACCCATCCCTTCTATAGGTTCGTTACTCACCGGGAAAACGACCGATGTTGTTGCTCCTTCATCGACAGGCACTACCGAAAATCCTCCTTCGCCCCAACTGCCTGCGAACGCTCCGGCTAAAACCGGAGATTTAAAAACTGGCGATACAAAGCATAGAGATCCAAAACCTTCTGGTCCTAAAATCTCAGAATCTGGCGACAGCGATACCACCGTTATTGGCAGCGTCGCTGACCTGCTGACTGACAACGGCTCGAGTGCGACGGGATCACCTGTCAAAGGACTGCCGGAAATAAAGCCCGCAGCAACATCGCTTCCATCTGACGGGGTCACACTAAAGAGAATCGCTCATCCGAGCGAATCAGCTGCTGGTGCCCCGGCTCCCGTTGCTAGCCTTGTGCGAAAAGTCGAGGATGTTTTAACTCCGGCGAAAGCGCCTTCTGAGCGTTCCACTCTTCCTGAGATCACCATATTTGGTACCAGCGATAATTCCCATAAAGGAGACAAAACTCGTTTAGCAGCCGCCAGCGCAGCCGAAATTTTAGACGGTTTAGCCGTTGGGCAGGGTGTCGGAACGTTGGCTGAGATTGTCGGTCAGCAACCTCCTGCTGCCAAGCCCGTGAAACCTGTTGCTACTACAGGCGACCCTTCGCCGAGTCTGCCAGGAGGTCACGCATTACCGAAAGCGATTGCGCAAGCGTCTGAAACCTTGACTGAACTCGCGTCTAATGTGACCAACAATTCGAGAAAGAGCCCTTCGCCTGACTTCACTGATCCCAACTTGAAGGGTGGTCCTCTTGAAACGATGATTCTTCCTCGAGTAAAGCCTGTCGATCCGGCAAAAGTAGAACCAGGTTCGATAGCGCCTTCAGTAGCCCCCATTCACAATCCCGTTAACAGCCGACCTTTCGAAATCATCAAAGGCACCTCATTTGGTGATGGATTCTTCGGCGGTTTGTCTCAGGTCGTGGACTCCAAGGGTAAACCTGAAGTGAGCGCCGATCGAGTCAAGTCTCCAAAGGGTTTTATTCCAGATTCCTCACCTTCCGATAACAACCATCTCAAGCCGCTTGTTCCTTTTGTGTCGGCTAATCAAAAAGCAGAGGACTTCCTCTTCAATTCAACACCATCACCAGCGAAAGAGCCGAAGGAGACCGGCACTTTGCCTCACGTAACACCAACCAGAAGCTCAGCTGAAACTCAAGGAGCGGTGCCTGGTCCAAAAGAATCTCCAGCATTTTTGACCCTGGGCGAACTTTTGAAACCGGAGATTCTAAAGGCCTCGACAACACCGGCATCGCCGGAGAATGCGAGCACCAACTCACCAGTGTTCAAACCATCCATCGTTGGCAATGCGTTGCAACTCGCAATTGGAAACGCCGAAAGCTTGCTGCCTGGCAAGAAAGCCGGTACTCAACCTGAATTCGCTCCCGCTAAAAAGCCAGCCACTACCGGCGATGGCACTAACAAAATCCCGCTATCGAATTTGACTAGCCGGTTTGGAAGCAAACTTGAAGAGGTCGCCGCGGCCGCTTCGAAACCAGCCGTGTCCGCTTCGAAACCGGAGAGCGTTCGTCATGACTCTGCCGAGCGAGCCAACGCGGCAGGCGCTATAGCCCCGGCTCCTGAAGCAAGTAAAGCAGTGCAACCGCCACCGGCTTTCAAGGCGTCATCGCTAAATCGTGATGCGTCGGGCGCCGTTCACGACATCTCTTCCAAAGTGATTTCAATCGAAACTTTCAAAGCACCGGATCGCAAATCGTTGGAAGTGCAAAACGCTTACAGCACCAATGCTTTGAAAACACCAATAGTCGGTTCATCCGGAAGAAACTCATCCGTTGACAGCGTCACGGGTTTGCCGGTTAAATCTTCGGACGTAACCGCCACGCCGATTAAATCGATCATCCCACGGCCAGGAAGCAATGCCTCAGTAACAGGACTCGATTCCAATGGAGCCGCTGTCGCTGTCGGTGATGTTTCGCCTGTAGGCATCAAGCGCGTCTCTTTAGCAGATGTTAATGCGGTCAAAGGCGTAGACACCGTGGATGGTGTCAAGCTCGATAGCTTGTCCGTCGGGGGATTGAAATCTTCCATTATAAATTTCGTTAGCGGTAAAAACGTTTCTGTCGTAGATAAAACCAATGCCGCAGCCAAGGTCGAGTCCGTTTCTTCGAAAATAGAAATTCCTGCAGCTGGAATCGGAACTGCTCAGTTCATTAATGGCGCAACGCTCAACACCAGTCATGGTATCGCCGGAGTAGTCAGAGTAGATGCTTCGAGTATCGGAAAAGACTTTCCAGTCGCGATTGCTGCGGCTAAAGATTTTTCCGGAAAAGTCGAAGGTGCCGTTAACGGCGCTAAGGCCGATGCTGTTTCGACTGTCAAAGATAGCGGAATGTCTATCATTCAAGTCACTACGATGGCTGGAAAATACACTGCCATCGACCTGACTCCTGCTGCAAAGGCTGACACCAATGTCGTCAATGGAACCATCGGCACCAATGGTTTAGTTTCGATAAACGGCAGCAGTGTGCAACCGACCGCCCAAAGTATGAAAGGCGATGTGGTTGTCCCTGGTAAGGTCGATGTTGCCGGTCGTCCAATCGAGGGGATCAAATGCCCGCAACCGGGTGACGTTTCCCTCGGCACCGTCCGCGGTACCGCATTCACACCGAGTGTTGCTAATGCGATCGCCGACGCGATTCGTCTTGGACAGCCAACTCCGGAAGGATTGTCCTTCCAAAACGGTTCCTATGCCATCACTTATGGCAATGAAGTACTTTATTTCCCAGGACTGAGAGCAGCACTCAAGTTTGCCGAAGTGGTCGGATTAATTGATGCGGAGTCAGACCAAACCGAAGAACAGGAGCAGCAAAAGCCGAGTTCGACAGTCCGAATCCGCTATTCAGTCAAAGAAGGCGAAACTTTGGAATCGATCGCCGAAACGGAATTGGGTGATGTTCGTCTTTCCGATCTTGTCTTGACGATCAACCGCAGCGAGATTCTTTACCGCCTCACCGATACCGGCAAAATCCCCTTTGTCTATGCTGGTCAGTTGATTTGGCTGCCTAGTGAGCAAGAGCTGAACATTTATCGCAAAAACTTCTTCGGGAAAGCCGGCACCAAGAGCGGTGGCGTGTCCGGAGTGTCGAGTGCCGAAGACACAATCGAAGATCAGGCGCGTGAAAGTGGACGCGCTGTTCGAAAAGCGCTCCATGACGAGTTTCTCGCTAACAACGCCGCACTTCAGCCTGGTCGTCCAAAAACTACCGTGCGCGATGTTCCGCAACTTAAATTGAGTTTCAAAAACAACATCACACCACCGATAATTGCTGAACAAGGACAGCAAATTGACGCTTATGCTCAGACGGTGGTTCGTTCCGCGTCTGACAAAAAGTTCACCGACAATTCCAATAATTTTTCTTCTGTGTCAGAACCTTTGAGAGTCCAAGATACTCATCAGTCTGCTCCGGTCGCTAATAGTTCTGCCGTAAATCGCATGCAGTCCTCAGCAAATGTTTTGCCATTCAAACTAGGGGATGAGCAAGCTGTGTTTCTTCATGCCTCCGTAGATGGTGACGATTATTCCGACACTGTAATCGTTAGAGACGAGGCCGCGCCTGTCGTTGAGATGGAACGGTTGCTCGATGTTCGTCTCGTTTCGAACTCCGCCCGTGTGGTTGTTACCGACCTGGCCAAAAAACCAACTAACTTTTTTGTTCGTTTGGAAGTTCGCATTGATGGAGGCTGGACGGTCGTTGCTTCCTACGACGGCGACGGTGATTCGACCGAGCGCGTTCGTTATGCCAAGAACGGCACCAAAAACTCGATGAAAGTTCAACTTCCAGCGCATGCGGTGAAGAGAATGGCGGTTGAAGATTTCATTCGCAACTGGGCCACTTACAACACTAACTACGAAACGAATAATATCCGTCGAATTCAAGTTGATAGTGTGCCACCAACACCGGTGAGTTTCAAAGGCGTCGCTTCTATCAAATAGGGTGTCTGTTTTTTTACAGGATGCCCGGCCGACTGTTCATAACGAAGTTCCGCGGCAGATCGTCCATGACTAAGATGCGCGACAGATTGTCGATAACCAATGGCGCGGCAGATCGTCCATGACTAAGATGCGCGACAGATTGTCGATAACCAATGGCGCGGCAGATCGTCCATGACTAAGATGCGCAGCAGATCGTCCATAACTATGTATGCAATAGTTATCGGAATAGGTTAGCGGTTCATCACTAACTCTATTTTGTCCATGACATCACCGGTGGTGATTTGTCGCATGCAATCACCGGCGGTGCCTTCGGGGCTGAAGCGGCACTGTTTCTCATACTGGCAGCGGCAGTTGCTCTGGCGATCGATTGCGAGATCAAGGTTTCCATACGGACCGCTGCGCTCAACTGCTGTCGGTCCATACAGTCCGATCACAGGAGTTCCGACAGCGACGGCGATGTGTGCCGGTCCGGTGTCGCCGGAAATTACCAGGCGGCATTGTTTCAAGACCGCGGCTGTTTGTGCCAGATCGAGCTTTCCGCAGAGGTTGACGACTTTGCCCTGGGTTCTCTTTTCGATTTCGGCTCCCAGATCGCGTTCATCCGATCCGCCGAGTAGCACTGGGAAATTCGAATCGTTCGAGTTCAATCTTTCAATTAGCTCCACAACACCATCGACTGTCCAGGCTCGGTTCGGTCTGATTTTGCCCACGCCTGGAACGATTCCGACGATCGTTCTGCTTTCGTTCAGTCCTTGAAAGAATTGTTGTTTTGAAACTTCGAGCAGATCGGTCTGTGGAAAAACGGTTGGAAAGAGCTGCTCGGGAATGTCGGTCACAAGCGATCTGATCGTGTCCACGAAGTTATCCGCTGCATGTCTTACCGGCTTCACACCGTCGGCGCGCTTCTTGTAATGCAGGGCGCGAGTGCCGCAGAAAAATGGTATCAACTTTCCCTTGGTCGAATTCGAGAGGTCGATAAAAAGATCAGCTTTTAATGCCTTGAGCTGAGAAGATAGCGAAAAGATATTCTGTCCGCGCTTGTAGTCGACGAAGTCGTCGACCGAAGGACACATGTCATTGATGATAATTTTCAGACTTCCGTGGGTCCAGTAACTGATATGCGCGTCGGGAAAATTCCTTTTAAGTATCGCTGCGACGGGCGTTGCAAGCATTGCATCGCCGATGGCGGCGGGATGGAAGACAACAATGTGGTTCAGATTTTTCATTTCATTTGCTACGCTTCACTGGACTTTACGGCAACATCAATTATCATAGTTACTTATGTACGAAGAAGATCCCGTTTACGTTTTAGGTTGGCAGCAACCCTCTGGCAAAATTGCCATACTGTGCCGCTCGCGCGGTTCCAATCCTGGTCCGGCTTATTGCTGGTCTAAACGCGATGCAATTCAGCTTCGCACCAGACTCGCTAATGACAAGCGAGGAGAACAGAACCCATCGGCAAGGCGGATTGTAAGGCAGTTGCTCGTTTATAGATATAGAACGATTCGACAACCTTTACCATGGCGCCCGGGCGACTTGTGGGTCTACGCAGAACCCATGCAACTCGAAGCGATGGAAGCTCGGCACGTCTAGACGTTCTTCACGTGTGACCTGGGCAACGCATTCGAGCCGCGGTTCCAAATCTCTAATTGTTTTTTAAATACAATCCTGTTCCAGTCCTGAAAGCAGGCACAGGTCGATATACTGTCGTGCGATCGGCATCTCGGTCTTGTATGTTTGTTCGTAGATATCGAATAGCTTGTCAAAGACATATACCAGGCTGAGGTCTTCGGTTCCTCTCACCATGGAATGAAAGAGAACGTCGTGCAATGTTTTCATGCCACGTGTCTTCAAAAGCTCTTCTACGTTGACACTATATGTGCCACCACTGCTCTCTTGACAAAGCACCTTGGGCGGTGTCACCTTCGTAATGCCTAATTCTTTTCTGACATTCAATTCGGTGACGAGAGCCGCGACCTCAGACCATATAAAAAGGTCTACAAAACTCTCTCTGTCCAATTTTTCGTCGTCGTAGATTTTGGTCAGCAAACGATTTGTCGCGTGGTACGCCTGATGTGAAAAGTTGAGAATCTTTTGTTCGTCGCTGAAATTTTTGTCGAGCACCATTTCGTGTTCGTCAAAACAGTATTCTATGAAATCTGGTTTTGCGCTCAGTTCGACATTGATGGTTTCGCCCCAGGGCACGGTTTCGAACAGGTAGACCAGGCGGCTGAGAGTTTTTGAACCGCCGATGTTGCTGTTGTATTGGGTGCTTACCGCTGGTGTTGAAGTTTCGATCTTTGAATCCGAATTTGGACCACTGGTGGCGCCGGTGGTTTCATCAGAATTGGCGAAAAATTTGCAGGATGATTCTGAGATAAACACATCTATGGGTACAACTCGGTCGGCATCAGGGTCGACGATGCCGAACTTGTCGACTGTAGGTAAGCCTTCGCTGAATGAAGTGAACGAATCATCTTCAGGCGGTCGGCGCATGATTCCGCGTGTGACAGTGGACGATGTGTGTTGTTGATCGTCGAGTTCAGGCTGTGGTGAATTTTGTTTGGAAAGGGCGCTCGGCTGTGCGGCACCAGGTGAACCTTGTTTGAAAACGGAACTCGGCTGTGCGGCAGAAGGTAGGGCTTGATTGGAAACGGAGTTCGGCTGTGCGGAAGCAGGTGGAGCTTGTTTGGAAGCGGTGCTCGGCTGTGCGGCAGAAGGCGCGGACTGATTGGAAGTGGTGCCTTGCGCGGCATTGGGGCGAGAAAGTTTTGGCGTTAACTGAGGATTCGAAATTCCCAGAATTTTGAATTTATCGATCGCTTCGTGCCCTTCGGAAAACGACGTGAACGACTCCGCTTTTCGCCTTTGCGCCTCGGCAAACGCTTTTGCTTGCTTCACGTCGGGGAGTCTGTCTGAGTCGAAGCTATCTTCGCCTTGCGGGTCGTTCGGATCGTTTGGATTGTTAGACAAAGTTCATTGCTTCAAAAATACTTCCTGTATCCATTTTAACCTGCCGAATTATGCTCAGTTCCAAAGCTCAAAAGGCGACGCAGTCTGCTTGCCAATATATGAAGCTTTGATTCCTGGGGGGCGGCTGCCGTGCCTTGATTCGGGCCGTCTTGTAACGAATCGATTGGAAAACGCTGCCGTTAATACGACCTTAACCGCTTAGTTGATATCTATTGGGTAGTCTCACGCCCTCATCAAAAACGGAGCCGTCTCCAACAAATGAGTCCCGACACGATCGTCGCAATTTTTGCCATCGTTCTCGCCCTCGGATTTGACTTCGTCAATGGATTTCACGACACCGCCAATGCTGTCGCGACGGTAATCTATACAAAGGCTCTGAAGCCAGGCGTGGCAATCGTTATGAGCGGACTGCTCAACTGTATGGGCGCGCTACTTGTAGGCACGGCGGTGGCGCAAGTAATTACAAAAATCATTCCGCAGGAAACAGTAACCCTGCCAATCGTTGTGGCAGTGTTGCTCGCGGCCCTGATCTGGAACCTGATCACCTGGTGGTACGGCATCCCTGTCAGTTCGTCGCACTGTTTGATCGGTAGTCTATTCGGGGCTGGAGTGACCGCTGCCGGTCTTGAAGGCGTCTCATGGCACGAGCTGAACAAGGTGTTCATCGCGCTGCTGGTGTCTCCGCTATGCGGTTTTGGCGCGGGCGCGCTGATGACCTGGGTGGCACTTCTCTATTCGAAGGAGAAGGATAACCCGGGCAGCAAGCGCCAGACGCATTATCAGGTCATGCGCTGGATGCACATTTTTGCAAGCGCTTCGGTGAGCTTCAGCCACGGAAGCAACGATGGACAGAAGACCATGGGAATCATCACGTTGATTCTGGCGACGCATTTCGTCGGTTATTCAACCGATCACGTGCCACTGTGGGTGGTTATCTCGGCAGCTACCGCCATGGGGCTCGGAACCGTAATCGGCGGCTGGCGCGTCATCGAAACTGTCGGCACTAAAATCAGTCGTGAACGCCTGAGTCACTCGCAAGGTTTTGGCGCGTCTATCAGTACGGCTCTGATCATTCTTTTTGCCTCGCACATCGGTGCGCCGATCAGTACAACACACACGCTCAGTTCTGCGGTCGCCGGCGGCACCATTCCTATGTACGGTCGCGAGAAGCTTAATCCCAAAACGATGAAACTGATCTTGCTTGCCTGGGTGCTCACGTTTCCAGTAGCATTTGCCCTTTCGGCTGGATGCTATTTATTGTTAAAGTTGGTTTGGCATGGTTAGGAGGTCGCGGTCATGAAATTCGTGGTTGCATTCAGCAGCCCTAAGCGAAGCGCTAAGACCGTTGACACGGCCGCTCGCCATGCGCGTGCTCTGGGTGCTGAGATCGTGCTCTTTCGCGTCGTTCCCGATCCTGAAAAGGTCGGCGTTGTCGCTCAATTAATTTCTACGGATCGCCCCTTGGACAAGGCTAAGAGTCAGGTCGACGAAGTGGTCGCGCGTTTGAAGTCGTCAGGACTAAACGCATCAGGTGTAGTCAGGATCGGACAGGTCGCGAAAAGTATCGCTGAGTTTGTCAGAGAAGAAAACGCGGATATCTTGTTTGTCGGAACCACAGATGTGATGAAAAGAGGTGGAAACAACTTCTTCTTCAAGCGCGATCCCGTCGTTCATTATCTGGTCGATAACTGCGCAACCGAGCTTTGTCTGGTTCGAACTCCTGAATTATTCGCAACCATGGACGATGCCGATGATATCGCCGGAGAACCGGCCGCGCCACCACCGGGAGTGGCGGAGTAGAAGTACTTCTTTTGGCGGCCTCGGCTGTCTCCATGATTTGTTGATTCTTGGCATGTCGGGTAAAAAACGCTGTAATCCATTGCTTCGTCTGCATTTCGGCCGTTTCGGGCGATTAGCAATAGTTGCCGATTTGTTGCTTCGACCGAAGGGGCAAAAAGGATCGTTTGGCTGGAAAGGGTTGTCTGGCTTGGAATTCCGGGCTTTTCTGGGAATTCTCGTCAAAACGTGTTTTCGAAAGTCTGCTGTAATTCGCGTCCCGAAATTCGCGTCCGAAATTCGCATCCCGAAATTCGTGTCCCGAAAATTCTACAGAGCGTCGAAGAAAGCCGCGACGTCTTTGAGGTTTTGCGTCATCTTCATTGGTGGCAAGCACGCCACTACTTTTCTGCCGTATGGCTTCGTCGTTAGTCGTGGATCTAGAATTGCCACGACGCCATAGTCGGATTGAGTTCTGATCAAACGTCCGACGCCTTGTTTCAGTCTTGTAATCGCGTGTGGCAGCGCCAGGTCGGCGAACCAACTTTTGTTCGAATCGTCCTTAAGTTGATCGCATCGAGCTTCGTAGACCGGGTCGTCAGGAACTTGGAACGGGATGCGGTCGATGATTACGCAACTCAGTTGGTCACCGTCGATCGATACACCTTCCCAAAAACTGGACGTGCCAAACAGCACCGCATTTGGTGTGGCGAGGAACCATTCGATTAGTTTGGGGCGCGACATATCGCCTTGTTTTTTAGCATCGTATGGCAGTCGTGGTGCGACGGCATCGTAGGCTTGATTGAGCGCGTATTTGCTGGTGAACAGGACGAAAGCTCGTCCTTGAGAAAGCTCGATGATGCGCTCAATTTGGTCTGCAGCCATTGGCAAGAATTGAGGTGAGTTTGGCTCTGGAAGGGCTTTTGGTAGATACAGAATTGACTGTTTTTCGTAGTCGAATGGACTCAAAAACTTTTCTTGAACAACCCCGCCTCGGACACCGCATGATTGTTTGAAGAACCGAAAAGGGTCATCGCCGGAGGTGGCAAGGGTGGCGGACATAAATGTGGTCGATTCGAGATCGCGTCGTTCCAGCAGCAAGTCTGAGATGTACTCTGAAACATCTAGCGGCGCCGAAGTAATCGACATGCGCGAACCGGAGTTATCTTGCCGTTCTACCCAGGTCACCCAATCCAGTTGAGGAGTCATTACGAGACTCAAGCACTTTAGATACGTATCGATATTCGAGATGATCGATTTGGCTTTGAGCTTGGCTTTCTCTTTTGCCATGTCGACATCGAGCATGGTCTCGAATGTTTGGTCGCTGAGCCATCGTTTCAGTTCGGACAACGCAATATTGAGTTCTTGCGCTTCTGCGACGGGCTGGTGAAGACGCATCTTTGCGTAGCGTAATTCGTTGTTTAGATAGTAAAAAAGATCATGCGCGGCTTGTTCAATATCTTCGACCAATTGAATGGGAGCATGCGTGCGTTTTAATGCTCGGGTGGCCAGTCGTTTGATACCACGGCTGGTGAGCGCTACGCTAAACGCGTCTGTCGCGATCGAGTTTAAATGATGTGCTTCATCGACAATTAGAACTTCGTAGTCGGGCAGAATCGCTCCGCGTGACGCGGCGTCTGCAAGCAGCAGCGCGTGGTTGACGACGATGATGTCAGCCTTTTCGGCACGCTTGCGAGACTCGAAGAAAAAGCAGTTTGAAAACTGCGGGCATTTGTTTCTCAAACAATCGTCGCTGTCTGAGTTTACTTCCATCCAGAGTTCAAACGGTGGACTAAAATCTAATTCTGAGATGTCACCATTGTCGGTACCATCGACCCAATCTTTAAACTCATCATCGACGGCTTGTTCATTGAGATGATCGTGATAACGGCGCAGCCCGAGGTAATTGCCTCTGCCTTTCAAAAGCGCGACTTCAATGTTTTTGCCGATGATTTCTCGCAGCAGCGGGATCTCTTTAGAGACATATTGATCTTGAAGAGAGATGGTGGCAGTCGAAACCACAACGCGCTTTCCGGAAAGTGCAGCCGGAATCAGCGCGGCAAGACTTTTGCCGATGCCCGTTCCGGCTTCGAACACACCAGTTTTGCCAGTGCTAATCGCGCGTTCAATCAGCCGAGACAGTTCGATCTGTTCGAGCCGATGTTCGTAAGCGGGCAGCTTCTTCTTCAGATTTTCGAATGCGCCGTCGACCGTCAGTTTAACTTCGCTGGGAAGTTCTGGTATCGAGGGCTGTGGGGCTGGAGTCGGATCTGTAGTTGGATCTGCAACTACGCGTGCATAGGACAGCCCGTCGTCTACAAAACTACCGGATGGCTGCGGTGAAGAAGCGGCCTTCGCCTTCAATGAACCTGTCCCGAACTCGTTGCTGCGATTGCACTCGATTGCGGTTTGTAATTCGGAAGGGTGATTTTCTGTCCAAGATTGAGAACATTGGCACTCTTCATGCCGTTTGACTTGACGATTTCATCAAGCAATCTTGGCGTAACCTTCTTATAGTTCTTCATTGCGATCATAACGAGCGTATCGCCAGTTTTGACTTCGTATGTGGAACTAATCGGCACCAGAGTCGCATTCGGATCGATGCTCTTAGCTTCGATCGCCGGCTCTGAAGTAGATTGTTGGTCCTGTGCTTTCGAAGAAGCACCGGCCACTAAAATTTGTTTGCCACCACTGTTGGCGTTGGCGATTGTCGTCGAAATCGCTGAATAAGACCATACTCCCAGCAACGACACTACTGCACCGGCCATGAAGCCGAGCATCATGAAGAAGCTTGGTTGACGCTTAGTCGTGGACTGGATCATCTCATGGTGAACGCCGGGCCAAAGAGCCTCGAGTTCATCTGGCGGTGTTTCCGCTTCCGGCGGCTCACTACTGGTGGTGCGCTCTTGTCGCACTGCCGATGGTGGAATCGTGACTTCCGTTGATCTGATTACTTCTATAGATGCTTGCGGGAGCATCGGTTTTGGATCCAGCTGAGGCTTGCGTCGATCTTCGTCGATTTCTTCGCGAATAAACTCAGGGATTTGATCCAGCAATGTGGCGTCGAGCATCGAATTGTCTTCCAAGATGAGGTCTACTCGCTCTGCGGATACGTTGATTGGTTTTTCTTCTACCACTGTTACCATCTCTTTCACGGCTTCCTGTGGAATCTACTTCCCACTTGCTTGCTCCGATTTCGCTCTTCCTTATAAACGGAATGTGTTCGCGAAACCTTATGTGTTGGGCGCAAGCAAATACACCGGAGATATTAGCGGACTTGTCACTAGTAAGTCAAATCAGGTGCAAGAGCCGTAAATCCCTCTCCAGTGCCGCTTTTCGAGGATCTTGATTGGTGCCAAATGCCCGAAACCCGGTATGGCAGAGTGATAGGGTCACCTGAGATTAAATAATTGACAACCTCGCGGACCTTTACAATCATCTCGTTAACCCGATTTACCTTGCCGCTGCTTTCAGCGGTTTTGCCTGTGGATATTTCGGAAACAGACGCAGGCATACCCTTTCCAGCGCTGGTTGGTTTTGAAAGAGGCGGTCTTATCGATATGAGCACTGGTTGAACGAAAGAGGGCATCGCATATACTGCTTTGTGAGTTGCCGTTAATTGACAAGGGGTATAGAGAGTCCTGGATGATCGCAAGTTCATATTCGAGCGCCGCTTGGCACCATATCTGACACCTGAATTTAGACTAATCTTTGCTGCGTCTAAATGATGGAACCAGTCTAATAGCCTTTTTATCGCCCGAAATCACTACACACGCCTTGTCTGCCTGGAACTCGTCTTTGATGAACTGGTTCACATCACTGATTGAAGTGGAGTCGATCGCCGCCGGTAAGTTAAACCAGTAGTCCGGTTCGCGGTCTGTCGAGACCGCATCTATTATGCTGTCGCCGCTGTGGATGACGTCGGCAAGCCGGTTGACACAAACTTGTCCGGCGATGAAGCGTTTCGTTTCTGCAAGCTCTGCGCTGGTTATGCCGGAGGTGCCTAATTCTTTGAATTGTTGTTTGATAGCGCCGGTGACACCACGGACTTTTGCTTCAGTGAGTCTGAGATTGAGTATCCATGCGCATTGCGCTGCCATCGGCATGATGGTGCTCTGAATGGAAACGGTATCATCGAGATCCGTAATCCGTTTTGGATTTGTCAGTCGTGCATACAAAGGATGCTTTACAAGGGCGCAATCGGTAAGCAGTAACTTGGCGTATTCCGGTCGTGATGTGGGTGTCGAGAGCAATCGTCCAAGAGCGATCTCAACCTTGATTGGATCGTCTGTCGGCAGGTTGACCTTCGAGACCTGGCGTTTGTTTGGTTGTGCGCTCAACGTCGGAGTCTTGGCTTTGCCTTGCCAGTCTTTGAAGGCGCTGGTCACAAGCCGCTGCGCTTGCTGAGGATCGATGTTACCGGCAAGAACAAGAGTCGTGGTTGCCGGCGATACATTATTAGAGCGGAATTGGTTTACATCCTCTGCATTGATTTTTAAAACCGATGCGTGCAGCTCGTGAGGTGACGGAGGATTGAACTGAGACTTGTCAGAGAGCAGGTTTTGAAGCAATAAACGATTGGCAGTGTCTTGCGTCGTGTTCTGTCTTTTCTTGATTGTGCTGGCGACCAGATTTCTAGCGCCACTGAGGGCGGTATCATCGGTTAAAGGGTCGGTGAGATGGTGACTGACGAGTTTCAATTGCGTGGGCAGGTCTTGAGCCAGGCAATTGGTGTGGAACGTGATTTGCTCGCGACCTTCGAAGAAGCGGATTTGATCGCTGCGGTCGAGTCCGATTTGGGCTTGCATCTTCGCCGAGTTGTCTTTCGAAATCTTCGCGGAACCGCCGTTCATGAGCGATACGGTGACATCTGACAAACCGGGTTTTAATGGTGGATCGTAAACGTGTCCTGCACGTACCGCGCCTGAGATTCTAATGATGGGGCTCGATTCGGATTTGAATACGATCAATCTTATTCCGTTTGGCAGAATGAACTCTGTCATGTTGGAACGCAATCCGGCGATCGCTGGGCGTGTGGATGAGGAGTTGGTTGAGGTTGCTGAAGTCGCAGGAGGTGTCTTGAGTTGCAGTACTGGTTTAGCCGCAGGTGAGGCGTCTTGTTGTGTTGAATACGTGGTGGAGCTCACTGGCGCTATTGGGTTAGCGTTGTTCTGCGGCGCCTGGATGCGAGCGTATGGGTCGGCTTGTTTTTGCGGCGTGGAAACTTCGACTTTTGCAGGAGCTGTTGAATAGATTTTGGAAGGTGTTGAAACATCAACCGTTCCTGGCGCAACAACCGCTTTTCCTGGTGTCACGATATCCGTTTTGCCTGGTGCCACAATTTCTACTTTACCTGGCGGCACGGCAACGGCCGGTTTCGCCGGTGTCGAAATTTCAAACTGTTTTACGGCTGGCGCAGTTTCTGATTGCTGAGGCTCGGACGGCATGGTTGCTGGTTTTTCCGGCGCTGTCTGATCTGTAACCGCTGGTGTTGTGTTGTTATTCTTCGGAGTGGTTGAACCTGCCGATCCGGCAGGCGGCGCTTGGCGATTTTCTTTTCTAGGAGCGATGATCTTCGGTTGCGCAGTCGGTTTCGACGTCCAAGGATTTATTGGGACCGGCGTACCTGTAGTTTCAGCGTCAGGTGCTTCGTCGCTCGGTTCGTCGGTGTCATCGGTTTTGGAACCCTCAAGATATGGGTCGTATGTAGCAATCTGTAGGTTTCCGAGTTTGGACCGACCTGCATTTATTCTGGTTTCAGCGCGTGCGATGCGATTGCTACCATAATTTGCGTTGTTGTTGTTGTTGTTGTTGTTGTTGTTGTTGTTGTTGTTGTTGTTG
>JADYXR010000149.1 GCA_021772095.1 Candidatus Obscuribacter sp. | reverse complement strand
GTATCTTTCTTCATTGGCGTATCTCCTTTCTTTGTCGTTATTGAAAGAATACGCCACCTTATTCAATTACTCAAAACACAACATCTGGCAAAAACTCAAGCTCACTGCCATAACAGTAGTTCGAGACTCTGCCGAGCGCAGCAATGCCGAACTCCTTGTTGAGGATGGACGCAAATTTCTTCGTGAGGAGTGGGCCGAAAATGTGTTTACAATCACGGAAGGCTCGACTGAAGCGATTCTCGCTGAAGCTCGAAAAAACGATAACAGCCTTCTTGTGATAGGAGCCTACGGATACAAGGATCCGGAAGAAAATGTACTGGGTAGAACGACAACAAAAGTCATACGCAGCACAAGTTCAAGCGTACTGATTTTTCGTCCTAGTGATCTAAAAAGAAAACCGGCCGTAGCGAATTCTTCTTTGATGCAATCGGCAATCTAGAACGGCATATTGAGTGCTCTAATCGAGGAACGCAAAATGAGTACTAAAACATCGAACCTTCATAAATTGTCTCCGGAAATGAAACGATTGTACGAAAAGTTGCATTTTGTTTCTGAGCTGGGATGTGGCATAGCAACCGGTGATTGTCCTCTTATTAATGTTTATAAAGCTGGCGACGGTGCAATTGTAGAAGCACTAATTCCCGGCATAGAATCGAGTGATTTTAAGCTGACGGTCAAGGAGCAGGTTCTAACAATCGGTAAAATTGCAGCACCGTCGGCGGTGCACAAAAACGATAAAGACTTTCTTCGAACAATTGAGCTTCCGTTTTTTATCGATGGTGCAGCTTCTTCGTTCTATACCTGCAACGGCTTGCTGCGCATAAAGCTTTGTCGACAGGAAACCGAAGTTAATTCGGCTTCGTCTTCAGATTTGGAGGAAAGCCCTGATTGTTATGAATATGAAATAAAGACTGGAAGTGAGGGCTACAGTTCTTCTCCCGAAGTGATTCCAGTTCTCAAAACATACTTTTGTACGCCGCAGAATAAGACGAAAGATTGCACATTCCTTCCAAAAACTGAAATAGTTGAGAGCGTATTTGATTACCTCATGGTCGTGGAACTTCCGGGTATTGCCAAGTATGACATCAAGCTCACACTGGACGGATCCGTATTGACGATTGAAGGCACAAAATCTCAACATCTTCTTCAAGCTATCCATCTGGTTTATTCGGAGTTTGAAACAGTTAGCTACCACAGAAGGATCAGTCTGTTTAACGATATGGACCAACTCGGCATCGTGGCGCTGCTGAAAAATGGAACCTTGAGAGTTAGACTTCCAAAAAAAATAGATGGCGGAAAAATAGTGTAATTTCTCGCCACTGAATCTGGTGGTTTTATTGCTTGTAAAAGACACACTGAATCAACGTCCACATCGACCGAACGAATGAGAAAAAATCATCCGCTGTGTCAATACCAAATCTTTTGATAATAAACGAGAATTGAATTGGGCGATTCGATACTTTGATTGCGAGTTGAAAAATGAGTCAAGACTTAAACACAAAAGGCATATTTAAACAAAACGTTGTTCTTTCGCTGGACGATGTTGGATTAGTTGGGGAATTGACGGTTCCGGAAAATGCGCATTCGGTAATTATGTTTGTCGATGGTGCCGGCAGTACAAGCCCGGACTCAATCAATAGTTTTGTCGCCCGCGAGTTGAATAAATTCGGGCATGCCACACTAACGTTTGATCTGACGACGGACGAAGAAGAAGCAGAAAATGAGTCTCATAACCGAATAGCGTTCGGCTTCCATACGGAGTTTCTTTCGCAGCGTGTGATGGAAGCATACAGATGGTTGCGCCTTAACGGTGATACTGAAAAATTGTCAGTTGGCATTTTTGGAACAGGAAGCGAAGCCGAAGCCGCTATTCTAGCGGCATCACACCTGCGACGCAAAATCGCGGCGATGGTCATTGCTGGAGGTTGGATCAGCTTGCCACCATCGATTCTTGAGCAAGTGAAGTCGCCGACTTTGCTCATCACCCGCGACGATAAACTTGAAGAATTACTGCAAACTCAAGGAATGGCGAAGAATTTTTCTTGCGAATATCATTTAGAAACTATATCTCAAAGCGAGCAAGCCAATTATGGTCAGGAGCGTCTAGCGGAACTGACAAGGGAATGGTTCTCCTGGTACATGGCTAAGAAGAAGTAGAAGCAACACCTGAACTTGTAAATTGCATTTTGCGGTTTACAGTTTCCAACCTTGTCGATTTTCGAAAGTCTGATTCGCGACAAGTTGCAATGGCGGCAAAACACAAAAGGTAAAATGCAAATGACTTTCAACAATATACTTGTTGCGCTGGATGGTTCCAAAAACGGACAGATTGCAGCGGACTATGGTTTCTGGATCGCGTCTAAACTTAACGCTAGCTTAGCGGCACAGCATGTCGTGGACCCGCGTCTTATTGAGCTCTTCGTTGAACCCGAGTTTGCTGAGGAACTCGGTATTATAGCTTCGATCGAGACCTCCGAAAAAGTTTTCTGCGCTCTTCGCAAGATTGGAAAATTGATTCTCGATCGCTTCACTGAGGAGGCACATCGAAGAGGGTTTAACCCAGTCTGCAAACTTTCGGAGGGTAGAATCGTAGAGGCGATTTTGACCTATTCGCAGAACTTCGATCTTCTTATTGTTGGACATCGAGGGCACAACGAGCAGAAGACGGCTACTAATATAGTCCTGGGATCGGTTGCTGAAAGGCTGGTGGTCTCGTCGAAAGGACCGGTGCTGATCGCGGTGCAACCACTTGACCAGATTGAAAAAGTTATTGTTGCGTACGATGGTAGTGATGCCGCAATTGGTGCCTTGTTGATGGGCGAAAATCTAGCTAAGTACATTGGTGCGCAGCTCAAGGCTGTGGTTGTAACACGTAACTATGAGGATGAAGGAAAAGCGAAGCTCCTGGTAGAGGAAGGGGAATCGCTACTTCGCGAATATTGGAGTGAGGATGTTTTTTCGGTGAAATCTGGCTCTGCCAGCGGGCATATACTGGACGCCGCAGGAACAAAAAACAGTTTGCTCGTGCTTGGCGCATATGGTTTTAGAGATCCGAATGAAACAGTTCTTGGTGGTACCACGGTGCGAGTTATTCGTGAGACTAAACGAAGTGTTCTAATTTATAAGCCAAAAGTTGAGATGGCAAAGACCGCTAATGATCTGCGGGCTGAAATCAAGTCATACTGATTGTCTCAGCATTGTTTTCACTTAAAAATCCTGCGCTTATGAACTGGTCTTTGCGTGCATTTCGCCAATTGGCGCTTTCGACGCATGCCGTTGTCGACTCATCTCGTCTTACTCAAATTTCCGTGCCTCCTCATTCCACTTCTCAGCGAGCTTGGCAAGTTCCGGACGATCGTGTTTGATTTGATTGACTACATCCTTTGCCAACTGTAGTTTCTTCAAGTCTTTGAGCTGAAAAATAAAGCGCGCCAGATCGACAACACCCACGTCTTTCTTCATGGCCGCTCTGACATCGCAAAGAATTGCCGTTTTACTACCACCCAACTGCGCTTCTAGCAAAGCTCGCTCAAAGAAATTCGAAAAGTTGGGGTCTTCTTCATCATTTATTCGTTCATTAACAATTGCCAGCGCTTGCTGAAGATCGGCTTTGGCAAGATCATGCTTTAACATGGCGCCGTAAACATGGGGATGTCTCTAGCGTAGTTGAAATTTGATGATCATGGCTCTGGGTGCTCATCTTCTTATTATGATATCAGGCTGCTTTAGTATTGCAAGTGGTG
>JADYXR010000148.1 GCA_021772095.1 Candidatus Obscuribacter sp. | reverse complement strand
TGGGGAGTCTGGGGCATCTTCGACAAGAAAGCAGTTGATGCCGGAGGCGCTCTGACAGCCTTTTACGTGCATTGTATCTATGAATTGATTGCATTAATTCCGATGGCAATTTATGTGCTTCAAAAGCGAAAACAGTATTTAAAAACGGGTTGGAAATTGTGGTCGCCGGTTATTGGTTCTGGTTTGTGTATCAACATCGGCAGCGCAAGCTACATGCTCGCGTTGTCGATGGCGACTGCATCTTACGTGATCGTGATCACTGGTTGCTATCCGATGATTATGTATCTATTGGCGCTCTTAGTATTAAAAGAGAAATACAATTCAGCTCGTTTAATCGGCATAATCCTTGTCACTATAGGCGGTATCATTACTCACACCACCGAGGGACTATGACCAGTTCGTCTATATATGGTTTAACCTTCTACCTTTGGGGCACAATGGATCTGCCTCACGGATGCTCGGATGTCAGACAATAAAGCCTGCCCAAAATTCAAGAAGCTTTGTTCGCACTGCGGCAGGTACTACCCCGCAGAGCTGGCGGTTTGCGTCACGGATATGCACATGCTGGTCACCACCGAGTGGGAGCGGGTCCACGACGACGAACTGGAATCATGGTTGCTGCAGAGTCGGCACTATGGACAAAAACACTGTTTGCGCTGCCACAAGCATTTCAAGAAGGGTTTGGATACGACCTGCCCCCATGACGGAAGTAAACTAGAGCGCTGCATTCAAAACGAAATCGACGGTCCGATCCTGGAGGACAAGTATCAACTCAAGTCCTTCATCGGCAATGGAAAGATGTCGCGTGTTTATTACGCGCTTGAAGTCGACACCGGAGCGCCAAGAGTCGTCAAATTTCTTCGGTCTGATTTGAGCACGGACGATCGAACCGTGATCAGGTATTTAAAAGTAGCAAAAGCAGCCAGCGAGCTGCAACACCCAAGTATCGTCAGAACTTATTCCGCCAATGTCACCGATGGTGGCGCACCATATGTGGTGACGCAATATTTGAGCGGGCAATCGATCAAGGATGAATTGGTAAAACGAAATCGTTTCGATCCACTCACCGCGCTAAACATCTTCATAGACGTGGCGCGCGGCTTGCAGTACTCACACGCCAACAAAGTAATCCATACAAACCTGACACCATCCAATATTTATATCCTTCAAAAAGACGATCGGTCCTCCGGAATGCTCGTCGATTTCGGCGCCGCTGAACGACTCTTCAGAAGCATGGGCGAGTGGCCTTCCACTGGCGAAAAATCCACGGCGGAAACAACCAACGTCTACGGAGATCCGATGGGAATCTGCCCGGAGTTTTGCACCGGCAGCAGAGCGAACAATCGTTCTGACATTTACCAGTTCGGCTGCTCCTTTTACGAAGCTTTAAACGGCAGACCGCCTTTCGTTCGCGACAGAACGCTGGCGACAATAATGGCGCACGTAAAAGATCAACCAGATGAATTCGAACCGGACATCAGTGAGACACTGCGGACGGTAACACTGGAATGTTTGAAAAAAAATCCCGACGAACGATTTCAATCAGCTACTGAATTGCGTTTCGTCCTCGAAGAATGTCGCAAAGAGCTGACCCAGCCCGCAGTCGAGACGCCGACGTGAATGACTCAGGAGTTGAAGAAAACGCCGACCGCGCCGGTTACTCGCCTGATCAATCTAATCGAGTCGTGAACCAACTCTTCACCGAAGTCGAGTTCTTCTTCAGCTCGTTTCTTCAAGAGCACCACAGCTAATTGCTTGTCTTCATCACTCAATGGTGCGCGCGCATGATGATGATCTGCCAGAAGACATAGCAGTTGCTGGAGATTCAAATTGGTGTCGACACTGGGCATCACGACCTATTCTAAAACGAACCACGATGCTAGAAAAGTAGTCTCAGAACTCAGCTGTTGATGTCGGGACTATCTTTGACGAAAAACAGAATTATCGAAAAGAGAAAACAGGCGCTGCCGGTCACGGTCATTACGATTTGAATGAAGCGCGTCAATAAAATGTGAGCATCATCGTCTGTGACAAAAATGCTGGTGCCGACCAACGACAAGCCCAGAATACCGATGCATATGCAAAGCCAAACTCTGTCTTTTGTTGATGGTTCCGGTTCCATAGGGTGCTCGTCTTTCGAATCGTCGGCGATTCAGTTCGGTTCAGGCAGGTTTAAATTAGTCGATACTTCTACCACTATATATTGAGGTTTGGGAAAAATTCGACACCGGCGTCAAGGTCGATTGAAATCAACCGTTTTGATTTAACAACTAAATGTCCAGCAATCGGGGTCAGCGGTATATCTACAGAAGACAAAGCAGTTCGCGGTTGCATCGTCGATTGAGAACTGATCGGTAGAACGTTTCCGCGCTGGAACAAACACTCCAGCATTGCGGAAAGGTTCAATATATAGGGAGAACTGGCAATAGTAAGTTAGAACTCGGCATTGAGGACAAAACGATTCCGCTCTAAAACCGAGCAGTTCAATTCCTCGAAACCCGTACTGGTCATCCCTGACCGATTTAATTTAGCCTTCTGGGGAGAATTAATCTGATTTCGGGTCCTTTTCGAAATAGCCCTGGTTGCCAAGAAGCCCAACTTCGCCTATATTTGAGGCTTGAAATCGCCCGATTCGACTATCTGTTTATAAGATGTGCGTTTTTACGCAGGTACACAACAGTCACACTTGATTACTAT
Organism: Candidatus Obscuribacter sp.; assembly: GCA_021772095.1. Taxonomy (GTDB): domain Bacteria; phylum Cyanobacteriota; class Vampirovibrionia; order Obscuribacterales; family Obscuribacteraceae; genus JADYXR01. Next base: position 27,386 of record JADYXR010000148.1, on the reverse strand, counting down.
ATTTAAATCCCGTTCGACTTTCCCCGTTCCATCTATCAACGTTACTAGAGCGTAAAAAAACATGGCAAAACCAGAAGAAGCGCAGGTTGCAGAAGCGCCACCGAACACAGTGGAGAATGATAAAGCTCCAAATCCTGCCAAGGAAATGGAGAAACAAACCTTTGACAACATAATGTCCGAAGTTAACGACGATCGGTTCCAGCCCATCGATAACGACCGTATGGACGCGGGCAACATGCGCAAGGCTGGTACAGATGGCTCCTCGCCTGAGGCATTGTTAGCGGACAAGCCGATCGCTGAGATGACGCCGGCAGAGCTGCGTTCTATAAACCGTGGTCCGGATGGCGAGCCGCTTGATTCGGCTATCAAAACAGATGCCAACGGAAAAGAAATCGTCGATCTCGAAAAGAGAACCGGCGTCGACAAATACGACAACGAACCCGAAGAATTAGACGAGATTCCCTCGGCTCCAAAAACGAAAGGCGAACTCGGAGCAGATGGAGAAGAAGGCGCAGAAGGTGAAGGCGCCCCTGAACAGGTTGAGAAACCAGAAGGCGTCAGAACTACCGGCCAGCCTCCCGAAGCCGACAACGTACACACGGTAGCCCCCGGCGACCGCCCAACCGATCCAGCGGCCGTGGTCGTAAATCAGAACGGTGAACAAGTAGCCGCGGACGGCACTCCTCAAGTTAAGCGCAGTACGACCGGAGAAGTCGCAACAACTGCGGATCCGACAGGAGGAGCAGCAGCAGGCGCTCCGCCAGCAGCATCAACTACCAGGTCACTAGCGACGGCAGCACCGGCAGCCACAGACGCAGGTCCGGCACCGAGCGCAGCGGATGTTCCTTTAGCTCCAGCAGCAGCCACCGACAGTAGTGCAGAACGAACAGCACTAAAACCAGGTGACACGCCAACGACTGACGCCGACCGCATCGCGGAATCCTCCAGAATTCTGGATAACGCCTTCGAAAACAATCCGAACGGCGATCAAATGCGGAGGGACAGAGAAACCTTCCTCGCCAGAACCGATATAACTGAAGGGCAGAAAGCCAAAGCCCTCGAGAATCTGGCAAAAACCGCCCAGGGTGACCTGGATCCAGCCAACAAATATCGCTCCGGAATGGAGAAACCTGACGTCCTCAGGTCCGTTGCCGGCGGCATGAACGACATTGCCAAACCAAGAGCCATCGACCAGGGCGACAACGGAACTTGTAATGCCACCACGATTCAAGAAGGTCTTGCCTTCGGCGATCCTGCGCGTTACACCAACCAATTGAAAGAAGCGACGTTGCACGGCACCTACACCGGTGACGACAACTTCCGAGCAATCATTCCGTCCAGCATGCTCAAGCCGCACCAGTCTGCCCAGGGCGCTCAAGACGTCGACAATACTCGTAACTTCTCGAGCCAATTGATGCAGGGCGGCATGCTCAACCACATGCACCAACAAGGAAAAGGCCAAGAAGGCACCAAGCAGTACTACACCGATTCCGATGGTGGCGGTGAGCAAAGATATGCGTTTAACGCAGATGCGCTGAAGCCCGGCGGCACAGGCGATCCGTTCCGTACCAATGATGGCAAAGCGACTGCGTTTGTCGCCAGTGGTGCCGGAGTGGGCGTCAACCAGGAAGGCTTCATGGGACGAAACGCCGGCATAAAAGGGCAATTCGTCTTCGCTCAAAGCAATTTCATGAACGCAAACGAACTGGCTAATGTTGACCCAAGTGTAAAACTGGTCGGATCGGCAGCCGAACTCACAGCAGCGAAAGCCGCACGAGCACGAGATTTCGGAGGCGAATCCGGTCAAGCAGGCAATTGGAGTATCGCAGTCGTAAACGCCAACAATGGCTTGTTTAGAGGCAGTGAAGGTCAAGGTGGAGCGGGCGGCGGTCACGTTGTCAGCACCTACTTCGACGCAGCCAACCCAGGAAAAGGCGATTTGTCCAATCAGTGGGGCAAGGGCATGGACCGCGCTGGTGTTTCAGACCAAGCTCTCTTCAACGCAATGGATTACGAAAACAAGAGCAGCTCCGGCGACCGCGGCAAACCAGCCGACGGCAAGTACGACGACGGAACTTTGCCGGATCGCTTCAAACGCCACGAAGAAACCACACCGAATGCCCACAGAGACGGCATCAGACGTGGCGACGAACCAAACGTGGACCGCAGAGAAGAAGACAGGGACAAAGCCAAAGAAGACGAAAAGAACAACAAGAAGGACAAACCGGAAGGCGACGACCTCTCTCGCGGCAAGAAGGCTGACATCCAGGGACGAAGAGCACAAATGGCGGCACAGCATGCCTCTCTTACTGCCGCACTACAGGCCACATTGGATGCAAACCTCAAACCAGCCGTCTTGACCGCTCTTCTCAATGCCGATTCCTCTTTGAAGGGACTCGAGAACGACTTGTTCAGATTCTCGGCTTAAACCAGAGATTGAGTAGCTTTTAAATAGTCTGCGTTCTGCTTGAGGCAGAGCGAGTGTGGCTTCGACTTATAATTTCGACGCAGGAGTCCGGATGACGAGTCCGGGTTCCGCGCAAGACTTCCGCAGTGACCGCTCAGAACTTCGATTTTTCGTGCGCGCGTAAACCCGCACGTGACATGCTGCTTAAAACATCAGAACATAAAGCATTTTTATAGCGAGCGAATGCGCCACACGCTGGCTGCTGCACATTTTTAAGGTCCATTTCACCTCTTGGCAATTCTTGCAAAGAGATAAGTGACCAGATAGAATTTCTCATCACCTGGCTAAACAACGGTCTGCTCGAATACGGCAGATTGCTGTGTTTTGTCGTTAATAAGCGGAACCTAGGAAAATGATGAATTATCGCAGCGTGGTATCAGCCCTGGTGGCAACCACTTTTGTTGTAGCAGTTCCACTTGCAGCTATCGCAGAAGATGGAAAATGTCCATCAACGATACAGACGGTGATCAAAGCGAAACCGGAAGTAGTTTACTGCGCCATTCTCAAGCTGCGAGATGAATCCAAAGAAACGGTCAAAGAGGTGTCGCGCGAAGGACAGCACTCTTGCGTTCTTGAAGAAACCTTTGAAGGTCTGCCGGTAATTGGCACCGCCAAGTGCACTTACAAAGAAGTCTACGTACCGAACAAAAAAATCGAATACTCGATGCTCAAGTCCGAAAAGTTTCGCGCCTTCGAAGGGACATGGCAACTCAGTCCGAGCGAAGATGGAGAGTCGACTAACCTCAGCCTCACATCATTCGTTGATGTAGATCTACCTGTTCCGTTTGCAAAACAGTTGACGAAGATGACCACCATGCGTGGTGTCAAACGACGCATCAAGCTGGTCAGAGACATGTGCGAGAAACAAGCACTGTCAGCCAAACCTTCTGCTCGTCCAGTGCATTAGAATCATAAGTCGCGTAGAATCACAAGTCGGATAGAAAGTCACTCTCAGCTGGCGGGACTGAGCTTGGCTTGCAATTTTTTCAGCCCGTGAACCATATCCATTCCTTCTTCACGCATGCGCATGCTGTAGTAGTAGAAACCCGATGCCATGTAAAACATCGGCATCAAATACATGAAGACGATCGAGTTCCAAACGCTGCTGACTACTTGCAAGTACATAGGAATCTGAACTTCAGCCGCAACCGATTTGCCAGCGTACATGCCGCTTCTGGCATACTCGAATCCATAGAACACCTGCACAATCGAAGTCAAAGCCAGGTCGAGAAGAAACCAAGTCAGCAGTAACGTAACTGCAAAAAATACTGATTCAAAAAAACGACTGAATGTCATTTTGTACGATCGCAGCAACGCTTGAAAAACGTTTGTGTCTTCACAAGCAAGAACGACAAACAGTAATGTAAGCGGCAAGAACAAGATGATTAGCGAGACCCCAGCGCCGGCAGCCAGTATCAACAAGAACGGCAATGCCACCAGTCCCAACGACGGGTTGACTTTCATGACACCAATGATGATACCAAGCATTAGTCCCCAAAAGAAAATCCACGCGAGAAAAGTGAAATAAAATCCAACCGCATAAAGTATGACGCCCCAAAATTTACCGCGAACATCTTTTGACGCCTGCTCGTAATCGTCGGATTTATTCACGGTCATTCTGACGTATGCCAATTGCCGCATGGTAAGCCAGACTTCAGCAGGAATACAAATCAAAAACCCGATGCCGAATGCGATCATTGCCATCGGCAATTCGTCAGTACCGTTTTTAAATGCGATCAGTCCGGTGCGCGTGCCCCAGACGAGAAAAACTTTTCCAAACAACTCAATGATGGAAGGAACGAGCAATTTGCTCATCAGGAAGCGAAGGTCGCGACGGCATTGTCGCACTGAGAGACTGACGCAATCGCCAATCGACAACAAGTTCTCCACTACCGCTCCTTGGTTTGCTCCGGGCACTTTTTATTCAGGGCGCTTGGGTATTTTAATCCGGGCGCCTTAACTAGTTTATTCCCTTGCTTTTCCGAAAACTCGGCGGCATTGATTTTCGAACGCTTTCCAGTTTGCCAAACAAATCCTGAACGTTTGCGTATTCGACATCAAGCGCATTCGACTCGCGCTGAATTAAATCCGCCGTAATCGGCGCCTGGTCCGGTTTAGGCGCGGCCATCGAAACTCCACTTGGTCTCATCTGTGCCAGTTCACCAAGACTGGAACTGGCGCGCTGCATGTGCGCCTTGCAACGTTTAAAAATTTCCGCTTCCATCGCGTTGCCACTCGACAAATCTTTGTACGCCTGCATGTGCGCACCATATGCGCCATCACGATTGGCTTCCTCGATAAAGTTATGAACGTTCTGGGAATACCAGGCAGTCTTCTGCATGCCCGTGTGATTGTATTGACCAGCCAGATTGCTGTTTTGAATCGCTAACTGATTTGCCGACATCCAGTTGTCCGCAAATATCGATTGGCTCTCCGTCTGCATTGACGATGCCAAATCGGAAATCATCCCTTGCAACTGCGCTTCGTTAGCCAGAATCCGCCCTTCAAGAGTTTGCAACGCCGTGCATTTGTCCTGAACTTTAAACTTCAAAACGCCGGCTGCGTTGGCAAAACCAGCCGCCGTCTGGTCTTCATTTTGACTGGGAATCTGACTGTTCGAGCCTACAATCTCGACGGGCTGCTGGGATTGATGGTACTGCTGAACATGCGCATAGTAATCTTTGCGATGCTGTTTGTACTGAGCAAGCCCGTCTTCGTATTGTTTGAACAAACTTTCGTAGAGACCATAAACATCAATCGTTTCACTCGCCGCCAGTTTGCGCTTGGACGAGTAATTTTGCAGTCGACTAAACCTGTCGATCAAAATTCCAGAACGCTGCTCGATCGCCGTACCATCAGCGATAAGTCGATCGGCGGAATCTATTCTTTGCTGCAAAACGACTGCATGATCCTGACCCACGCAGCACGCCGCGCGCGCTTCAGGGACATTGCCGAAAAACAGAAATAGCGCGGACAATAAACGTACGCCTGAGTTCACAACTAGTAAGCGGGATCTGAGAATCACGATTTCCATCGACCAGAATTCAAAAGAACTAGTATCAGCGCCACGAACAGTCCATTCTAGAGCAATTCCATTGCCAAGGCTTGCAACCACCACATTAAGAGATAGCCAGGATACGGCTGCGTCTGACGCCGGAGGCGAGTTTAATCCTTGCGGCTATACACTCGATAGGCTTTGTAGCCATGCCTCCGACTGGGGGGTTTCAACGACGGAAATGTCGATTGTAGTGACTAAAATTGTCGTTTGTAGTGACTGAAACTGTGATTTGTAGTGGCGGAAATTGTGGTTTGTAGTGAACAAATTGTGGTTTGTAGATAGTAGTAATCCAGCGCCGAGCGCCGTCCGATAACTTATTTAAAACGACGATATGAATAGCGACGAGGACCTTAAATCACCTGGCAACTCAGACGACTTCACAAGCAGTGAGGAGTCCGCAGCTCTGAGCGCTCAAATTGCGGCCCAGCGCCCGACCGAACCGTCGAAGCCCGCCAGCAAAATGACCGGCAACCCAGAGGCGCCCATGCGACTGCGAACTGTCGAGATGGAGCACATTCCTCGCACACCACTGAAAGACAAATACGAATTTCTCAGCGTGCTCGGAGCCGGCGGCGCCGGTGTGATCTACAAAGCGAAGCAGCAACCGATTGGTCGACTGGTGGCAGTGAAGATGATTCACTCACATTTGATGACACCAACTGCGGTGAAACGTTTTCAAAAAGAAGCCACGACAATTGGTAGAATCTCGCACCCCATCTCGCACCCCAACATCATCTCCGTTTACGACTTTGGAATCTCGGAAGAAAACCAACCATTCATGGTCATGGATTATGTTGAAGGAACTCCGCTCTCCGAATTGCTCGATCAAGACGGCCACCTGTCTGTAGAAACGACGAAATCGATCGCCATGCAGCTATGCGACGGACTCGCTCACGCACACGCTCGCGGGATTATTCACCGCGATTTGAAGCCGAGCAACATCATGATGGTGAAATCGGAAAACGGACCGGACATCGCCAAAATTCTCGACTTCGGGTTAGCCAAAATAATTTTTGGAGATGAAGAGGAAGAAGACGAGCATTTGACAAAATCCGGAGAAACAGTTGGGACACCAGCCTTCATGTCTCCGGAACAAGTCATGGGCAAATCGCTCGATCAAAAATCGGACATCTACGCTCTCGGTTGTGTGATGTATCACTGCCTCACAGGTGAACCACCTTTTGTCGGTGACACAAAAATGGAAACGATGCTAATGCATCTCAATTCTATGCCGGAGCCAATCAACCCGAGCAGCGGCGAACCATTGATATCTCCTTATCTCGAGATGGTGATCATGAAGGCGCTCGAAAAGCTTCCTGAAGATCGATTCGAGAACATGATGGAATTGAAATCAGCGATCCAAGCTACCGACAAGGGTTTATTTCTCACGCCATCGACCGCCAATGTTCCCAGCCCGCAACTAGCGCCGCCGCTGAAGAAGCCGCTTTCAGAGTCGACTCAAGCGGTTGCTGCCGTTACTCCGATGTCCGATGTCGTGAAACAATTCCTGACGACGAAGGCACTGCTGATGGTGCTAATTGTTGTCGGAGTGATTGCATGTACGCTCACGGTTTCGTACGTGTGGATTAATGCGTATCCCTCAGCGGACACCGAAGAAGTGCAGAAGAAAGCCCCGGAGAAAGGCGCGGTATTCGATGAAGATTCCTGGTATGACGACGCCTTCAAAGGCCGGATTGGGAAAAACGATCACCACGTTTCCGCCCACCACGATCCGGAGATTAGCGACAAAGGTTTGCGAGCCCTCAAAGGCAACGAGTCGATTAGAAGCGTAGATTTATCAGAAGCGCACAAAATCACCGAAAAAGGAATTAGCAATCTGAAGGGCAACTTCATTCAAATTCTGAACTTGAAGCAAACCCAAGTACATGATGGCGTCAAAAAATATCTACCAACAATGGTGGACAGCAGTGGCTCTCCGTCGCTCGTAGATTTAAATCTAAGTGAAACACAAGTCACCGATGATATCGTTCCGACACTCAGAAGATTACCAAAACTTGAAACAATAGATTTGAGCGTTAATAAAAACATCACCGATGTCGGCGTTCAAAGCCTTGAGAAGCTCGGCATCAAGAAACTCAACCTGGCAAAAACAATGGTCGGTGATGAGGCGATGTCATCGATTGCTTCGATTGATGGTCTGCTGTTTTTGGATCTGAGTGGAACCACAATCACTGATGCCGGTGTAAAGAAACTGCTCACGTCAAACAAGCTCCAGGAGCTGTCTCTAGCGCACACGAAAGTGACGGATGAATCCGTAAAAATGCTATCGAGTCTAAAAAATCTTACAGTTTTAAATCTCACGAAAACAAACGTATCAGACAAGGCGTTGCCGATCATTCTAAAATTCGATAACCTTGGTTATGTAAATATCTCGGGATGCCGCAAGATTACGCCAACCGCGGCGAACAACTTTAGACACGAGATGGCAAAAGAAGGGCGAACAGCCGAGAAGAATGAGACGACAGGTAACGAGTAGCATGGCATCTAAAACTGAAACAGACAAACTAGCTCTTCTAAAAAAACACATTCACGCTCTGAGCCACTGCGTCAAATGTCCTAACATGATCGCTCCGGTAATCACACACAGACCGGTTCTCACAAAAGTTTTGTTGATCGGACAAGCGCCTGGTCCGCGCGAAGGAAACTTCGGCAAACCATTTGCATGGACCGCAGGCAAAACATTATTTCGTTGGCTGGAAACTATCGGAATCAACGAGGAAGAATTTCGCAGTCACGCATACATCAGCGCAGTTTGCCGATGCTTCCCCGGAAAGACCAAGGCCGGCGGCGATCGCGTTCCCAGTCCAATAGAAATCGCCAACTGTTCGGAATGGTTAGAAAACGAAATGACAATTTTGGATCCGGACTTAGTGATACCAGTCGGAAGGTTGGCTATCGTTCAACTCGTGCAACTAAATCAAATGACAGATGTTGTCGGCAAAACTTTTAAAGTCAAGCTGCATGGACGAGAACGAGACGTCGTACCGCTTCCGCATCCTTCCGGTGCATCTTCATGGTTTAAAAAAGAACCAGGAAAAGGTTTGCTTCAAGAAGCACTTCAACAAATCGCCATTCATCCGGCCTGGAAAAAAATGCTCGAAGAGATTTCCTGAGAATAAAATTGAGTACAAAAAAACAATGGAAAACGCAGGACCAATCATCGCAATCGCCGCGGCCATCATCATTCCAATCATACTTCTTCTTACGAAGAAAGCAGTCGGCGTTCGGCATCAACGCGTCACAGACGAGCGCCAGGCAGAAGCGCGAGAATTAGAAATCAAAGTACGGATGGCCTCCGGTCTCGGTGTAGTCAATGACTTCAATGACTTAGCGCGGGTCTATGTCGAGCTCGGCAGACTAGAGGATGCAGAAAACGCGATGCGAAAAGCAGTGAGCATCACCGAAAGCGAATTGGGTCAAATGGATCCGACACTCGTTCCGGTTCTCGAAAATTATGCAAACGTCTTGGATAAAATGAACCGGGGCGTCGAAGCTAACAAAGTCAGACAGCGAGCCAGAGATTTAGCATCGAAGCGTCGCTGAGTCGAACGTCGCTGACGCGCTGAGGTATCGCCTGACACCTCTCAAACGACAATCCATACGTGTTGGGGACACGTATGGATCTCGTCTGCGATGAACTTTTAAAACTTAGCGATTCTGCAAGGCGTTTCGAGTTAGATTCGACTACTGGACTCGATTTTGGACTCGATTTTGGACCCGACTATTGGACTCAACTACGTTACTCGACCATTAGATTCGAACATTGATTGGGGCGATGCTCGTTCAATTAAACTCCAAATTGTTCGGTGATCCAGCAATCTAGTTCGGTATCAAGCAATGCGAGTGACTCACTGTCAATCAGTCCACGACGCAGGACTTCAAAGATCAAACGAGTTCTGAGGTTGTAGACATCCATTGCGGCTGATTCACGAAGCCACGCATATTTGCCTCTCAGTACTTTCGAGAACAAGGCAGCAAGCCGGTTTTGAACGCCACGTGCGGAAAGATTGCGACGCTTGGCGATTGCTTTGTCAGTTAGTCCGAGCATCACGTCGCACAGAGTTTCGTATTCGCTGCGTGTGAGTTTGCTTCCGTTGCCTGGCTCTTCTTGCAGGCTGCGGCGCACTTCTGCATCGACGAAAGTATTTTCGTGAACAACAACACTTTGAATTGCGTGCATTAATCTATCATCTGGGCAGCTTTTCAAAACGATTCCGAATACGCCTTGCGGTGGTGCCATCAGTTGGATTTGCTGATAGTAAGCCTCTTTGAAGCTGCTGCACCAGAACAAAATTTTGGCGCCTGGATACTTTGCCCAAACTTCTGCGGCAGTGGCCAGACCGCGACGGTCAGACGAAGAAACATCGATAACTACTAAGGAAGGGGTTTTACGTGTGGTCAAACCGGTCACTTCTTCGGCGGCACCAGTTTCAAAAATTTGAACTGGACTGTTGAACGCACGTTGCACCAATTCGACAAAGTGTCTGCGAAGCGTCTGTACTGGCTCCAGTACGACGATCAATTTAAAATCATCAGGCTGTCCAACGACGTGAGTCGGTCGGACTTCACCGACAGGACCGTAATAACTCTGAGCGATAGAATTCTGTGAGTGCAGCATTTCGATAATCCCCAACCAACCTAATTAACTAACAACGTTCTCCCGACATGCTGAAATTAACATGGCAAAGTTGACCAATTCTTGGCAACTTGTAAAATATCTTAAATTTCCCAGCCTGTTGGCGTTTACAAAGTTGTCCCGGCTACCGACTTATCCATATATAGATTGAAACGGTCTCAAATCTCGAATAATTTGAACTAAATTCGACAGCAAAACACACTCGTAAACGATGACGAGGAAGAGGACCACGAGGAATTTAGACCGGTCGTTTCGAAGCGTCGCCCTTCCTTATAAAGCAAAATGCTTGATGGTCCGCCTGATCATGCGAGCATTCCCCCAACACTCACGATATTGAAAACTCGTGAGAAAGTCGTGAGATCTCGTTTCTGACTCGCGAGATTTCATAACTAATGTATGCGAAATCATCTCAGTCACTGACTAGCGGCAGCCACAACAGAACGCACCGTCGCTGGTTCGTTACCCCGCGAAGAAGAAGAAGAAGAAGAAGAAGTCTCGCGGCGTTCCTGGCTCAATGCGCCGGGTTCATAGCGTTCCAGTACACATTCAAGTCCATCTCATTATTGATTGCGCGGCAGCCGAAACCAGAACGTGCTGCCTTTGCCTTCATCACTTCGTACGCCGATGGTGCCGTGGTGCTCCTGGACGATCATTTTGCAGATCGCTAAACCCAAGCCAGTGCCGTGCTTTTCAGTGGCATCCGCGGCTTCGACTTGTTTGAATCGTTCGAAGATCACGTCACGATATTCTTCTTTGATGCCTCGTCCTCTGTCTTCAATTTGCACTTCGACGAAGTCGGATTCTTTGACGATCCGCATGTCTACCTGAGTTCCGCGAGGCGAAAACTTGATTGCGTTCGATAGCAAATTTACTACGACTTGAACTATCCGATCCGGATCTGCATTCACGCGATCATCACCGCCGGAGATTTCGATAGTAACTTCATTCTCTTCAGCAACTTGTTCAACAGCGTCATAGGATTGTTCGAGGATGGCTCGAATACTAACTTCTGTGCGGTTGATTTGAAATTTGCCCGCTTCCATTTTTTGAACATCGAGCAGATCGTTAATCAACTTGATTAACCGCTCCAATTGTCCCTCCGCGGACTTGACCATCGGACCGGCCTTGGCAGGCAGTTCTCCAGCAGCTCCGGCGGACAGCAAAACCAACATGCCGCGCACCGAGGACAGTGGCGTCTTCAAATCATGACTAACCATGGCGACAAACTCGCGCTTCAAGCGTTCGATTTCGTGCCGTTCTGAAACATCCAGCAATGCCACCAGATGCAAACTCTTTTGGGTTGCGAATGTTTCACTCGAAGACAATTCGACAGGAAATTGCGAACCGTTTTGACGAACACCGACGAGCTCAATGACATGCCCGGAAGCGCTTGTAATCAGTTCCTTCATCCATTCGTTTTGTTCTAAGTTATCATCGCTTTTAAGCAAAGTAGATAAGTTTCGCCCAGCCAACTCCGATTGTTTCAGTCCAAACATCTCTTGAGTTTTTCGATTGGCTAATTGGATTTTGCCTTTGCTGTCGATCACAAACAGTCCGACCGGCAATCCTTCCATCATCTGCCGAGTGCGTTCCTCACTCTCTTTTAGAACGGACTCGACCATTTTTCGGGCGGTGATATCATGCGCTACGCAGTACAAAGTTTCTTCTGCTTCGGACCAATACATCGACCAGAGGACGTTGATGATCTTGCCATCGGGGCACCGCACGCGGTTCTCCACAGGCACAGTCGAATCAACTTTCTTGAACGTGTCTACACACTGGAGTGTTTCTTCGATGTCTTCTTCGACGATTATGTCGGTCAGTGATTGACCGACCAGCTCCGTATCTTTGTAGCCCCAGACGCGCTCAGACGCAGGGCTGACCATCGTGAAAACATCGTTTGCATCAATCGAACAAATCACGTCAACCGCGTTATCGACTAACGCTTTTTGACGCTTCTTAGATTCTTCAATGGTGGCAGCCATTTGATGAAACACTTTATCGAGTTCGGCAATTTCATCGACGCCCTCGATGGACGGCAAGAGTGGCTGCGCATCAGCGAGTCGATTGGCGTTGCTCATTAAAATTTTCAATCGATTTGTAATGGCGCGACTGAAATACAAAACGATGACGATGCTCAAAAATATGTTGAAGCCAACGCCCCAGAGAAGAAGAAGTTTTGCGTTATATCGCCATTTCAATGCTGCTTCAGAACGGCTGCCGCTCTCCCTTTGCACGCTTTCGTTCAGTACTTTCAATTGGTTAACACTTTGCTCAACCAGCGCTTCCATTTGACCGCGCGTGTGTTTGATATTCATCATGGTCATGATGTCGACTTCGTCGTCTGAAAACGAATCGTACAATCCATCGCAAAGTTTCAGCGCGCGCATTTCGATCAGCTCGGCTTTCTCCAGCTCTTTGAGCTGAACCGGGTAATGGTCCAAGGACTTGCGCAAAATTTTGAATTCATTTTTAATTTTCTGGCGCGATTCGATATACTTTTGTGCCATCGCCGGTGATTTCACATACGAGTATGCAGACAGCGCGTTGATGCCGGCGAAAAGTTCTTTTCCCAGAACAAAAACGGAGTGCAAGACATCGTTGGCATGCGACTCTTCGCGAGCTTCGCCCTCGGATTGCAGCAAGAGTCCGTAAAGGAACAGCATAAAAGCGGTCCCTAAAATCAACGGAACCGCGACAATGAACAGCCCTTTATGGCGTATCTTCAGACTGAACGGCAAGATATTCGCTTGTGTGTCTAAGCCACAAATTCACCATAGGTTCATACCCTTGCTAATATGGAACAAAACTGATAATTGCCAGGAGTGAAGCAGGTTTGAAGGTTGCCGACAGAATAAGGAGAAAGTGCACCACCATCGGCGTCATGGCGCTTTCACTGTTGCTGTGCTCGGCGGCATTTCCCGATTCGTGGAACCAGGCACGCAGCGCCGGATTCGGCACCGTTCAGTGGCAGCGGAATATTTTTAGAGCACAAAACGCGCGAGCGGAAGGCAGGTCCAGGGAGGCGGACATCTACTTGCAGCAAGCCCTCACAGATGCGAAACAACTGGGCAAGCACCATCCGTTTTACACCATAACTCTTCGCCACTTATCGGACGCAGCGGTTTTGAAATACCAATTCAAAGAAGCTAGAGATTTTTCGATCAAAGAATTAGAGCTTTTGAAACCACTCGGCGATGACTATCAGGACCTGGTGCCAATATATTTGCGCCTCGCCGACATCGCGCTGGCTGAAGGAAATTTGGAAGAGGCATCGCATTCCCTCGACAAAGCAAAAGCGCTGAAAGAGCAGGCGATGTTCAATCCCACATTCAAAGCCGAAATCAGCCTGCGGCGCGCGATGGTTGCGCTCGCTAAAAATGATCCTGGTGAGTTTCGTTCGTTAACCAAAAGTGGTATCGATGAATGGATTAAAATGGTAAAGGAACCGAAGGCTGGAACCAATCTGTCTGAGTACGCGATCGAAGTCGCCAGGCTGAGTTTGCACGCCGACAAAAAGCTGAGTAAAACTCTGCGCGAAGCAGCGCTTGAATTTTCAACGCGAGCGTTATCGTTGATCAAAAATTATCAGGGCAGCGAAGGACTGGGATACATTCAATGCCTTCAACACCTGGGAGAAATTTATCGAATGCACAAACGTCCACTCGATGAAATCGCTTGCTACCAGCGCGGCGCTGAAGCGTGCATCGCGACGAAACTGCTCAACTTCAAAGACAAATCAGTTGTTCTGTTTCAGTATGGAAAGCCGCTTGTGGACCAGAAGTACTATGCAGAGGCGCTGCCGATGCTGAGGCAATCAGAAGTTTATTCTAAAAAAGTGAACTCGAAAAATTTCCGCATCGATATACTTTTTCATCTCAGCGCTTGTTTGGCGGGTCTTAATCAAGCTGAGGAGTCGATAACCTTTAAGCGCGAACTGGTCGATATTCTCGAAAGCAAGGGCAGACGACTGGAAGCACAACAACAATTGCGAGAAATTGACGCTCTGAGCGCGCGCATAAAGTAGAATTTGAGACGCGATCCATTACGGTTGTGCAATCGCTTCCCACTGAAAGCAAAAATTGTAAACGCCGCGCGGTGTGATCCGATCGATTGACGAATCGCTAGCCGAAGACAAAGACATAATTGTGTGATCCGACCAATTGGCGAACCCTGACCGAAGACAAAGGCATAATGCTTTAGTACTAAACGATGGCAAAGATTCTACTAGCAGAAGACGACCTCGCTCTGGCGACGACCATCAAGGATTGGTTGGAGTTTGAGAAGAACTCGGTCGAGGCGGTGAAGGACGGCGCGGCGGCGCTGGATAATTTGCTCTCGCTGGAATATGACGTGGCGATTCTTGATTGGAATCTGCCGTTTATGACAGGCGTCGAGGTCTGTCAGCAGTACCGCGCCAAGGGCGGCGCCATTCCGATCATTCTTCTGACTGGAAAGAACACGGTCAAAGAGAAGGAAGAAGGTCTGGACGCCGGGGCTGATGACTATCTGACAAAACCGTTCCATCCCAAAGAATTGGCGGCGCGGCTGAGGGCGATGATTCGCCGCTCTACGGGCTTTGTGCCGGATATTGTGACGGCGGGACCACTGACGCTCGATCGCGATAAGCACGTCGTTTTAAAAGACGGCAAGCCGGTTCATCTGCAGCCGATGGAATATACACTGCTCGAATTTTTCATGAAGAATCCGAATCAGGTGTTCAGTCCGGAGACGCTGCTGGCGAAACTTTGGGACGCCAGTTCTGACGTTTCGCTCGACGCGATTTATACGTGCATTCGGCGACTGCGCAAAAAGTTGGATACACCCGAAGTGAAGGATTCGATCATCCGCACCGTCCATGGTGTGGGGTATGGAATCAATCCATTTATGTAGTTCAAATCTCTCACCGTTTTGCAGCTCATTCCTTATGCAGCTCACTTCTTATGCAGCTCATTCGTCGTGCAGCTCATTCGTTATGCAGCTCCTTCGTTATGCAGCTCGCTACTTATATAGATTGAATTGAGAATCCGCACGCCAGATGTTATTTTTCTCATCTGAGAACCCTTTGCGATTACTCGGCGTCTACCTATTTGTCTGACAGATGCGGTAGAGGAATCGATGGGTGTAAAGAGCATGTCAAGCTCGCACCTCACAAGGAGAATCACAATGCTGCTAATAGTATTCGTTTCAATGATAGCCACAACTTCAATCGGTTTAGTCATCCAAGCTCTGAGATAGTTCGAGCCGACTTCCAAATTGAATTGAAAAACTGTGTCCAAAAAACTTCAAACTCTTATAGTTACAGTTACGCGACTCGTTGCACAATCGGTGTAACAGCAATCGATGGAAAGTCGATTTCGGGTCGCCACTGTTCCTGTCATATCGCAAAACTGCGATCCCGAATTCTCCCGTTCGGGGTGTGCAAATGTCCCTATATAGAGGTGTAATTACGCATTACACCCCGAGGACGCCAGCCCGCTATGCCTCACAGGAACGACATTTTCGAGCCTTTTTTCAAAATCGCGAATTAAGGTACATATTGGTCACACTTGGCAAGTAATATCTCAACATCGGAATTGATTGTTACTGCTTCACCTAACTTACAGCCCCAGCGCAACGGGGCAGGGGTTGTTACTACTATGAACGGCAAATTAGCACAAAACGTAAGAGCTAAATTCTTCCAGGACTTCGAGCGTTGCTCGACTGAAGCAGATCCGGCGCAAAAAGGTACTCACTCCAAAGATGTTGAAGCGATGCTCTGCGGCTTCATCCTCGAAGGAGACGAATTGAGTTTCGCGCCTGAACAAGCTACCAATGTGGACCAAGATTGGTTCTACAAACTATAAGTTTTTCGAGTGAGCAGCGAGTGGTTGGTAAGCGCCTGGTGACAGGCGTTTATCGCTTTAAGGGGATCTTTTCAAGATCGTTCTAACGACTGCGATGTTGCCATACGCTATAATCCTGCGTCTGGGCGGCGCTTTCTAGTCGCGTTCCGACGCGGTCGCGGAAGAATTTTTCTTCTTTATCGAGAGCGTTCGGCGGATTTGCGAAGTGTCCCCTGCGCTCGATCAAACCAGACTGTGTCGCGATAATCTAATTGCCACCGTTTTGAATATCGAGTACGACTTCAAAATTTATTTGGAATCTCTTGCCACAGGTCAATCGCAGTGAGCCGCACGGATAAACGACGACACAGTAAAGCGAAATTATTCTGCGCCGCGGCGATTTTCTTTTTATCTTCAATCTTTTGCAGCATGGCTCAGGCAGCCGATTTAAATAATGACGAAGTGAAGAGTCTTGATGGACTCGAAACTAGATTTTTCGAACACACCTATCAGAAAGAACAAACCGAACCTCGTCTAGAGCGGCTTGAAAAGCTGATTTATGGAGAAGCCAAAACGGGAGATCAAGCGCAAAGATTGATCGATCTGGTTTCCGCGCTTCCGAAGTCCACCGATCTGCCTGCCGATCCAGGAGATGGCGCGACGAGTAAACCAGCACAGGTCGCCGGCGGGAACGACAATTCACAAGCATCTTCAAATAATAATTCGCAAGCCGCTTCCGACGATAACGCAGCAGGCGACGCACAAGATTACCCGACCGTCGACGCGATCGAACAAACTGTCCTCGGTAAATCTTTTCGGGGTGAGCCCATTGCAAAACGGCTCGACCAGCTTGAGTTGAAGGCGTTTCACCAAACTTCGCAAGATCCGGATCTCAGCGAGCGCGTTGAGAAATTGAGTGAGTATGTTCAAAAACATATGCACAAATCGATCGACCAACTTATCGATCCGCGGACGGTTTTGAACTATCAATCCAATGGAAACGCTGATGACGACAACGTCAGAGCGCCGGCGTATACCGGCTCGCCGAGCGGCAACGTTGGGAATTATGGTGGCGCCGGTGGCGGATCAGGCTCGTATGGTATGACACCACCTGGAAATCAAAACCAGCAGCAACAGAATTCATATGCTCCTGCCAATTCTTACTCGCCAACTGGGAGTGGTCGCGCACCAGAGCTAGCACAAGTGGCGTGGCTGGAAGAAAACGTTTTTGGTCGAACAAGCAGTCCTCAAATTCCAGTGATCGATCGTTTAAAACGGCTTGAGCAGTCCGTTTTTCCATCTGAAACAATGGATCCAAGCGTGCCTATTTCGCAGCAGATAAAACTTTTAACCAATGCCGTGGAGTTGATGCATAGCTCGAATCCTGGTCAGCCTGCGGCAAGCAACGGTATGAGTGCATACGGCTATCAGCCTCAGGCACAGCAGACTGCCGCTCAGTATCAAACGCAGTCCGGCGCGAATAATGGTTCGAGTGCATATGGATATCAGCCGCAGACGGCCTCCCAGTATCAGAGTCAAACGCAGGGGGCGAGCCAGTATCCGTATCAAGAAGCGGTCACTCAAAACGCTGCCAGCTCCGGAAGTAGTTTTCCTAGCTGGCCACCTCAAGGTGCTTCGGCGAGCAGCCAATATTCCGGTCAAAACTCGGGATACTCGGCTAACGCCGGTCAATCTCAAGCGAGCGCGTATCCATATCAAAATATGCCGAGCACCACTGGTAGTACCAGTCAATATGAGCAACAATTGAACCAACAGGCCGGTGGTGTTCAACAGCAACAGCAGCGGTCCCAGCAGCAACAACAGCATGGACACCCATTACTCAAAGGTTTAGCCAACTCCCTGATGACGGTGGGCACCATGGCAGCCAGTTCGAATATCATGATGGGCGGCATGGGTGGAATGGGCGGATATGGCGGCGGCTATGGTGGCGGCTACGGCGGCATGCGCGGCATGGGCAACATGATGGGTGGAATGGGCGGAATGATGGGCGGTATGGGCCGCGGCTTCGGCGGAATTCACTTCTAGGCGACGAGCCTACGGATGGTCGTTGTGAAATCTATGCTTCGCGAGTCAGTTCAATCACCGTTCCGGGAAATGAATTGAACCACACACGCGGAATGAGATTGAATGGGTTTTTCCACGGGTTGGGAATAATCGTTTCGGCACCATACGCTTGCACAATTTCATACGACTGTTGAACGCAATTATTTGTCAGCACTGTCCAGCCCGAACATCCCGTTAGTCGAGCGGCTTTCTCAGCTTTTTGTGGGTCTGGTTTTGCAATCAAAACCGATTTACATCGGTGATACCAGATGTGTTCAGTCGAGCGCGACATCGCCTGGAGCATCTCATCGCGCGTGCCATAACCGCACCACCAATCGGTATGCTCGCCCGGCGGCACTGACATGTAGTCGATCCACGCGGGCAAATCCATATCGTGATGCCGGTACAAGTGATCGGTCGCCCCAAACATGTAGCGATCTTCTTCAAGGCGAAAGCCCCAGCCCACATGCCCGAACTGAGCGGCCTGTTTCACGTTGATAAAAACGAAGAATTCGCCTTCCATGGTTATCCTAAATAGCAACCTCCCCGGGCGCATATAGCACACGGGGAGATCAACCGAGATATTAATACCGCGCGCGGTACCAGGTAAGCCAGAGACGCTTATGAAAGGTCCGCTGCAATTAACTAGTCGAGGTCTCCAAGACTGAAGCAGTCTTTGCTAAATGGATGCTCGCTGGAATTCTTCCAGGCGTTTTTCGGTCCGAGAACGGCACCTTCGCAGGTCCCTCTCATCATGCCTGCAGGATAGGCGACCATGGTGCCGCCGGTCTTCTTGACGAAGCCGCCCTCGCCCCATTTGTCCGCGTATTCTTTCGAGCTGGTCATCGATTTTCTGCCCATCGCAATCGGCGTTCCGATGGCGGTTCCGGCTGCAAACGAGGTCACGGTAATAGGAAATTTGAATACGGCCTTTGCCATTTCACCGGCGTCGGCTTGGGATGGACTCTGGGCGCCGACTGAAAGCAGACAAGCCGCTAAGGTCGATAGCAGTACTTTACGCATTTGGAAATCCTCGGTTTCTATTTGGAACAGAATAAGCGCGTTCCGACCCTATATATTTACCACTTTAATCAAGATTTGGATGCGAACTCTCATATATAAAATCCTTCACTTCCCGTTAGGCGTAGAATGATAGATAGAAACGCATTGCAATCAGCTTACAGAACATATGCACCCGCGGGCACCACAAAATGACAGAGCCACTGAATTCGACTTTGCTGAACGAAGATTCTCTCCATGAGGCTTCGATAGGAAAACACATCGTCTTCTTCGACGGCGTTTGCGGTTTTTGCAATCGGTTTATCCAATTCGTTTTAGAAAACGACAAAGCAGACCTCTTCAATTTCGCATCATTGCAAAGCAATTTCGGCAATGTCACCCTCGCGAAGAGAGGCATCAACTCAGGCGATCTGAATACCGTCTACATCATCGCGAACTACGGAACAGAGCAAGAAAAAATCCTGAGTAAGTCGGATGCGGTCTTTTTTGCAGGCAGACAACTCAACACTTGGGTCAGTCCGTTTGCCACCGTATTTGGTTTCGTTCCAAAACCGATAAGAGATTTTGGATACGGTGTCGTCGCGAAGATCCGCTATCGTCTGTTTGGAAAACTGGAACACTGCATGCTTCCAACGCCAGAGACGCGCGTCAAGTTCATCGAACAATAAATCACGTTCGCGTGATTCGATTCAAGTCGATTCGATGGATTCAGTTCAATTCGCTTAAGATTACTTGTGGAATTCGTCCCACGTTGGTCGGCTGGAGTAGCGCGTGGAGCGGCCTTCACCAGCTTCTTCGAATTTTTCCATGTCTGCTTCAAGCGGAGTTTTTTTGCGTTTCAACGCTGCGAAAGGAGATTTCTTCTTCCTCGGTGCGTCGAGATCCGGAGTGCCGGCACTAGCTGTTTCGACTTTCTCTTCGGCAGCTTCCTTAGCAGCAACCCTGGTGTCTTCTTCGTCTTCATCTTCGTCTTCCGGCTTCTGATGAGGATAGAGCATATGTCGCAGAGCAAGAACCTTTTTGCCTAGCCGTTCTAAACCGACTGGATCAGGTGTGATTTGAGTGTCTTTGCGGAGGTTGTAGGCTTGTTCTAAGAGACTTAGAGCTTCGACCGGACGCTTCTGCACAAGGAAGATTCTGGACAAGCGCTCGAGACTGTCGATGATTTCAGTGCCACCATCATCGAGTTTCTTCGCGGCGAGCAAACTCTCTTTGTATTCGTTCTCGGCTTCCATGTAGTTGCCTTGATCGTATAACGCGTCACCTCTAGTGACATGATTATGCCACTTCAATTTATAGGTGTCTTTGTCGTGACCGATTTTGACTTTGGCAGCTGGGATTAAAGAAAGCGGAGTGGCTTCAGCACCGGGCAATTTACCCCATGCGTCAACATCGACTTCACCCGATTTTGAAGATGCGGTCGATTTATCATCAGCGGTTTCGTCGCTCGAACTTGAAGTTGATTTAGCGGAAGCTGTGGAAGCCGCTTTAGCAGTCTTGCTTTCAGCCCATTTGGTTTTGTTCTCGACGTTCAAAACAATTTCAGGGGCTTCACTATGGACGGTGCCATTTGCACCTGCCACCACATCCATTGTTATGCGTCCGGTTTTGTCATCAAGAACACCGAGCTCCGGTGACTTAGGCTCTGCAACCGAGCTGGAAGACGAAGCTGTTGCGACGGGTTGATCCTTTTTCTTCTCGGCATCGATTAAGACGAGCACTTCTGAAATCTTTTCTGTGACTTCTGGAGTTTTGTTCAGACGCAATGCTTCCATATACTCAACGAAAGCGCCTTTGTAGTCGCCTTTAGCAAGCAAGTCATCACCGATGGCGACGCGGACTGCATCTGATTGCGGATCTTTACCAGCAGATTTCAAAACGACATTGAGGTTTGCTCTCGTAGCACCTTGCTGCGGAGACGAGTAGAAGAGCGCTTTTCGGAACTGTTCAGCGGACTGTTCCGGATTGGTGTGCGCTAATTTCAAACCTTGATTGTTATACGCAGTTGTCAGATTTTCTTTCGCAAAAGTATAGTTCGGTTTTTTCTTTGTGATGTCTTCGAGGATGGTGATTGCTGAAGCGAACTCACCGGTCTTGATAGCGCGAGCAGCGCGGTTGTTCAATTTCGCTAAATCAGTATCGCTAATTTCGATTGACGAACCTTGAATCGCGTTTGCGATTTGCGTTGTGATTTTAGATGTTGTTTGCGGATCTAATTTCTTCGGTGCATTCATCATTTCTTTCGGCAAATATTTTGCGACTTCAGTCTTCGCATTTGGATCGAGCACCATGACTTGATTGAAGTCAGCGATGGAACCCGCGTAATCGCCCATCTTGAGTTTGAGCGAGCCACGGTTTCTGTATGCGTTGATGTATTTCGGGTCCAACTCAATCGCTTTATTGAAGTCGTTCAAAGCGTCGTCCGCTTTGCCGACGCGCTTATGACACCACCCGCGGTTCAAGTAAACTTGTGGCTTAGTCGGGTGAGCGTTGATCGCACTGGTGTAGTCAGCGATGGCTTTCTCGAAGTCGCCCATCTGGCGGAAGGTCCAGCCGCGGTTGACGAAACCGTCGTAACTTTCCGGATCAAGTTTTATCGCTTCATTGAAACAACTAATTGCCTGGTGGAAATCATTTTCCTTCGCTTTGCCGATTCCCTTTTTGATCAGAGCGTTGACCTGATGGTTAGTGCTCTTTTCGGAAGCAGCCTCATTCGCCCGGGCCATACAATTGCTGTCGGCTGCGAGGAAGGGGCTGATGGCTACGAGTAGAATCGCTAATTGTTGAATCTTTGAGGTTCGCATAAAAGTTCTCATCTAAATTAAGCTCCCGCGAATTGGCACTCGCGAAGTTTCGAAGAGTGTAGCGCACTCTGACGCTGTTACAAAGTGGTTGCCGATAGGCTTAAAAACTGCTTCGAAAGGAAGAAACCGTAACTCGCGATTAGTCCACCACGAGTTTGCTGAATCAAGATGTGTGGACGAAACTTGCCAAGGCTCAAAAGCCTTACAGTGGTGGGCTTTCGTGAGGACGGAACGGCAAGCGACTGAAAATAAAATGTGAGATTTTTGTACTACTTAAATGCAGTTAGAATATGTTTATTTGTTGTGGTTTTTCACACCAGATGACTCTGGCTGCTGAACGGTGTCATATCGCCACGTTACTAACTTGGTCTTCAATGCTAGAGTTATTTTTCGACTTCAAGACCACCGCTGCCGTCGCAAACCCGCAAGGAAGCACGCTTCCGAGAATACGCTTCGATGAAAAATGAAAGCCTTTTCACATTGAAACGTGACGCCGAAAAAGTCGGCGTCACTGAACGCGTTTTGACAGCGCAAGAACTTGACGAGGTCGAGCGTGTCGGAGATTTAGATGATGCTGTCGACTTAGATGGTGCTAACGACTTAGTTGGTGCTAATCACATAGATGCCGTTAAAGACTCAGATGAAACTGAACTAGATGCCGGGGAACGAAATGCCGCGGAACGAAACGCTGCGCGAGGAAGTGTTGAAGATCTAGATTATGCCGAAGAGCTAGACGACCTGGATGCTTTCGAACATATTTTTTCAATCTCCACCTTTTTAGATGAGCCCACTCCAGGTTCTGAACCGCGATTTTCCATCGACCAATTAGTTAGCGAAACCGGTAGCGATGCACGAGTTCAAGATCTAGAAGCTCAGCTTCTAGTGCTGCAAGATCGCAACAAAACCTTAGAAGAGCGCGGAAAAAAACTTGCTCAAGAGTTGGATATCTTTCGCCAACGACGATTAGTTTATTGGTCCGATCGGTTTAGAAACCGGTTCGACGCCTGGCATTTGATGCACCCCGGCTTTGAAGAAACCAAAGATGACACCATGCTTTTTCAGGGTGACATGAAAGGATTTCGTTTACTTCCAAGTTTAAATCTTGTTCGATTGAGTAGTTTGAAATATGAACTCAATTTGGGAAGAAGTGGTCTGTGCGCGATTCTGCTTGCGCCGATTATCGACATGCCTTCGACAGTCGGTGAGATTTGCGTCCGAATTACTGACTCGAAGCAATTAGTTTTGCGCGAAGTTTCGTTTCCCATCGACAAAATTTCTGAAGAGCAACCTTGCGAGTTGCGCTTTCCATCATTGGAATCACTCAGCCTGAATCGACTTTACGTGCACATCTTCGCGCAGTCAGTCGATGTTCCGGTTCGCCTGTTCGAACTGAGAAAATATCCAAGGTTCGGCTTTGCAAAAGTGCAGCGCAAACTATTCGCGGGTTTTCGTTTCGCGTGACACCGCCAATGGTGTGAGCTGAACACAGCTCACATCTTTTCGTACCAAACTGGACCGTCTTCCGCTTTGGTTTCCTCTGCGGGCTTGTCTTCCAGAGGCGTGTCGTCTTTCATGTTCGATAAGAAACGAATGTAGTGCTTGCCCATTTGCGAACATTCCTCGTCCGTCCAACCTTGCAAACGGAAATCATCCAGCACGCCGAACACTTGCTTGCGCGTGCTGCAGCGGGATACCCGTTCCATCCAGGTGGTTAGATCAGCGTCTTCAGCCATATCAATAGTCTCTCGTCAATCGACAACTTACTTCGATAATAACAATTCGCGGCAGCCTTGCGGCCGCCGCGAACAAAAATTCTGATCTTAGAACTAATTATTCTTTCGAAAATTACTCTTCGAGGTTGCCGAGGCTGTATGAATCAGGATGGAATGGTGTGTTGAAACCATTGCATACGCCGTTCTTAGTACCGTAATAGGTGCCTTTGGCTCCGCCAACTACGAGTGCTGCAGGAAGAGTGACGAGGCTAACGACAGCGCAAACTGGTCCGTTGTCCTTGCCGCCCAATTTTCCGCCGACTTTGTCAGCAGCTGCTTGCGTATAGTTAACGTATGTCTTGCCGACTTGTTTCGTGATCGCAACTGGTGTGCCGATGACGAGTCCGGCTCCGATGCCGCCCATGCGAGTAACCATCAATGATCCTTGCGTAGCCATCTCGAGACCATCTTCTTCTGCTGCCATTGCTGGAGCTGATGAACCGAGCATTGCGACTACTGCGAGCGCAGCCAAATTAAACTTCTTCACGACCGTTCCTCCTGGAATTGGTTCTTAAATGATTTGTACATAAGTATTCGTTATCTACTAAAAACTCGTCGATCAGGGGCGGGCGTAGCTTATGCTCTACACACGATCGGCCGCCTCAAATAGTACACAGTTTCATTGCTGAGGACAACGGAGAGCTTAAATTCTCTTGTTCAATTGACAACACCGGTTACTCAGCAGCAAGTACTCTTGCGCAAAATTTCAGGCATGAACTTTCCGCCCAAAAACGATCGGCAGCGGTCACCATCTGTGGTGCCCCCAATTCGTCAGGATCGTTTCTCAAATTATCAATCCATTCACGAGACTTGCTCGGCGGGGTCTCGGCACTACGAGCGACAAAACCGGCATGACCACCATGCATCGGAGCAAGCAGCGAGACGTTTGGACTTTGCAATTCTGGCGATTGAAACGAAATAAATGGCACAAGCGGATCATCTTGCGCCGCGATAACAAGAACCGGCGATTTTATTAATGGTATCATCGGCAGTGCGCTGGCTCTGGAGTAATAATCGGCAGCGGATAGATATCCACCGTCTGGTGCGGTGTAGGTATCGTCGAAAGATCGCACCGAATTAATCTTGGGTAAGGTAGCAACGTCATATCGACCGGGCTGCAATTTATTCTTCTGAACGATTTTTCCTTTCAGTGTATGCAAAAAGTTCAGTTCGTATATTCGATTTTGCCAGAGTTCTAATGCAGCGACGCACGTCGGAAGGTCTAACGAGGGCGAAACTGCGCACACGCCTTTGAGCCAAGTGGCATCGGTTTGCGAATATTCGGCTGCACCTTTGAGCACCACATTACCGCCGAGCGAAAATCCGATAGTGAAAATATTGTCGAAGCCGTCGTTTAAAAAGTGTTCTGCTATTGGTGCAATATCAGCGCTCAATCCCGCGTTGTATAGCGTGTCGGTGAGGTGCATCGTGTTGCCGCAATTCCGCATGTTGACGCGAACGGTACTGATACCATTAGCGAGAAATTTGTCGGCGACTCCCATTACGTAATGCGATCTGCTGGAACCTTCCAGACCATGCCAGATGATGGCGATCGCGCGTCCATGCGCTTCGTCGCGTCTGGCGGCAGGCGTGAAATTGCATTCCACCAATATTTTCGAGTTCGGGGCGACGTCGATTATCCGTTGTTCCTGATTGGCGAGGACGCGCGGAAACTCGCGCTTCCAGGCATTTGCGAGGATCGTCATTACGTGACGATTCTCCATCCCGGTCATCGGAACGAAGTCTGAGTGGTCAAATTTTTGCAGGACTCGTTCGGACATCTTCTCCTCGACCGCGTTCAGGCTTGAACGCGTACGATTATTGGTTGATCGCAGGATCGTTGGGATTAGCGATCATAAATTTGATCGCATCAACACCACTTCTCCCGGGTTCGATCAGCCGCAATTGTGTTCGACAACCCTCATCGTAGATGCAATTGCCCGCAGTTGTGATCATCTGTGGTTTCGATTGATAAGTTTCATAGCGCAATAAACGCGTTGTTGAAACCTCCTCCATTCAATATAACCGCAGCAACGCGCGGAAAACGTCGCTTGTAACGCCAGCTGCTGAACCGCGCAGACAAAGCCACGACAGCGCTTTCACCAATTCGCGCGGACGCTTCCCGGCTTGCATCAACATCCCAAAGTTTTGACCTGAGAAAAAATTTCCATAAATCGAGCCGAACCCCCGGTATTCCACATACTCAACATCAGGATTTGTTCTATATAATCGCGATGGAAACACGCACATCAAGTCGATGAAGGTATTGAGCCATGCTCGCTGACGGCGAAATTGCATTTTTCGGACTATTCATCTTGTTTGCCGGTCTTCTGTTATTGGGCATCGCCCAAAACTTAGGGTGGTTAGCTCTAGTTTAGATAGCCAAGATTTTCGAATGACGTCCAATCCGATAAATATCAAGAAATTCGGTCCTAATGGGAACCGGATGCCACCCCTGTTGGCGGCGATTCTGATTTGTTTGTCGATGTATTTTGTTTTCAAACTGATGGTGGGCTGTCACGGTCCGCTCGGTCCAGGCGATCCTGAGCTCACCAAGAACGTGCATGTCGAGCTCGTAGACTGGCATATCGTGGGCTTGTGGGTAATGAATTGCCCGAATGCCTGGGTCAGAGTCGCGAATTATAATAATGAACCGGTGAAAAACGTTCGGATTCGCTATAAAACGTTCGGCTACAAAGGTGAATTGCTGAATGAGGGAACTTGTACCCTCACAAGTGCAATGCCGGCTGATGCGGTTGTGAAAAGCGGCAGCGTGAAGAATTTCATCGAGCAGTACTTCGGCTTGGTCGATTTGGAAAGCGACATGCTGAGTATTGAGTTGGTTTCGGTAGATAAGTACTAAACGGTTATCGTCGGCAGTAACTGGCGGTTGCGTCCAGCGAGGACGGAGCTTTACAGTGCTTGTGGTAACGGTTTTACTGGGCGAGAACTGAACGGCAAGTGTCCGGGGTTATAATTCATTGCTTTACGCCTGTGGGTCTAACGCTCTGAGTTTGTTTTGTGTGTCGTAACCAGAACCTACTAAGCCAGGCGTAACACTTTACAAATGCCGGTTTTCTCTCTGCGTGAAATCGAGTTATCGATTTCTCCACAGTCGGCAGCCAGACTCTTTGAAGACTGCGGCTGTGAGGGTTTTACCGAAGGGGATTCGAAAGATCGGAGAGCTGCGTTGTTCGCCGCGATCTCTAATATGGAGCGGCTTGCTTCTGTTCGCTTTCGTATGCGGATTTCCAGACGATGTATCCGATGATTCCGTACACCACGAGGAGCAAAACCATGATGGTGTCAGGCCATTTCTCGAGGACACGCGCGAACGGCCTGAGAATGAAATCGATCATGAATATTCCGATTGCTGTTCCTGGCATTTGCCCTAGACCTCATTGCAACTGCGGAACATTGTAATGTCCTCAGCCGAGAAGATCCGCGATCTATAGCATTCGTTAAGTTAACTCTTGATAACTGAACACAATTGGAAAGGCTCATGCCTAGCCACATTAGAGCGCCTTAAGCATTCTCGCGCGAAACCAACGGTCCTGAATCACAGGGGCGAATTCCGCAAGTGAAACCAAATACGGTGCCAAAATAAAAGCACGTAGTCTGCCCGAAGAACTGGGGAGGCAGGACGCAGAACGTCGAACGCAGAACGCCAAACGCCAAACGCCAAACGCCAAACGCCAAACGCCAAACGCCAAACGCCA
>JADYXR010000147.1 GCA_021772095.1 Candidatus Obscuribacter sp. | reverse complement strand
TCGCGGCGGTTACGCCGCTGGATGAACAGTCGATCGTGGCGGCTACGCCGCTGGCGGAAGCGTCGAGCACAGCGATTACGGGTTTGTTCACGGCGGTGACAACTTTGGTTTTGGAGCAACTCCTCGCCCCATCACCGAAGGTGGTTTAGGCGAGCATGGTGTCGCCGCTGGTGGCATCGGAGATCACAATAAACCATTAACTCCATGGGACAATGGCGGTCATGGTGGCGGCTGGGATCACGGCTGGAATAACGGCAATCATGGTTGGGACAATGGCAAAAACGGAATGGGTTTCGACCGCATCTCCGGCAACAATGTCTGGAACGGCGGACACAACACCTTTAACTACAATCCTACCTATATATCGAACCGGGGTGTTTCGGTAAGAAACAACTTCAACGGCTACAACAATTTCTACGGACACGGCTGGTGGGGAGCGCATCCAGGCGGCTGGTATTACGGCGGCTGGGGCGGTTACGGAATGGGAATGGGCATGTCGACCGCCTGGATGGTAACTGACTGGGCGATGCTGGGCGGCATGTTGGCACTCAATGTCGGCGGCGGTCCAGGTTATGGTGGCAATGTCACCTATAACAACAACAACGTCTATTACAACGGACAACCTGCCGGCACGGCGACTGACTATTATAATTCTGCGCAAAAATTAGCAACTTCATGCGGAGACACCAACCCGAAGAAGAAGGCTGACTGGAAACCGCTCGGCGTGTTTTCCCTGGTGCAGGGATCACAAACCGATTCAACAACTATGTTCCAACTTGCGATTAACGAAAAGGGCGATCTAGCAGGAAACTACTACGATATGCTCGCCGATCAGAATCAACAAGTTAAAGGAAAGCTCGATAAGAAGTCGCAAAGAGTGGCTTGGACAGTGGGCTCCAATACTAACGTTGTATATGATTCGGGAATGGCCAATCTTCTAAAAGATGATGCACCAGTACTGGTGCACTTTGGAAAAGATCGCACTGAACAGTTTCTTCTTGTCAGATTGAAACGACCAGACGGCACTGATCCAACCACACCCGGGACGACTCCCGATACGACGGTCAATCCAAGCCAGTCTTCGTTGCCTGGCAAAACTTCGCTGTAACTGTTTGAACGAAACCTGGTTGCTGTAACAGTTTAAAAAAGCACACGCGTTTGCGCTAATATCACAAACCAGTTCGCTGCATTGACGAGCCGATTTTTGCTTAGTTCAACAATTAAGTTGTCGATTGCTGATAATCAAAGCCCATATCCGCTGAAGCTGAGGTAGAATGAAAAAGGAACGCTTGGAGATACACTGTGCTTGAAACCGCCGCGAGGGGCTTCGCTTATGTGCTAGTGGCGCTAGCCTTCTCTTCGTTCGTCGTTTTACGGTCGGTTGACCTGCCTAAATTCCACAATTCTTGCGCATGTTCGCAGGCTGGTGGAGAGCAACATTTGCAGTATGGCTTTCCATTTGTCGGATCGTCATTGACCACAGGGGGCGTTGACCCTGTCACAGGTAGAGATGACGCCCGAATAAAAATCATCAGTGTATTTTTCAAAACATTTTTAGTCGCTTTTGCAACGACAGAACATCGATGTTCAGAGCCTCAAGCACCGATTGCGCGAAGTCAACCGATATGGCTGCTCCACTGTTCCATGCGATGTTGAAAACCTGTTGTGCGGCTTTCTGATCAGGCTTCGACATTTGAATAATGTTGACTGCGATTCAGTCTGTATCGACTTGTACTAGCCGAATACATTTAGTATGACAGTCAGTTAGGAAGGCAAACCGCTTGCAGTGCCGTTCTCGAATTGCTACTCGCGACTGCGAAGTTCCGTGACTTTTGCTGTATCTATGTGGAGCAATTCTTGTCACCATCTAAGTGACTGTAACCTAACGTATATAAGTAACCTGGGGAACCAATGGAAGAGCTTGCTCTGATAAGAGACCTTTCGATCATCTGGGCCGCCGCGCTCGTGGTCGGCTATTTTTGCGTGCGTTCAAAACAGCCAATCATCGCCGGTTACATCGTCGCCGGTATTGTGATCGGACCACATGGACTAAAGCTTATCGATCAAAGTGAGCAAATTTCCGTGCTTGCAGAGTTTGGCGTAGCGCTGCTTCTGTTCGCGCTTGGCGTAGAAGTTTCGCTCCGTCAAATTTTTTCGGCGGCATTCAAAATCGTTCTCGCCGGACTCTGCCAGATTTTCGGAACCGCTTTACTGTTCTGGTATCTAGCCGGGTTGACTGGGTTCGCTACGCAGCCGGGCAGTGGTTTTCTGTTCGGATTTATTTGCGCGCTTTCTTCAAGTGTCGTGGTTACTAAAGTGCTCATGGAGCGCGGAGAGCTCGATTCGTCGCACGGAAAAATTCTCGTGCCGATGCTCGTAATTCAAGATTTGAGTCTTGTCCCGGTCATATCGCTTCTGCCGGTGATGAAAATGACTGGCGGCGACGCTGGCGCGGCATTAGGTCTGGTCGCCATTGCTCTAGGGAAAGCCGCAATATTCATTGTGTTTATTATTTGGAGCGCGACGAAAATCGTTCCGCTTATTTTGTCGAGAGTTGCGCATTCGAACTATCGAGAGCTTTTCCTGCTGACGATTATTTCGCTGTGCCTGGTGATTGCGATTGTCGGCCACGAACTCGGTCTATCGCTCGCTCTAGGAGCGTTCCTTGCGGGCATCATGATTTCTGAATCGACCTATGGTCACCAGGCGCTCGCCGATTTATTACCGCTTCGAGATCTGTTTTCGACAGTGTTCTTCGTTTCGGTAGGAATGTTATTGAATCCAGTTTTCATCGCAGAGCGTTGGACGGAAGTTGCGCTTTTCGTTGTTGTTCTCATCGTTGCAAAAGCAATAATTGCCGGAGCCGCCGCATCTATCGTTATGCCTAATTTGAGGCGAGCGTCACTGGTCGGCATAGGCATGGCGCAGATCGGGGAATTCTCTTTTGTACTTGCTCTGGCTGGCTTTAAGGCCGAAATTCTTTCAGCCAGTCTCTATAATTTATTCTTCGCAGGCGCCGTGGTGTCATTGATCGCGGCACCATTTTTGATGTCATCTTTTCCAGCGCTGATTCGCAAAGTGACTCGCCCGGGAAGCAAGACAGATGAGCGCAGAATGGAAGACCGAAACCAGGAAGGCGCCGCCGGTTTGAAGGGACACGTGGTGCTGTGTGGTTATGGCCGCATCGGCCGAAACCTTGGTTTGGTTTTGTATTCTTATAAAGTGCCTGTTGTGGTTGTGGAACTAAATGCTGCCATCACTGGTGAACTCGAAGAAATGAATATTCCGTTTGTCTACGGCGACGCGCTCAGTCGTATAGTGCTGCTTCGAGCGAATTTGAGAGACGCAAGTGTGCTGGTTGTGACGATACCGGATCCGGTGGCAGCCATTTCGATTATCGATATCGCTCGACATTATAATCCTGAGATCAAAATCATTGCCCGCGCTCACCGCTCTGAAGACATCGACGTGTTTCGCGCGACCGGTGCCAATGCAGTTGTGCAGCCGGAGTTCGAAGCCAGCATCGAAATTACTCGACTTACTCTTTTAAGTTTAAACAAAGCTGATCCTGAAATTCAAACCGCATTGGCGAGCATTAGAGAAAGAAGATATTCAATTTTTCAACCTGATATCGCATCAACCAGTATGGCTCAGATTGTCGGTTTTGCGCATGACGAATACACTGGCGCCTGGTTTAAGGTTAAAGCGAATGATGCCCCTATAGGCAAAACGATTAGAGATCTCGACATCAGGCGCGCTACAGGTGCCACCATCGCCGCCGTCCGGCGAGACGAGGGCGTAGTTCCGTATCCTGGACCAGATACGGCTCTGCGAGAAGCCGATGAAATTTATGTGGTTGGCAATCCCCATGAAGTGTCGAATTTTGAGGAGACTTTTTTACTCTCTAGATTTTGTCCATTAACCGAAGTCACGAGTGACGAGATTACAGCTTTGAGGTAGGTGATTTTCGATGAAGCTTTGGACTAAACCAACTACGTTTTTTTGCATTAACAGTCTGCTCGTGGTGATTCTGGGCTTGTCGGGCTGCGAAGGGGCACACAAAGCTGATGGTCCGGTGGCAACTTCATCAACGAACGGAAGCTCGACTGAAATCGCAACAGGTGGTGATACCAAAACTGGTGCCGGTACCGCATCCGGTGCTAAGCAAGAGACGACCGGACTGAAGAAACGATTGACTGAGGAAAAGGGCATTATGGCCGCGTTTCCCAGAGGCTCTGTGAACATCTACGCAGAACGCGCTAACGCCGGCGATTTCGACGCGCAAGTGCGGCTCGCTATTTGCCATTACATCGGTGCCGGCACACCGGAAGATAAGGGTGAGGCGAAAAAGTGGTTTGCTAAAGCTGCCGAAGCCAACGACAAAAAGGCGCAGTACTGTCTTGCTTACATGCTCGAGAATGGAGAGGGGGGACCGGCGGACAAGCGAGAGGCTTTCATCTGGTACAAAATCGCTGCCGAAGGTCGCAATCCATATTCTTCGCTTGCTGAACGTGAAATCAAACGACTATCGGTGGCCTTCGATCAGGTCGAGCGAGACCGCATCGAAAAGCATGTTCAAGACTGGTTTAACCTGAGCAAGTTCCGCAAAACACGAGCCGAAAAAACACGACGATCGTATTGAGCAGTTTAAAGCAGGTTTGTTTAAGCAGCGAAGCACGTTCAATTAAAACAGCGCTCCTTTGACGCAGTGCTAGTTTCAACAGCGCCGTTTGGAGCAACCTTTGTTTTAAACAAGTTCAAAGCAACCCTGGTTTAAAGCAAAGTGCCTTTCAGAATTACGCTGGCAATCGAGAAGTAGAGAACCACTCCTGTCACATCGACTAGCGTAGCCACAAATGGTGTGGACGCAGATGCAGGGTCGAATCCAACTCGTCTAAGAACAAACGGCAGAATGGAACCCGACACGCTTCCCCACAAAACGATTCCGACCAGACTTAAACCGACAACGATGCCGATCAAATGCGCATGTTGTCCATACGTATGAAAAGCCGCTTCCCACCAGATCACTCGAAAATAACCGACGACACCAAGTATGATGCCCATCGATGAACCCACGATGATTTCCCGTTGCATGACTTTCCACCAGTCGCGCAGTTTCACTTCGTCCAGCGCCATAGCGCGGACAACGAGAGTGGAAGCCTGAGAGCCGGCGTTGCCACCACTGCTGATGATTAATGGCAAAAATAATGCAAGGATGACTGCTTTTGAAATTTCGTCTTCGAAATATCCCATGGCGTTGGCGGTAAGAAGTTCGCCCAGGAAGAGCACGAACAGCCAACCGCCGCGTTTTTTGATCATCTCGGGAAGAGCAATTTTTAGATAAGGATCTCCGAGGGCTTCACTTCCGCCCATCTTCTGAATATCTTCCGTTGCTTCTTCTTCGACAACGTCGACGATATCGTCGATGGTGACAATCCCTTTCATTTTGCCATTCGAATCGACGACTGGAATAGCAAGCAGGTTGTGCTCTTGGAACAGGCGGCTGAGATATTCCTGGTCAGCGTCTTCTGAAGTTTTGATCACATTCGTTCTCATCACGTCGCTGACTTTCAGATGCGAACTGGACGAGAACAGTCGACGTACCGAAACAACTCCCAGTAAACGCTGCTGACTATCCAACACATAAACGAGGTAAACGGTTTCAACTTGTTCGAGCGCTTGTTTCCTCAGATAGAGAAGAGCCTCATCAACTGTCATGTCCGGTCTGACCCGTGCATAACGTGGACTCATGAGACCACCGGCCTGATCTTCATCGTAGGCCATCAGTGCACTAACTTCGGTGCGTGTTGATTCATCCAGAAGTTCTAAAAAGTGAACGCGATCTTCTTCAGGAATTTTTTGAATTACGTCGGCTGCATCATCCGGATCGAGTACACGCATCCAGAGGCGCTGGTCACGCGTCGGCAGAGCTATTAGTATTTCGGCTTCTTCATTGCCATCCAGTTCACGAAAAAATTCTTCCGCGTCAGCAGTGCTGAGCTCCTGAAAGCGCTTGAGTTTATCCTCGATTTCAAGCTCATTCCATTCGTCGTGTAGTCGCGCGTATGGCAGGTCTTTCAACACTACGTCGGTCACTTTAAGTCCCCTGGATTCTATAATTTATTGGCTTCGTCTTCTTTTTCTTTAGCGGCTTTTTCCATTTCCATGCCGCGCAACGCCTTTGCTTGACCGAACAAGCTTTCTCTCATTTGAGGGATGCAGAAACCAGGATTTTGTTGCTGGTAAATACTCATCGCCTCTTTAAAATTACGAAGAGAATTTTGAAAGTCTTTGTTGTTGTAATAACAGTTCGCCAGATCGACGTATCTAGGAGCAATCAATAAAGCTGATTTGCCCTGGCGTTTGTACATGCTGATTGAAGTTTCGAGCATGTCGATTGCATCGGACCATTGCCCCATCGACATGTAGCCTTTGGCTTTCTCGTCCAATTCCACGGAGTCTTGACTGCGCGCGGAATTGTCGATGACGATACTCTGGTTCGGCCCGGTTGGTCGTGCTTTCAACGCGACGGGCTTTGGAACCGGTGGCGGCGCGGGCTTGTTTGTAATCACGAAGATAAAACCGATTGCACCGAACACGCCCAGTCCAACCAATATGTATGCGGCAGTTGCCACCATTTGAAACATTTCTTTCGGAGATGTTCGGTCGAACTTTTCCGACGAGCGGCGAAGATTTTTGACGGTCGCAGTGGGTGCGTCGCGCTCGATTTTCTGTTGCGCTTTTAGTTTTCTGAGGTCAACTAGAACATCATCGACATTCTTATATCGATCGTTTGGATTTTTCTGCAAACATTTCATGACGATGTATTCGAATTCTTCTACATCCACCCACGAAGCGTGTTCTGCCGAACCAAGGTCCGGACGTAATTCGGAAGGGTAACTCGGCATCAACGACACATGTTTATTCATGGTATCGAGTATGGTATTACCAGAAATCGCGTGTCTTCCGGTCATCGTTTCAAAAATAACGCAACCCAACGCATAGATGTCTGAACGATTATCCAAACGTCTGCCCATGCATTGCTCAGGGCTCATGTACAGAGGACTTCCGAAAACATCTCCTGTTCTGGTGAGCTGCTGACTTTCCTCGCCCTCTTCGCTCATGATCTTGGCGATACCAAAGTCGAGCAATTTCAACCGATTGCCTTCTTCGTCGAGAAACATGATGTTGCCCGGTTTCACGTCGCGGTGAATAATGCCGAGTCCATGCGCAACAGACAAACCTTCGCAAAGCTGCTCAAAAATCTCGATTGCAGACGGCAGAAAAATCCCGCGTGTTTGTTTAATTCGCTGACCAAGCGTATTGCCTTGTATGTAATCCATGACTAGATACGGCTGACCATCCGCGGTGACGCCGAAATCGCGATAAGTGATAAGGCAAGGGTGAGTCAGTTTACTTACAGTTTGCGCTTCCAGTTTGAAACGTCTAACAGCAGTCGGATCCGCCCACATTGTCTTATCAAGCAGTTTGAGCGCTAATTCAGTATCAAGCTGCAAATGTTTGACCTTATAGATGGCGCTCATTCCGCCTTTTCCAATAAAGCCGTTGATCAAATATTTTTCAGCGACGGTCTGCCCAATTAACGCATCCGGATTCGAATCCCCCAGGGGATCCGCGACAGCGCTTGTGAGCGGCTGATGAGGAGTCATATCGCCTGGATCTGACTGATCTTGCGGTTGCGTGCCAATCGAATGCGTGTTTACCGTGGCATCATTCTCATTGCCGGCGGAAGGCTCGCTTCCGACTGCCGGTTCTTCAGCCGGACGTCGCGACGACGGATGACCTTTGACGAAAACCGTTCGAGTCCAGGTATCCTGCATGGCCTCTTCGGACACAGGTTCATTTGAAAGCTTCTCGAGCCAAGTGTCCTTTGGACTTTTCTCTTCGGGATCCGGCATAACTGGCCTTTGCTTGCCCAAGCGCTGAACTTTAGTGGACTAAAGGAGTGATCTTATCAGAAGTTAAACGATCTTATCACTAAGGTATGACGGGACTGTTATTTCTAGTTAGACAACGTTCACAAACCGCGACCTGTTTGCGATGTGCGGAAATTGTAATCCGATTGAAGCTGGTATCGAAGGTGGTGGCATAATTTGTTTCTTCTACCTGTCATCTGATTCCTAATGTCTATTTGCTGACGCTAAAAAATCCTGGGGATTTCCCTGGTGTAGTGTTCTCCAGGCTCGTATAGGCTAACAATAGTCAGATCAATCAACCGAGATCTCAATGTACAAGACCAAAACCGCCTGGAAAGTTGTCTCGGATCCGTACGCTCCCGAATCGCGCTGGGTACCGGCTTTCGCCGAGGTGTGCGGCGCTGAGGGACCTGATTATGAGATGCATGCTTCTGGTGCTCAGAAGCCGAAGACGACCAGCCGAAAGGTCAGCGAAGCCGTCGCACTCAGCGTTGTCGCAGGGTTACTGGGCGGAGCTTTCGCTGGTCAGTGCGTTCATTTGACTTATTTTGCGCATCATTTGTTCGAGCAGGTCGTGTTTAACCATTTTTATTTCGAACCCTGGGGGGCGTTTTATTTTTGGTACAACCAAAACAACTCTGCTTTCGTCTACATTCCGCTATTTTTCTCGTATTCGATGGGCTTCTGGGCAAGCATTCACAATTTAGGTAAGGGCTTTAACGCTTTAAACTTTGGAATTTTGGCGCTGTACATACTGACGATGAGTGGCTTACATCAATATGTGCCGTTTATTTCAGAACAGCAGTATTTTTCGACATTGCTTGGAGCCGGCATGGCGGGCTCGATCATTGCATTCTTTCTTGGAAAAACGATTGCTAAAAACATATCTGCTGTGATCAATCCGCGGCTTATTTTTCTCTCTTTGTTTTTTGTTTTTATTCCGGCAATGTGCCCAATTTTACCGAGCATGGGACGCTTCGATGTCATCGCTACAGCGTATGTCGTCGCTGTGTTTGGTATCGGTTGCGCGATTCGTTGCATGCATAACGGGTCGCTGAAAACTTCCATTCTGCTATCACTGACGGCGGCATCACCCCTGGTATTGTGCGGACTGATGCATATACCTGCTGCGAATCATTTTAGGAACGTTCTTTCGGACAGCTACGGCGCTGCTGCATTGTTTTTTTACTACGCACTTCTTCCTGGGTTGGCATTGGCATTGCCGGTAATTGGAACTGTTGTCGCTCATTGGCAAAAATGCGCTGGCGCCTTAACGCGTGTGTGCGCCGTTGTGAACGACGAATGCGATTCTTCAATGCAAAATTTTTCAATGCAAACTACTGGAGAAGCAATTTACCCAACACCAGCAGCGCAATCATCAGAAGAACCATAACCACTGCAACGATGATGATCAGCACTTTCGTGTTCTTCTTAGGTGGTGGGCTGTCTGCATCTCCGATACTGAGTCGAGACCGTAAACGATTTTTCGGCTCTGTAGGCGCAAGTTCATCAGTGCTAAGGGAATTGCTTTCTGATTGAGAGTCGCGATCTTGTGTCGCGCCTAATCTGGAGCGCGGCACCGCCGTTGGTGCTTCTGCTTGTTGGGCTTTTTGTTGAATTTCGTCTTGCTTTTGTTGCGCTTGATTTTTAAGCTGTTGATCTCGCCAATCCTGGAGTTGTTGCTGTTCTTGATCGTGCTCGAGTTGTTGCTGTTGCTGCTCTTGTTGTTGAGCTAGTTGCTGCGCTTGAGCTTGCTCAGCCAACACCTTTTCAGCTTGTGCTTGTGACGCCTTTTCTTGTTCAACACGCATTTGTTCGGCGTGCATTTGCTCAGCCTGCGCTTGCTGCTCGCGAAATTGACTTTCTCTCAGTTGTTGCTCGGCAGCTTGTTGTTCCG
This sequence comes from Candidatus Obscuribacter sp., assembly GCA_021772095.1. GTDB lineage: Bacteria > Cyanobacteriota > Vampirovibrionia > Obscuribacterales > Obscuribacteraceae > JADYXR01. Next base: position 90,146 of record JADYXR010000147.1, on the reverse strand, counting down.
CCTGCTGCTGTTGAAATTGCTGCTGCTGAAGTTGCTGTAGCTGCTGTTCTTGTTGAAGTTCTCTCAGCTTCAACTGTTCCTGTTGCTGCGACTGCAAATCTTGTTGCTGAATTTCTTCTTGCGTTTGTTGAGGTGGTGGCAGCGGTTTCATTTGTTGACGTTGCATCTGCTGATGCTGTTGTTGCGGCTGAACCTGCTGCTGCTCCATCATTTGCTGATGTTGCGCGCGCTGCACTTGTTGCTGTTCTACTTGCTGCTGCTCCAGCTGTTGTTGTTTTTGTCGCTCTTGCAGTTGTGGATCTTGCTGCTGATTCGACAGCGATGACTGTTCGGGAGCGCCGTTGCCGCGCTTCGGATTCAGCGTTTCGCTTTCAGGAACTTTCGGTGCCGAATCAGTTGTGCCGGTGGCACTGCGGCTGACTTGTTCTGCGACTGCAGTCTTGGTATCAGGATGCGTGTTTCTTGGTTGCCCAGGAACCAGGGTCGAAAGAAATTCCTTCTTAACTGCGTCATGCCATTTCTGTACGGAATTTTTAAATTCGTTGATCGTTTGAAAACGTTTCGCCGGGTCAGTTTCCATCGCCGTCTGGATGGTCGCATTGAGGTCGTCAACCCGACGTAACTCGGGCACGTGAGTGTTCAAATGCTGCGGTTTTCGATCCGGATCACAGTGCGCGGCCATCACGGTCATGATGTTGTGACCGGCATACGGAAGCTGTCCGGTCGCCATTTCATAAGCAAGAATGCCGAGTGAATAAACGTCCGAGCGAAAATCAACGGCATGACCTCGACATTGCTCGGGGCTCATGTAGAGCGGTGATCCAACGGCGTAGCCTGCCTGCGTCAGACCGGTTTGTTGACCCAATGGTTTGGCGATTCCAAAATCCAAAACTTTGACATTGAGCTTGTTGTCTCTTTCCAGAAGGAAAATATTTCCTGGTTTTAAGTCACGGTGCAGCACTCCGAACTGGTGCGCGAATGCCAATGCGTCGCAGACCTGGAGCAATATTGATGCTAATTCGTCTTCATTCTCAAGCCGAGTTTGAGTCTGGAGAACCCGGTGCAGACTGGCTCCGGACAAGAATTCCATGATGAAAAATGTTCTGCCGCCCGCGGCTTCCAACGAATCGATTGCTTCGACGATGTTTTTGTGTTTGAGGCTTCCGTGAAGCTGCAGTTCCTGAGCGAATCTTCGAACAGTTTCCGGATCATGCGGAGTGACTGTTTTGATTGCTACCAGACGATCGGTTTGCACCTCACGCGCTTTGAGAACCAGTGCCATTGCGCTTTCGCCGAGGACTTCCAAAACTTCAAAACGCTCGAACAAAACTTTTCCGACGAGCAATTCGCCGGGCTTTTTCACCTTTGCGTCCTGACGTTCTGAATTTTCTTGGTCGGTCATCGCCGCACCTGTTTCGACCCGACAATCATAAGCATATTAGTCCTATTGGTATAGTGCCCGACTGTAACAGTTGCCGTTGATAACTAAATTTTAAGACATATGCTAATGTGAGAAAACCTGAGGATTGGGTCATGAGCAAGATTGACAGAGAAGAAGCTGCTAAGGCAGCCCTCACGGATATAAAGTGGTTGCTTCACGCCGAGGAAGGTGATGAATCGCCCGAAGGCGAAAGCTACCTCGACGGTCCGGTTGTTGTCGAGTTGCTTGAGAAAAATTTTGCGCGCCTGGATCCGAACAGTGATGGAATCAGTCGAGATGAGCTGATGGACGGCATCTCGCGACCAAGTGAGTTCAGTATCGATGAATATGAAATGCTGCGGGTGGTCGCCAAATATTTTGACACCATAATCACGATGGCAGACGATCAAGAAGGCGAGGAATTGCGGATCACCCGGCTTGACCTGGAAGTGCTGAAGCAATTTTTAGTAAACGGACAGATGACTTTGAAAGACCTCAAGCGTTGGTCATCGAGCGTAGAGCAAGAAGTAGGATTGCCGCCGCTTTCTGATGGTTAGGCGATGAGTGAACTGAATCGGTTCTGAGTAGTATGCATGCTTGATGCGCAGCACAGCTTTTCAGACTTGCTCGTCCATTTTTTTTGAAGCTGAGGGCGCTCGCGCTGGTAATCTTCTCATCAATGCTTCGGAAAAAGTGGTCAATGGTGGGCCTTACATCAAGACTCAGGAATCGACGTCGGTTGACGCCATCGCTACGCCTGGTGGCGCTTTCACTTTCTGCACCGGTTGAATAATCAGCGGAAAGGAAACCTCAAAAACGGTTCCGCCTTCAGGGCGATCTTTGACCTCAACAATCGCGTCATTATTGAGCGCCGCTTCACTGACGATGGCGAGCCCAAGCCCGCAGCCTGAGCCGTTCGTGCCCGGCACCCGGAAAAAGCGCTCGAATATCTTTTGCTTGTTGTTTTCGTTGATTCCCGGTCCGTTGTCTTCAACGGAAAAAATTGCTTTGTCGCTCGTAGCGTTCACCTTGACCCACACTGAGCCCCTTTCACTCGTGTAGCGAATCGCATTCTCTAAAAGGTTCGTCAAAATTTCTGCGATGTCGCCCTGGTCAGCTTTTATTTGGACTGGTTCTTCCGGCAGTTCAAATTCTAAATTGACGCCGCGGTTGAGTGCCTCATGCACCACATTCGATGCAGCGTCGTTGACTGCCGAGTTCAGATCCATAATCTCCAATTCGCCCTGAGCATGCGGCTCTTCCGAGCGCGCCAGGCTGAGCAAACGGCTGACCATGTGCGCTACTCGATTTGTCGCTTCAGCCATCTGTTTGAGAACGCTATCGAAATTTTCTTTCTCAGAGTCTTTGATTCTCTCCGCGTACTCGACATATGTCTTAAGCGCCGTAACCGGCGTTCTCAATTGATGCGCGGCGTTGCCGATGAATTGCCGCTGCAAGTGAATGTGAGTATTCGCGCTTGCGAAAAGTTCATTCAGTGCCTTCGTAACCGGCGCTAATTCCGCAGGCGTCTTGCCGATATCTACCGGCGAAAGGTCGAGCTTGCCTCGTTCTTTTAAAAGCTTTCCGAGTTTCTCCAGAGGATCAAGACCCTGCTTTACGCCTAACCAAACAGATATGCTGGCGAGCACGACCAGCACCAATTGCGGTGCCAGGATGCTGAGGAAGATTTGTTCCAGAAACTTCTGTCTGCTGTTTAAAGTTTCAGCCACCTGAATGTGAATATCGTCAGGGCTGGGGCTGATTTGAACAGATATGCGGCACATGCGCACAATCTGTCCATCGATTGCACTGTTTCGAAAAGACGGACCAACACCTTCAGTGCCGCGGGGCATTGGCAGTTCAACGTCACCGGTCAAGCGGTGCCCGTAGTCATCAGCGATTTGATAAAAGAATTGATTGTCCGGACTGTGCCGCAAAATCGCCTGAGCCGAGCGCGGCAAGTCGGCAATTACGATGCCGGCTTCGTTTCGTCCCAATCGGTCCGCGATCGATTCGGCGGACTTCAACAGAAGTTTGTCATACGATTCGTTTGCAAACCTTTCTGCCAGCCGATATGCAACAAATGCCGATAACGAACACAGGCAAATAAGTGGTATCAATAACCAGAGCAGGAGCTTTCTTCGTATCGAACCCCCGGAGGGGCTACGGTTCGACAAGGAATCCCAGCCCCCGAATCGTTTGTAGTTTCAAACCGAATGGTTCCAGTTTCTTCCGCAAACGGTGCACGATGATGTCGATTGCGTTGAACGAAACTGAGTCCTCCCAGTCGCTGAGCGCACCTGCGATTTTTTGCTTCGTGACTAGCGAACCAACGTTGTGGATCAAAATTTCCATCACGGCATATTCGCGCGGTGAGAGCTCGATGATTTCATTGCCTTTCTTCAAAACACGGCGAACCGTATCAAAAGTCAATTCACCTATTTCCACGTTTGGAGCGTTGCTGCAACCCAGGCGCAAGAGTGCGCGCACTCTTGCTTCCAATTCGCCGAGGTGGAATGGTTTGGTCACATAGTCATTGGCACCGCAGTCCAGCCCGGCAATGCGCTCCTCATAGCTGTCTCGAGCTGTGAGAATTAAAACCGGCACCCCGATTTTTTTGCTGCGGATGCGTTTTAAAAACTCTAAACCGTCCATATTAGGCAAGCCGAGATCGAGTATTACGGCATCGTAAGGTTCAGTCTTCACCGCTGTTTCGGCGTATTGACCGTCATTGACACAATCGACGACGTAACCGCTCCCTCTTAAAACGCGAGCGAGCGAATCGGCAACAAGATCGTCATCTTCAACAAGGAGTATTTTCATGGTTTTTCATCAAATCTTCTCCCAGTTTAACGCATACCAAATGAATTGCCACTCCATCACGTACAAGTCGTGATGGAGGGCAACTTTGGACCTTTACGCACTTAGGAGGTCACAGAAAGCTAATCGCCGGCTGCGAAATCAATCATCTCCAGCCATTCAACTAGATCTTGGTCGTCTTCCATATGCAGAATTACTAGATTGCTGCGGTCCTTGGAGAAGCAATTGGGGCAGTTATCTGCGTCTTTGGCACTGAAAAATTCTTCACAGTCCTGGCACTGATAACCTACAGGTAGGGTTTTTCTTTTTAATGTTCTTGCGTACATGGTATTTTCCTCCAACCAAATTGGTTGCCGATCTCAACGTGGTAATCTGGTTTTTTACTTAGGGGCAGAAACCGTGTATATCCCGATTTCATGATTGCCCGCACTTCGTTTCGATCGGCATATTTCAACCTTACCAACCGTACCCTTTCAATCCCTTTTCAGTTAAAAAGTCTTCTGAAGTCCCTACTGCTGCCTCTTTTGCAAGTTTAAAGCCAGAAGAGAGAGGCTTTCACCTCTCCCTTCCAGCGCCGGAAAATCTATAACGTTATCCGTATTGTTTGTGCGTTGTGCAGCCGGGCTTAGTAGTTGCCTGCATACGCTACTGGGGCTTGTGGAACCGAGAATTGCATCGGTGCATCGAGTTGGAGATTGATAGGCGTTCCGCTTGCGATGCGGACGTTGGCGCCTTTTCTGAGGATTAAGCTCTGGGCTACGCCGACGCCACCGCCGATTGCAGCACCGGACCATGCTCCTCTTCCCACTCCTCTGCCACCGCCTGCGATGGCGCCTACTGCAGTACCGAGTGCTGCGCCGGTTCCAGCGCCGATTAGACCACGGACTCCAGCTTGAAGGGCCTTGCCTTTCCAGTTTTCGCCCTTGAAGGAATCGGATTTGTCTCCGCCTTGATCTTTGTACTTGTCGATTCCGCCGACCAGGTGGGCAGTGAATGGAATTTCTTGTCCATCAGCCAGTCTCAGTCGATTGAATTTGATTTCCATAGCGCCCGATCTGCCGAGCATCTTGCCTGCTGTGGCATCGGAAACTTGACCGATTAACACAGAACCTTGAGGGATTTGGCTTTCGCCCAGGATGATAGGCTGCGAGATCGTGGCTTGAACCAGGTCACCGGCTCGGGCAACGTCACTGGTTATAGATGTGCTCAGGGTCGCCGGGATTGTCAGACCGGCAGGTGCATATACTACTCGCCCTTGCATGTTAGGCGGTTGGTATTGTGGTGCTGCTTGCTGCTGCTGTTGTTGTTGTTGTGGCTGTTGCACAGGTGCGTTGTTAGATGTCTCACGCTGTGGTGCCGATGGAATTTGTGATGGTGCACTGGCTTGATAAGCGCCGGAGATCTGTTCGATGTACGCTTCGATGGTTCCTTGATCTCTCAAAGAATTTCTCAAATTATCAGCCCAACGTTTTGCAAGAAGCGCACTGGTAGTGCCGCTGGCTTTTGCGCTGGCACTGTCTACAGTGGCAACTTGATAGCCGCCGAGTGTGAGAACAGGACTTCCTTTAACATAGGTGACTGCCACCGAGGATGGTGACGCACCTTTGGTGGCGACGAGAGCATTGTCGAGATTCGACTGAATCAGTTCTGCTCGCTTGGAGCTTGAAAAACCGCTAACCGGAGCGATATCGGAAATTACTGCCTGTCCTGCGAGCATCACATCGCTATCCGCGGCGAACACTGGCAGTACTGGCATGGAGAGTGCTTGCCCAATGACCAGGGTCGCTGCAAGTACACTCCGTGTGATGTGAGACTTAGATTTCATTTCCTTGAATCCTTTATGAGAGATTGGATAACCAACGCGCAGCCAAGCACGGGATACACCGCAGGCGGTCCCAGCTTTATTCTTTCGTGCCCTCACGGGGCAAACTAACCAATGGGTTAATAGACCACATGGCTGAACTAATGTTCCCGCACTCAGCCCAGAACGGAGAATTCATTGGTCGGATTGCACAAAGCCGCTGCCAGTCAGCGTCAACCGAACTGGGAACAGTGTCCGGAACTGGACCTCTGGCTTGATTATGAGTACCAGCTAACTGAAAGATGTGAGACAAAACTGGTTCTGGCAGCGCACTGACCCGGGGCTAGAGGCGTAGTACACGCGGCTCCGTACCCGGGTTTTAGCTCTCAGTACACGCTCGGTACACACGCACCTGGCGTTTAGTACACGCGTGCAGGCACGCCTGTGATTTTTTCTGTTTTCACTGCCGTTGCTTCCGGTTTTCGTCCGAAGCACACACCAAGAGCCTCATAAGTAGAGGCATCTTGAGGATCGACGAAGCGTTGAACAATGGCGTCGGCCACATCCATATATTGAATGTTTCCATTGCGATAGGAAACGACGGTGACGCCGAAGATTCCTTTTGTGATCAATTCGACTGCTGCCGCGCCCACTTCCAAACCGAAGTTAGCGTCGACGGCTGACGAGAAGCCGCAACGCACCAGGTGACCCGGTCTGATTTCGCGGACTTCGGGAATTTCATAAACGCCTTCGACGAATTGACCGGTTCTCTTCATGAACTCTTTGATTTCAGGGTCCGCTTTGACGCGGCTCTCAATCTGCTTCACGACGTAAGAGCCTGCTCCCATCAGTTTTCTATGTCCGAATGAATCCGGTGTGGAGTTCATGTCGACAAGCTCATTTCCAGAGGCATCACGCAGTCCCTCTGCCACCACAATGGTGGCGGTGCCTGCGTGAACATCGCTTTCTTCAACGCGCTTGATAAACGCATCTTTTATGTGTTTGTACAAAACATCAAAATCAACTGGAATTTCCGGAATCAAAATGGCGTCGGCATCAGCTGCGACGCCACCGCGGAAAGCCGTATGACCAGCGTATCTTCCGAACACTTCCAAAACAATAATGCGGTTGTGTGTGCGACCGGTTGTTCGCAAATCGCGAATTTCGTCTTGAATGCGATTGATTGTCGAATCGCCTCCGACGCTGTACGGCATCAAATCAAGGTCCATTGTTTTTGGAGCATGAACGCATGGAATGCCTTGATTGGAAAGGTCTTTGACTACCGCTCCGGTGTCGTCGCCACCAGAGATAACCAGCGCGTCTAATTTGAATTTCTTGAGACCATCTTTAATCCGATCGTATTTCTTCTCGTCTTTGATTTTTGAAACTTTGACGCGCGAGTTACCGGCTTCACTGCCGGCTTCGTAAACGTGAATTTGTTCGACGCGCTCTTTTGTTAGTTTCGTCAACTCCGAGAAATCAATCAGGTTGTAAAGCCCGGCATATCCGTTGGGGATGATGTAGGCGGTGTCGCCTTTGCTGAGCGCTGTCAATGCTGCGCCCTTGATGACGCCGTTGAGACCGCCGCAGTCGCCGCCGGACGTGATGATACCGATGTTCTTCATTTTGGCTCCAGGAATGCTCGGGAAGATTCATGCATATTTATCATGATTGATAGCTGTTTGGCTCTTGACTGCTCCAAGCTTTCCATGCGCTGTTACACTTGTCGATAGACAATCAGTGTTTGATTCGTTGATCGGGCACACGATGTAAACACTGCTGGGGACCACGATTGCGATGAAAATTGTTCACCAGGGAATAATTATCGTGCTTGTGCCGCTTGTGATAGAGCTGGTGATTGTGGGCAGCCTTATTGCCAGTATGCAAGCGTCGAATGATGCGATTAACGAACAGCAGAAATTTACTCGTTTAACCCGCTTGATGACTGCAACCAATGGGAAGATGCAAGAAGCATTTTTCCAAGCCGGTTTTCTTGCAATCGATAAAGATCCAAAGTACGAAAGTGGTCTGCGAGAAAAGGTAATGATTGTCGAGAAAGGCGTCGAGCAAATCAAAGCGGCGTTCCTGGAAGATTCTCGATTGGCTCGCTATAAGCCTACAATCGATAAGGACTGGGAAGATGTGAGAGCTACGCTTCTTGAACTCGGCGCTCCAAAGCCTGATCTCTTCCATCGTTCGAAAGACGAGAAGGTTATGATGATGCTTGTTGTTCAAGAGAAAACTGCGTCGATTCGCATGATTCTGGAAGAAGCACTGCGGGATTTTTATGATCTGTCAGACGAAGCTTATAAACGAACGCAAGAAACGAAAGTGGCGATGTGGTCGATTCTCGTAGTTGGAGTCTTGCTCAACGTTGTGGTGGCATTGGGACTTCTGAGATACTTTTTCAAAAGTATTGTCACGAGAATTGGTCAAATTTCGGAGAACAGTCTTTATTTAGTTCGGGGCGAGCCACTGCTGCCGGTGCTGCAAGGTCCCGAGGATGAACTTGTGCAACTGGATAAAGTATTCCACGTTGTGGCTGAAACTCTCAGGGAAGCGGGTGCTCGGGAGCGCGCGGTCTTTGAGAACGCAGTCGACGTGATTTGTTCTCTGGATGGCGATGGTCGCTTAATGCGAATCAACCGAGCGTTCAACGAATTGACCGGTTTCGAGATCGAAGAAGCCGTCGAAAATCACATAATGGAATACGTGGTTAAAGAACAGCATGAAAAGACGCATGATTTCTTGCAAAACGCAAAACGAGATCCTGATTCCAACTACAATCTCGAGGTCGGCATGCTAACCAAATACGGTGGCGTGCGCGATGTGCTCTTGTCGATTAAGTGGGACACCGCAGAGAAATCGTACTTCGTCGTCATTCACGACATTACCGGCAGGAAAGAACTGGAGCGCGCCAAGCAAGAGTTCGTCAACATGGTCAGTCACGACCTTCGCTCGCCGCTGACCTCTCTGCGAGTATCACTGGGCTTGTTTTTGAACGGCGTTTTCGGCGAGCAAACGGCGAAGGCAAAAATCAGGTTAGGAACCATGGATGAAAGCATCGATCGGTTAATTCGATTGATTAACGATTTGCTCGATGTTGAAAAATTTGAAGCCGGTCAAATGCAACTGGAGCTGGAGCAAACCTCCACCAATCATCTTATCGCTAGCGCCTTTGAAGCTGTCTCCGGCATGGCCGAGGCACAGAAGGTGGAACTAAACGTGGTATCAAACGATCGACAGCTTCTGGTCGACGGTGATCGAATCATTCAAGTTTTAGTAAATCTACTTTCTAACGCGATCAAGTTTTCACCGCAACAATCTGAAGTTGAAGTTCGCGCATTCGAACGCGATGGCATGGCAGAGTTTCGCGTTATCGACCATGGCAGAGGCATTCCGGCAGACAAGCTGGAATCTGTTTTTGAACGATTCAAACAAGTTGATGCGAAAAATGCCGTCGAGAAAAAAGGCACCGGATTGGGCCTGGCGATTTGCAAGAACATCATCGAAGCACATGGTGGCACCATCGGTGTCGATAGTGTCGAAGGCGAGGGCAGCCAATTCTGGTTTCGCGTGAAGATGCCGGCCTGAACGTTCCTATTCAATCAGTGCGAGTTTGCCCAGCTCCGGGTGCAAGTAGACTTGAGCTCTTCCGCAAGGCGTGTTGTGTGCGGTTCCTTCGCTCTTCCAGCCTTCCTTTGTGAGATATTCTAGCGCGTCGATTTTACCGAGCAGCGCTTCGAATGCTGGGAATGTTTCTGCTCTGGTTGATTTCACCAGTAGAAATTGCGCACCATGGGCAGTGCGAACGCATGCGAACTCCGGTCCGTCGTCGATAACGATTGCTTGCAAAGTTTTCGAATAATGTTTTTTCGCTGCGTCCAGATCATTGACGTAATGAATCATCAAAACGAGCTTCATGCACGGGTCATCCATCGCGCTCGTCGATGAAACGGCGAATTCCTTCGGTAGTGGTGGCATCGGCATCATTGTGAATTCAAGAAGCATAATGCAAGTTTTTTGTTTAAAATCGAAGGCGTGTTCTTTTCGACCGTCGTCTTCCAGCTGCTTTGCGACTGCCTGGAGCGCATTGGCGATGTCTGCTTCGGCGTCGCCAACTTGCATGCGAACCAGTTGTAAGATGTCGATATACTTTTGATCAGCTAGATCCGGGTTCTTTTCGGACAATGCCGCGTCCACCGCGTTTTTCAAACTAGCTTTAATGTCGGTTCCGACCATTGCTAACCGCCTTTCGTCAGGGCAATTTCATGAGTACAAAAACAGAAGTTACGTGCGAGGTAACTGCATCGCATTTTCTGTTTCCACGAGATCTTTATTATGCCACGCTGAGGGTTTTCCAACATTATCTTGGTTAACTTGGTTAATGGCGAACCAGTCTGCGCATCGAATTTCGGCAGCGTAGTCTAATGAACCCTTCTATCAGGGTATGTTATTTTGGTCTGGCAGATTTAACCTGGGTTTATGCAAGTTGCAGTTTCAAATGGATGAGGATTGATGAACAAAAGTGGGCTGCACGAGATTGACACGCCTTATGTTGTCGTCGATTTGGACGACGTGGAATTCAACATCAGCAGGCTGATGAAACGGATAGCAAAATTTCCGAACGTTTCGGTTCGACCGCATTTGAAAACCGCTAAGAGTCCAGTTTTCGCCAAGATGTTGTTGGAGAACGGCGCCAGCGGAATTTGCGTCGCTAAGCTTAGTGAAGCAGAAATTTTTGCTGCAGACGGAATTGATGACATTCTTATCACTACCGAAATTGCCGGTGAAGTTAAGATTGCGCGGTTGATGAAACTATTGAAAACGCATCCGAATATTCGAGTCGTCGTAGACAACTGCAATGTAGTTCGACAGTTGAACATTGCGCTCGGCGCCTCACTTATTCCGCATAAGCTAAACGTCTTGATTGATTTGAACGTCGGTCAAAACCGCACCGGAGTTGATACCGTTGCGCAAGCGCTTGAACTGGCGAGAGTGATCTCGGAGGCTTCGCCATCGATAAATTTACTCGGCATCCAGGGATACGAAGGGCACCTGCAACATTTGGATCCAGCCGCAAGGGAAGCCCAATGCCGTGAGTCGATGAAGAAACTTGTTTCTTGCGCGGATGCACTTCGAGCCAGTGGATACGAAGTCAGCGTGGTCACCACTGGCGGTACCGGTACAAGCGAGATATGCGCATCGTTCGATGGCGTCACAGAAGTGCAACCAGGTTCGTTTATTTTTATGGACATAGCTTATAGAAACGCTATTGGTGCGGACTTTCGTAACGCCCTCAGCGTAGTCGCTACTGTTGTTAGCAAACCGAACGCGCGCAAAGTTGTCGTTGATACCGGCACAAAAAGTTTGTCAGTCGATATGGGTCACGCTGCATCCCTGCAACACCCGACCTGGATCTATCGACCGGCTGGTGATGAGCACGGCATCATCGAATCGGAATCCGAAGACATCGACCTGGAGCCGGGCGACAGGATACACCTGACCCCATCCCATATCGACACCACTGTCGCATTACATGATGATTTCTGCGTCGTGAGAGGCGCCGAGAACTTGATCGGTATTTGGCCGATCGCCACTCGCGGAAAAGTACAATAAAAATAGTGCGCTGATATAAATTAGAGCAGCGGAAAAGTTAGCGCCCGAAGCGATGCGCGAGTCGAACTCGCGGAAAATGAGCTGTTTCCTCATAATCAGGCTGCCGAGCGGCAATTGTCGCTGGACAGTGAGCTGATCAAGGTCTGAATGCGTGCGATTTCATAGATCACGGAGTACTTATCCATGTCTGCCAATTCGCTCAGATGAAGGGTCACTCCTTCCGAGCTAGATGCACTGGTTTCCATTGGCCCGTCACTGATTAATTCCATGGCAAACCTCCCCGCCCCTGGGGTCTGATCCACAGGCGATGTCTCGTTCTTGACATCCTTAATGTAGTCGTTTAGTCGGCTCTCAGCAATAGCAAATTTTTTAAGGCGAGAATTAAACTGATAGGTCTTGCACATCTGGATCACCTTGCGCCGTAAGGATATTGGGGAGCGCTTTTTTATCCTTCGCGTCATTTGCGATCTTATTAGCGCACGTGGCGGGTGGTGATGCCACGTATGCAATCGCTTTTGATATCGCGATCAGTTTGTCAATATACATAGGTTCAATTGGGTGATTTTAAACGCAGTCCACTGGCAGCTAGGTCGGCTCGCCTGGCGGTTCGAAGGTTGCAAGATACGCGCAAGCACCGGGTCCGACTGACTGGGCGACCGAACCTCCCAGGAGAAAACCAGGGATAGCTGACTCCAAAATCTAGTTAGCGACCGCGACGGAAGAAGAAGCGCCGACGACCAGAGTTTTCATTGCAAGCGTTGTTGTTACTGGGCTGGCTTCTCGGACGTGTATCCCGTACTGGTTGGTGCGGAGTTACGTCCCTTTCGATTTTGCCGGCGACCTTATCCGCTGGTTGAACTCTAGCTGGTTGTGGTTTCACAACTTCAGGTTTCGCACCTTCGGGTTTCGCACCTTCGGGTTGCACCACTTCCGGTCTCACTACCGTTGGTTTAATGCTTTCAGGTTTGACGACTTCAGGCTTAGCGACTTCAGGTTTCACCGCTGGCAATTTCGCTTCAGGCTTCGTGGCAGCTGCTTGGTCCATCGGTATATTCATCGGATCGTGCTTGCCGTGGAATTCAATTTTCATCACCGGCTTGCCATTGTCGAGTGCCGACGAAATTTTTGCGATGTCCTTGCGCTCTTCAAGTCCTTTGCCGATTTGTATGCCAAGCTGAGCTTCACCCGGTTTAAACTCGACACCGGCAGCGCTTCTAGTGAAATTGATTTTGTCATCAGTATAAATGTTTGCTTTGACGTTTGGAATTTTTGCGTCAATCGCAAACTGTTTTTGCTTGAGTTCTACACTTGCTTCGAAGACTCCCGGACGGACTTGCCTCATCGATGCTGAATCAAGATTTTTGTCCAGTGCATGCAACATGTCCTTGGCATTTTTCTCTGCAGTTTCACTGCTCAAAAGTTTTCCAGTCAAGCTGTCTTTTGGAAAATGTCTGGCGTCGAGATTGGTGTCTCGTTGGCTTGATTTCGCCACCAGGGTGTTTCTGTTCATGTCCCAGGAGGCGCCTGTGGTGCTGGTTTGCGTGCTGCCGATTCCTCGCGAACTGCCATTGCGTCTTGTTCGCGTCAGGCTTGCGGTTCCGTGCACACCGTGAATGTTATCCAGGTCGAGCCGATTTTCACCGACGCGCATGTTCATATCGAACTTGTTGAGGTGTCCACCCTGCGGAGTTGCTGATACGCGTCCGAGTGGACCGAACCCGCCCACGGAGACATTCGGCGGGTCCATGCGCACGTTATTCAGGTCGCCGGCAATGTGGAATGAATGAGGACCATTGCGTTGAATCGACAGCGCTTTAACGTCCTTTAGTTTGTCGAGAGATTGAGGCGAAAGTACATCTTTGATCGCGCCGAGCATGCCATCACCAGGAGCTGCTTTTTCTGCTTTCGGCGCAGCGACTAACGCTCCTTTCTCGCTTCCTGCCTCGAATTTCACTTGACTGGTTTTCGGTCCATCCGCTTCTTTGACGACAACCGAATTGGCGTGGATCAATTTGTTGGTTTTGCTCTCGAAATGACCTTTCTGCGAAACTTTTGTGTTGTCTGGCAACGTCGTTGTCGTTTCCAGTCCTGCCATTTGTCCGTTTCTGTATTCAGGTTTTGTTGCCACGTGGCTGCCGTCCATCTGACGTGAGACCATGTGACCACTGAATGCGCCGCTGCCAATCAGATTATGGAAACCTTCTGCATTGACAGCAGGCTTGCGTTTCCCATTGTCGATATTTTCTATTTGTTTGTTTGTGGTGGCATCGAAACCTTTCCAGTTTGCGAAACCATTTGCGTCGGGTGCAGAACTTCTCTTAAATGTTTGACCGTTGGGAGTGAGATTGTTAGTGTATGACTCGATTTGGCCTTTGCCATCGTATTTGATATCACTGTATTTGACGCCTTGCGGATAGTCCTTGGTAGGCGCCGTTGTGAAGTCGCTGATCTTTCCGTTTGTCACCGTATATGATGACTTGTCGGAATTGGTGTGCGTATATTTTGCTGGATCTTCGCCATCTTTTGGTGGCGCAATTGGTCCGTTATCCGTCGGTCCGCGCCATTGTTTTACATATCGAGCGTCTTGAGAATCGGCATGCTTCTTGCCTTTCTCTGCGTTGCCGGTGATTCGGGCTGCTTCTTGATCTGTTCCAAAACCTAATGCGCTGCCGATGGAGCTAATCGCATCAATTCCGTCCTTGATTGCCTTTTCGGAAAGCGGCTTATCTGCAGGCGGCTTATCTCCAGCTGGTTTGACGGCGGCGTCAGGCGTTTTTCCCGGAGCCACATCCGGTGTCGTGCCTGCAGGGAGATCTCCAGGTGTTTCAGTCTTCGTCGGAGGAGCTGTTTCACCAGCCCCTTCGGTTTTACCTTTCGCTTTGCCAGGCACGGTATTGAACTTCGGATCAAATTCGCCCTCGAATGCAAGACCGGCAGAAAAATCCAATTCATTCGGATATGGTCTGTCGTCCGCCGCCTCTCCTTTCCAGGGCGCCGTGCTCGGCCCTAACAGCGACTGCGTGTAGTTTTCCGCAGTCAGTAGAGGCGTGCCTTGTCCTGTCTTGTCCAGACCGGTGCCACCAGATGTGGTATCGGACAACGAAAGCGATCGAAGCGCTTCAGTCTCTACGTAGGACGAGGTTAACGGTTCGCTTTTAGTAATTTTGGACGCAGGAATATAATCGGTGCCTGCACCGTTTGATGTTTGATTTTCTAAAGTCATTGAGGAAGGCTCCCCCACGAGCCGGTCCGGTTACCGCAGATTAGGATATTATTCGGAATTTGTGACCAATTGGTATCCAAAAAACAAGCCGGGCATCCGTCACAGGTGTTCCTGCGTTGGGTGCTCGGAAACACCCAGGTTTGATTCGTGAAATAATATCCCTGGTTCCGGCTATTATTGATTACCTGGTTCGGCTCAGCTCATTATTGGATACATAATGCCTTCATTCGAACAACTCAGTTTTCCCGGGCTCAAAGAAACGCTAGCCGTCGCGGCTGGCGGTCTGTTTGGTTCCGTGTTTCGATATCTGACCGGGCATTTCGCCGCGCAACTGTTCGGCACCACATTTCCCTGGGGAACGCTTATCGTCAACGGGCTGGGAACGTCGTTGCTCGCCTTTGTGGTGACCCTGGCTTTCAATAAGCCAGGCACAATCGATCCGGGTCTTCGATTTTTCCTGACCACTGGATTCGCTGGAGGATTCACCACATTTAGTGCCCTTGCGATGGAAACTTTTTCCTTATATCAAAAAGGTGAAGTGGTTTTAGCCACTGCCAATCTCGGTGGCAATCTGCTATTGGGTTTGGTTGCGGTCGTTATTGGTTTTGTTCTTGCCCGTTTGATTTAGGAGTATTCATGAACAACGTTGTATTGATGAAACGATTGATGATCTTTATAAACGAAACGGATAAATGGCATGGACGCAGCATGAGCGCGGCTTTGATCGATCTCCTCAAGAAGGAAGGATTCTCGGGCGCCACGGTCTTTCGAGGATCATCCGGATTTGGAGTGCATTCGACTGTGCACACGACTTCGATTATGGATTTGTCGAGCTCGATGCCGGAACTTATTCTTGTAATCGATGCCGCCGAAAAAATTCAGTCAGTGATTCCGGCGATCTCGGAGATGGTTTCGGAAGGCATGCTGGTTTTAGACGATGTTGAAACAATCAAGCTGTCGAAAAGTTCTTAGTAGGTTCAATTGCCACGCCTGAACGGCGGTGGTGTGAACAATTGCGGTTGCGGTGGACCTTTGACCGTCTTCTTCCGCTCCAGCGGTGGAGGAACGAAAAGAAGTGACTGCGTCGTTTTTGTCGAAGGAACAGTCTTCGTCGATTTTTGTGCCGCCAGAGGTGGTGGCGTATATAGTGGCGGTTCCAATTTTTTCTCGGTCGCTATAGGTGGTGGCATGTAGAGTGGTGGCTCTAACTTCTTGGCGATCTTCAACTTCGGTGGAACGTAAATCGGCGGCGGCAAGAACTTGATTGGCTCTAGCGCTGCGGCGCTTGCTACAAAGTTGACTGGAGGATATGCAGTATAAAGACGCGCGATTGTTGAAGTATCTCGATTAGTCGGATTACCGGTTTGTTTCGATGAGGATCTGAAATACATCACGTCATAGATTGAAGTCGAATGCCCCAGTCCAAGCGCGTGACCGATTTCATGCATGCACACCGATGCGCAGACAGCCTTGTCCACCGCGACTGCGGGTTGGAATGGATCGACTGTGCGAATTTGAACTTTCGCTTTGGCGAAAGCATCACTGTAAGATCTATAAGTCGTCAAACCGGCTACTAGTTCTGTCGTCCTGGTCGCGCTATGTAACTCTTCTTCAGTGAAGTACACCAGAATGTCGGCATCGGCTTTGATTTTTGTTAGTTTGTAGTTGAGTTTCTTTCCAGAAGAAATGCACCAGGTATCCAGCGCATGAACAATGTAGGAATTGAATTTTGGTTGAAACCCCCTGACACCATTGGCCGGTTCGATGTAGACCTGAAGCGGCATTCGGTTCTTCGCCCAAATGCTGCGAGTATCATTCGTTTGCATTTCTTCTAAGTAATCAGACTTTTTGTTCGATACCGAATTGAATAGCTTTCGATCGATTTCAATTTCCTTCATGAGCGCTTCGGCTCCGGATCGAGCCACCGGGTCAGTCTCCATCGTGGCATAGCGTTTCAGCCAATGAACCGCATCATCAAATTTCGCAACGTCCTGACACGCGATGGCGATATTGTATATGGTGCCTTTATCGTTGGGATCGAACTCGAGTGCTTTCTTACCCTCATCAACAGCTTTCTCTGAATCACCCAGGCGGCGCAGAAGATAAGACATGTTGGAATGGACCATCGCCGAATTTGGTGAGGGATCGTCGTTTGCCGCGATGGTCAGCCGTTTAAGTGCTTCACGATCTTTTCCTTCATCCATCAGCTTCCGAGCAGCTTTTAAATTCTTGTACGCGAGGTTCGTTTTGATGAACTGCTGTGTGCTGTTCTTCATTGTCGTGTCTTTGGTGATCGCGATAAATTGCTTGAGATACTTCAAGGAAGTTTCTGTATCGTCCAGGTCATCATAGATTAGGCCCAGTTGATAGATTGCGTCTTCGGAATTGGGATTGAATTTAAGAGATAGTTTTGTTTCTTCAATCGCTTGTTGGTATGCTTTCTGGCTCCTGTAGCATCTTGCTAATGCCAGGTGAATGCTGGGCGAGTACGATGTTGGATCGAGCGCTGCGCCTGCTTTCAAGGACGCCTGTGCTTGGGTCAGATCTCCCTGCGACTCAAAGCGTCTGCCTTCCGTGCACAAGTTGTAAGCCTTCGTTTCTTTCCGGTAATCGACGTCACCCGCGGCTGAAACAGGCTCAAGGGCGAAAGAGTGCGCCAACAGCGCGATTACGGCGATTCGAATTGTTAAATCAGTTAGCTTCATCTCAGGGTTCACGGGTGCGCTGATCTGCCAACCAGCCGAAGTCCATACTAATCGCTTAATTCACACTATCATGAGCCGAACTGGGACGCAAATCCGATTCAGGCATCTTGTCACCGTCACACCGGGGCATTAAACCAACGCTCCACAAATCGTACGCTCGAGGCCTGATGGTGCCACCAAATCTGGTGCCAATATGTAATAGAAATTCTTTTATTGAATCGCTCGGTTGTTCGACCAAATATGAAGGTCCGCTCATAGACGCGGGCTGCCAACAGGAAGTTCCTCAAAAATGTTTCGAAGTGAAACCAGATTGGAAGAAATTGACGCTGCTGAAAACGCCCTGCTGGACATCCTCTGGATATCTATCTATGCGCCTACTGATCACGTTGACATGAGTCTGAATCTATGACACTTTATTTCTTGAAAGTCCCCTGGATACAATATCGCTGGTCGCACGCATTTTGCGATTACTAACCGGAGTCACACAACGGATGTCGGAACCAGAAAATCGCACCGACCTGCATGATCTGAAGATCGCGCTGCAGATCATGAGTCACGACGGCATGAAGATGTTGATTCCAGCGCTTTCTGCGGTCATCGGCCTGGCGACATGCGCTGGTTTGATGTACTGGTCATTCGGTGAACTGCAAAACTTTTCGCCCGACAGCATCGCGCTCTCCAGAATCGATTTACCAACTCAGGCCGCCACACCAGTCGCTGCGCCGCCAAAACCAGTTGTGGCAAGCCGCCCGGTTGTTCGCAGCGTTAAAGTAAAGCCAAAGAAAACAGTAGCCAAGCCCCAGCGACGAGTGGCTTCACGCGCGTACCAGGACTATTATTTTTGGGGTCAGGATCATCCGACCAACGGCAGAGTTATACGCGCAAACGAAGCGTGCACTGAATACTCCTGGGACACTAAAAAATTGTCCTCAAGAGACCGCAACGGCTTTCGGTTGGCTAATTAGTTCGTACAGCTTGACTTCAGAAGGCTCGGCAAATAGTTCTGCACCAAGCGATTTGAGATTGAGAAGATGCGGTGTTTGATTGTGCTTTTCAAGCGCTTCTTTTGATGCCCAGTTTTCATGAAAAAGAAAAACTTGAGGATCGTCTGAAGAAACGTGCAAATCGTAATTGATGCAACCTGGCTCTTTATGCGTTTCTTTGACCATCTTGAGAAGCACTTCTTTTACTTTTGCTTCCATTCCTGGTTTCGCTTTTAGGCGCGCGATTACTGTGACCTTAGGGGACATCGGTTCACCTCCTGATGTGAGAACCAAAATTATCGCAGCAATTCAGGCAACACGTAACCTGTTTAGGAAACCATGAACATCGGCTGGCTGACCTGCGCGTGCCTTCTTGTAATCTTGGCTAGACTGATAGAGCTCGGCCGCGTGAGGGGCTTTGGCTTCTTCGTCGCAAACAACTTACGCACTTCGTTTAGGTATCTCTCCGGATTGTCCGAATCATTGAGGTATCTATTTACCAAACGACGAGTGACGAATAGTTCGCTTGAAGTCATCACGTTCGAGAACACCAGAGCTGAACCTAACGAGCCGTTGGCAGCGCGCGCCAGGTCTGCATATTGCAACAGCTGCTGATCGGTAACCACACTTGCCTGGCATAGAAGTTCGCCGACCATCAGATCCTTTATACGAAAAGGAATCGCGCAGTCGTTCGCGTTATTGGTCGGGGTCATGTGTAAGGCTTCCATTATCTTCTCCTTCAGCTAACTGTCGATGCCACCACCAACGGTGACGCAAGATCCAGCGCAAGTGGCTGGGTAGACCGGAGGTAAAACCTGGAAGTTTCCGTTTTTAGAGAGAGTTCCCAGAAGATTTTTCTAAGACTGAACGCTTGAGAACCGTATGTTTTCAGGCGTTCGAGATGCTGGTCAGTTAGCGCTTTTACCGTGTTCGTGTGCATGTCATGTGGTTGCGGGCAATTGAGATGTTCCAACTTTCGAATCTACAAAGTTCCGCCAGGTGGCGACTTTTCTGTATTCTTGTGTGAGATTTTTCTCTACTACATATAATGTATGCGGCGCATATCCATTGTGGCGATTAGCTGAGGTTAACGATGTCCGAAAGTCATGAACAAGGCAACATTGGCGTCAGCCACCAAACTGAAAAGCTTTTGATTGAGCGTGAAACCATGCCGAATTACTCGGGCATGTTTGAGCAGGCGCTGGTTCAAGATATGGTGCGCATCGAAAACAAGCCCTTAGAGCAGGTTCTCCTTGCGCTGTTGCCACGCGCAACCAATCGAGCCTCCGCCGGTCTCAGCAAGTTCAACGTCGGTGCCATCGTCCTTGGTGCCAGTGGAAATATTTACCTGGGCAGCAATATCGAAATTCCCAATCAAGTTTGTGGTTTTACTGTGCACGCCGAACAATCTGCATTCGCTAACGCCTTCAATCATGGCGAGCGCGATATTAAAGCTGTCGTGGTTACTGCCGCACCATGCGGACATTGCCGGCAGTTTATGACTGAGTTTTCAATATCGTATCAATTGCCGATTATCGTAAAAGGCGCAGCGCCAACAACTCTCGCAAATCTTTTGCCCGAGGCATTTGGCCCGGTACATCTGGGAAATAACCTCGGCGTTGCACTTTCGACAGGCCGAAGTCTGAAACTGTTTGAAGCATTCGATGCCGAACCAGAACTTGAGCGAGCTGCTCTCAAGGCTGCCGAAATCAGCTATGCGCCTTATTCTTTCTCACCTTCAGGCGCGGCCGTTTCAACAAAGAGTGGGCGAATATACTCAGGTTCTTACATCGAGAGTGTCGCGTTCAATCCAAGTTTGCCACCACTTCAAGCTGCGCTTGTTTCTCTAATTCAGTCAGAAGAGAAAGCAGAAGACATTGTCGAGGCAGTTGTGGTGGAATTGAAAAATGCGTCCATTACGCAGGAAGATAGTGCTAGAGCCGTTCTTCGTGGGGTGCAATCGGGAGCGCGTTTTAATTTGGTCTATGCACAACCTGCTATAAATACTCAGTAAGGTCATTTTGTTTCGCGAACATAGCTTCTGCTTTGTATTGCGTCATTCTTGCAAAAACAGCAAAGCACCGTCTGTAGTGCCAACGCTAAGAATGATAAAGCGGGCTATATGAAAAAGATATACAGGAGGGCGTGTCGCAGAGCCTGATGGGCATCACGTCTCGATATGGAATCAAAGTGAAATTATTATGTGACTACAAAAAGACGATGAAAATGATCGTTGGACTTTACAAAAGCAAAATGTTTGATCCGTAAAGGTAAAGCACCGTGAATGGTGCTAATCTCGGCACCAATCAGGATTACAACGATCGAATTTTTGATCGTATCTTGGTAGCTCTTGTCGTCTCTTAAACTCTATTTTACAAAACTGCTCGTCATCTGAATGACTTCGCGCTGGCAGTGTTGATGCTTGTTTCGGTAGTATAGTGGCGAACTGTTCGAACGGCATGTTCTAAAATGCACACTGCAAATAAGTCCAAGCTGATTTCGGTCAGGAGAAAAAGTACTTCAACTCATACTTGCGGGCAAAGCTTCAATTGGACCTTGGAGATTATTACCACAGTTCAGAGCTTTTTCTCAACTACTTAAACACACGAAGTTGCACAGCGATGTAGCTCAGGAACTAAGGAGTAAAAGATGAAGAAAGTAGTCCTATCCACCATTCTCGGAGCCAGCTGTGTGCTGGGCCTGTCCGGGACACAGAATGCTGGGGCGGCTCAAGATGCCAGTTCGCATGCAAGTCACGCGAAGCTCTTCAAAGGAAGAATTTCATATCAAGTTGCTAAAGCGGAAGAACTCTGGCTTCAACGGAAGTACGACGATGCCGCAGTTGCATTTCGCAAAGAAATGAAGAGACATCCTCGCAATCTCGATGCCACTGCCGGCTTAGGAATGTCACTGGTCATGCAGTTTAAGCTGGATGGTGCTGAAGAGCAATTCGATCGTGTTCTCACCAAGCAACCAGATAATGCAATCGCGCATACCGGGAAAGCTTTTGTTGCGATGAACAGACTTCAGTCATCATCGAAAACTTATATAGATAAGCGCAGTGAGTTGTTGTCCTCGGCAGAGAACGAAGCGCAAGCCGCGCTGCAAGCCGATTCCACACTCCCTCAGGCACACTATGCGCTTGGTTCTATCTATAAAGAACAGAACAAACTTGAAGAAGCGTATGCAAAATTCAAACAAGCAACAGATTTAGATCCGACTTATTCTGATGCTTATTCGCAAATGGCAATGCTCGATCTTCAACAAAATCGAAATTCCGAAGCAGCCGCAAACGCCCGCGAGGCAATCACTTGCAACACAGCTAATTCAACTGCGCACTACGCGCTTGGAGAAAGTTTGTTGCGTCAGGGTTCTACCGATGCTGCAATCAAAGAGTTGAATACCGCACTTTATTTGCATCGCAATAGTGCACCAATTCACATCGCACTCGGTAAAGCATACGAATCACAAGGAAATGCTGATGCTGCGTTGAAGCAGTACGAGCGCGCTTCTTTGATCAAACCGGAAGCCAAAGAACCTAATGAACGAATGGTTGGTTTGCACATCGCTCTGGGCAAACAATACGAAACACAAAATAACACGGTTGGTGCACTTAAAGAATATCGTCAAGCAAGTTTGATCGATCCTCATCATCCGGAACCATACTTGCACATGGCGCAACTCCGCGAAAATAGAGGCGATCTGGAACTGGCGATTGCAGAATTGCGTTCCGGTGCTGAGATCAATCGTGAATCTCCAGTTCTGTACCAACGCATCGGCGAAGCTTCGTTGAAGTTGGATAAAACTGATGATGCAATCAAGGCCTTCGAAAGAGCATTGACTTTATCGCCACAAAATCCAGCTCTCGTAGATGGCTTGAGCCGCTCGTTTTACGTCAAAGCACAAAAAGAATCAGCTGGTTCTTTCTTGATGTCGAATGAATTCGAGAACGCAAAAGTTTCACTCGAAAAAGCGATCAAACTGAATCCTTCGAATCTCAGATTGAGATTAGCAATGGCAAAACTCAGAGCGCTTGCTGGTGAAACCGTTGATCTAAAATCAATCGGTGCCCCCACTAATGACGCAGAACGTGTGGCTTACGCCGAAGCGTTGTTGGCACAGAACAAATTCCCTGAAGCGCAGCAACAAATGCTACAAGTGATCAATGGTGCCACCGATCCGCATGAAATCGCGGCAGTCGGCGATCTCGCATTGATGATTAAGGACCTGGATTCAGCGTCTCTTGCTTACAAGAAAACCTCTGAACTCGGTCAACATGAAAGAGCAAAACGCGGCATGACTGGTGTTGTACGTGCTCGTGAAGAATCACGCCGTCACGTCACCCTCGGTCAAGATCTGGCCAAGCGTAAACAACTGGGCAGCGCGGTTGATACGTTTAGAGCCGCCACGGCAGCCAATCCACGACTTGCTGATGCGAGACTCGGACTTGCTCAATCGGAAGAGCGATACGCATCGAAATCGCCAGCGCAATTGCGTGACGCGGCAGAACAATATCGCGCTTATCTTTCCCTCTCGCCCGATCTGGATGTGAAAGTTCAGAAGAGAATCTCCAAAAAGATTGAGCGGATCGAAAGCCGAGCTACAAAACTGGATAAGAAAGTGAACATTGTAAGCGCCGATACAGGCTTGTAAGTTATACGCGTCCGCCAGTTACTGCGCGGGGCGCCAGAGAAAAATCCACCAGGGGCGACGCGTTATGGCGTCGCCTTTCTGGCTGGGGGTGCTTCCCTTGGGTTATGGGAACGTTGTAGTATGCCCTTGTCGAGGCGTAATTCCGAGGGCGGAGATGGGGCATCTTATCGTGTCTAATTTTATAATTTTAGCTTTACTGTCAATGCTTACATCGATCGCGCTGATGCTTTTTGTCCGCAAAAAGCTCGGGCTTGATTTTCTTCGCGAACATCACCCGGTATCGGATCCGTTGTTGGCGTGCGTCGGAACACTCTTTGCCATTCTTCTGGGATTCATGGTTGCCAACGCTATGACGCGGTTTGAAGAAGCTCGCGTAAATGTCGAGCAAGAAGCCGGAGCGGTCGGTGACATTTACCGCCTCTCGCGCGGACTTCCGGAAGAGGTCGGCAGCGTGATTCGAAGAGATTGTTTTAAATACGTCGACGGTGTGCTCGAGATTGAATGGAAGGAGATGGCGAAACGGAAGATGTCGTACGAAGTTTGGAATTCGTACGGTCAAATCTGGACCGACTGTTTAGCCGTAGAGCCGATTTCCAATAGAGAAAATAATATTCATGCGACAATGCTTAGTGCTGTAGTCAATCTTGGCGACTGTCGAAGAATCCGAGCAACTCAAATGAATAACAGTGTCCCCGCCATCCTCTGGGGGGTGGTTTTGATGGGCGCCTGTGCCACTGGAACTTTGGTTCTGTTTTTTGGAATCACCAGTTTGAAGGTGCAATCTTTTACGACTGCACTGGTTACGTTCGTACTTTATCTAAACGTGTTCCTGCTGGCCTCTTATGACGACCCATTCTCAGGCGAAGTGTCGGTAAAACCGCATGCCTTCGAGGTGGCGCGAGAGTCGTTGGGACGACGCTTCAAACCTTTGGAGAAGCAACCGATGAAATTCGAGGAGGACGATTCTGACGACACTTTAGAAGGCGATACCCTCGATGATGACACGCATAACGATTCGGATTCCGACGCACATACACTGCAGAGATTAAAGAATGATGCGAAGGCTGTTCCTGTTGCACCGCTGAAAAAATAAATCGAAACTCAGTTATCTGAGAATCACCAAGAAATTAAATTCCATGTTTTTTCAGTTCTGAAAACCTGGAATTTTTTTTACTGCAAAATGTGTGCATCGGGTGACTTGTCGGAACGCGCGTTTTCACTCGACCTTGATTCGTGCAGACTTAGTGACCGACGACCGAGCGCGCTCTAATCTCAGCCTCTCGCATTATTTTTCTGCATTTTTCTTCGGCTTCGTGATGAATTTCTTCTTTGCGATCCTCGGAGAGATCCGTTCCCATTCTGCCATCCGGGTATTGCCAAAATTCATTGGCGTTAGCCTTTTCATGTTCCAACTGATCTTTTGCTTCTTGTTTCACTTTAGCGACGGCTTCGCGAGCATGTTTCATGATTTCGTCTTTGCGGAGATTCGCCGCCACCTGCGCGTCCGTCAATTTCGTGTCGTCAGATTTTGAATTAGAAGAGCTGCTACTGCTGCTGGACGGAGCTGCCGCGCGAACTTGTGTTGAGTGTTTATCTGCTCGACTGATCCCTTCCTGACACTTCGCCTTGACCGCGGCATTGCTGGTCGATCGAATGCAAAGTTCGTACTCATATTTTGCCGCAGCCATTCTGCCCAGCGCTAAATTCGTATTGGCGAGATAATAATGCGTTTGCCAATCCATCGGCGAAAACTGCGCAGCCTTCTCCAACACAGGTCGAGCCCTGGCATACTCTTTTGCATCGTACAGTTTTCTGCCTTCCTCAAGATCCCCGGCGAGGGCCGCTTGATGTGCGAACAGTCCGGTCGTGATACATAAAACCAATGCACAATGCAAATTTCGCATGTTTACTGACCTGTGCTTGACGCTCTCTTTCAATATACAATACCGCTGCAAGAAACGTTTTTTTCTTTTAGGCTATAATCCGATGAAGCTCGTCGATCCAGTCGTGCGGCAACAGTCGGGCTGCATTGTTAGAGCGAAACCATTCATTGTTCAAAATATCATCGTCCAAATTTAAAATCCTGATTGCGCTGTTGTCGCTCGGGCTAGTTTCATTGGGTGGATTTTTCTGGCTCGAAGAAAACAAATCGCCGGCAGAAAAATCTGAAGCAGAAGTCGAAAAATACTATCAAAAGATGCATACGCGCATAATGAAACGCGTAAAGGGGGTTCCCATAGATCTGCTATTCATCGGTGATTCCATAACCGAGCACTGGCTCGATGACGGTAAAGATATATGGGCAAAAGAGTATGGTGCCTGGAATCCTGGAAATTTCGGTTTATCCGGTGACACTACATATGGTGTTCTATGGCGCTTAAAACAAAACGATATCACTGGATTGAAACCGAAAGTCGCGATCGTTTTAATTGGCACGAATGATCTCTCGGTAGGCAGAGGAGCCGCCGCTACCGCCAGGGGAATCGAAAAGATTGTCGATACGCTCAAAAAGCAGCTGCCTGATACCACAGTGGTACTAATCGGATTGTTGCCGCGAAGTCGAGCTGCAGATCCAGGGCGCAAACTAATTACAGAAGTAAATCAATCAATTTCAAAACTAGAGAATGGAACCGATATCAGATATCTCGATGTTGGAAATTCTTTTATGGGCGAAAACGGTGAAGTCGATCCGGAGCTTATGCCTGACGGATTGCACCTCTCCAATAAGGGTTATCGAGTTTTCGCTGATGCAATGAAACCGACTCTCGCGCAATACTTGACCGTCGTCGAGCCCTGAAATATTTGCGATTTTGGTAATGGGGAACACTCGTGTCCGGGTTGAATGTACGCCAATTGACTCAAGATTTTGTCATCCGTAACCCGCGTCTGGACCAGCTCGCACGCTTGTCGAACGCTAGAAGAAACTTTTAGAATCAACCTTAATATCGGTTGTAAGTGTGCTGTAGCAAATCTTTGTATTAGCGATGCCTGGAGGGTTTATCGAGTTCCCGTTCTTTTGTTAAAAAGTCTGGTAATGTATTCCGAAACGGAATCATTTTCGTACCACCATCAGTCTCGTAACTGGAAATTAGATTGGAGAAGCACCATGAAGAAGCAACTATTATTATTGGGTACTACGCTCGCGCTCTGTACATCAGCGTTTAGCCCTGCCCTCGCTCAAACCACTGACGACATCTCTAAAGGTAACTGCAAAAAAACATCGGATGTTTGTCAAAAAACTCTCGATTATTGCAACACCAAAAAAGGAAAACATTCAGCGGATAACGTAACCGGTGTTTTGAAGGACTGCATCATTGCATGCAATGCCACCGAAAAATTCATCAACCGAAACTCGTCACTGAAAAAGAAAGCCGCCGCATTGAGCATCGATGCTTGTAATGCTGTAGCGAAATCATGCGACCAGTTTGGGGACGACGATAAAATGCAAGCCTGCGCCAATGAGGCTCGCAAATGTGTTGGCAATCTTCAAAAGATCCAGTAAGTATCGAACGTTCCCAGACGGCAGGTTTAGAACATCCGCTCTGAACAACGTCCGTTTCAAAAACATCTGTGTGTAAAAAACGCCCGTTCTAAACACCGTCCGTTTTTAGGACATTCTGTTTTAAAAATGCCCGGTAAACAGGTCGTAGAAAAACATCGAACTCGTCGCTCGCATCTGCGAGCGCACTGGTTCGGCTGCCGTTCGCTCACGTTGTTTTAAACGACGGCTTCGTGAAAGCGCCGCGCGCTCAACTTTGCCACTCTCTCATTCCACTACGTGCTCGCTGTCTGCATCCGATCTGGCGGCATATTTCACACCTTCGGATATGGAAGGGTAAACATAGAGCATCTCAGCCAAATCACTAAGTTGAGCGTTCATGCGCATCGCCATTGACACTACATGAATGATATCGCCAGCTCCAGGCGCAACAATCGTGGCTCCGAGAATTTCTTGGTTCGTCGAATTGCTGATGATTTTGATGTTGCCGTCAGTATGTTGCATCAACACCGCGCGCGAAACGTTCGACAACGGCATCGATCTAACTTCATAGCTATGCCCTGCTTCCTTAGCCTGGGCTTCAGTTAAACCAACCACCGCCACCTCCGGATCAGAAAAAATGCAGCGCGGAATGTACTTGTGGTCTACCGCTTGGGCACCGACTTCGGAGAATGCGTTGTGCATCGCCAGTTTTGCATCGATTACTCCAACCGGCGTGGCCATTTGATTTCCATGCTCCGGACCGATCACGTCACCGGCTGCAAAAATATGCACGGCGCTCGTTCTCAAGTATTCATCGACTTTGACGTAACCTTTATCGGCGAGTTCAACTCCGGCTGCATCAGCTGCGATACCGCCGGCGTTGGGCTGACGCCCGGTTGCCACCAAAATCTCTGCTGTTTTTAAACTTACTTTTTTCCCCTGGCGAACAAGGTTAACGGTGAATCCAGTTTTTCTTGACCCCGAAACTGATTTGACGTTCGAGTTCACAAGTACCGTGATGCCCTCATCTTCTAAGACTGTTTGTAAGATGTCGCCGGCTTCCGGTTCATAACCATGACTGAGCAACCGTTCGCCGCGTCCGATGATTGTCACTTTGGTCCCGAAACGCGCAAATGTTTGACCGAGTTCAAGCGCAATGTATCCTGTTCCGAGTATGACCATCGATTCCGGAAGCGTTTTTAGCTCCTCCGACTCATCACAAGTCAACAAATCACTCGTCAAAAATTTTGACGGTGATAAACCCTCGATCTCCGGAACATGAGGCCGGCTGCCGGTCGCGATAAGAAATTTTTCCGCGGTGTATCGTTTGCCGTCTACATCTATAGTATGGTGATCCAAAAATTGTGCGTGCCCGCGTGCAAGAAATGTTGAGTCGTCATCAAATACGGTGTCACGTTTTTTTCTTCTGTAATCTCTTATAATGGCATCTTTTTGTTGAATCAAATTCTCGAACGACAAAGTTGCGTCCTTACAATGAATGCCATCAAATCTTGGTCTTCGCATTGTGAAATAGGTTTTTGCAGCTTCAATCAAAAACTTTGAAGGAATGCATCCGTAATTCAAACAAGTGCCACCGAGGAGTCGTTCCTCCGTGAGCAGAACTGTCTTATTAAGATCTCGTGCCACGGCCGTCGCTGCCGCCGCGGTCGATCCCGAGCCCAGGATCGCAACATCGAAATTCTTGGGTTTCCTCATTACTTATGTACCTATCGGGTTTATTGATGACTTTTACTAGAGTACGCGTAATGGAATTTTGTTCCGATACTTATTTTTAAATAGGTGGAACAAAACATACTTCACCATGCGTCCCGTAAGCGAATCACAAATTAAGGAGTCATTCATGTCTACTACAGAAAAAGAAAAAGACCTCGAAGAAAAGAAAGAAACCAAGGTCGAAGAAAAGGAACAGGCTAAGAAACCTGAGCTAGATAAAGATAAAGAACAGAACAAAGAGAAGAAAGAAGATGGCGGCTGCTGCGGGGGCTAAGAGTTAGAAACCTGGGGGCATCCTTATGCCCCCAATTACCAAATGGAAGTGATGTTTAATATGGATACATGTAAATCGCAAAACCCAATGGCCGCGGATCCTGTTCCCAACCCCAGCCCCGATCCAGCGCCTACTCCATCGCCATCACCATCCCCGGTGCCGCAACCGACACCACAGCCTGCACCAATTCCGGTGCCTGATCCGAATCCAAGTCCGTGGCCGACACCTGCGCCAAACGATCCCGATCCAGTGCCGCCATTGCCTGGACCAGATCCAAACCCGGCTCCGTTTCCTGATCCGGCGCCAATGCCTGAGCCTACTCCACCACCGCCGGAGCCAACTCCCGGACTGGGTGAGCCTTCGCCACCGCCGATGGAATAAACAAGTTTTATTGAAGAGGGAAAGAGCAAATAAGCGGCGCATGTTTCATGCACCGTTTATTTGTTTTTTCATCAAAAACCGTGCGGCTCTGAAATTTCGGTAATTGTGTCGGCGACGTCCTGCTCATGCGCAGTGACAGCTATATCTGCCAGCGAAACAATACCTTCTATATGATTCTGCGAATCGACGACCGGAATTCTGCGGACCTGATGACGCTGCATCAACAACACTACTTTCTCAAGCGTGTCGTCAGCCTTGCAAGTCACGACATCCTCGCTCATACAGTCTTCGACGTTCTTTTCGACCGGATAACTGCCATCGGCTAATACTTCCAGGCACAAGTCGCGGTCCGTGACCAGACCAATCAACGTGTCATCTTCATCACTCTCCACTATTGGAATCACACCTACGTTGAGCTGCCGCATAATATTGGCAGCCTGCTGCGCCTTGTCACCCCGGCGACAGCACATAGGGGCAATTGTCATAATTTCATGAACTTTCATCGAACTTGCCTCCTGTCTCATTTCGTTCTATTCATTCAGTTATTAGCATTTACTTTCACTAATAGTGTTCATCGAAAGGCAGTTTCCGTGCGGAACTCGGCGGTAATCCCGAGCCTCTGGCGTGCGACCTCCTTCGGGTTTCGATCCGCTCGGTATGTGCTAAACAAAAAATGAGCAGAGCTTTGCGATTTGCTTTCAATCAATCCCAATCTTCAGTCCGAATATTTTTAAAGAGGTGTTTCATGGAAGGTCCGTGCAGAAGTCTAAGAAGTAGACGCGGAAGTTACAGTGGGATGGCCGATGCTCAACTCATCGTTTCCTGCCAACAAAGAGATCCAGAAGCATTGAATCATTTGCTTGAACGTCATCATCAGACGATCGTCTCGATGGTTTATCACGTCGCTCCTGATTGGCTCGATCCATCAGATCTCGTGCAGGAAGCAAACATCCGCATATGGCGTTCAATCGGCAACTTGCGAAATCCCGATTGCTTTAAGAGCTGGTTGCGCAAAATTGTCACTAACCTCTTTTATGATGAATTGCGCAAACGTCCGAAAGAAGGTCAGGTTTTGTCTATTGATGAACCAATCACTTCGGATAATGGAACAGAAGTAGCCACGCGTGAAATAGTTGACGCATCCGCTCAACCAGAAGATGACATTCTGGCTAACGAATTAGCCGAAGCTGTCGCCAGTGCGCTTTCGACATTGCCCGGTCAATTCAGAACAGCTGCTGTTCTTCGCGATGTCGAAGGTCTTTCATACGAAGAGATTGCCCAATTAACTCAATCCGAAATCGGAACTGTTAAGTCCCGCATTTCGAGAGCTCGCACCAAGATTCAAAAGAGATTGTCTTCGTACTTGCGTGACGTTGCTTAATTCGCAAACGAAACTGGTTAGTTAAACAATGGCTCCCAGCGCTGCCGGGGGTTGTTTGTATATACAGGCGATAGCTGAGTGGTGGCATAAAAACTGAGGAAAAAATTTCAGTGTTAGACTAGGTCGTTATTTGTTAGCGAACCGTGTAACACGTCAGGATATCTGAATGAAATTTTTAAAGGCATCGCTTGTGTTGTCAGCAATATTGTTGATTTCCGATCGAGCTGTCTTGTCCCAGGTCAATATTGGTTTTGGAAAAAACAAAACAATCGCTCAAGCGCAAACGCTCTCCAATGGTGGCTTTCAAGCAGAGGAGCTGCCGGCGCGTTTGAACGAGAAACCGAAATTTAAAGACGCCGCCGATAAGGTTCTAATTGATTGCAATGAACGAAAGTTCGATTATGCAATGGAGAATGCGAAATTATTCGTGTCGTTAGCAAAACCTAAAAAAGACGAAATTGAAATGCTTACAAATAAGGCGGATGCACTTGCTTCCACCAGCAGAGAAAAGGCCGTTGCACTGCATATGATGGCATTTCAAGCTTTAAAACTCGGTGGTCGTGCCACCGCGGATGAGGCAGTGGCGCGCCAATTTAAAATTGCATCAGTGATAACATCCACGAAAACCAATGATTCGGAACGAGAATTTGCCACCAATTTAGTGGAGCAGGGGTTGCGCACTCGCCGCATTGCAGGCGGGATTCAACAGAGTGATGCGCCTTTTGTTTTGTTGCACGGCAGGCTGGAGTTCAGTCTCAAGCGTTGGGATAGTGCAATTAAGGAATACGAATATTGGCTCGGTATGTATTCCAGCAAAGGTCAAAATCCGCCGGCAAATGAACTACCGGATGCGCTCGGTGAACTTGGAATTGCAAACACAAGTTTGAAAAATGTGACTAAGGCCGAAGAGTATTTCACTCGCGCTTGTGCGGCCGCCAATGCGTTCAACGGAACGACGGTCACTCCGGTAAATCAGTATGATGTCGAAGATTTTTTGATCTTCAATTTGCTCTTGCAGAATAAATTGGATCACGCCAAAGAATTGGCGCAAACGCATTTGAAGTTCAAAGAAAATTCGCTTGGTTTGAGATCGCCGCAACTGGCGGTTGAATTGAATCGGTACGCCGATTTATTCGAGCAGTCCGGCGAAACGGCATTCTCATTTTCGCTGCGCGCAAGAGCTGGTCGTGTTGTGAATCCATAAATGGAACGCCCGGATCGTTGGACCCGAGCGTTCATATTTTAGAAGTGCATGAGTGTTTCAGTTACTCGCCCTCAGGCTGCAGTAGTTTTGATTACTTGCGTACTATCAAACTACTCGACTTTGAGACCGATATTGGCACGCCGTCTGTTTGTACTGGAGATATTGTCTTGCATGTCTGCAGTCAATTCGCTGAAACGTTTTTCAATCGATCTAATGTTTGACGACGAAAGTGTGCCATCTCGTTTTTTCCGAGCTTCAAGACTGGCGACCCGACTCAAGTCGGATCGCAACTCTTTGACCTGGTCGTTGGTCAATCTTCCGGCATCGTATTCGAATTGAATTCGTTGATCGAGCAGGGCTCTGCGAGCGGCATAATCGGTAGT
Source organism: Candidatus Obscuribacter sp. (assembly GCA_021772095.1). Taxonomy (GTDB): domain Bacteria; phylum Cyanobacteriota; class Vampirovibrionia; order Obscuribacterales; family Obscuribacteraceae; genus JADYXR01. Next base: position 58,084 of record JADYXR010000147.1, on the reverse strand, counting down.
AGCGAATAACACCTGACCACCTTGCACATAGACACGATCGCCGAGAATTGGTGAGTATGTCGTGGAAGTTTTGATCACTGGTGTGAGTTGCGAACCGATTACATTCAATCTATATGCAAGTGGAGCGGCTTGGGCAAAAGTAACTGCGCCACCACTTTGTCGGAGAACAACTTCCTGAGCTGCAACTTGTTCAAGAGCTGCTCTTAAAGGTGTAATTTCTGTAGCGGTAACTGTATTTCGTGCGATAGCATCAGCGATTTGTTGTTGCAATGCAGCGCGACGCTCGGCTACCTGGACAAGAACGTTGGCCGCGGGGGCTGTGGAAATGGAAACGATGTTGCCGTTGACGTCTGTCGTTGCGATCACCTTGCCGCTGGTTCGGTCGGCGATATAATGGCCTGCAGGCACTTTGACGCTGGTGGTGTAGTCTCCGAACAATTTGCCTGTTAGTGGATCTACCACCATATATGATGATCCTGCCGGCACGGTGAATGCGGGCGTTGTTACTGTTCTGGTCTCCACTACTGTGGTATCTGCCATCGCAGATGGTGCCACGATAACCGTCGCCAGAGCGGCAGCAAATAATGTTTCTAGGCGCTTCATGTGAGTTCCTCCCTTATATATAGTTTCCACTCTGGTCGATGTGGACTCTTGCGGGACGCGACCATTCACGCTTCGGTTCCCGAAACTTCCTATGTTTCGACTTATTGTGGGCTTTATTTCTCGTAACCTTCGCCTTGTAAAGCATCACCATCGTTCATCAAATTTGCTATGACGCAGTAGCACTGAAGAGGACATTGTCATGGATAAAACGACCGAATCACTGTGGTTAGCGGATTCCAGTTTGCCAAATTTCGACTCGCTGGGCGCTGACCTCGAGTGCGACGTGTTGATCGTCGGTGCTGGAATCGCCGGCTTATCGACCGCCTATGCCCTGACCAAGGCAGGCGTCCCTGTAATAGTTGTTGACGACGGTCCTCTGGCCGGCGGAGAGACAGAAAGAACGACGGCGCACGTGACGTCCGTCCTGGATACCAGGTATCATCAGCTCGAAAAATGGCACGGCGCGGCAATGACCAGCCAGATTGCCACTAGCCTCCGTCATGCACTTGAGCGCATCGCTTGGACCGTTCAGGAAGAAGGAATTGACTGCGGTTTCGAAAGCAAAAACGCTTATTTGTTTCTCAAGCCTGGCGACGATCAAAAGGTCCTCGAAGATGAAATGACCGCGATGCAGAATGCAGGATTCACGGGAGTCGAGATCGTCAAGAAGGCTCCGATGCCAACACCGAATCCTGGTCCGGCGCTACGGATTCCGGCACAAGCACAATTTCATGTGCTTCGCTATTTAAATGGTTTAGTTAAAGCAGTCACCTCTGGTGGTGGCAAGATTTTTTGCGATACGCATGTTACATCCATTAAAGATGGTGATGTTGTAGACGTGCTCACCGACTCGGGACACACGATTCGCGCCAAGCATGTTGTGATCGCCACTAACAGTCCGATCAGTAATTTGGTTGCGATTCATACCAAGCAAGCTGCTTATCGCAGTTATGTGATCGCCTGCGAAATGGATGATGACACCAAGCTTGACGGATTATTCTGGGACACCGATTCGCCTTATCATTATTTGCGAACCGAACCAATTTTTGACAAGAACTACATCATCATCGGTGGCGAAGATCGAAAGACCGGTCAAGATGAAGAGTACGACAAACACTTCCAACGCCTGGAAGAGTGGAGTCGGCAGTTGATGCCGCAACTCGGACCGGTTGAGTTCAAATGGTCTGGCCAAGTTTTAGAGCCAGTCGATGGATTGGCGTTCATCGGCCACGACCCCGGACATAAAGAAAATATCTATGTTGCCACCGGATTCTCCGGAGTTGGAATGACACAGGGCACGCTTGCCGGCATGATTCTGGCAGACCAAATCATGGGCAAAGAAAACGTTTATGCCGACATTTATAAGCCAACGCGCAAAACACTCGCGACGATGGATACTTACATCAAAGAGAACGCAAACGTCGCTGCACAATACGTCGATCACTTGAAACCGACTGAGCTTTCCGAGGCTGATATCCCCGCTGGTGAAGGAGCGATCGTCAATGACGGCGCCGATAAACTTGCCGTGTATCGCGATGAATACGGGCAGGTGCACAGATTCTCAGCAGTTTGCCCGCACTTGAAGGCGTTAGTGCGCTGGAATCCTGTTGAAAAAAGTTGGGACTGTCCTGCTCATGGTTCGCGTTTTGAAGCACTCGGTGGTGTCATCGATGGACCTGCGAATTGTGATTTGAGTTCATGCGCTTTGAAAATTGATAGCGATGAAACAGCTCCAGCGTTTCAATTCCCAAAGGGAGCCGATGATCCACTGCCTGTCTAAAGCCTCATAGAAAGCCTTTCTTGAAAACAGCGCCTTCACGGTCGCTGTTTTTGCAGGTTAGGCACTCTGTGTGATACCACTCATCCGCCCTGCGCAAATCGCTTCGGGATCATCCCTACCATCATGACGTGATACCAGAAGCAATGCTTTCAGGGCGAGAATTCTTCTACTGGAAATTCCGCGCGGACGTAAACGTCGCATACATCTGTGTGTATGCGACGCGATAATTATTGATATGAGTGACTTGGTTCCGAACTATGTCCGGACAAGGCTTGCTTAGTCGAGTTGCACTATGGCAGGACGGCCATTTTGTTGCAAAATGGCTGGTTGGCCATTAGGCGACTCTTTGTCATGTTTTTTGCGAAATTGATCGATAGCTTTTTTCAATTCGCTAATGGCAATAACCACAGATGTGATTACGGTTACCACGGAAACGATTGTCTTGAGCGTATTTAACATAGCAGTCTATCCTTAAACTCTAACCATTACGGGACGCCGTGATTTAGTTCGGTTGCCCAGTGGTGGACCATCTTCGTGCGTCACTCGAAGTGTTATTCCTTAGATAGCACGTCTGGTTGCCGCTGTTGAACGGCGAAAAACGCGCAGCCTAAACGACCTCTCGACGCCAAGCCGCTGTTAATCGGCATCGGCGGGGATGTCATATGCTAAGTCGTACACAATCGGAAATTTGAAGAATTTTACGATCGAGCATTCTCTATTAATCAAGCCATTCGTATTCGTTGCTGTTTGCGCACACGAGTCAGATGTCATCTAATAACCAAGGCGAGGGTAACAACAATGTCGGTTTTCAGCAGCACGGAAGAACTTTACGTAGTCATGGAAGAGTTGTGGTTCTGGATCAAAAACAATCCAGAGATGTCAGCCGAGTTACTGAAGTCCAAACTCGTCGTTCGTTTCAATTACAAAAACCCTGATGGCTGCTTGACTGTAGATGGTTCAGACGGAAAGGAATTAAGAATAACCAGTGGTGAGTGCGAATTGAAACCTGATGTCGTTATGCAAATGCAGTCCGACTTCGCGCACCAATTTTGGCTCGGCAATGTCAACGTTCCGGTCGCTCTGATCTCCGGCAAAATTGTTTCCAGAGGTCCAGTCAACAAGGCACTGGCATTGCTGCCTACAATAAAACCAGCATGGCAAATTTATCCTGGCATTGCCGAAGAAAAGCTGAAAAAATCTGCGTAGTCACGGCGTTTATTCCTTGGTCTTAATTTTCTCGAGATCGTTTTTGTGCTCGAGGATAGCAGCCCAGATGTCGCCGCGTTTTTTTAATCGATCCGGTATCGTGCGAACCGTAAAGTCTGTTGGATAGAGCTTCTTCTCAAGTTCTTTCCACTCGATTGGTGTTGAAATTGTTGCTTCTTTCGAATTTCTTGGTGAATATGGTGCGGGCAAAGTTTTGCCTCGACCATTCATATTGTGATCGAAAAAGATTTTTCCTGTTCGTTTTTTTACAGCCCAATCCATTGTGATTTCATTCGGACGCTGTGCGAGCAGGTGTCTGCCGATCGTCTCTGCAAGCGCTCTTACTATGTCATATTCGAGATTACGAACAATTGGAACATAAATATGCAGACCCGTTCGTCCTGATGTTTTGACGAACGCTTCCATTTTTAGTTTGTCGAGATTATCCTTGAGAGCGAGCGCGATCTCACACACTTTCGTGAAACCGGCTTCGTGAAGTTCCGGCTCTGCGCCTTTAGATTCCTTGCCGCTGTACATGTAGGGATCTAAATCAAGCACGATGAAATCCGGGTGATTCATCAGTGAACTTTCTATGTTTTCAACGCTGCCTGTAAAGACGCGCGGCAGATCTTTTCCATCCGGATACTGATCAATTCGTGTGTGCGCTGTGTGCAATTCCAGATCGGCTAGCTGAGCGAGCCAGAGCAGAGTCGGCAGATTGTTGCATTGAATAAATTCGCCATCGCCAGCACCGTGCTCGGAAAACAGCATAATGGTTTCTACGAATTCAGGTTTATTCACCTTCCAATGTTTTTGATAGAAACTCTTACCTTCCACACCGTTAGGATATCTAATTAAAGTCAGTGGACGCCCATGCAAGTGCGGCAGAATATAGTTCGAAACCTGCAGCAAATAGCGGACGTAATCCCGCTTAGTTACCGGTTCTACAACGTCGGTGCCTGTCCACAAAACTTTGTTCAAATTGGAAAACGAAATGGTGTGCGAGTCAATTTTCAGACTGCCCGCGTTGCCGGCGGATTCAATCTGTTCTATGAAGTCGTCTAATTTGTCCTCAGCAATTGCTGAACCAGTTTTTTTTGCCATTTTTTAAAACTTGTAGTTGAGAGTGTTGTCGACCGGTGGACATGTGGCATCTAGTATTTTTGCAGAAGTCACTTTCGGAGCGTTGTCCAGGGATTTTTGGGAAATACGATTTTCGTGGAGGTGTTCACCGATGTATATTTTCTTTAGCGTCTTCATCTTAATCAATGCCATAAATCCGGCGTCTTCAAGCTCGGTGTTACCGATGTCCAGGACTTCCACGTTCGGCAACTTCGCAAGTTCGAGCGCTTCGCTGGTTTTGATTTTACAGCCTTCCAAACTTAGAAATCGCAGCTTTTTTAACTGAGCAATTTGTGAAATGGTGCCAGGCACAAGTGTGCATCGATTAAGTTTTAGCTTTTTCAGATTCGGTAATTTCACCAAATATTTCATCCCAGTGCCATTGAAGTTGGGCATTTGTTTGAGATCTAAAACCTCCAGTTTTCGCAGTTTTGCGATATCTCGAAAGCCTTCATCCGTGAATCGGTTTTTAGTCATGCTGAATATTTTTAGCTCAGGCAAACTACAAACGACTTTCAGTCCCTCGTCCGTGACGCCTGGATTTTGGTCGAGCAACAACACTTCTAATGATTTCATTCGCGCCACTACTTTCATAAGTTCATCGTTCAAACCCTGACAATGAAACAACGAAAGTCCTTTCAAATCTGCCTTGAGAAGAAGAAGCAATCTAACTGAGGTTGCTTTTTCGTTCCATAAGCTGACGTACGCAAATTTGTTGAACTTTTTGAAGTCTTCAAGTTCTGAATCTTTGAAGCCCCATTTTTTGTACCAAACTACACCGTCGCTCCAGGGCATTCCAGACCACGTGTTTGCTCCTGGAAGCATTAAATCCTCGGCATCGAGGTCGTATCCTATGGTAGCTTTGGGCAGCGGTTTGTTACTGATCGCTTCCGGCTCTGCATGTTGAAATAAATCAAGCAATATTGGCACCATAGGTGCTACCAACAAGCCGATGCCGCCGATGGTGGCTACTAAAACAATGCAGCCGATGATGAACTTTTTACTAAACACGGGTCCCGGTACTAATGGTGGTGAGTCCGGAACCAATGATTCGATTTGCGGTGACTTGCTTTCACGCGTAACACTCTGTGCGCTTTTAAACTCACGAAGGGCTTGTATACTGGATTTCAGTTCCTCCATCGATTGGAATCGCTGGTCCGGATCTTTATGTAAACTGGTCGCAACGAGTTGTTCTAGCTGCGGCGAAAATTCAACGTCTGGGCAAAATTCCGATAGACTTGGTGCTTCTTCCGTGCTCTGTTTCATGATCGTGTCGAGTATCGTTTCACCCGTAATCGGTGGAGTGCCGGTCAAGGTCTCGAACATCACGCAACCCATAGAATAAATGTCGGCGCGATTGTCGAGTTCCTCGCCGCGACTGTGCTCAGGGCTCATGTATCGCGGGCTTCCGATTAATTGTCCGGCGCGAGTCATGCTTGGATCTTCGACACGTTTTGCCAGACCAAAGTCGACCACAAATGCTTTGGGATAGGGCGAATCTGTTTGTGTCAGCATGACGTTGCTTGATTTTAAATCTCGATGCAGCACTTTTTGATTGTGCGCAAGAGTAAGAGCGTCACAGATTTGAATGAAAATACCGGCTGCGCGTTCGATCGGAATTCGCCTGTTGTCTCTTATGTATCGAGAGAGCGTGATTCCATCCACATAGTCCATGACTAAATATGGGATGCCATCAGCGGTGATACCGAAATCCAGAGTCCTGATCAGATTGGGATGGAGCAACGTACTCGCCGTTTTTGCTTCCAACTGAAAGCGCATCATCGCTTCTTCTGTCATCATCTCCGGGCGGAGAATTTTAACTGCCACGTGCTTTTTCAGACTGGAGTCAAATGCTTTGTAAACCATCGCCATGCCGCCAGAGCCAATCTCGGCGATTACCTCATAGCGTTCGGCGATTATTTTTGGTGTCTTGTCCGACATTGACGCATACCAATTTCGTTAAAATCAGTTTTGTTCGCTGTACGTGAACCGGGATGCTGAGAGTGTCTGGGGTAACGTGATTGTAAACGGATCGTGGTTTTAAACGGTCGTGGTTAAAAACGGATCGATTATTTGTTCGATTCAAACGGGAAAATCTTTTTCCAATCGTTTTTCATATCAATCACCTGCCAGCCTTTTTCATTGGCTATATCAAGTGCTTTATCCAATCTTCCCACTTTCGAGTCTCGATCATACGCATATTCTCTTTCTGCATCAGTATGATGAACCAGAGCCGCCAACCGTTTGCCTTTGCCTCCAGCCGTCCACTGCAGCATCTGCAGGTCTCCGTTAGAGTTACCGAAGGCGGCAATCGGGCGTCGGCCGATCACTTTTCGATTGCCACGGGCTTTTGCGAACTATCGCAAATGAAGTCAATGTCCATTGTTCGAACAATTTCCGGTTGACCGTCGTCGTCTTTAAACTGCAATTTGATCATGCTGCCAATCACACGTTCCGGTGGAATGTCGTAGACTTCCTCGGTCCAGGGGCGCATGAATTCAGCTCCGCCGCCTGAAACAATGTAATTTTTGAAATCATGTTTTTGTAAATAGGCAATCACTTCGATCATCGGTTGATAGACGCAACTTGTATAAGGTTGATGAAACCGCGGATGCTTTTCGGATTCCATCCATTTAGTCACCACGTCAGAATATTGGTCGACTGTCAGTCCGTGATATGTGGAGCCGATCAGCTCCTGTGAGCCTCGAGCGCCGGCTTTTCCAAGCGCGGCAAGATCGCCGTCGAGAACAGCTTTGAATAAGGGTTTGTCCTTCACTTCGGGGTGCGTTTGCGCGTAAGCTTTCGCTTTGTCGACTATGAAGACAACCTGCGGATAGTTGGGCTGCTCGCACCACAATGTGCCGTCATTGTCGAAGACAGCGATACGCTCGCTGGGCTTGACGTAGTCAGGACTCTTTTCATCCGTCACCGCTTTCACAAAATCGACGATTGCATTTTTTCTTGCGCTGTCATTCCATAGACCCAAATTTGTATCTGTCTTTTCTTTTGCGTCGGCTACCGAAGAGGCGAAAACGGAAAGTAAAATCGACAGCGCGACAATCGTGCTCGCCCGTTTTTTCGATCGCGTCTTAGAAGATGGAAGGGGCGCCGGAGCTTTCATGGAATGCACCTCAAAACGTGTAACCGGTAAATTGACAACCGCGATCAAATTTCGCATCCTCTCAAGTTTAATTGTTCTGCGTGCTCATTCATACAGGCGCTCACGATAAACTGTCTCAAATCAGTATCGAAAGTTGACAAGCATCGCTCCGAGCTTGATCAATGGCGCGATGAATTTCGAAAGTGACCGAAACTAGTGATGATGAATTCAATAAAAACAGTGCAAGAAAGTCCGAAGATTTGAAGAGCTTATCGAAAGGTTGATTCGAAAACCCATGACGAAGTTTTGGACGATTGTTCTGGCTATATTTTTTGTGGGCGTCGGCATGACGCACTTTAGCAACACTGCGATGTTTGTTAGTGCTGTGCCACCATACGTACCTTTTCCCACTGAGATGGTTTACATCAGTGGTGTATTCGAGATCCTCGGTGGCCTGGGTTTGCTTGTTCCAGCGGTGAAGAAGTGGGCAGGGGGTGGATTAATTGCCTTGCTCTTAGCGGTTCTCCCTGCGAATATTCACATGGCGCTTAATACCGAGCAGTTTTCCTCAATACCGCCTGTGGTGCTCTGGATCAGACCTGTGTTTCAACCATTGTTGATGTACGCAGTTTGGTTGTGCACCTGGAAAAAGTCGTGATGACGTCACTAGAATTGTTCACAATAAAGACTTCGTTTCGACCAGTAACTTCGTTTAGAACAATCACGTCATGCCGGAAGCAATTCGCCTTTAGGTTCCGTTGCTGCGCGCAAGCGTGACAGTCCTTCAATGATAGTTTGCTCGTCCAAGCCGCCGTAGTTGAGTAAAAACTCTCCATGGGGAGCGGCGCCCAGATACATGTTTCTTGTACTGGAAATGCCGACACCCAGATCTTTTGCGCGTTTGATCAGTTCGCTATCAGGCACGTCAGTGTTTAACCGAATCAATATATTGATTCCGGCGTTATCACCATATACGGTGACATCGTTTTCGAACAAGCCTTTGAGCACATTGATCATCAATTGCCTTCTCTCACTGTAGATGGAACGCATTCTGCGAATGTGTCGTTCCAAATGTCCCTCGAGAATGAAGTCGGCTAAAACTTGTTGTTGAATCAGTGGCGAATGTCTGTCTGCAAGCCACTTGGCGCGACTAAATACATCGACCAAATCTTTAGGGACGACGATATATCCAAGGCGCAACGCGGGCAAGAGTACCTTTGAAAATGTCCCCACGTAAATTACTGAGGCACCACTGTCGATACCGGCGAGTGCGGGGAACGGTTTCCCCTTGTATCGATATTCGCTGTCGTAGTCGTCCTCGATGATAATCGTTCCAGTTCTGCTCGCCCAGCTCAACAGATCCAAACGTCGCGGCAATGATAGTGAAACGCCGGTTGGATATTGGTGAGATGGAGTGATGTAGAGAACTTTCAAACTCTCATCGGTGTTCACATCGAAGCGCGACTTGAGATAGTCGGTTCTAATACCGTTGGCGTCCACATATATAGGAGACAACTTTGCGCCTTGTGCCTGGAACGCTCTTTGCGCGCCGACGTATCCGGGCTCTTCGATGCCGACGGTGTCCTCCGGATCGACAAGAACGCGCGTGACCAGATCAAGGGCTTGCTGCGAGCCGCTGACGACGATCACCTGGTCCGGATCGCAAATCACGGCGCGCGCCCGAGCGAGATATCCCGCGATCGCCACTCGAAGTGGACCGTATCCACCCGATTTGGTGGGGCAGTCCAGAATTGATAGATTGCGCTGCCGGCAATGGCGGCTCAAAAGCTGGTTCCAGATGCGCATTGGAAATTCATCCAGGTCTGGTCGTCCGAAAGTAAACTGGATTTCCGGCTCATCATCAGGGAATCCGATCCATTCCTTGGCTTGCAGTGCAGCGCCGTACCTGGAAAGCTGCCGGGGGCGCGGCAGAGGAGCGGTTCGTTCCGGTAACTGGTCGGCCAGTTCGTCGACCACGTCCTCGACACTGGTCAATTCATCGGGCAGATGGCGCGATACGTAGGTGCCAGAACCAGGATAAGCCTCGAAATAGCCCTCTCCCAGAAGATAGTCATAGGCCATTGTGACGGTGGCCCGGGCTACGCTGAGTTGCTTCGCCATTTCACGGGTGGACGGTACTCGTTTCCCTTTAGCTAAACGACCCGAAAGTATTCCCCGGCGGACCTCTTCATAGATTTGCCTGTGAAGGGGGACCTCCGAAACCGTACTTATATGGATAGGGAAATCCATCTCTGGCAACGCTCGTTTGTTAAGTGGACTGGTATTACAACACAAAAGTGGCACTTCTGCAATGCCAATTTAATTGTTATCGTACTTGCATACCTGGGACACAGCAAACCCCAGGCAAGAAAGGACACAATGAAAAATCTGATAAGCGTAATACTCGCAATCGTTATAGGCGGTTCGATATTCCTTCAAAATCCAGCCCAAGCAGCCGTCTCCGACCCCGCGGTCTACACCACGTTGAAGAATCGCAGAGCGTCACTGAGCACCAAGGAATACGATCTTATGAGAGGCAGAGACACGCTTCTAAGGATCCAAGACGATCTCAATCGCCATAACGAAAACAACCAACACAACAATCGCCTGGACCAGCTCAAGAAAGAACTGGATGTCAATTACTTTGACCTTCAGAAAGTAAGACTGGACTTGCGTGATGTTGAAAGAGCTCTAGTTTAGGTATCTGCGAGAACCTGAACGACTGAATAAATCGAAAGAGCGGGCTGCAAAGTCCGCTCTTTTTTCTCATTTGAGCTGCCCGAGTTTACAAAAGGGCGGCTGGTATTGCTGGTGATATCAGGCTTATTTAATTTTTTCGCCAATCCAGGAAAATTGCCGCAAATTGAGCTATCTTTGAGCGTTGTAAATCCACTTCAAGCCGCGCTCAATACGGCGGCACCGGGCGGCAATGGCGAATTTTACCTGGGTCATAGATCAGCGCAAATGCATAGGTTGTCATGCCTGCACGACAGCTTGTAAGTCAGAAAACGAAGTTCCACTTTCGGTCGACCGCACCTGGGTCAAGTACGTCGAGAAGGGCACGTTTCCAAATACGCAAAGACACTTCGGCGTTTTGCGATGCAATCACTGCGCCAATCCTCCGTGCGTTCACATTTGCCCGACTTCGGCGATGTTTCAACGGCCGGACGGCATCGTAGAATTCGACAAAGACTCCTGTATTGGTTGCAAAGCCTGCATCGCGGCTTGTCCTTATGACGCCGTGCATATAGATCCCGAAACGCACACCGCGGCAAAATGCAATTTCTGCGCTCATCGTCTCGATGTCGGATTGGAGCCAGCCTGCGTTGTGGTGTGTCCTGAAGAAGCTCTCATCTTCGGCGATCTCGAAGATCCGTTGTCGAAAGTTGCACAACTAATCGGTCGCGAAAAAACACAAGTTCGAAAGCCTGAAAAGGGAACCGATCCGAAGTGCTTTTACATCGGCGCCGATGAGGCTGTTTTAAATCCTGATGTTCAAACCCACGATGACTCCGGCATGTACATGTGGTCGAATCAGCGTGATGAGAAACACGGAGTGAAGTTAGATAACAACAAACCTTCCGGAATTTCGTTGTCCTCGGCACTAAATGCGGTGACTAACGCCAAGGTTGCTTACGACGTGCACCACGATATTCCGTGGGCTCAGTACGTCAGTTTGTACCTGTGGACCAAGTCGATTTCGTCGGGCGTGTTTCTGTTCGCCTGGATGTTTTTGACTTATCTACAGCTCAATTTTGGACCGCAGTTCACTCGCGTGTTTCCGGACTGGTTGTTGTGGATGGCTCCAGTTTTGGCCATCGTTTACATCGGTATCACGGGCGTTCTGCTGATCGCCGATCTGGATCGACCGGAACGATTCTGGTACATCTTAGTCAAACCACAATGGAAATCATGGCTGGCAATCGGCAGTTACATCATTCTGGGATACACGGCCATGCTGGTGGCAATTACCGCCGCAGTATTTCTCGGCATCGGCACCACACCGGTGACCTGGATGTTCCACCTGACCATGCCACTAGCAGTGATGACAGCTGTGTACACCGCGTTTCTATTTGCTCAAGCCAAAGGGCGCGACCTGTGGCAGAATCCCGCTTTGCCATTGCATCTTCTGGTGCAGGCGGTGCTTGCCGGCGCTTGCGCCATCATTCCAGTCGCTGCATTTATGGGAGATCCCGATCCAATCAGTCAGTTTGCAAAAATGCTGATCGCCACTTCAATCATCGCCCACCTGGTTTTGACAATCGGTGGAGAAGTCGCTACCGAGCACACCTCCAAAGCGAAACAGCGAGCTGTCCATTTGATGATCGCCGGACCGTTCAAAAATTTCTTCTGGTGGGGCAACATCGTGTTCGGTTGCATTGTTCCACTAGCGCTGATTTTTATTCCGGGCTTACAAGGTTCGGTCGGCATCGACATGATGATTGCAGGATTGGCTCTGTTTGGGCTTCTTGCCTATGAGCATTGTTTTGTGATGGCAGGTCAGTCGGTTCGATTGAGCTAGCAATTGATTGTGTGGAGACGAGGGATTTATGACTGCAGCCGAAGGAAAAACCAAAAGGATTGGCTCGTGGCTTTCTAAGTTATTAGAACGCTGTCGAGTGGCCAGGGATTTGGAACCGGCTAGTCATGCCGGTATGCGCAAACCTTCAGAAATGGATGCCGGCGTTTTGGCAAGAGCCGATGTCTCCACCGGCGGCACCAAATCCGGTGAACGCAAAGTTGGCGAACTGGCTTTGTTTCCACCACGTGAAAAATGGGACAACTGGCAAGAGTGGGATCCAAAAGCGTGGCCGCGAAAAGTCGCTAAGACTTACATGCTCGTGCCGACAGTCTGTTTCAACTGCGAAGCGGCTTGTGGGCTGCTTGCGTATGTGGACAAAGAAACGCATGAAGTGCGCAAGTTCGAAGGCAACCCCGATCACCCCGGCTCGCGCGGACGCAATTGCGCAAAAGGTCCGGCGACAATCAACCAGGTAAAAGATCCAGAACGAATTCTTTATCCGATGAAACGGAAAGGCGCTCGCGGAAGTGGTCAGTGGGAAGTCACTACCTGGGACGAAGTAGTTGATAAACTTGCTGAAAAGATCCGCAAAGCGCTCGTCGAAAAACGAAACGATCAAGTCATGTACCACGTCGGTCGCCCCGGCGAAGATGTGTTCACCGAGCGCGTTCTTGCGGCTTGGGGAGTGGATGGACACAATAGTCATACGAACATTTGTTCTTCTGGTGCCCGCGCCGGCTACGCGTTCTGGATGGGAATCGATAGACCAAGTCCCGATCACGCCAACGCCAAGTTTATTCTATTGATCAGTGCTCACCTGGAATCAGGGCACTATTTCAATCCACACGCGCAAAGAATTATCGAAGCGAAAATGAAAGGCGCGAAGATCGCAGTCGTCGATCCTCGTTTATCCAACACGGCTTCTCATGCCGATTACTGGCTGCCGTGCTACCCGGGTGGCGAGCCGGCAATGCTTCTTGCTATTGCTTATCAACTCATTAAAACGCGCCGGATCAACATGGAATTTGTGCGCAAGTGGGTGAACTGGGAAGAGTATCTCCAGGAATTCAATCCGGCAGCCGAAGTCAACTTCGAAAACTTCCTGGTTGAAATGGAGAAAACTTACAGCAAATACACTCCGGAATTTGCGGCTTCTGAGTCCGGCGTCAATCCGCAATCGATCTTCGACATCGCCGATGAAATTGCCAGAGCTGGAACAGCATTCGCGTCCCACACCTGGCGCGCTTCTTCTGCGGGCAATCTGGGTGGCTGGCAAACTGCGCGTTGTTTGTTTTTCCTCAACGTACTGAGTGGATCGATTGCTACTCCTGGTGGCACATCACCGAACTCGTGGAATAAATTCGTTCCAAAACCAATGACCATGCCTGCGCATCCGGATCATTGGAATGAGGTGACCTGGCCAAAAGAGTTTCCACTGGCATTTTTCGAGATGAGTTTCTTGCTGCCGCACTTGCTAAAGGAAGGACGAAACACGCTCGACGTCTATTTCACGCGCGTCTACAATCCGGTTTGGACAAACCCTGATGGTATGTCGTGGATTGAGGTTCTCAAAGACGAGTCGAAGATCGGCATTCACTGCGCCTTGACTCCGGTGTGGAGTGAAACGGCCTGGTTCGCTGATTACGTACTGCCGATGGGTCTGGGACCGGAACGGCACGATCTGCATAGTTATGAAACCCAAGCCGCGCTCTGGATCGGTTTTCGCCAGCCCGTGCGCAAGGTTGCTAAAGAACGAATGGGACAAGAGCCGGGCACCACCCTTGGTTCCAACCCCGGACAAGTTTGGGAAGAAAACGAGTTTTGGATTGAGTTGAGCTGGCGCATAGATCCTGATGGTTCGCTGGGAATTCGCAAACATTTCGAATCGCCTTATCGTCCCGGGGAAAAAGTTTCAATCGACGAATACTACCGGTGGATATTCGAAAATAGTGTTCCTGGCTTGCCCGAAGCAGCAAAAGCGCAAGGTATGGAACCGCTCGAATACATGAGACGATTCGGTGCCTTCGAAGTGAAGCCGTCAGTCTACAACGGGCATGAAGACACGCTTACAGCCGATGAGTTGCAGGACTCTCACGTCGATAAGACCAGTGGCAGAATCTATAAAGATCGAGCCAAAGTTTCTTCAGTGAATATTGTTCCGATGCCACAACCAGGCGATGACGAAGGACGAAAGTTAATCGGAATTGAAATCGATGGAGTGCCTCATCGCGGCTTCCCGACGCCGACCGGTAAACTGGAACTCTTCTCTAAGACGCTCAAGGACTGGGGTTGGGGCGAGTACTCAATTCCAAGCATTACACGCAGTCATGTCGAGCGCGCTGGTATCGTAAAAGATTTGAACGAAGCCGGCGACAAGCACAACGCCGATTTCAATTTTGTTTTGATTCCAACTTTCCGGCTGCCTGTTCTCATCCACACGCGCTCGGGCAACGCTAAATGGTTGACTGAAATCGCGCACTCCAACCCGGTTTGGGTCAATCCAGACGACGCGAAAAAACTGGGATTCACCACAGGCGATCTTGTGCGGGTGGAAACCGAAATTGGATATTTCGTCACGAAAGCATGGGTGACCGAAGGCATTGCACCAAATATAGTGGCGTGCTCTCACCACATGGGGCGCTGGCGACTTGGCGAAGACAAAGGCACTGACAGGTGGTGCTCCAGTCTGGTCGAATTAGATGAAAAGGCACCAGGTCAATATCTGATGCGACAGCTCGAAGGTGTTAAACCATTCGAGTCGAGCGACCCTGATAGTTCGCGAGTCTGGTGGAACGACGCCGGCGTGCATCAAAACCTGACCTTCCCGGTTCAGCCCGATCCAATTTCTGGAATGCATTGCTGGCACCAGAAGGTAAAAGTAACAAAAGCCCTTCCAATTGACCAGTACGGCGATATTTTTGCCGATACGAATAAATCGCACCAGGTCTACAAACGCTGGATGAACTTGACTCGTCCAGCTCCGGGTCCTGATGGAATGCGCCGCCCCTGGTGGCTTTTGCGCCCGTTGCGACCAAGTCAGAAAGCCTACAAATTTCCTGAGGGCCGGCCCGTCTAGCGAGGACATGTAGTACTTTCCGTTTTTCAGGGTATATATCTTCTTGAGAACCCCTGGAGACCCCGAGTATGGGCAAGCTAGAACGACGAAATTCGATGACTCTCGATGAAGTCAGCGTTTATTGGCGCGAACTTCGCGGCACTCGGGCGCCTGCGACCGGCCGCAACAGACTGCTCAATTCGATAATCACGATCGACCTGGCGTTCGAAGGCAGCCTTTCGTCCCTGAGCAAGCACCTGTCACAAGACAAATGGGAACGCATTCGCAGTGACCTTTTCGATGTTCTGGTGACCTCGTTTTCCGGCTACTTCACCCTTCACAAGCCGGACACCGACGAAGTTTTAGAACTGAGGAGCGATTGGCCCGAGGAAGGAACGATTGAATTCGCTCCCAAACAAACTAACCGCACCTCCGATATTTTGCGCGCTGACATCAGCCGTTTGCACCCATCGATTGTTTTGAGTCTGCGGTGGGTCTGGGCCGAGGGGCGCAACGAAATTACACCGGACGACTTCGAATCGTTCCGCGAGGCCAGTGTCAAGGACGAAAGCGAAGAAGCGGCAGTTACACGCGAGTTTCTCGATCGCCTTTGCGAAATTTGTGTCGAAGAGGCAAAGAAATCCAAACGCATCGCGCACCGCACGTGGTGGCGACTATCATCGGAAGTTTCCACTTGCCCCGATAAGCAGAAACGAAACCAGATCAAAAAACAATTGACCAGGCTCGAGAACGTCTGGGGAGTTCCAACGAGCTAACCGGCTCGGGGACCCGAAAAACAAGTTTAAGTCGGAGCGCTGCACGGAGTTCGTGGCAGCGCTCCGCGTTTTGTACTAGTCTCTCGATCCTGATTTTACATTGACCAGTTTCGGCTTATCAACGGCAGGCTTTCGTTCGATCAACGAAGCATCCGGCTTGCTTGTCTCGCCTTCTTTCTTTTCCAATGCGACGCAGTATCCGGTTTCGGCAGAGACATTCAACGCCTCGATTATCTTCAGATCCGCAAGACCTTCGTAACCCGATGGACGTGGTTCTTTCCCTTCTGCGATGCACTCGGAGAAGTGATTGAGCTCAGGAGCGAATTGATCGGACTTCGGTGTTTTGACCTCTTCCG
Organism: Candidatus Obscuribacter sp.; assembly: GCA_021772095.1. GTDB lineage: Bacteria > Cyanobacteriota > Vampirovibrionia > Obscuribacterales > Obscuribacteraceae > JADYXR01. The sequence goes on along the minus strand of JADYXR010000147.1, from coordinate 41,564 downwards.
ATTTCTTTCCTTTTTTCGTGAGTGTGTACTTAAGTTCATCAACATATTCATATGCTGGATCAACTTTGATATCACCCTCGGTGCCGACAACTTGATAGTTGCCGACGGCTTCAGCGCCAAAGCTGCAAACAAAACTGGCCAACCGATGACCGGGGAAGCGCATCATAACGCCCGCGGCCTCTTCGATTTCATTGAATCGAGGGTCGTCGCTTTGAGTCATAAATGCTTGCACTTCGGTCGGTTCATCTTTGAAGATATAACGCGCGGCATTTATGCAGTAGATGCCGATGTCGAACAGTGGACCGCCACCTCTTTCGGCTTTGGTTCTAATATTTCCATCTCTAACTTGTAGAGTGAAGCTTGAATTGAACAAGCGTGGATCGCCTATAGCCCCATCCTGTACAAGTTGAGCGACGGTCATGTTGGTTTTTTCAAAATGCAGACGGTAAGCGATCATCAATCTGACATCGTTTTCTTCTGCGGCCGCAATCATGGCTTTGCAATCTTCCACCGTTGTTGCCATCGGTTTTTCACACAATATATGAATGCCTTGTTTTGCCGCGCGGACAGTGAAGTCTTTGTGCATGTCGTTGGGAAGTGCGATGTAGACTGCATCTATGTCGCCACTCTTCAACAGTTCGTCGTAATCATCATATGAGCATAAGTTTTTGACGCCATATTGTTTTGACATCTTCGCCAATTTTTCTTTGTCGTCTGAAACCAATGCGGTTAATTCGGAAGTTTCCTTCGCGTGTTCGAAAGCCGGTAATACTGCGATTTGCGCGATATGGCCAAGACCAACCACCGCGTATCTAATTTTGCCTTCGTACTTTTTCCCGTTTCCGTTCTTTCCGTTCTTTCCGTTCGTACTCATTACAGTAATCCTCTTATAGGTATCCGCGGGTTTCTAGTAATCAACACTATTTATCGAGGTCGGCGAAACCGTCAGCAAGCTTGCGCGACATGACGCGACCGGCGTGGATAAATTCGAGACACGACCTTTTCTTGTTTGTTCCTGAGAGTTTTCTCGATTTTATATAGCTTGCAAAGGTTTGTTGAAAGGGTCACCAGGCTTGTATTGAGGCTAGTCTGCAAACGTTTTGGAGCTCAATATAAATCTCACTTTGATGCATTGTTCGACGGTGTGACCATTTTGCGCTATATAGCCAACACCGGATGGCAAATTCAAAGGAGACATTCAAATGTCAAATTCAGATACAGAAAAGGGTCTTTACTCCACGACCGGTGGAGCGATGGAAGAAGCTGGAATTGCTAACCCACCAACTTTGGCGGATAGAAGCACTTACGAGAAAAACATGGAAACTCGGCTCAGTGAGCTCGGCGCGAAAATCGACGACCTTTCTGTTAAAGCTGGGGAAGTGAAAGAACAAGCTTCAACTAAGTTGAAAGAGCTGAAGGAAAAGCAGCAAGAAGCTTCGGTCAAACTTCAATCCATGAAGGAAACCAGCACTGAAGCATGGGGCGAGTTCAAACATGGCATGGATAATGCTGTTGAAGAGCTCTCCAAAGCTTGGGAAGAAATGAAGGCAGGCTGCTCAAGCGCAGCTTCGAAATTCGATAAATAGTTTTCGATTCGATCGCCTGTTAAATGATTGACGATAATTCAATCGTCTGGCCGTGGCACGAACGTGCCACAGCGCGGACAATGCTGTACCCGAGGAGGTCAGTTATGGCAACCAAAACAATTGCAAGAGGACGCGACATCTCTTACTCGCCCGGCGAGACGAGAAAGCCTTCCATGATGTCTTCATGGCTCACAGGTCTGATGCTTCTAGTAATCATCGCCCTGGTCGCTTCGCTTCTCAACTCCGCAGCGTACCTGCCGCGAACAGCTGAAGGTATGAATGGACCGATGGTGCTTCCCGAAGGCATGCCCGGAACTATGCGAGTGAGAGATGGAAATGAAGAAGCACTGGACTCCATCGCAGGAGTTCCAGCTGGAAATGGCGCGGCTCCCAATGGCTCTATCGATTCCAAAATTTCTATGCCGCAAACGGATAGATTGCCTGGACGAGATGACCGAATGCCACAACCAGTGCCGGCACCACTCTAAATGTTGACTCTGATTTTTGAACGATTTAATTGCGTTTAAAATCAACAGGTGACATTGAGCATTGAATTGAATGATCGATTCGAACAAATAAAAAGAGCATCTCAATCGAGATGCTCTTTTTTTGTACGTTTTAGATGGACTACGCTTTAGCTGCGACTTCGAGTTTGGCGTTCATCGTGATCTTCGCTTTGAAGAGTTTGGAGATTGGGCAACCAGTTTTAGCATTGTTGGCTGCGGTGTCAAACTGCTCTTGGGTTGCGTTTGGAACGCGAGCGGTAACATCGAGAACAATTTCGGTTACTTCAAATCCGCCTTCCAATTTTTCGAGCGTTACTGTTGCGGTTGTGTTGATGCGCTCTGGTGTCAAGTTGGCAGCGCCGAGTTGACCTGAGAGAGCCATCGAGAAGCAACCAGCGTGAGCTGCTGCGATCAATTCTTCCGGATTGGTTCCTTTGCCTTCTTCAAAACGAGTGCTGAAGCTGTATTGGGTTTTTTCCAGCACGCCACTATCTGTCGAGATTGTGCCTTTGCCGTCTTTGAGACCATTTTGCCATTCGGCAGATGCTTTACGTTTCATGTTCACTCTCCTAAATCTTGTTGAACCGAGTTTTAGAAGGATAGTACAGAACCATCAATATAATGTGCCGATCTGGCGGATTGGCGTGCAAATAGCAACATTCTGTGATGATGAAGATTTCCGAAAGCCTGTGTAGCGGCTGAACTGCGCCGATTTTCCTGAGCGCGGCATGAATCTGCTGTTGATATGCTACGCCACCTCTAGGTCCCAGGTCGCGCCGCACCTGCATAACCTTTCGCGAAACTGAGCGTGATTGAGCCTGGAACTTCGCACACCAGATCATGATGAGATCAGTTCTCGACCGTGTTTTGAAGTGCATCTTATAGAATACCAATAGCTATTCTAAGGAGAGATGATGAAAACGCAGACCGTTCGTAGCAACAAATTTGTTGCACTTTCACTTGTTCTTGCTGTTGTTTCATTCGGACCTGGCACTCAAGCTGTAAACGCAGACACCATGTCGATTCCGGTAACCTTGACTGGCGACGTAGTGCAATTCGTTGACACGAATGTTGGTGCTGCACTTGATGCGACCGGCAACATTTTAGATTCCTCCGGCAACATTGTTGGAGTGGTGTATGGACCTGATGGCAAGGTCGTGCACAAAGTATCAAGCGACAAAATTGTGATCGTCAAACAGCGTGGTGATGCGATTCTTTCTGCGTCACTCTACAATCGTTTGTACGATTTGCAGAATCTCATGATCACTGAAAAAGCGCTTGGCCACCTCGCCGCCGACAAATACGACGCGCTGATCGCTGATATCAACGACGCCCGCGCTGATCTTGATGGCAAAGTTTCGACCGGTGGCGTTTTGTCATTTGAGGCATGCGTCGAGATCGGCAGAGATCTCGATGATACCGCTACCAGAGTTAAAAGCGAATTGAACGCAACGACTTCAACGGATGTCGTCTACAAACCAATGGTAATCGTTTCAGATCCCGCCAAAAAGCGGATTTCGATCTATCAACGAACTGTAAAGACGAGTGATGGCGTCTCCAGTACCACGAAGACGACGACGACCGAGGCAACCGAATAAGGTTTTTCGAAATCTTAATCGCCGGATGTCTCAAAAAGCATGACACCGTATTTGATGGCATTGCCTGGAATGCGGTGTTTTGCTTTTGGGGTTTTGTTGACAAGTGATTGGTGGTTTTTGCGGCATATTCAAGAACGCTCATATGCGACGCGGCGCTATCCAATAAAATAACTTTTGAGTGGCGCTTGACTGAGTGCAGCCGCTCTGGAGGTCCTTGACATGAACGAGATGCCCCGCCCGCGGAGAAGGCAAGAGCGAATAACGGCAGAGTTCAACATGCCGGGTCGCGCCACGTTTGCCAGCGGCGAACACCCCAGCAACATCCCGCTGCCAGTGGTCCACGTAATGGCATACGGTCCGGATGGTTTCGTTGAAAAGGACGTGACGGATCTCAGTGAGTTGATTGTATTTTTTGCTAACTGGCCGGTGACGTGGGTGAATGTCGATCCCGTCGCGCAGGGAGCCGAAGCTCGGCTTGTGATCGAACGCTTTGCGAAGATATTTTCGCTGCACGAGTTGGTTGTCGACGACATCGTTAACGTGCACCAACGCTCGAAAGTCGAGGAGTACGAAGAGCATCTTTTTGTCGTCACGCGAATGTTGATCGACAGAGACGAAGTGGAAACCGAACAGCTCAGTTTGTTTCTCGGCAAAAATTTTGTTTTGACTTTTCGAGAAGTGCCTAAAGATTGTCTCGATCCAGTGCGCGAAAAAATTCGGCGTGGTCGGGGACGCATTCGACAAGAACGCGCTGATTACTTGATGTACGCAATCATCGATGCCGTGGTCGACAGCTATTTCCCATTGCTTGCTTCGATCGCCAGTCGCATTGATGTGATGGAAGATAATGTTCTCGAGAAGTTCGAGGAAGACGCACCATCTGAGATGTATCAAATACGTCGCGACGTGCTGTCGCTGAGGCGTGCGATCTGGCCGGCTCGCGAACTATTGAACACGCTGATTCGCGATACCGTTCCATTGATAAGTGATACCACTCGATTATATCTGCGCGACTGTCACGATCACTCGATTAGAATTATTGATTTATTGGAGATGTATCGCGAAGTTTGTTCCGCGCTCATGGAAGTTCATTACACAAGAGCGAGCAATCGTTTGAACGAAGTGATGAAATCGTTGACTTTGATCACTACGTTGTTTATTCCACCAACTTTAATCGCCGGCATCTATGGGATGAATTTCAATTCCAATAAATCGCCGTACAACATGCCGGAGCTGCAGATGTACTACGGTTATCCAGTTGCGATTCTGATGATGATTCTAGTGACGTTGGCTGTGGTTGTGTTCTTAAACTACAAAGGTTGGTTGAGAACTCGCAGCGGTAAGCACTAAATGCGTGATTGCCGGGTGAGCCATATCAGGATGCCACCACCGATTTCGATGTGCGCTTGAACAAGACATGGGTTAAACCGGTTATGCCACCGTCTGTGTTTGTGGTGCAGTAGTTGCCGCATCAGCCGTGGTATCGGGTGTGGTATCAGCCACCATGGATAGTTCAATCACTCGAAACGGTGGACTATCCGGAAAGCTCGCTCGCAAAAGCGGCATGGCGACGTTATACACAGGGGTGCCCGACATAGTGGCACCTTCTAAAGTTCCTCTATGTGCGTGACCGTGGAACACGGCGGTGACTTCGTGACGAAGCAGCGGTTCCTCAAGACGACTTGATCCAAGGAATGGAAAAATCGCTTCTGGCTCTCCCACCACCGTCGCCATGATTGGCGAATAATGCAGCATGACGATACGATGAGGAGTGCGCAATCGTGCAAGAGCCGACTCCAGTTTCAACGCTTCGTCCAGCGCTTCGCGGACCAATGTCTTAATTCCACTCTCACCCCAGGCGCCCAGGCTGTGTCTTCCGAACCCGCCCACAAAGCCTTTCGCGCCGGCAAATCCAATGCCGTGAATTTCAGTTGATTCGCCATCGAGAACGGTGATGCCACCATCCATAAGAATTTTGCGGACCTCGTCCTGGAGGCCGGATTCATGGTCATGGTTGCCGAGGACTGCGACGATAGGAATCTTCACGACAGAAAACTCTTTGACGAAAATCTGGGCTTCTTCAACTGTTCCATAATCAGTTAAATCACCGCACAACATAAGAATGTCGGCATAATCGCCGACCGATGAAAACAGTGGCGATAAGGCGCCCTGCGCGCTCTTAGTGCAATGAAGATCGCCAACGGCGGCCAGTCTGACTACATCTTTTTGCATCTCGTTGTGTCCTGTTCGAGGGGTCTTGTCCGGGGGGCGGCGATGCGTTTTCGACTATCTCTAATCGCGCACCAGGCTGGTGCTGAGCTACCGGATTTGACTCATGCTGAGAGTCGTACCTTAATCTTTTAGCACGAAATTGTAGTCGCGGAGTCGCCGCGAACTCTCGTCATTGTTTGATTGTCACCATGCTAAGAAAAGTGAATGTCACATTCAAATATTGTATTAGATCAAGCAACACAGCAATTCTACGTCGACGTATTGAATTTGCTGAAGGAATCAAACACTCCATTCCTCGTGGGTGGTGCTTATGCGCTAGCGCAGTATGCCGGGGTTGTGCGTCACACGAAAGACCTCGATCTCTTCGTCAAGAAAGACGATGCAGAAGAAATTTTAGAGCAATTCGCGAAAGCCGGTTACAAGTCGGAGATGACGTTTTCACATTGGCTTGGCAAAGCATATAAAGGTGAGAGTTTCATCGATTTGATCTTCAGCTCCGGCAACGGCGTGGCTGTAGTCGATGACCAATGGTTCGATTACGCAAAGGAAGCAGAAGTTTTCGGAGTAACAGTCAAACTTTGTCCACCGGAAGAAATGATCTGGTCAAAAGGTTTCATTATGGAACGCGAGCGCTTTGATGGTGCGGACGTTGCCCACATTCTCCATTCCTGCGGACCCACTATGGATTGGGATCGCTTGCTGGAACGATTTGATAGTCACTGGCGTGTTTTGCTAACACATTTGATCCTATTCGGATTCACTTATCCTGCTGAAAAAGACAAAATCCCGGCGGACGTGATGAATAAACTGGTCAACAAATTAGCTGAAGATACAGAGAATTCTTCCGCGAAACAAGTTTGTCATGGAACGCTATTGTCGAGAGAACAATATCTCGTCGATACAGATCGCTGGGGGTACGGAGACGCGCGCCTGGTGCCTTGCGGCAACATGACTGCCAAAGAGATCGATCACTGGACGATTGCCATTGATAGTAAATAAGTCGCCTTCTACTTCTTGGAAGCGAAACAGTTTAAAATAGAGAGTGGAAAGGGACGCGTGAGCGTCTCTTTCGATTGGGGAACATTACTCGTTTTTCACTAGAAACCAGAGGAGACGCTCATGAGCGTCTCCTTCAGTATCTATTCAACTTGCGCTTAGATTCCGCAAATTATGTACACCGCAGTTAGTACCACGGGTAGTTGCGTCCAGCAACTTGAGTGTCGTTCATGTCAACACGAACTTGATCTTGAAGACGATTCAATCGCGAAAGCAAACGTTGGTTTTCCTGAAAGCTCAACATGCCGTGGGAGTTCATCATCTCTCGTTTTCGAGCGTCTACAGCGCTGAGTTCTGTTCTAAGACTTTCGAATTCAGCTCTTGTTAAATCTCCATTTCTGCGTCCATTGTTTAAACGCGTAGAGATTCGAGATTGCAGTTCGTCTACTTGTGTTCGTGCCACAAAACCTCGTGGCGGCAATGCCAGATTCGAACGTCCTGGTAGCATGACATTCGTTGCGATGGCGTTTTGCAATGACGCGGCAATCGTGCTCAACTGGTTGGAGATGCGAGCGTTGTCAGCGAACGAGAACCGTCCATCTCGAACCAGTTGCAATGCGAGCGTTCTGTTGTTGCGCAATTGGGCGCGGAGATCACCTGCTTCAATCGGTTTGATTCGCCCTGCAGTCACGGCGGAGGCGATGCGTCCATCCACTTCTGCGCGATCATCGTCGAGTGCAGCCATCTTCTGTGCTTCGCCAAAATTGACGTTGTTATTAACTCCGCCGAAATAATCTTGAATATATCCAAGTGCGTCGTTTGCCTGCGCGGGTTGACTCAGACAAACACCCAGAGCAACTGCCACTACAGTTATCCCTGAAAGTTTTTTGTCTATTGAAAACATAATTTGCTCCTCCGTTCCAGGTAATCTTCGTGGTAAAAGTTTTTTCGCGAGGACCGGTCAACTCGTGTTCGGAAAGAAGCCCTTGAAATTTGCTGATGCCCTTTAAATAGCGCAGTTCGGTTCACTTCATGCGGATTGAATGTTGAGATGGACTCGACAAAAACAGCCGGATCGACCCTCGAGCGGATCGTTGTAAATCCTTGCTGGCCCGTGCTTCGGGCTGGCCCGGAATCGCCCGGCGCGATGCGGTACAATTCTCCTGATGAAAGCTCAGCCACTGAATGTTTTTACACGGTTCCTGTGCGCCACTTTGATTGGCGTGTCTTCTTTCAGTACGCTTCCGGCATCTGCTGTCGAGAACGCCTCGCCTTCTGAAAGAACGTTGCCAGCGACCGCGGAGACAGCGGTCAAGGCGGCCATTCTTAATCATCCGCGATTGATATTGAAGAACGGCGCGCACTTTGTTGTCCTCGACGAAGCGGGTCTGATGCCTGCCGGGACGAGCTACGGATACGGGCTCTATAAGGACGACACGCGGTATCTCAGTTCGTTCGATTTGTCTTTAAACGGAGCAAATCCTGTTTTGCTGTCCGCCTCGACCGAAGAAGGATATGCCGGAAAATTTATTTACGGAAACGCTGCCGATGCGGCTTCAGGCACGCCGGAGCAGCAGATCATGTTGCAGCGCGATATCGTCATTCGCGATGGCGTCAGTGAAAAGATCACGCTCACGAACTTTGGCAATCAACCGGTGACATTGAATTTGGCAATCGCATACGCCAACGATTTCGCCGATATGTTCGAAGTGCGCGGTATTGGCAGAAAACGGCGTGGGCAGCTCCAGAGCGTAGAGCAGAGTTTGCCTAATGGGTCGCTTATTTCGTACATGGGTCTCGATAACAAATTGATGACCACAAGACTTTTGTTCAGTGAAACACCGGCGAAACGTCAGGGGGACAGAGTCGAGTTTCAGTATAAGTTGAACGGACAGCAGTCCAAGACAATTGAGATGAACATCAGCACCGCCGGTCTGGGCGAGCCTTTTGCGCCCAACCCGACCATCGTTTCATATGACGAGGGCAAAGTTCAGGCCGACAATGCGTACAGTGATTGGCGAAGTTCTACTGCTTCTGTCACCACTAGTAATACCGAATTTAATAAGCTGTTGGAACGAAGCATTCGCGACATCTATATATTGCGCCAGCCGACGCCGCGCGGCATTTGCCTTGCTGCCGGTACTCCCTGGTTTGCAGTAGCGTTCGGCAGAGATCAAGAAATCACTGCAATGGAAACGATGATGTTCGTTCCTGAGCTTGCAAAAGATGTGATCAACATTTTAGCTGAATACCAGGGCACAAAATCGGACGACTTTACCGAAGAGAAGCCCGGCCGAATCATGCATGAATTGCGGCTGGGAGAGATGGCTCGTATGCGCGAAATTGCCTTCGTTCCTTATTATGGTACTGTCGACGCCACGCCACTGTGGCTGGTGCTGCTTGCGCGCTACTACCAACAAACCGGCGACTTGGAATTTGTGCGTAAGCACTGGCCGCGTGTTGAAAGTGCGCTCGCTTATCTTGATTCGGAAATGCAAACCGGATATTTGCGCTACGGCGGCAAGCCTGGCGCGGCGCTCAGTAACCAGGGTTGGAAAGACTCCGGCGACTCGGTTATGTATGGCGACGGGAAATTGGCCAAAGCGCCAATTGCTCTATGCGAAGTGCAAGGCTATTTGTATTTTGCCTGGTCTGAAGTCGCGCATCTGGCTGAACTCCTCGGTCACAAGGATCGCGCCGATCAACTGCTCTTGAAAGCTCAAAAGTTGCAGCAAAACTTCCGCAAAGATTTTTGGATGAAAGAGAAAAACTGCGTTGCCCTCGCCCTCGATGGCGATGGTCGCCAGTGTGATGTGATCTCATCAAACATGGGTCACCTGCTCAGCACCAACATTTTAGACAAGTCTGAATCAAACGCAGTCGCTGACGCGCTACTGCGCGATGATATGTTCTCCCAGTGGGGAGTGAGAACTCTTTCTTCTAAGGAAGTAGCGTTCAACCCAATGAGTTATCACAATGGTTCTGTGTGGCCACACGACAATGCCATGGCGATTGAAGGACTCTGCCGCATCGGCCGAGCCGCTGATGCCAGGCGGGTGATCGGTGGTTTATTCGAAACTGCAAAGTATCGTCCTGATATGAGACTGCCTGAATTGTTTTGTGGCTTCTCCCGAACATTCTCTGATAAGCCAGTCTGGTACCCTGTTTCATGCGCGCCTCAAGCATGGGCGGCCGGCAGCGTTCTTCAGATGGTGTCAGGCTGCCTGGGATTGGTTGCTGATGCAGGCAAGCAAACATTGTCCGTGGTGCGACCGGCGTTGCCACCATGGATGGAGCGCGTCGACGTCAAAGGAATTCGCGTGGGCGATGGCAGCTGCGATTTACATTTTGAGTTGGTTGATGGTAAGACCAAATGTTCAGTGGTATCACACACCAAAAATCTAAAATTAGATATTCAGGAGTAGTCGCGTGGCGGACGCAAAGGACAACCGAATTTGTCCCAATTGCCAAATGCCTTATGAGAAGGCTGGCTCCGGCAGTCTCACGCAATGGCTTCTGATTTGCACTTGTCACCTCAAAGACGAGGAAGGTTCCTCATCCGCTGCGTCGCCAGAACCGCTCAATTATTGTTCGACATGTGGAAAGAGAGTTGAATCCGGTCGAGCCGGCACGTTGACTCAGTGGATATTCAGGGCTGATCTCTGCTCGTGCGCCATGCCTTCGTTTATCTCCACCGCGCAATTAAGCAACGACCCGAGTGAGGCTGATGCTGTCGAGGATGAACTCGATGCGCTGGAAGAAATCACTATCGAAAGCAAAAATTTCCCGGTCGCACGTTATGCACCATTCCGTTTGCTCGGTAAAGGCGCGGCGGGGTCCGTTTATCTCTGCAAGGATCGATTACTGAACAAACGGGTGGCCGTCAAGATTTTGAACCACCTCAGTTCTGAACTTCTCGTTGCCTTTCAACGTGAAGCTAAATCGACCAGTCAGCTCACCCATTCTAATATTGTCAAAGTTTTGGACTTCGGAGTCACAGATGGTCAATCACCGTATATGGTGCTTGATTTTATCAATGGCATTAGCCTGGATGAATTGCTGGACAAAGGCGGTGCGCTGCGAATCGATGATGCCTTGCCGATGTTCGAACAATTATGTGATGCATTAACCTATGCGCATAAACGTGGACTGATGCACCGTGATTTGAAACCGAGCAACATAATCATCATACCGGCGACATCGGCATCACCGGCGGTGGTGCATTTGATCGACTTTGGTGTCGGCGCGTTCAAAAAAGAATTAGTCGATCCACGAGATTCGCAGAGTAAAACAGTTGTGGGCACGCCAGCCTACATGAGCCCTGATCAAGCTGCTGGTCTCCCATACGAGGCAACTTCCGAAATCTATTCGTTAGGCTGCGTCATGTTCGAGACATTGACTGGTCAACTTCCCTTCGTCGCGGAGTCGCCACTAGCCACGATATCAATGCATGCTCATACGCCACCGCCGGCAATGGCTGATGTGTACGACGAAGAAGAGTTTCCCGATCAAATGGAAACCATCATAGCAACTTGTCTAAACAAATCCCCGGATGATCGTTTTCAGACTGTTGCCGATCTCAGAAAAGAGATATCCGAATTGCGTTCTGTCGTGAGCGCAGCACAGAGGGATAGCGAACACCTCGCTAACCGAGAAGGCGCCCATCGACATGGTGCCAGTGGTATCGAAGCCGGGGCGAGTGCGGTTTCCAGAACAAACTTTGTTCCGCTGGCAATCACTTTGGTGATACTACTGGGCAGCGTGACAATAGCATTTTTCTATCATCAACTATCGCTGTTGAGTGAGACGGAAAACGCACAGGCGCGACCTGTAGTTTCCAAAGATCTGGACGATGGCTTTGCTGACGATGAGGCGAAGTGGAAAATGACGAGAGGAGACGATGGAAAGAATCTCTGGAACTCGGGAAATTCCGTCACCGACGAGGACATCAAATTACTCGCCAAAGAAACGCAGGTCAGCGCCGTCAAAGTGAACATTAACTACGACGTGACGGGGACCGGATTTAAAGACTTAGCTCACTTGCCGATTCACGAAATAGAAGTGCAAAGTGGTGTCTTAAACGACGATGGATTGCGAGCCATTTCAAAAATAAAGTCATTAGAGTGGCTGACCATATCAATCGCCTCCGGTATCACTTTAGATGGCGTGAAGAGCCTTTCAGAACTGCCTCGCTTAGCTCAGCTTAAGCTTGTCGTCTCCGTCGTACCTACTGGATCATTTGATGTCTTTGCCCAAATGCATCAGTTAAAAGGTCTCAGCTTCTTTGACTCGAAAAATGTCACCGCGGCAGGGGTTGCAAAGCTAGTCAAAGGCGCTCCAAAAATCCGCTTCTTGGACTTGAGTGGTACCGAGGTTGGTGACGAGATAATTCCAGTCGTCTCGCAGATTAAATCGCTGGAAGAAGTTCGTTGTGCTGATCTGCCGATAACAGATAAGAATCTCGAGATGTTTACGAGAATGCCAAAGCTGCAGAGACTCTGGATATCAAAAACGAATATAACGGATAAAGGTTTGCAGCAACTCGCACAATGCAAAGGGCTAAGGTTATTGGAAATCTCTCGATGCGAGAAGGTCACTCCTGAAGGTATCGCCGAATTCAAAAAGGTTCGCCGCACGACTAAAGTGGTCCATTCGTCTCACTAGTATTCTTCTTGTGGACAAATCCTCATCGCGAGGAACTTCGCAGCATAAGCTGACAATATTAGAAAGATTATGGAGAAAGCAGTCAGCAACCCAAGCACGGAAGCCAAGAGACTGAATGCCCCAAAGTGCTGCCGAAGCTCTATCTTTTTCTTCTTTCTGTTTTTGAAGGTCAGAATCGCCGTAGGCAAAATCGGCGCAACCATAATGTAGGTGAGCCGACAATTATGCCCCGCAATCGCGCAGACGACGCGCCAGTGACAAATCCGCACTAAAATGCCCGGTAAATAGCGTCTGTTTAGATGCTATTCACCGGGCAACAATTTCGAACTACTCCTCGTCAAGCCAATCCTGACGCGGCTATCGGAAGATACCGAATTACTTTTTGCGACGAGCGCCAGCCAAAGCGGTCTCTTCTACTTCCTCTTCTTCTTCCTCTTCCTCTTCGTCGTCATCTTCGAAGGAATCGGAGATGCGCTCCATTTCTGCTTCGAGGATGTCGGTCGGATCGATTGCTTCGGTCATAATCACTTCGATCGGATCTTCGATGCCGAGGTTTTGGCAAGCAGGCACGAGGCAACGGCTGATGATTTCGTCCAGAATTTCTTCGAGAACTTCCGGATCCGCCTTTGCATCATGACTGGTCAGCGTTTCCATGTCATCTTGCATGTTTTTGAGAACTTGCAGCGCGTATAAAAGGTACGTTTCCGTCTTGACTTCAGTCATGTCTTATTCTCCTGTCCTTCGCGGGACAAATCATGGCTGCCTACCTTCGGCAGCGACAGTTCAATTTTACACGTTTGGAGTCTACGTCTGGGTTTCAACGGGATAAAAAAGATTGTGGATTAATTGTCAAACTCTGCCGTTTCAGTCATTGCAATCAATCCTCTGTTTCTGGATCACTGTTGGGAGCTGCAAAACAATATCGCTCGCTGTGGCAAGCGGAGGTGTGGGCTAGCTCTGTATCAGGACCGAAGGGTTCACCGGTGCAAATGCATCTATATGTAGTCGTTATACTGTCTTGCAAGAACGGCATGCCGCCGCCTTCGAGCGTGCCGTAGCCATTTTTCGCACGAAGATACTTGCAGATATCTTTTTGAGTTGCCATGTTTTGATGAATTATTCTTGAGGAAACTGAAACTAACTTTGAGCGGCTTTGAGCAAAGCGCGCATGGCTGCCACTTCGAGCATGGTTACCTTGTATTCGTTCTGCGATAGAGGCTTCGCGTTTTGCACGGCCAACTTTCCTGCTTCGCGCGCAGTTTTTTCATCGATCGATTTGCCTTTGAGGAAATTTTCCGCTGCCGTCGCTCTGTACGGAACAGGAGCCGCGGCGCCTAAAACGATTACAGCTTTCTTGCAAGTTGAACCTTCCATATCGAGAGCGACAGCGCAATCGCCAATCGACCAGTCGAAAGAATCTTTTTCGCCCAACTTGATGTGCGCTGATTTCCAGCCGTTATCAGGAATCGTGATCGCGGTTATCAATTCGCCCTCGGCCAGACGGTTTTCCTTGACCACATCTTCAGAAGGTGAGATGAAAAACTCTTCGAGTTTGACTTCGCGCTTGCCTTTTCTCGACGTCAACTCGATGGATGCGCCCAGTGCCACCAGCGCGACAGCTGCTGTGGATGGATGGACGATGGAGCATTTTTCATTGTCAAAAATGGCGTGGTATTTGTTTTCTCCAACGTTAGCCGGACAGTCTTTGCCGCCTTTCTTGAGGCAGTTGAACTCTTCCGATCGGAAGTACCAACAGCGTGGACGCTGCAGAAGGTTGCCACCAACTGTGGCGGCATTTCTGATGTTGGGTGTGGCAATGTGTTCGGCTGCGTCTGCGAGTGCTGTGAATTTCTTTCGGATATCCGCGTGTTCGGCAATCTCCGCAAGTGTCAGTAGAGGCCCGATCACACAACCTTTTTTGTCGAACGAAATGTGGTGCAAGTCGTCGATCGATCTGATGTTGACTACGCGCTGCGTGGAGAGAATGCCTTCCTTCAGCAAGTCGAGCAAATCGATGCCACCAGCTTTGACTACTGATGCGCCGGAAGTTTTCTTATTAGAGTCCATCAGTTCGGCGCAGGTTCTCGTCGACTGACCGAGGGCATCATCTGTGGTGCTCGCTTGTACCCATTCAAAACGTTTCATTACTTCGAGCCTCCTTTGCGCAATGCTGCCAGCACCCTGTCCGGTGTCATTGGCAAAGTGTTGATTCTTACGCCGGTGGCGTTGTACACAGCGTTGGCAATTGCCGCTGCCGTAGGCACGATTGCGGGTTCTCCGATGCCACCAGCATCAGTGGCAGACCTGCCCAGGTATTCTTCCAGTAGAACGATGTCTATTTTTGGAATTTCTTTTGCGCCGATTAATTTGTATGATTCAACGTTAGGATTCATCACCACTCCGGTGTTTTTATCCGTGTGGCGATTTTCATACAACGCCCATGAAATACCTTGCAGAATGCCGCCATTGATCTGGCTTTCGATGCCCAATGGATTCATTGGTCTGCCACAGGCGTGAGCGGCCACTATTCGATCGACGTATATTCGACCAGTGTCCGTGTCAACCCGAACGTCCGCGAATTGCACGCTGCTGAGTCGTCCGAAGCCTACGAAGTCGCCTAGTTCGAATCCACCGTAATCGGCTGTCCGGCTGGCGAAGACGCTGAGCTGATCGGTTGAAAGGCCTTTCGCCAGTTTTTTGATGGTGATCGATCCGCCACCACTTTTCTGAACAATGCTGCCCTCTTTCATTTGCAGATCTTCGGGTTCGCATTTTAAAGAATTGGCGGCTAAGTCAAACATCTTTAGTTTGAGGTGGTAAGCAGCTTTTCGGACTGCCGGCGTGATCGAGCCGGTCGTGACGCTGCCGCCTGATGCCGGACCTGTAGGAAAAACGGTATCACCGATTCGAACGGTAATGTCGGTAGGTTTCAGTCCCAACTCTTCGGCGATTACCTGTGCCAGTACGGTGCGGATGCCGGTTCCGATATCCTGCACACTCGAGAGGATTTCGATGCTACCGTCATTGGTGAGTTTGAGTTCGCAAGACGAATTCATGTCGACGAAGCGCGGCCATTCGCCTTGCGCCATACCGAGACCTCGTTTAATCGGTCCCGCGTCGGATCCAGCCGGTTTTCTCGATGACCAATCGAATAGCTTGGCTCCCGCTTTTCTTTGTTCTCTGCGCGTTTCGTTGTCATCAATTTTATCGCGCATAGCCATGGGATCGATTTTTAGCTTTTCGCATAGTTCGTCGATTGATTGCTCTACCGCGAAGATGCCTTGCGGTTGACCGGGCGCGCGGAAGGCGCAGCCTGGAGATTGATTGGTGAGGACGTCGTAGTGTTCAGACGCGAAGTTGGGTGATTTGTACATGGACTGTGCGGCCCAACCCACGCCGGCACCGAGTGCGGTGCCGCCACTGCCGTAAGATTCCAGTTCGATAGCAGTTATGGTGCCATCTTTCTTGGCTCCGATTTTGAGCTTTTGGAAGCTGTTAGGCCTGAAACCAGAAACTGTTTGCTCTTCTTTTCGATCGTGCATGAACTTAACTGGTGCTTTCGCTTGCCTGGAAAGAAAGATCGCAGCGATACCATAGTTGCCGGTGCCAAACTTGGCACCAAATCCGCCACCCATGTATTCGGTGATTACTCGGACTTTGCTTTTCGGCAGATCGAAAACGCTGGCGATGTCGCCGCGCAGGGCTGATGTTCCTTGTGTCGAGGCGTAAATCGTCAGCATATCGTCACGCCAGTCGGCGATCAAACCGTGAGGTTCTAGCGCGCTGTGCATGTGGATTTGCGTGCGGTACTGATTTTCTATTACGACGTCCGCTTGCGAAAAACCAGTTTCCACATTGCCGCGATCGCCGCCAAACATTCCTTTTGTCTCGGGCCCTCTGAGGTTGCCCTTTTGCGGAAGTCCTTTAGGTGCTCCACCACCGCCAGCGGTGCCGTCTTGTTCCGTTGGTCCTTTAAAGACTTTCGGAGCATCGGGTTTCATCGCATCTTCAAGTTCAATTACGAAAGGCAGTGTTTCGTATTCGACTTTGATCAGTTCACAGGCTTCTCTTGCCGCTTGCTCCGTGGTGGCAGCAACAGCCGCGATTGGTTGTCCAACGTACTTAACGGTTGGAACACCGACCTTTCTGTCAAAGGTTACTTTCGCTTCGACCACGCGTGGTTTGTCCTCGCGTTCACGAGCGATTCCGATCGCACGCGAAACGATATGCACCGCGCGAACTCCGGGATGAGCCAAAGCACCTGACAGATCGATTGAACGAATTTCTGCGTGCGCTTCGGTCGATCTATGCATGCGGCCGTAGAGCATTCCGGCAAGTTGGATGTCCGCGGTATAGCGAGCGGAGCCTGTGACTTTCAGCTCCCCATCCAGTCGTCTTGTTGGTTTGCCGATTACATTGAGATGGGCATTGACAGGCAATGCCGGCGGCTCGTCTAGTGGAACTTCCCGCTCGACTTCGGCGATATTTACTCCATAATATCCGACCGGGACTTTGATGATTTTTGTTTTGCCGGGTGGCTTATGCGCTGTGGCCGTGCCCGCTTTTTTGCCGTCGGTTGCGGGGTCTTTTCCGCTTTGAGGTGGATCGGTCGAGTCTTTTGACTTCGATCCTTTTTCCTGTTCAGTCATGTTAGGAAGCTCCTTTCTTAGCAGCTGCGAGCGTGGCTTCAAACACGTTCGGGTAAGTTCCACAGCGGCAGTAATTGCCACTGCAGGCGGTGCGAACGTCCTCTAAGGTTGGCGAGGAATTGCGAGCCAACAATGCGGCGCAACTCATCACCATCCCTGGTGTGCAAAATCCGCACATGGTGGCGTCTTTCTCGATGAATGCTTCTTGGACCGGATGGAGCGTGCCGTCTTCAGATGCCAGGCCTTCGATTGTGGTGACCGCTCGTCCAGCCACGTCTACTGTCAACGTCATGCACGAACACATGGTGGCACCGTCGAGCCAAACAGTGCAGGCGGAGCAAGTTCCTCTGTCGCAGGAAACTTTGGTGCCTGTCATTCCGAGAGTTGTTCTCAGCGTTTCCGCTAATGTCTCAGATGGTTCGATTTGGAGCTTGTGTGTTTTTCCGTTGATCTTCAACGTCAAAGGCATAGGTCCGGGACCGGACACTCGCAGAGTTGCCTCTGCCGCTTTTGCTTCGTGTAAACTTGCCATACTGAGGGCGGTTAAGCCAGCTCCTTTGAGAAAGCCTCGTCGGGAAATATCTGATTTTTTCTTGTCAGCGTTGTCGTCACTGCCAGGGCGTTTTTTGTCAGCCACCGATCGTTCTCCTCCTGATTGTTGAGTCGACACGCGTCCAAATCGGCTTCGGTGTCGACGTCGTGCTGAGCAAGTGGTGCAGGAACAAGATGCGCGTCGCTTTCTAAAATGAGTCGCTTGGCGCCTTTGTCTCCAGTTAATAAAAGCAATTCTGAAAATTTTTCTTTTGCAAAAATTGCGGGGATGCCGGGTGTTCCGTAATAGGATGCCACCACCGGTTTGGATGTGCGCTCGAACGCCTCGATAAGCGAACGAAGTAACGCATTATCCACATAAGGCTGATCGCACGCCATGAACAGCAACGCGTCGGATCCGCAATCGATAGCGTCTTGCACCGCTGATCTTATTGAAGAAGCAATTCCTTCGGCCCAGTCGTCGTTGACGATGATTGAAACATAGTTCGGATAACTCGTAATGGATTTGTTCGAAACTTCGCTCGTTGACTTGTTTGAAACTGCGCTCACTGACTCGTTTTGCAACGACGCTGCGATCTGTTCTGATTGATAGCCGAGAACAATTTTCACATCACCAACTTCACTCTCGAGCGCCACTCGAATTGCTCGAGCCAGTAAAGTTTCGCCTTCAAAAATTGTGGTTTGTTTTGCTCTGCCCATTCGTTGACTGCGACCGGCAGCCAGAATCGCGATGCTGTACTTCAACATCGGCGAAGATTCGCTTCGGCATTCTGAACCTGGTGCGCCCGTTTTGGTCATCGTTAGATCTCGCCAAAGTGTCGCGCTGACGCGAATTCAAAGCGCCTCGAACCGTTTTCTTTTCGGGGTTCGTGGACGGAACCTGATACTTCGCACAGCGGCTTGCCCGATGCGTTTCTGAAGAAAGCTAGAATTTCACTCACGATCGAGAGAGCGATTTCTTTCGCGGTTTCAGAACCTAAATCCAGTCCGATCGGGTAGTGGATTCGGTGCGAAGCGTCCATAGCATTTAGTTCAGTCAACAATTTCTCAGTGCGTTTTCTGGAACCGACAACGCCAAGGTAGGCACTGTTTTTCTCTAGCGCGAGTTGTAAAAATCTTTTGTCTAATTCGAAACTATGGCTCATGATTACAACCGCTGTTCGTTGTGGTGCATCGAACAGTGCGAGTTCGATCTCGTCAGCGTTCAGCGATTTTATCTCACACGCTGCGGGTGTTTGATTATCCCTTTTATAAACAGTGGTGTTGTTCGCGCCGGAACTAAATTGAAAAACGTCAGCGCGCTCGCTATGCCGATCCAGGTACGAACGGCGACTGTCCGAAAGCCGAACTTCAATACCGATTGATTTTGCGGTTTCGATTAGTGGTATCACGTCATCGCCCGCGCCAAAAATTACCAATCGTAAATTCGGTTTGATGATTTCAAAAAATACTTTCGTTGCAATTTCATCGTAAGTTTTGCACTGGTGACGGTCCAACCGTTCCACTGCGAAAAGCGAGGCTGCGACATGCCTTTCGATATCCGGAGGCAGCTCGCTATTTAAAATTCGTCCGCCGGAAGCCAGCAATTTTTTGCCGATCATATCCGCAGTTTCGGAATTGTAAACTGTTGCGAGAATTAGTTGCCGACCCAATTTGTTGGCATCTGTGAAGGCGGTTGGAAAGTTGATTTGATTGGGCAAAACCGGTTGCACTAGAACATTAATCGTTCCGTCGCATCCGTAGTTGAGACCGAAAAATTCGTCGCTTTCGTATTGCAAAACTGTGCTTTGCTGCAGCGAGAACAGCTCTGTGTGTCGAGCGAGGATGTCGCTCTCCAGGCAGCCTGCGCTTATCGAACCGGCCGTTCTGCCATCTTCGGTGACGAGAAGATGAGCACCAGGTCTGCGATACGCCGACCCGTCGACGTCGACGACGGTGGCGAGTACCATCTTGTGACCGGATGCATTCGCGAGAGTATAGAGGTCAAGTATCTCGGCTGTGTCAATCACGTTCGCGCAGCTCCTTTCGACAGGATTTCCAGCGATTACAGTTTTGTTTCGAGGCGGTAAGCATACCACGTTCCATATCCGTGAATCGTGAACTAGAGCCGAATCGCTGGACATTCAGATTAAATGTGGGGGCGCTTCTTGTTTTCCAGGTCGGACTATTCTCGCCATCGCGGACAAAACCTCGCCATGTCAGGCCAAAACAACACTACGGGCGAATAGGCACCGAAGAGTAAATACCTGCTATGTTATCCTGAATAACCGATTGAATACGCCACAGCGCACATCGAGCGGTCACACCGGAGGGTTGCCAGGGCGACCGCCTGGCAAGAAATTCCCCTGAAGGCTACCTGCCAGAAGTCTGATTTGACTGATCAAAAAAAGTCCCAAATGCTGCTCGTGCGAGAAATCGTTGAACGTTCAGATCGACCGCAAAGTAGAGGACGCTTGAGGACAATCTCGACCAAGTGTGAGCTCGACCTCAAGGAAGGTGCTGCAGCGCAACCGTTCCGGTATGTTTTTTCATCGGCATCGCATATGAGTATCAAGATAATCGTTGGAATTTTCGTTTTGATGTTCTGCTTGTCAGCGCAGACTGAAGCGTGCGCCCTCCCCAGGATTACAAAGCCAATCAAGGAGTCGCAAGTGAAGCAAGAGGCTTTAGTGACGCTGAGCCAGGCCAATCGTTTCTGTAATAACTTGGTTGGCGAGGCCACGCGAAGTCCTGTTTATGACGCCTACAATGTAGCAAGCAAAAATGTCGCGACGATTAAAGTGGGCGATTTGCAGTGGTTGAAGAACAACGGGACGGCTGCAGGAAAACTCTACGCGGGATACTTACTATTGCGAAAAGACCCTGCTGCAGGGCAAGAAGCATTTGTTGAGTTCTTGGCTGACAATCGAACTCTCGAGTATCAATCCGGATGTGAAGTGTTGCAAGCAACCGTCAGTGGTATCGCACGAAACGTACTCCGCACGGGGCGATTTCTCGATTTCTACGATGGCATCGCCCATGGTGTCATCACCAACAACCCAATGTATGTTCAATATTTGACGGGCGCGAAGTTATTCGCGGACGCGGGACCTGGCGAATCGGGCGTGCGCCCCGAGTATCTGGTTTTCGCCGCGGCAAAACAAAATTTGAAAGAAGTGAAAACAGAAGATTTGAGTCGACTGCTTATCAAAGCATCGCCGGCCGGAAAGTTGTATGCCGCAACATTGGCATCGCTGAAAACCGGTAATAGAACTAGTTTTGATGCGCTACTTCAGGACAAATCGAAAGTAACCTTCATCAGCGGCTGCAAAGGTTTTGAAACTACAGTCGGTGAAGTAGCAAAACAACTAAAAGAAACAGGTAGTTTCATGAGCTTCAGTCTCAAGGCTTGAGCCTCAAGTTCGACTTTCGACTGAGTGCGACTCGATCAATGTTTGACTCACGAACGATCAATGATTGATTCGCGAACCGATTCGCTACCATTCAAGAGCAACATTCGCCAAGTGAAAAGATTGCGATGAGATGGCTTCATTTAACGCTCGCTTGCTGTTTAGTTTTAATTGACGCGAATGCATCCAAGGCCCGATGTCGTGCTGCAGCGTGATCCACGATCGGCGCTGGATAATCTTTTCCGAGCGTGATCCCGGCTGCGACTAGTTCTTCGCTGGGCGCGAGCCACGGTTTGTGAATCCATTTTGTTCTTAGTTTCGACAATTCCGGAACCCATTTGCGAACATAGTTTCCATCCGGGTCAAATTTCTCGCCCTGCGTCATCGGATTGAACACGCGAAAATATGGTGCCGCATCGGCTCCGCAACCGGCTGTCCATTGCCAGCCCAAAGTGTTGTTTGATAAATCCGCGTCGACCAGCGTGTCCCAAAACCAAGCGGCACCTTCCTTCCACGAAATCAAAAGGTCCTTGACCAAAAACGATGCCACCACCATTCGCACTCGATTGTGCATCCATCCCGTCGTCCATAACTCGCGCATGCCTGCGTCAACGATTGGATAACCTGTGTTTCCTCTGTGCCACGCTTTGAGCAGCAAGTCATCAGAATCCCACGGAAACTTTTTGAACTCCGGACGCAACGGTTGTTCTGCCGTGTCAGGAAAACTGAACAGCAGATTATGCGCAAACTCTCGCCATGCCAGTTCTCGCAAGTAGCATTCGCCACCGCCTTGTGCTTTTCCATCGCTATCGATTTTTTGCTGAACCGCATGCCATAAATTCTTCGGACTGATCTCGCCGAAATGCAGATACGGAGACATTCTCGAAACGAGAACTCGATCCGGGCGATTTCTGCCAAATTTATATTCTGCGACGCCTTCTTTTAAAAACGCACGCAGCTGTTTTTGCGCTCCCGCTTCTCCCGGTTCCCATGCCGCTTCTATGCCTTCGTCCCAATTTATAGTCGGCAATAATTTTAAGGAGTCTAGTGCTTTCGATGCAGGAAGTTTACTGACAGTGCTAATTGCCGATGGCTTGCGAATCGGTTTTGCAGGTTCTGGAAACGCTCTCCAGAAGGGCGTAAACACCTTGTACGGATTTCCTTCTTTCGTCAAAATCGATGACGGTGGAAACAACAAATTAGCGTCGAATGCTTTGCAATCAACTTTGAGTTCATCAAGTGTTTCGCCTAATTCTACTTCGATTTTTCTCGCGGCAGGCTCATAGCGTTTATTGAAAAAAATAGCTTTTGCCGAAGTCTGCGAGATCAGCTCCTCCAATATTGCGACCGTTTTGCCCTCTGTGATTATCAGAGTGCTGCCTATCTCCTCAAGCGATTCCTTCAGTCTAGCCAACGAGTGATGAAGCCACCAGCGGCTGGCGGCGCCGAACGGCCAATCGCCCTCGGCTTCCCGGTCGTAGATGAAGACGGGCAGCACGTCGAAGGCGTCAACCGCCGCTTTTAGCGCCGGATTATCGGTCAATCTCAAATCACTGCGAAACCAGACTATGGCTGACTTTTTGCCCATTTTTGACCTTCTGTGCGCGCCACGACGAATCTTGTTAATCTCAAGGTACGTCGGGCGGGTGAACGGCGGGTGAATTTTTGTCTATATAGATTGTTACGGCGAAATTCCGGGCACTCTATAAGAGACAGACCAGGGCGCGACTCAGGCAGGTTAATTGTTCCACTTCCTAGTATCCCAAAACGAAAGGAGTCATCGGTGACGAGGCGACTGTTGGCTTTTGCGTGTGCGTTTTTTTTGTGTGGACAATTTTTCGCTATTGATTCTGTCGCCTGGGCGGCTGATGGTGCTCTTGATCCGGCTGCACAGAGCGCGGAAGATAAAATTGTGCTCGAGGTAATGGCTAAAGAATTGAAGCGAAACTTTGACGCTTTGAAAAATGCCACGCCGCCTGTTTACTTCATGGCTTATCGCGCCTCGGATTCGGAGAATTCTGAAGTGTCCGCGTGCTACGGCGCAACTTTCACTCGCAAGAGTCGTGTTCGCGATCGTTATTTGCAAGTTGAAGTCCGGGTTGGCTCGCCGAAATTGGACAGCAGTCATTCGATTGGCTCGACCTCCACATCAGAGAGCGGACTGCGCGAGCACTGCGTGATTATCGACGATAATCCATTGAATTTGCGAACGAATTTGTGGTTGGAAACGGAAAAGCAGTATCGAGTTGCAGCCGAAAAATATGGTCGCGTGATTGCCGAGCAAGGCTTGACGTCAGAAGAAACTCCTTGCGACGATTTTAGCAGCGAGCAGCCTACCACCAAGGTTTCGAGCGGCATAATTCTGCCTTATGATTTGAAAAACATGGAGTCGATGGTTAGAAAGTTATCGCAAAACTATAAATCGTTCAGAGAGATTGAAACGTCCTGGGTGCGATTTACTGTCGATACCTACAACCGCTATTTTGTTAACACGGAAGGCACGCAAATAGCGGATCGGTCGATGAGTACTTACTTCATGACTGGTGGAAGTGCCACCGCTGATGATGGCGAGAATTTGCGTCTGGAAGGGCAAATTTTTGTCGATCATCCGGATTCGATCGATGCACGAATGCCCGAATTTGAAAACGAAGTAAAACGTGTGGCGGACAATTTGGTCGCATTGAGAAAAGCTAGTCCGGCTGAGGTCTACTATGGACCTGCAATTCTCAACAATCGCGCCGCTGCGGTTTTATTTCATGAAGCGCTCGGACACAGATTGGAAGCGCATAGACTTCGGCAGATTTATGAGGGCAAAACGTTTGAGAATATGTTGGGCAAACAAGTTTTGCCCTCGTTTATCTCTGTCTACGATCGCCCGCTGCAACCACGAATTGGCGCGCAGCCGCTGGTCGGTCACTACGAAATTGACGACGACGGCGTGCCTGCGAAGAACGTGACTCTTGTCGACAAAGGCATTCTCAAAACATTTCTTGTCGGTCGCACGCCGGTTCCGGCGTTTCCGCAATCCAATGGGCACGGACGCTGCCAGCCGGGTGCGAGCTTTCCAACGGTTGCCAGAATGGCGAATTTGATTGTGGATTCGGCAAGGCAGGTTTCTGAAGATAAGCTCAAATTGGATCTGGTTGAGGAACTGAAAAAACGCAACAAGCCTTACGGAATTATTGTCGAGGAAGTGGTATCAGGCGAAACTAACACTTCTGATTTCAACCCTCAAACATTCAACTTGCGGCCAAGCCTTGTGCGAAAAGTTTATGCCGACGGTCGACCGGATGAACTGGTTCGCAGCGTTCGAATCATTGGCACGCCGATGGCCGCGCTCGAACATATTGTCGAAACTTCCGATAACGTTGGCGTGTTCAATGGCTCATGCGGTGCCGAATCTGGTTGGGTGCCGCAGTCGAATTGCGCGCCTTCGATTTTGGTGGATGGATTGGAAATTGAACGGACACATCCTGGTAAAAATGTGAAACCGATTTTGTCACCACCGGCATTTTGAACCGTTAAGATTCTCCCGTAAAGGAAATTCGATGTTTAGACTTCTTGTAAATAGCTACCTCATACTGATTCTGCTTTCAGGTCCGACTCCTGCTATTGCCGCGGAGAGCGTGAGTGGAGCTGAGAAAGAGGCTGCCAAAGGTGTTGATGCCACCAACACCACTAGCAGTACTGTCAGTTCGGCTGCTACTGCAGATGGTGACATTGTCATCAAAGCGATGCGCGATGAACTGGACCGGTCTATGAAAAATTTGAAATTGCCGAATAAGCCGGCGCCATATTTTATGAGCTATCGCGCTAGCGATGAGACAAAGTATAGTTTGGCGTTCAGCAATGGCTCCCCAATCTACGATTGGCGTGACGACCAGCGCACCATCGCGGCTGATGTCCGTGTCGGTGACTATAAGTTCGACAACACCGCCGACGTCAACGGTGATTCCGGTTCACCATACGTCTGGCGTGGGTCATCGCTTGATGACGATTATGTGGTGCTGCGACGGTCCTTCTGGGATGCCACGGACGAGTGTTACAAGAGCGCCACTGAACAGTACGACAACATGGTTTCTTATAAACAACAACACAAGATTCCGAATCTTTGCGATAGCTACACAAAACAACCAGCTATCACGATAATTAAACCTATTTCAGCACCAATTGCGATACCGGAACAGTGGCGCGATGGTATTAAAAAGCTGTCGGTAATCATCAATAAACCGGCTGGTGTCAGAGAATCGTGGGTTTCGTTTCAAGTATCTGAAGCCACCCGGCGCTTTGTGAATAGCGAAGGTTCTGTGGTGCGCGATAATTGGCGCTCGATTAAAATCGGAATGGTGGCATTTGCTCGTTGTCCAGATGGCGAAGAATTGTGGGATTCAGACAGCTTGTCCGTCGGCGAGCTCGATCAAATTCCCGATATGAAAGTTTTAGAAGAGCGTGCCCAACTCCTCTCCGAGCGGGTTGTGAAACACGCTAATGCGCCGATTCAAGACTATTACCTTGGACCGGTTTTGTTGGAACCTCAGGCTTCAGCCGAGTTTACGATTCGGAATGTGGCTCCGTTATTGTGCGCTGTTAAAGGTGATAACCTGCGTCCGCAAGGAACTTTTTTGCGCTCGCTCAACTCGAAAGTAATGCCGAGCTTCATCAACATAACTGATGATCCGAATCTCAGTGAGTTCGATAAAACGCCGACAAGCGGTTCATACATCGTCGATTCAGAAGGCGTTCCCTGTCAGAAAGTTCATGTCATTGTGCATGGTTTTCTCAAAGAATTTTTGAGTGCTCGAACTCCGGTGTTGCCAGGAAAGGTTAGCAACGGACACGACTTCATTGGAACGGCGCCGACGACTCTGGTGGTAGACGCGGAGAAACCGAAGGCGGCAAAAGCGTTGCGTTCTCAATTGCGGTCGCTTGCGAAGGAGCACGGTTTGACTGAGTTTCTCGTGATTCGGCGCATTCGTCCAAGTACGCCGGCGTTTCTACAAGGTTCTACTTGCTCCGCTCGCGATTCGTCGCTTGAAGATGAAGAACCTGTTGAAGCGATCATGGTTAACACCGTCACCGGTGCGGAGCGCAGAGTGCGAGGTTTGAAGTTTAAAGCGCTCTACAAGCCAAGTTTGCAGGATATTATCTCTGGGGGATCCGACGCATCTTTCAATACTACGACCCTGTGGAACGGAAATTTGCGCACGGTTATTAGCCCATCACTGTTGCTTTCGAAAATCGAAATGGAATCCGAAAACCGTCCGACTGATTCACCGTATCCGGTGCCAAAGCCTACGGAAAATGATTAGCCAACTCTCGGAGGCACTGAAAAGTGGTTCAACTTTCTCAAAATCAATCATCTCTTCTCAGTTCGCAGGCTGTCTTCATTGCGATGATTTTCACCGTCGTGGTTGCTTGTGGTGCGCCCGCGTCTGCTCAGCCTCCGCCGAACAGAAGCATGCAAGAGGGCATCACATTCTATAATCAAGGTCGGTATATGGAATCGCTTGGGAAATTCAACCAGGCGAAGGCGACCGATTCGGACAATGCGTTGTTGCATTACTACATGGCCAGTGCGCTTTTAAAGTTGAACCACAAGGATGACGCAATTCGCGAGTATAAGATGACATTGCTTCTGGAACCTCAGGGGCGATTGACCAGTCTTTGCGAAACTGCTTTGCAGGCTCTGGGAGCTGGTCCTGCTAAACCTGTTACAGCACCGAAATCTGCAATCAAACCTGGTGGCGCCGGTAAAGCAGGCTTGGCCGGCGGCGGCACTGCTGCTGGTACTGGCGCTGGTACTGGTACCGCTGCTAGTGGCAGAACTGCCCCTGGTGGCAAACCGGTGGCGTTAGAAACTAGTCGATTACCGGGTGGGGGCTATAAACAAGCGCCGAAATCCGCTGCTCTGCAAACTGCCAAATGCGTAGCGGTTTTGTGCGGCTGTCCATTATGCAGTCGCTTAAGTTTAACTCTTACAGACTTGAACTCGAAGTTTGGAGATAAGATTGAGTTTCAACGAACGACCATGAATGCTACCGATGATAAGAGCAAGGAATTGATCGGAAAATACTCGGTGCGTCAATGTCCAACCGTTTTGTTGATCAGTGAACGTGGCGAGCACGCAACTGAGTATCACGGCAATATCGTTGAGAAAGACTTGACTAGGGACGTCGAGGAAATGGCGAAGAGTGCGACGCGTTTGCGTTACACGACGGTCGAAGACAAGAACCTGGCGAGTATGCGTAAGATGGTGATTGATGAAGTCGAAGCGAGAATCAGTCACGATGTCGGGCGAGTCGACTTTCAGGTCAAGCGCATTCAACAAGAACTTGACGAGGGTATTAGTTCTCATCCCAGACAATTTGACGCGGCTGGCGACCCTGAGCTGCTCAGGAATGAAGCCGAACGCAAAATTAAAGCAATTCGCGATGACTTCGAAAGGCGCAAGCGCGAGTGGTATGCCGCAGCTGAAGAGCGGATCAGGGGGATTTCTTCCACCGGACCTGCGAAATAATTTTTGGCCCTATATAAGAAAGATCTCAAGATGGGCGGTGCTATCGGCCGTAGACTTTCAGGCATGAGAGTTTGCTTGATTTCTCGCGAGTATCCGCCCGAGACAGGTTGGGGCGGTATTGGAACTTTTACGCACCATCTTGCCAATGGTCTGACTAAACTCGGGCATGATGTTCACGTTGTTTCGCTCAGTTCCTCAGCCCACGATGCGCCGCATCGAGGCGGCAACGGTGAGCCGCATGTTCATCGGGTTCCATCGCGTCAGGTCGCTGTCAATCAGGGCTTCTTCAATTTTTGCCTTCCAGTCACCAGACCGATGATTGAAGAAACGATTGGCTTGTGGAGCAAGTTTCTGGAGCTTCACAAGGTCCACCCGTTTGACGTTGTCGAATGTCCTGAGCATTTTGCGGAGGGATTGTTTCCGTCGCTTACTGCTGTAACTCCGCTTGTAATCCGCCTGCACACGCCTCACTCCAAGCTCGTCAAAGAGAAATTTCACAACTTTACTCCATCGTTCGACCATCGCATTTTGACTGCTCTGGAACGCGTCGCCATGATTTCTGCCGATCTTCTAGTTTCACCAAGCCAAGATCTGGCAACGTATGTCGCACGGGATTTGAACCTGCCACTCGAACGCATTCACATCGTCAGAAACCCTGTGGACGCCGAGCGCTTTACGCCCGATGGTACAGCGACCGAAATGAAAAAAAATACGGTCAATGTTCTTTTTGTCGGTCGATTGGAACCACGAAAAGGTGTGCACCATTTGATCGATTCAGTGCCGAAAGTATTAGCATCTTGTGGCGATAAAAAAGTTCATTTCTACCTGGTTGGAAAAGATACACCAACCACCACCGGAAATGGCTCGATGTTGGAAGAGCTGCAGGCGAAGCTGAAGGAGAGCGGCTCTGAGCACGCGGTCACGTTCGTGCAACAAATTCCGCTGGAGCAAATGCCCGAGTATTATCGTGCAGCAGATATTTGTGTTTTGCCTTCGCTTTATGACAATGCACCAATGACGGTGATTGAAGCAATGTCATGCGCGAAACCTGTGGTTGCCACTTCTGCCGGTGGCGCTAAGGAATACGCACCTCACGAGCAGTGTGGTTTAATTGTGCCGCCAGCTGATACCGCGGCTCTAGCAGAGGCGCTCAGCAGGCTGGTTCTTGATGACGGGTTGCGTGCCAGGCTGGGAACGGCCGCCAGACAAAATGTGCTGGCAAACTTCACCGCACAACAAACTGCATCTGAAACAGCAAAGCTTTATGAGAAAGCAATCGAGCTTCATAAGGAAAGAAGAGCCGCATTGTACCCGGGTGAACCAGAGATGCTAGAACAGGATTTGCAGTCGCTGATCGACGCAATGGAACGCTCGCTGTACGAAATGACTTACTCCAATTCCTGGCGTTTCAGAATTAAACACTGGCGACAAAAAGCGCAAGATGAGCCTGGAGGCTTTCTTGCGAAAGCCTTGAAGAAACCGTTCTCTCGAATAATCAAATAGGAGCACCGTATGGAAGACTTTGAATTGACGCAGGTAAAAATTGAAGGGTTGCCTTCGACATATATCCTCGAGTCGGATTCAGTCGATCGCGTGCTGCTGCGACCAGGTCGCAAACTGATGGGACTGGCTCGGCAACAGGCTGCCCACGAAACAACCGTGACCTGGCTCCGGGCTATGAAAGATGCCGGACTCTTGCCTGCAGATCCGAAACAGTCCTGTACCGTCACTGTAATGGCTGAGGGCATAGGTCACAACTTGCCTGCGGCACTGGCGACCGTGGTCAGTCCCGCCTTTCACAGAGGCGATAACTGGCTTGGAGTCAGCCGCTTTGCCCTACCGAAAGGCGAGGACGAGGAAGCCACCGATTTCGATGCCCGCGTTAATTATGTGCGAATGCATTCATGTGCACCAACCTGGTGCATGCTAGACACCATCGCCACTGGTGCCACTCTGGCGCGCGCACTGGAAGCAGCTCTTGCTAATGCCGAGAAGCCGGAACGTATTCTCATGTCTAGCCCTTGTGGTAGCGCAGCTGGTGCCCGCCGAATTGCGCAGGTTTGTGAGAAAGCAGAGGTTGAATTAGTTCTGACTTTCTTCGGTGCTATCTTCGGACTCTGGCATGACGGCACTGGTCTGCCCTGGTGCCACCCTGACACCGTGGTTTCGGGAACGGACCGCAGCCGAAAGAATGTCAAAGACGCGCAAAAAATATTCAATAATCTCGATGGTTTTTGCGCCGTCGGCGACTGCTCCGCGAATTTCTTCGACGTCGATGCCGCGCTGGCCATCCTTTCAAAAGAGGAGGAAGAGTTCGACTGGAAACTGCCGATCCACGATTTTGTTTTGGCGCCTGCTAAGTAGTGGTAACTGACGCATCCATAGCCAGCCATCGCAGTTCAGTTCTCCAGTTCAGGTCAGGTCAGCTCAGCTGGAATAACATCGCGGTTCAGTTTGTTACCCATTCCGCTCCTAGCGAGATTCGTAAAGCGCTATCGATACAGACTGGCGTCGCCCGCTCCAACCGGTGCTGGCGGTCCACCACGGTTGTTAGTCGCCCCATCGACGGGGCCTTTGCCGCATGAAAGCCTCGAGGGTTGTCAGACGTGCTAATAGGTATGTAGAAAACACCCAGTAGACCCCGTGTTGGTGACCGAGATGTCGAACCAAATCCTAATTCCGCCTGTAGATAATCGTTTCCTGCCCGCTGTGACCTGCGCTATTTTGCCTGCGGTCCTCAAGACGCACAATCTGGAAGTCAGAGCGTCTGCCGGCTGTGTAGAAGCCCTGCGACGGCTCAACGGCACAAGTACGGTCGTCCTCCTCAATCATTGCGATCGTTTCGATCCTTTATGTGTATTTGCACTTTCCAAATTCGCCGAAGAAGACTTCCACTATTTGGCGTCACGAGAACAGTTTGACGGTGCCTTCGGCATCAAGCAGTGGCTTATGCAGCGCGTCGGCGCATATTCCGTTCTGCGTGGACAGCCCGAGGATTCGGCGTCTAAAGAGATGACGATTAATTTGATAACAGAAGGGCGAAAGAAACTAATCATGTTCCCTGAAGGTGATGTCACCGGTCGCGACGATGCGATTCTTCCTCTAAAAGAGGATGGCATTCGAAACATGCTGGAAGCTCAAAGTCGCATCACTCAAAGTGGTAATCCTCGATCCGTTTATCTGCTGCCAATGGCGATCTACTATGATGTGTGCAGTGACGCGGTGCCCGAGCTCAACTCCAGTCTCGACAAAATCGAACAAGCTTTGCGTCTGCCCTTAATGCAAGATGCCTTCGAGCCGAGAATCACTCGCGTGATCGCAACTATGCTCGACGACCTCGCGCTTCACTATGGTGTGCAACCGCGCGGAGCGACACTGGATCAGAAGCTTATCGATTTCTGTAACCGCGTTTCAGCGTTGATTGCATATTCGAATGGTATCAAACTCGAACCAACCAGCGATCCTATGGTGATACTACATTCAGTGCGCGGAAACGTCTGGCGCATGATCAACGCTGATATCAATGAAACCAATCAGTATGGCAAAAAGTTGTTGATCGAGTCGAAGAAGCGCGGGCAAGCGTTCATCAAGGATTTAGACCGATTGGAGCAACTGTTTATTCTTGCGCATGCTCTGCAACAGTACGAGTTCAGCCTGGAACTGGCGTGGCGCGTAATTGACCGATTAGAGCTGGAAATCACCGGTAAGTCGACTAACAAGGGCCACCGTATCGCTAGATTCGAGGCTGCACCGGAAATCAGCTTGACTGAATTCGCCAGCTACGGCAGTGAAGAAGCCGTCCGTTTGGTCGACCAGCACGCGCGTGTTGCAATCTATAAGGCGTTGCAGCAATCCAGACAAGCATCATATACGGTGACTGTCTGAGAGGGCTGCCTGCGGAGCGTGTTTGCTGAGAAAACTCGGATAACTGGCTCGATGGCTGTTGTCGAAGGTCGGTGGTTTGCGGCTTGCCATAAGCTCTGCTACTTGGCACAGGCTTGTCTCAATGGAGTCCAGTTTGCCGAACGACTCAAAGGATAATGTCCACCAACCTTTGCTCTCTGGTATCACTTCTTTCGTTTCGTGATTCAAAAATCTGATTTCAGTCAGTTCAATTCCGCAACCGCGAGACGGCAGCGAATCTCGATCTGCTGGTGTTTCTTTTTCGTCCAACTTTATTTCTACGGGCGTGTCACCCGTGGTATCAAACTTCCGCATCCATCGACGTTTTTCGGTAGTCACCGTTTTGGACATGTCGAGCGTCAGTGTCTCAGACGTCCATTTTGACCACAGTTCAATCGGACCGCTAAATGGACCGGCGTCGCATGTAGACTGGTTGCGCCAAACCAAACCTTTGATCTCGACGCCCTTTTTGCCGCCACGAAGTTTTATTCCCAGCTCAACCTGGTGAGAATCCCACAAGTAAGAATCGATACGTGCGATGCCGCCGCCGGGCGGGTAGTCGTGAGCTTCCGAATGGCGAAACCATTTCTCCAGCTCGTCGTGAGTGGAGTTCCAGAACCAGCGGATTTCAGCTGTGACTTGCATTTTGTCTCCGTCTTATCAGTGCAGATTTTGCTATTCGGGCGAGCCTGATTTCGCGAATCGCATGCTGATGTTGAGCAGAAATAACGCCAGCACCGCCAGTAGTGCCACAGTCATTTTACGCATAGTTCCTGTTTGCAAACCCATTGTTGATTAACAAAATGCCTGTGCTTGTTTAATTCCCGACAGATAAAAAGCTAAACAACTCAGGCTTCTTATCTTATTAATATGTTTCATTCCCGAAAACGAGCTAATTGTAGTCGAGCAATTGAATCGGGTTGAGACCGTCGCCAACTACCACATTGCAGTCAGGGCAGGCTTTCTTGAATCGCTTTACGCCAAGTGAAGTTATTCCGTCACCGACCGAAAGTTTGATCGTTTTGACTTGCGGCATTTTCTCAGCAATCATCATCAATCCGTCATCCGAAACTTGAGATTCTCCGATGTCGAAAAATCGCAAGTGTGTTTTGGAGAGAATTGTTACCGCTTCATCGCCAACTCCAGTATCCGTCAATGTCACCGAATCCAATTTTTCGATCTTTGTCAGTTCATTTAAATCTTCTTCAGTGACCTGTTCGGAGTGACCGAGGTCAACACTACTCAACTTCTTCGAATTTTTCAGAGCCTTGATATAACCGGGTTTCAAGTTCATAAAGCGCAGATGAATGTTGGTTAACTCCGGAAGACTACTGACCAATTTCGCTAGTGCGCCAGGTGTCATTTTGTTGTCGTAGTGAAACGATAATCGTTCTATGGTCGGAAACTTCATCAATTCTGCGGCGCCGCGATCGTCGAACAAGTGAGACATAATCCAGACGTGTTTTAACGGCGCGCCCTCTAAATATTTCAAACCTTCTCCTGTTACTTTCGATTCTACGGTAACCTTGAAGGTCTTGACGCTGCCCGCATCCTTGACGTTTTTTATATCGGCGTCGGTTACTTCATGACCCTCGAGCAATCCGCCTTTTCGTTTCCACTTGCCTCCGGTCAAGTTGAGTCTATCCAAAATGTCGTCGGTCTTTAATACCTCAATGTCCTCTTTGTTTTTGCGAAACTCTTCTGCTTTTTTATGCTGGGCTTTCTCTTTCTCTTTTGCCACCATGCTGACAGGAGGCGGCGGCGCGAGAATAGTGAACTTCGCGATGTTCCAGCCAGCGAAAGAGACCAGCGCGACAATTGACACGTTTCGCAGTAATACCAGATATGGTGACTGTGTTTTTCGATTCGCGATTGCTGCAAATTGAAAAGAAGCCGGATCTATTTCTTGAATCGCCTGTTGCATCTCAGACATATTTTGAAAACGGTGATCCGGTTTCTTGGAGAGTGCCTTGCTGACCAGTTCTTCGACTATTTGCGGAAACGAAAGATTAGCCGACACTTCCGATAAGCGCGGAGGTTTTTGATGAGCGTGAAGCGAGAGGGTTTGTATCGCGGTCTCACCGCGAAATGGAGGTGCCCCGGTCAATGCCTCGAACATCACGCATCCGAGTGAATACACTTCCGACCGTCTGTCGTAAGGAATTCCCATCGCCGCATCCGGAGCCATGTACAAAGGCGCGCCGACAGCAATGGTGTTTTGTGAATCGAGATCGTTGTTTCTCGAACCTTCTATTTTTGCAATTCCAAAATCGATGATTTGAACATCGACGGTGCCGTTTTCTCGCGTGCGCAGAAGTATGTTACTTGGTTTTATATCGCGGTGATAAACCCCATTTTTGTGAGCGTACTCCAGGGCGTCGCAAATTTGTTCGAAAATCTCTTGAACTAGCTGCCAGTCGAGTGTGCCGTCTCGTAACAGCAGGTCACTTAATGACATTCCCTGAAAATAATCGAGCACCATATATGGTTTCTCAGTTTTAGTGAGTCCAAAGTCAATAACTCCGACAATCGAAGGATGTGTGAGTTTGCTTGTGGCTCGCGCTTCGTCTTGAAATGCAACTAGCAACTTGCTATCCATTAGATGCAAGATTTTGACAGCCACTTTCTTGTTGAGCATCATATCGCGAGCGAGATAGACGGAACCGCCGGCGCCGCTGCCAAGCTCCGCAAGCGGCTTGTATCGTTCTGTGGGGAAATTATTGTGGTCCAGACGTAGCGCGATCTCATCGGCGTCGTCGGTGACAGTTTCGCTGTTCTCGATAATCGGAGCGGCGTCGATCGCGTCACGAAGAATTTTTGGCACTGCGCAGCGGCAGACATCCGAGCGGAAAATAAATTGGGTAAAAGAACCGGCGCGACCTTCGCCCACGCGCTTCCCGCAACTTCGGCAGATAGTGATCGAGATCTCTTCTTCGTCAGGAAGATCGGGCTCGCGTTGATCGCAGTTGCATGCGACGATCCACTGAGTTAGGCTGCCGAAGCTGTTGCTACGTCTGGGACTTTTGCAAATTGGGCAAAGTTGAGTATCGGTCATAGCCATCATCTCCACCACCATATTACATTGTGGTGCAGCTCAGAGCAATGTGCGCAAGACGCTTTTATTCAGGCGAAAGCGGGATGGTGAAACAAAAATTGCTGCCCTGTCCCGGCTGGCTCTCAACCCAGATTCGACCGCCGTGTTTTTCTACGAGCGCTTTGCAGATTGCCAGTCCCAAACCGAAACCTTTTCGTTTGACGGCTGTTTGTTGGTCGAGTTGACGATAGCGTTCAAAAACCAGGTGTTGCATTTCTTTGGGAATGCCTGGTCCGGAATCGATGATTTGGAACTTCGCGAACACTCCGTCAATGCCCGCCACGACGCGCACTACGGAATTGTCCGGTGAGTATTTCAAGGCGTTAGAGATCAAATTGATCAAAATTTGCACGATCCGATCTTCATCAGCGACTATCACGTCATTGGTGATATCAGTTTCGATAGCAATGGTAGGCCGATCCTTAGCACCATCGGCGGTGATAACTGCTTTGTTGACGATTGCACCGACTGTCGTCTCCGCCGGGGTGATTTCAATCGTTCCGCTTTCTGTTTTGTCGGCATCCAGGAGGTTTTTCACAAGAGAGATCAGATAGTCGATGGACGAGTGACCATTCTTGATGATGTTCAATCCACGTGTATTGATTTCGCCATACATTCCGGAAGCCACCATATCCAGTATCACGCGAACTGCCGTCAGCGGACCACGTATATCGTGGCTCACCATTGCGATCAGGTCTCGGCGTAATTGTTCCAGTCTCTGGCGTTCGGTGATGTCTTGAACGTTTACGAAAAAGCGCTCCTCACCATGATGTTGGAGCAAATTGACGACCAGCTCAGTGGCGAAAAGCTCACCGCTTTTTCTTCTTCCAGCCACGCGAATAGGCTGCGAACTGCGCGTTAATTCGCGAGTGTCGGGAAAGATAAACTCGACTGGCTGCTGCGCCACTTCTTCCGATTCAAACTCAAAAATACTGCGAGCGCGTCGATTGACTGCTTCGATTCTGTTTCTTTTGTCGACGACGATCAGTCCCATCGGGAAGTTGGTGATCACATCTTGCATTCTTACCTGAAGGTCGTCGTAGGCTTTGCTGAGAACTTCGACTTCGCGGTTCTTTTCTTCAAGCTTCTGAACAAGCTCGCCATAAGTTGGAGGTTGACCGTCGGGTTTTTTCCCGGTATTCAAGATTACCGCTCCTATCTCTTGCGCCTTGTGTCGTGCATGCCACGATTCAGCTCAGGTGTGCAAAATCGGGCAAAGCGTACTGCCACTTCTTTTAAGCCGACAGTCAAATTGATTATAGCGCGCCAGGAGTCGCCGTGCAGTGATGTGCAGTGCGAAAGCGCCGGAGGTGCGGCGCTAATCAGTGGGGGTGCGGCGCGAATGGTGGGCAACCGCTCGCCTGACCTACATATGAAAACGAACGTTGTTCGACATCTTCTGATCGTAGAATTTTGCTTGTTCCAGATCCTGCTGGGCTATTCCCTTCTTGCCCATGCGGTAATTGACGTATGCTCTTCCGAGGTAATACTGGGCTCGGTTAGGGCTCATCTGGATTGCTTCGGATAGAGAAGCGATGGCACTGTGCCAATCTTCAAGCTGAATCAAAGCTTTGGCTCTCATGAAGTAGAGATCCGGATCGCTCGGATTGTTCTTAATTGCGTCGTAGAGCTCTTTCGCGAGTGTGCGAGGATCGCCTTTGACGCTGAAGAATTGGGAGTCGAGATAGATGACACCACTTCGTGGAGCAGCATCATTTGATGGTTTGCTGCTGTATGAATCGTCGTCACTTGCTTGCGGTTGGCTCTGTGGGCGAACACCGGAAGCGACCAGAGCGTTGCGACTATCAGTGCCGAGGCTGGCAGATACAGAGCTTGGTATCATCTGTGGTGCATAGGCCGGAGTGGCAACAACAAGATCATTGCCGTCCCACTTTCCTTTCAATATCGGAGTTTGCTTGGCGCCAGGACGGTCTTCTTTGATTTCATGTCCGACCGCATCACGTGCGAAGCTGTAGGCGTCCACGAGAGTGGTGGCAGTTCCTTTTGAACGCAGACCATCGAGCAATTTGCGGGTGAACACGCCGTTTTGATAGCGGGTTGACTCCCATGCGCGTTCGTCGGCAAGACTCGAACAGATAACTAATTGTCCTGAACCCTGAACCAAATCGTCGGCTTTGAAGTTGCCCAAACGCGACATGCCTTTGGCGTCCGGCGCTGCGAACCCGCTGTGGCAGGCGTCCATCACGAGCAATACGCGATCCGTCAGAACACGACCTTGAATTGAATCAAGCAACTTTTGCATCTCGATGCCGGTGGCGAACAAGTCGTCGGAATCAGAATCGTTGGCGACGAGATAATTCTTACCGCGAGGATCTAATTGTGATGGGCTGCCGTGTGTCGAGAAATACAGAACGACTAAATCGTCTGGCTTAACGACACGAGCGAGAAATTTGGAGCCCAACTCGGAAAGTACTCGGCGCTGTGTCGCTTGCTCATTGAGCAACAGGCGCACGTGATCCGGTTGGAAGTTGGCTTCATTGACCAGGTAGTTGTAGAAGTCGGTGGCGTCTTTCGCTGAGAATTGCAGATCTGGAATGTCAGGGTCTTGGAAATCGGTGATACCTATGACCAGAGCCCATTTGTCTCGAATTGGGCGGTTAGCACCTTTATCCACGAGAACATCAGATTTTTTCGTCGCACTACTAGTGGTGGCAGGCGGCTTCGCTGCTACGACGGTCGTTGCAGCCGCTGGTTTAGCGGATGCCTGTGCCGTGGCTGTTATTGGCTTAGTGTCTACTTTTACTGGAGATTTCGGAGCGACTACCGGAGTGTCGAGCGCCGATTTTTTCACTTCGGCGACAACAGGTTTCGTTTCCACAGCAGCAACTGGCTTTTCAACTTTCGGCGCAATTGCGACGGCAGCTGGTTTCTCTGGTGCTTTTGCGATTGCTGGTTTTTCTTGCTTAGTTGGAACGACAGCTGGCTTGTCGTTGTTGTTGGAAGACAGCAATGCGTTGGAAGTCAGCAAGCCGACTTGTTTTTCCGCAGGCTCGGCTTTCTTCTCTGCTTTCTTTTCGATTTGCTTTTCGTGCTTTTCTTGCTTTTCTTTCGACTTCTTCATCGAAGCAATCAGCTTCTCTGCCGCATCCTCTTTAACCTTGTCCGCCTGCTTCCTTGCCTTTTCAGAGGCAACAGTTGGTGCGACTTTAGATTCAGCTTTCGGTTCTGCTGCCTTCGGCGCTGATGTGGCAACAACTTCTTTCGCCGGTTCTTTCACCGCTTCAGCAACTTTTTGTTCTGTTGCAGAAGTTTGCTCCATGCTCGTGCCTTTGCTCAATCGATTGAGAATGGCTGTTAGCGTTGGAGTTCCTGCTGAGAGACCTGACTCTGCCGGTTTGACTTCAGCGACTACAGGCGCCGGTGCTTCCACTACAGGAGCCTTCTCCGCAGCTTTAACTGCCACAGTTGCAGGCTTTCCATTTTTATCTTTCGCGACCGCTGGTTGCGCAGCCTTAGCAGCTGCTGCCGCTTTCGATTTTGCAATCAAAGAGTTCAAAACCAAATCATTGGCTGAAACATTTTTCGCTGGGTCAACCTTCGCCACTACCGGCGGTGCCGTCGTTGTTGCTGCTTCCGGAGCCTTGACTGCGGCGCTCAACGTCGTAACAGCTGCCGGTGCAGTCGCTGGCTTTAACGCTACAGCCGTCGTCTGTTTGCGGGCAAATGAGCTGCTGTCCGGATTGTAGGTCATCGTTCGTTGCGAACTCGCAGGCTGTTGAGCCGATGGAGCTGCACCCTGCGTGATTTCGATGCCTTTGAGTTTGTACTTGCCTTCGCGTTCGAACTCGATGCCATAAACGTTTTGTCTTGCGATTCTATTGCCGAGTTCCGAAGACTTCTGATAGAGCTTGAGCGCTTCGTCTGCGTTAGCTGGAACGCCTCTGCCGTGTTCGTACATATTGCCGAGGTTGCACAACGCGCTAGGGTTGTTGTAGTCGGCTGCTTTCTTGTACCAGGTCAATGCTTGCTTCAAGTCTTTCTTGCTGCCGACTCCTTCTTCGAAGAGGAAACCAAGATTGTTTTGAGAGTTTGAATGTCCTCTGTTCGCTGCTGCTTTGAACAACTCAAACGCGGCGATCTGGTTTTTATCAATGCCTTTGCCGTGCAAGTTCATACAAGCCAGAATGAAAACGTGGTCGAGGCTGCCCTCTTCGGCGCTCTTGATGACGAGCTCTTTGAGCGTTTCGTCGCCCTCTATTTTGCAGAGCAATTCCCAGTCGTGAACTGGTCCAACCTTCTTCCCACCCTCGTAGGGCTCGATTTCGGCCTCTTCGCGGATGTTGCCCTGAATGGAGCTATACGCCTGGCGAGCGTCTACATCGGGCGTAGAAACGCATGATAAGGCAAAAGTCATAGCCAACACAAAAGAGACTCCCCGCTTCGTTCGGGGAAGAAACGCCATTTTCATCAAATCACCACACGGCTGGGGGCTGATAAATGCCAGTGTACATATAGTATGTGCGTTGGAAGCAAGGCGCAAGATGGTTGACAAGTGGTATTGGTAAATATTATCTAAGAAACTGTTATTTTTGTGGTGAGACTACGAAGGCTGAATTTGCTTGAGTTTCGCAATCTCAAGCCAGCCACGAGATTACGGCATTTCCAAAATATCGAGCTAAAACTGTCACGCAAATCTTTCGTCTGGTTGTCAGTGGAAGGTTGAAAATCAGGCGTGCTTTGGTAGCTCTCTGTATTTAATGGATATAGATGGCTCTTTTCTCGCAAATAGATCTTTTGGGAAGAGGTCGTTTAGCAGAGGACGCTTGGCGTTGGGTCGCGCGGCAGGCATCTCGTGGCAGATAGGTCGCGTGCCGATCGATCGCTTGCCGCACCTGGGTACTCAATGATTAGCAGTTTTGAAGCTCAGGACAGTTAGCACCACCCATGCACCAGAGGGCTTGAGCCATGCGCTTCAGGCTAGTTTCGCTTCAGCCTAAACTTCCATCTTCGACGAAGATGATGCCGCTGCCGAACCCGCCAACTTGCGTCGTTTTACTCGAGCACGCGCTGCTGAATGAGCTCTGGAAGCCGCTTCTCGTGATTCATCATCCGGTGAAACGCCTTTGGTCACGTCAGCCTGCGCGATTGCCAGGTCTTCTGCCTTGTTGCTGATCGATTCGTTGATGTAATACACCAGACCAACTTTTTGAAGGCACTTGAGCACGAACCATGACATGTCGAATTCGTGCTTCTTGACTCCCATTTGACTGGAGCCAGGAAACGCATGGTGGTTGTTGTGCCAGCCGTCGCCCATCGCGAGGAATGCGAACAAGTGATTGTTGACGCTGTCGTCTTTGATGTGGAAATTTTTGTAGCCGAGGCTTGGAATGTGGCACACGATGTTGAGAATCAATGGCACGTTCCAGGCGAGAAATCCGCCGAGGAAACTAGCGAGCATGCATTCCCATCCGAAGCAATAAAACAAAATCGATCGGAACAAGAGGTTGATGGCTACGCATTTTGCATAACCCAGTTTCCAATCCTTACCTTGCTCGAGCCAAACATAAATCGGATCTTTCATCAAATCCGGACATTGTTTTTCCGGAGACATATGCGCTGGATATTTAAAATCGCGATAGAAGAAAAATGCGTGCGCAATTCCTTGTCTCGGTGAGTGCGGATCGAGCGGAGTATCAACATATCGATGGTGCGTGCGATGGATGGTTGCCCACCAGATCGGTGCTCCTTCGTACGCTAAATATGCGCCGAAGACGAAGAAATATTCGACAAGTTTGTGGCACTTGAAAGCTCGGTGTGACAGCAGTCGATGCAATCCAACTGTTACCCCCAGGATGTGCCAGCAATAGAACACAAACGTTAGGCACCAGAAGAGTGTGTAGTCCATTGATAAAGATTCCGCTTAGGGGTGATTCGCTTGCCTCTAGCGACCGCAATTTGTAGCCAAGTCTGGCTGCGTGCGGCGTTAGTTCGAGCATTATGGCATAGATGTTGTCGAGTGGAAACAACTCGATCTGCTCGGCATTACATATAAGAACCGAGATACGCACGGGCGCGCGAATAAAATACTACTCACCTTGGATAAGCGCAACATATCTAAAAGTAAGCACGTGAAATGCACCAAAATGGCAGTGGTGCCTATTTATGAAAGCTTCATATGACTTCGTTTTTTGCGATTACTTAGTGCCATCAGATATGGTGTATCAAAAGTTCGCAAGACAAAACGGCTGATAGAATGGCGATTGTTATGAAGCCGGATCGCAGTCAATTCACAAGTGCCGAATGGCAGATCATCGAAACCTATCGAACACCACGACAGGTGCAAGGTTGGCTGCGCGCGCTGCCTTACAACTTCGAGAAGCGCGGACAGACACTGGTTTCTTTCAGAGAAGTGGTGAAACGAAAATCTGCGCATTGTCTTGAAGCGGCGCTTTCCGCTGCCGTGATTTTGGAGCAGCATAAATATCCACCACTGCTGTTGAGTTTCGAATCCACCGATCAATTGGATCATGTGCTTTATGTTTTTAAGACGGCTAAAGGTTGGGGTTCGGTAGCGCGTTCACGTGATGACGGTTTGCACGGACGCAAGCCGATTTTTAGAACAGCGCGCGATCTCGCGCTCAGTTATTTCGATCCGTATGTTGACTACACCGGGCGAATTACCGGCTATGCAGTTGTAGATCTAAACGAGATGGGTGACTTCGATTGGCGTTTTGCCAAGAAGAGTATTTGGAAGGTCGAGCGATTTCTGATCGACTATCCGCATAAACACATTGCATCCTCGGATCTGCGCTACGAGCGGCTTCTCAAGCGCTACACCGAATTCAAAGAACAGTATCCAGGCAAGCAACCGAATTACTACGACACTTCAACCTGGATGTGAATTTTGCGTCGCACCG
>JADYXR010000146.1 GCA_021772095.1 Candidatus Obscuribacter sp. | reverse complement strand
TTCGAAACTGGTCAATAGCCTTAAAGGCGTCTCTTCGCGGCTTTTAAGAAAAGAATTCCCTGGTTTGGCCAATAACTTCTTTAAAGGCGTTTTGTGGTCGCCAAGTTATTTTGCAGCCTCTTGCGGTGGCGCTCCGATTTCGATAATCAAACAGTATATTCAGCAACAACAAACACCCCTTTGACCGCCACGGCGGTCGCACCTTATATCACCGCCCTAAAGGACGGAGCTTTACGGTGCATGTGGTAAATCGGTCGCGAACAAAACCCCAGAATTCGGAATCCGTTGTTTTGAACCCTGGTGTTATCAAAACAAATTGGTTTGTCGGATGTATGTTCTGGATACCCACTTGTCATGCGGAGCTTATGCGATGGTATGAAATTACGCTTATCTCTTTATATGGAAACTCCCTTGCAATGCATATGCGACAATAATCACCATATCTGAGCTGTAGATTCGAACCATCTGTCGCGTTTGACACGCGATTTGTCTGGGTTTGCACCGCATCGAAAGATAAATCACGCTCCTCCAGTCGACCCGAAGCGCGCGGAATGAGCCGAGAGTACCGAACGACGAAACGGACGAAATAATGTTTGCCATAAAAAGTACGCGTGTGGTCACGGCCGACGGTATCAAAAAAGCCTGCGTGGTTGTTGATACCGGAAAAATTTCCGAGATTTTGGAAGGCGACAAAACGCCCGAAGGCATAGAGATCTTCGACGCCGGGGACGCAGTGGTCATGCCAGGTTTGGTGGACAGTCATGTTCACTTGAACGAGCCTGGTCGCACCGAGTGGGAAGGTTTTGAGACCGGATCCAGAGCTGCGGCTGCTGGTGGCACGACAACAATTTGCGATATGCCGTTGAATTCAATTCCGGTGACCACGACTCTAAAGGCGCTGGGAGAAAAGGTCGAGGCTGCCGAGAAAAAGCTCGAAGTCGATTGTGGCTTCTGGGGCGGGGTTGTACCTGGTAACGCGGATTCGCTTGTGCCGCTGATTGAGGCTGGTGTCAAAGGCTTCAAATGTTTTCTCACCCACTCGGGAATCGATGATTTTCCCAATGTAACTGAAGAAGATTTGCGGCTGGCCATGCCGATTTTGGCGAAGTATGGTGTGCCACTTTTGGTGCATGCTGAGCTGGAATGCGCCGACTCTCATCAAGAAGATTGGAGCGGAAGCCCATCCTCTTATAGAGCGTTTCTGAATTCGCGACCGCGTAAGTGGGAAAACGATGCAATCGATTTGATGATCAAACTTTGTCGCGAGTTCAATTGCCCGGTTCACATCGTGCATCTCTCGTCATCGGACGCCATTGCCGCCATCAGTGCCGCCAAGGATGAAGGTCTGCCATTTACTGTTGAAACCTGTCCTCACTATTTAACATTCGCTGCCGAGGAAATTACTGATGGCGACCCGCGCTTCAAATGCGCGCCGCCGATTCGAGAGCGCGAGAACCGCGAAAAATTGTGGGGAGCGTTGATGAATGGAACGATTGATTTCATCGTTTCCGATCATTCACCTTGCACTCCGTCGCTGAAATTTTTGAACGAAGGCAATTTGCAAAAAGCCTGGGGCGGAATTTCGTCGATGCAATTTGTTTTGCCTTCGATCTGGACTCAAGCGGAAAAACGTGGTGCCACCATCATGCAGGTCGCAGATTGGTTGTGTGCAAAACCAGCGCAATTGCTTGGTTTGGAGAATCGAAAAGGTTCAATCAGCGTCGGTCATGATGCCGACTTTGTGGTCTGGAATCCGGAAGCCGAGATGCAGATCGAACCGTCGATGATCCAACATCGGCACAAAGTTACGCCTTACGATGGCATGCAGCTCATGGGTAAAGTAGAACGCACCTATGTGCGAGGACAGATTGTTTTTCAAGATGGCCAACTAACAAATGGAACTGTTGGTCGGATGTTATTGCAACAGCGAGTGGAGAGTAAGTCATGATAGAAAGAAATTCCAACCTTGATGCCGAGGTGTTTAGCGGCTTTATCGATCTGGCTGCTGAAAAGTTTGGCGGCAAAGTCTTATCCTGCAGTGATGATTTTTTTGCTGAGAAAGAAAATTTGATCAAGCCCGGTCGCGGTGTTTTCATCGCCGACAAATATACCGAGCAAGGCAAATGGATGGATGGCTGGGAGACTCGCAGAAAGCGAGTTGCAGGCTACGATTGGTGCATTTTGAAGTTGGGCGTGCCTGGTATCATATACGGTGTCGACATCGACACTAATCATTTCCTTGGCAATCATCCTCCGTACGCTTCCATCGAAGGGTTATATCTGGAAGGCGATGTCTCCGAAGAGAAATTAGAGAAAGCTGACTGGACTGAAATCCTTCCGAAATCGGCTTTAAAACAGGGTTCTCAGAACATCTATGCTGTCGCCAGCAATACTCCATGGACTCATTTGAGACTGAACATTTTTCCAGATGGCGGTGTCGCACGTTTGAAAGTCTTCGGTCTGGTTCATCGTAACTGGGTCGATACGCCGAAAGACGAGCACATCGATCTGGCTGCCGCTGAAAACGGTGGACTGGTTGTTGCATGCAACGACATGTTCTTCGGAAACAAAAATAATATGATCATGCCGGGTCGCGGCATCAATATGGGCGACGGATGGGAAACCAGGCGCCGTCGCGATCTTCCAGGACACGATTGGTCCGTGGTTCGACTGGCGCAACCAGGTTTGGTGCGCAAAATTGAAGTCGACACCAATCACTATAAAGGCAATTTCCCCGATGCCTGTTTCATCGATGGTTGCTTTGCACCTGGTCAGGAAATTGAAAGCCTCAACGCAAACAGTTTTGATTGGCAAAATATTTTGCCGCAAACAAAATTGAAAGCCGATAATCGTCACTACTTTGAAAAAGAATTGACGAACGCCGGACCATTCACGCACATTCGTTTAAACATCGTTCCGGATGGCGGTATCAGCAGATTCCGCGTGATCTGCAAAGTAGTACAGCAGGACGAAGCAGTCGCAATGAGTGGAAAAAACAATGCAGTTAAGTCTCCTCAACGAGCTGGAATTTAACGACGCCCGCGACGCGTTTCTAAAATGCTGTGGTTCTGAACGCTGGGCGTATGCTCTGGCAGCCGCTCGACCGTACGAGAGTGATGATGAACTACTGAAAATGGCAG
Organism: Candidatus Obscuribacter sp.; assembly: GCA_021772095.1. Lineage (GTDB taxonomy): Bacteria > Cyanobacteriota > Vampirovibrionia > Obscuribacterales > Obscuribacteraceae > JADYXR01. Next base: position 53,307 of record JADYXR010000146.1, on the reverse strand, counting down.
ACGCTGCTTTCGCGGAGTTCGGTCGTGATGATTGGATGGACGCGTTTGCCGCTCATCCAAAGATCGGCGACGTCGATAGTTTGCGGCAGAAATATGGCAACACTAAAGACTGGGCTCAGAGCGAACAGGCGGGTGTGAACGGCGTTTCCGATGACGTGATTGAGAGGCTGGCTTCCGGTAATAAACTCTACGAGGACCGTTTCGGATACATCTTTATCGTGTGTGCGACAGGGAAAAGTGCAGAAGAAATGCTCGCGATTTTGAACGGCAGAGTTGATAACGATCCTGAAATTGAACTTGGAATCGCGGCCGAAGAGCAGAAGAAAATTACCCACATCCGATTAGGAAAATTGTAGTTCCTAACATCGTTTGGGTAATTACCGTTGGCTTTAGAAGCTGATATAAAATATTGATTGGTTGAAACATTGGCAGGTATAAATGAGCGGAATCACAACACACGTACTCGATACGAGCAAAGGCAAACCAGGCGTTGGAGTTTCCATCACGCTTGAATTTCTCGGCTCAGACGGATGGAAGGAAATCGGTAGTGGTACCACGAATAGTGACGGTCGGTTACCTACACTTTTGGCCGACGATCATAAACTCGAAGCCGGAACGTACCGATTGAATTTTGATACTAAGAACTACTATCAAGGCCAAAATTTAAAGTCCTTTTACCCGACAGTTCCAGTAACGTTCGAAGTCGAAGACACCGCTCAGCACTACCATGTGCCGCTTCTACTCAGTCCCTTCGGTTACTCGACTTACCGCGGCAGTTAGTTCCAATTCGCCTGAACAAAATCACGCGGTCGGCGGGTTTAAATCTTCTTCGTCCTCGTTTCCATGCAGCTGATTCGGCAGATGCAGAACGTGGAAATCGTAGAGTTCGTAGACGCTCACGACCGTGCGCTCGCGCGCGTCGATTGGATCGAGGTCTGGTTCCAATGTGAATGCTAGTGGTGGCACAACGGAGACGGCTTGATCGCCGGTTAGTAAAACAACGTCTTCTTTCCAGGTCTTCCAGCGCATCGAACCGTAGTATTTCTGCAGATCTCCGTTGAAACAGAAGTCGATGAAATCGGTGTAGCCCTGATCCGTGTCTTCCCATTCCAATGTGTCAGGCGAGTAGTAAAACACGCTTTCGGCATTGCCGAGGATGCCTGAGTCGAGTGCATAAAATCCACCAATCACATCGTCGGCGATTAAATAAAACGGATAGTCTTCGTCCTCGTCACCCCAAACGGCTTTATTCCACTCAGTCACTGACCGCGTTAATCGCTGGTGACCGGAACCCAAAATTCGTAACCAGCCGTTGTCCACCAGCAGACCGCCGGTCTCATATGCGATTGAACCAAGTGTTGACTGCGTCGATATTTGCAAATCCAGCAATGTTGCCGATCTACCGGGCTCTGATGGCGGAAGCACCACCACCGCATTGGAAGCCGAAGCAAGCCATTCTTGAACGAGGGGCCAGGCCGGATCGTCAAGGTCAATAAGTTGGTCGAGTTCTTGTGTCATTCGTTTTCCAGGTAATCGTAGGCTTTGACGGTGAGAAAGTCGATGAACTCATCACTTTCGACTAGATAGTTGAGAACCTCGGCCGCTTCTTTATAACGACCGGCACCACCTGCGGTGAGGTCTTTCAGTTCTTTGTCTCTGAATTCACGATACAGTTCTTTAGTCACAGGGCGACCGTCGTCCAGTTTTGCCTCTGTCTTAATCCACTGCCAGAGCTGGGCTCTGGAGATTTCAGCAGTCGCAGCATCTTCCATTAAGTTGTGAATTGCAGCAGCGCCGACGCCACGAAGCCATGATTCAATATATTGCAGCGCGACGTTGATGTTGTTCGCGATGCCGACTGCAGTGATCTTGCCACCAGCAATCGCCACATCAAGAAGCTCTTTGCCAGCCACTTTCACGTCGGCTAACTGTTTTTCTTTCTGGTTTGGTTTTGTACCGAATGCCTGATCGAAAACTTTCTTAGCGACTGGAACCAGATCTGGGTGAGCCACCCATGTTCCATCGAATCCGGTTTCTACTTCCAACTCTTTGTCTTCAGTAACTTTGGCAAGCGCCACTTCGTTGATTTTTGGATCTTTGCGGCTCGGAATGAACGCGGCCATGCCGCCCATCGCGTGAGCGCCGCGTCTGTGGCACGTCTTCACCAGTAGTTTGCAGTAAGCGCGCATGAATGGAACGCGCATCGTAACTTGAGCGCGATCTGGAAAAACAAAATCTTTGTCACTGGAGAATTTCTTGATCGTGCTGAAAATATAGTCCCAACGACCGGCGTTTAATCCGGACATATGATCTTTCAGTTCGTACAAAATTTCTTCCATCTCGAACGAAGCGAGAATCGTTTCAATCAAAACGGTAGCGCGGATGGTGCCTTGCGGAACGCCGAGGGTTTCTTGCGCGTATTTGAAAACGTCGTTCCAGAGCCGAGCTTCGAGATGACTTTCCATCTTCGGGAGATAGAAGTAAGGTCCGGTTCCACGTTTGCCGAGTTCTTCAGCGTTGTGGAAAAAGTACAGACCGAAGTCTAACAAACTTGCAGAAACCGGAGCACCGCTGATGAGGACATTGTTTTCCACAAGGTGCCAGCCGCGTGGACGAACCAGAAGCGTTGCCAGTTTCTCGTTTAGTTTGTAGGACTTTCCATCAGGATTTTGAAAGGTCAGCGTTTTTCTAACCGCTTTTTTTAAATTGATTTGTCCATCAATTACATTTTTCCAGGTCGGGGAAAGCGAATCCTCGAGGTCAGCCATGAAAACATAGGCGCCCGAATTGAGCGCATTGATCATCATTTTCGCCTCGACCGGACCAGTGATCTCAACGCGACGGTCGAGAAGGTCTTTGGGAGCGGCTGCGACCTGCCATTCGCTGTCGCGAATCGAAGCGGTTTCTTCTAAGAAATCCGGATACTTTCCTTCGTTGATATCTTTTTGACGCTGCGTTCTTTTTTCCAAAAGTGCTTCGCGCGTCGGATTGAAGCGCGTGTGCAAATCGGCGACGAAGGCGAGCGCCTCAGGACTGAGTATTTCTTTAAAGCCATCGTGAAGTTTGCCGCGAACTTCAATTTGCCCAACTGCTTGTGTCATGAGAAATCTCCAATTGACCGAGCGCTGCCGTCTGTAAGGAATTTAGACTCGCATGAGTTCCGTCCGGAGCTCATTCGGTTGAACGATATTTATACACCTTGATTATTGTTAGGTGATTGATTGGATGAGAAAAATGCAGAAATATTTTTCTGTTGTCAGGTGTCAGCCGTCTAAATTTGTTTGGTCCTAAACCCAGAAACGTTCATCAGTTCTTGAATTCAGACCATTCGATTCATTGTGAGAGAAATTAAACCGAGTTTGATTGCCGAGATAATTTCTTCAACAGGCAATGTCTCTTTTCGAGCGACAACGATAGTAGTAATGGTTTTGATGACATATGCAAAAGCGCTATTAAAGACAAATCAGCGCTGATTGATGAGCGCGCGTATATATTTCTCTTTAGACAAAACTTGTGAATTTGTTTCGCGAGACTATAAACTTACAAGTACGATTCCGGAGGAAGTATAAATGGCCAAGAAGGTAGACGCAGACGCGCCACAAAGCTTGATTGTTGAGTTTAAGACCAAAGACGGCGAAGTCTGGGGCAGTCTGATCGCTGACCACAGAGAATTCAAAACCGGTTCAACCGGCTTCTATTGCAACGGCAAAGTGAAGAATCCTAAGAATGGCTATGCATATCAAGTGGGTTCAAACATCATCTTGATCGGCAGCAAAGAGTAATCGCCGGGTAGAGTGTCCAATCAAAGCAAGTTTCTAATCGAGCCGATCAGTCGGCAGGCGTACGCGCCGTATGGCGATCTGATTGCTGCCGATGACGCGTTGCCGTTTAACTACGCCAACTTCAAAACGGCGAAGCGCTTCAATTTCCTTGCTAATGTGGTCAATCTTCGACCTGAACGCGCCCGGCTCAACCTGTGCGTTTTTCGCTGTACACCGCTTGAGAAGTTGCCGCTCGAAATTAAACTTCTCGAGCGGCATGAATTTTCAACGCAAGTATTCATGCCGATAAGCAGCGATGCGCGTTTTCTTGTAATCGTCAGTTTGGGCGGAAGTAAACCTGATCTGACGACCTTGAAAGCTTTTGAAGTTACCAATCCGTGCGGCATTAGTTATAAACCCGGCATCTGGCATTACCCGATGACGGCGCTCGACAATCAAGTCGACTTTTCTTGTCTCGTCCATGAAGATGGAAGCAGTGACGACTGCGAGGTGTCTCAGTTTGATTTTCCGGTGGAAATTACAATTGGGGGATAAGGGGATGACGTCATCATGCCCTGTTTGCCGTGAGGCTACGCTGATAAAGACAGAACTGGAAGCCGATCTCTCTGCCAGGCAATGCACTGAATGCGGTGGCACTTATATAAGCGCCAATGATTACGACCACTGGTTAAGCAGAAGCGAAGAGAATCTTCCGGAGAAGCCGGACCAGGGCACGATCAGTCTGGTATCAGGCGAAGCGGCGGGTCCGCGGTTTTGCCCGGACTGCAAATTCGTTTTAATTAAATACAAAATTGGACATGGCACCGGATTCGCGATTAATAAGTGCGGAAATTGTGGTGGCATGTGGTTAGATCAAAACGAATGGCAGATTTTGAAAGCTCGCAATCTGCATGATGACTTGCACTTGGTCTTCTCGGATGCCTGGCAGTCAGGCGTTCGATCCGAAGAACATAACACCGCGATGTCGGAAATTTTTCGTGAGCATCTTGGTGAAGATCTCGAAGAAATTACGCGAGTTAAAAACTGGTTGAAGAGTCATCCTAAATCGGAAGCTTTGTACGCGTACCTTTTATACAATCCGTGAGCATCACGTGTCATGTTGTTCTTTGGGCAAGCTGTGCTGTTCTGACGAATTGGATTTCGTTTGATTTTAACGCCGCGTAAGTTGACGTTAGCCTTGTGTTTAGAGATGGATAAAAAACGCTACGGGCGCTGGCGTTGGGAAAACCTCCGCCTATACTAGATTGACTATTTGCGGAACGTCGTGGGGTACGCCTGATGAAGACTTTGATCTTTGCTCTTTGTGCTGCATTCATTTTCTCCAGTTCAGGTGCGCTTGCGCTTGAATGGCAACCGGCGGCGGGATACAAGCAAGTGCCGATATGGCCGGGAAAGGCTCCTGATGCGGTGCCGACGGGACCAGAACGCGTGGAAACAGTCAGTGACAAATTGGTCGGCGGTAAAACCTGGATTTATTCTGCTCCGGTTTCGCGTCCTACGATCACTGTGTATTCTCCGAAGGGAAAAAATACCGGAGCTGCGATGGTCGTATTTCCTGGTGGCGGTTATCAAATTTTGGCAATGGATCTGGAAGGCACCGAAATTTGTGATTGGCTCACATCCAGAGGAATCACTGCGGTGTTGCTGAAATACCGCGTTCCTGGTGTGGATAAATTTCCGAAGTCAGGGCATTATCCAAAATCCAAAATCGCATTGCAGGACGCGCAGAGGGCACTAAGTTTGGTGCGCGCTCGCGCTGCGGAATATCATATCGATCCGCACAAAATTGGAGTGATCGGTTTTTCAGCCGGCGGACATCTGGTGGCAGCAACCAGCACGCAATTCGGAAACCGCCTTTATAAACCTGTAGATGCCGCCGACAAAGTGAGCTGCCGTCCCGATTTCGGTGTCGCTATCTACCCGGGACATTTGTGGGTCGACCAGAAAAAATTCGAGTTGTTTCCGTACGTTCCGGTCACTACAAAAACGCCACCACAATTTTTGCTCCAGTGCGAAGACGACAAAGTCGATCCGCCGGAGCACTCGCTCGTCTATTATCGTGCGCTCAAGAAAGCAGGAGTGCCCGTAGAAATGCATCTCTATGCAAAAGGCGGACATGCCTTCGGGTTGAGGCGCACAAAGGAACCAGTGACGCGATGGACGGATTTGGTTGAGACCTGGTTAGGCACCATCGGCATGACTCCAGAGAAGTGACATTGTAGAAAGACGCTGAGCTGGTGAATGTCTGAGTGGACAAGCGCATCCCAACCACGTAATAATGCCACAATGAAACACGGAGCCCTTTCCTACACTCCTGCAGATCCAAGCGTCGCGGTACAGACTTCACCGGCATACTACGGGTTTGTAAAAGCGGCAAACACTGTCGGCTATTTTTTGTTGCTCTGGTTGTCCTGGAAATTTTTCACGCACCAATTGGACTGGCATTTGTCTACAGGATGCGTCGTACTGAGCGGATGCTGGCTCCTGCTGACACGAGTGAAGGTCAATCATCTGCTGCAAACTTATTTCGATATTCTATCGAGAATAGAGTTGCAACTACCTGTGGTGCTTGGTATCACACTGAGCGCGATCGCTTTGATTGCAAAAGTTTTTCATCCATACGTCAGAATACTGGCTGTAATAGAGATTCTTGCCTGGGTCTACATTTATGTTTTGTATAAACTAAACCAGAGCAAGTATAAAAAACAAGGATACGGTCCGGTGCCACTCAACACCTGGGTGAATCCTCCGGCGTCTGCACTCAGACCAGGAGACTTGCTTTTGACGAGCGGCAACATTGCAAAAGGACTCCACGAGAGCGTCGGCCATGCGGAACTAGTTTTAGAAATGCCGGATGGAACCAAACAATTGTTTAGCTCATATATGGCTAAAGGAACGATAATCCATCCGATAGAAGACATGATGGGGCCTCATTATAAGGGATACTTCATCGGACTCCATCTGAAGAAACCTTGGTCAAAAGAAGAATCCGATCGTGCCACCAAAATGGCAGAGGAAATGGTCGCGACCAATCAGAAATGGGCCGCCGAAGAAAATGTTCGAGTGACAAAACGGATTGATTTCATTCCGCTGCCTGAGAAATGGAAAAAACCACTTCGCGATATTTTTTATTCGACCGGTTACGATTGGTTCGGAACATTCATGGGGCGCATAGCAACACACCGCTGGACCTGCATTGGAGCAGCTGTTGAGCTCTACAAACGCATGGGTGTGAAAACAAATTACTATGGCACCGGCTTGCTCGGATTCGGCACCACTTTGTTTGATCCAATTCTGCCGGTGCGGTTTCTTGCCGATCCTGCCCTTGAATTGATAACAACCGCAGAAGAAATGCCGATTGCCGCGAGCACGGAAGAACGCTAAGCGAAATCTCCTGACGATCCGCGTTTCGCTGCATCTAATATGCAGTGAAACTACCGAATCGTTCAAATCACCGTCCAGCGACCTGCACGGGGCAGGCGAAATCAGTTCGGCGAGGAATGGACGGGTTCCAGCGCAGGTATAATCGAAAAGTTACCGATGAGCAATTTATGGTTTTTAATCAGACGCGCATATCACATTCTAAGAAATTCAAGTCGGCTGTAGCGCTGGCGACGTTGGTTGCGTTTTTCAATTTCCAGCCAGTTCAAAGTTCTCTCGAATCCGAATTTACGGCGGGTCTCAAAGACTACCAGAGTCGCAATTATCGACAGGCGCTCGTTCATTTCGAAGCTGCTCTGGCGCAAGGAAATGGATCCGCCGAATGTTATTTATACATAGCCAACTCTCAAACGGCGCTAGGCAACACTAGTGAAGCAATCAAACGATTTCGAGAAGTTGAGCGAATCTTCAAAGGACTTCCGGCCGAGACCACAGCCAAAACGGCTTTGCGACGACTAGATCCACTTAATAAGTTTGTTGATAAGACTGCAAAGGCGGCTTCCAATCCATCGGCTACCAGGGACAAATACATCGAACAAGGATTGCTTTTGCTGAAGCAGCGAAACTTTGCCGACGCTCGCAAATGTTTCGAGTATCGATTGTCAAAAGTTCCAAACGATGAAGAAGCGCTTTACTACAAGGCTTTATGTCATCACTACGAAGGCAATCGGACGAAAGCAGTCGAGGGATATTCTTATCTCGCGACAAACATGCGTGATACTGAAAAGGGCAAACTCGCGCTTACTCACCTTGAAAAATTGAGTCCCGCAGACTGGAAGAAGGTAGCGAGCTCATCCTCTAATGCGCCGAGCGATTATATTTCTGATAGCGGAAAGTATAAGGACAAACGGATCGTACTTTCAGATAAAGAGTATAAAAAAGAGTACGCTGCCATTCCTAAGCAAACTGAAATCGCTCTGACCCATGCAGTGTCGGCAGGAGAGAATGCCCTTCCAGCGTCGATCAACGGGCAGCCGTTTCTCATGCGTGTGCGAGCGAGAGAATGGGAAACCCTGATATCACTTCAAGACGCGAAGCACGCTAGATTGGTTGTGCCATCTGGAAATCCGAATTCATTCGAGACCAATGAATTTTCAGAAAAAAGTATTCCTGTTTGGAAAAGCGCCTGCGAAATTGCAGTCGGTGGAATCAAACGAAAAGTACCGGTTGCCATCACCAGCGATACTATAGGTGTGCCCAGGCTAGGACGTGCATTTTTCGAAGATTTGAAGGTCGATGGAATGCTCCACAAGGTAACTTTTTCCAAGAAGTCCGACATGCTGGATCTTGGAAAAAAAGCTCAGATAGTTGCTGAAAAAGGCGACTATGAAATACTCCCGGAAGCTGCCGAGATCCGCTTCCGAACTGGGGATCACAATCACATGATTATTGATGCGCATATAAATGGCAAACCTATGCAGTGCATGTTTGACACCGGCGCAAATGAGTTTTTCAGTGTCGATCAATTGTCGCGATGCGGAATACATGTCCCGACAGATAAGCCCCCGGATGGTGCCGCCACCGGATGGGCGGGTAAAGGTATTCCGGTTTGGAAGGTGACTGTTCCAATCAAGGTCGGAACAATCACAAGAAATTTGGAAGTACGAGCAGCCCAAGACGGAGTTAGCATGCCGTTGATCGGACAGGGCTTTATTCGCGACTTCCAGTATTCAATCGATCGAAGTGGTGGCAGAATGACACTATTTAAGAAGACGTCCACCGTCGCCAAAGCACAAAGTACGGAGAAGCACTCGCTCTACGACGTTCCATGTAAAGTTGAAAACGATCGGGAATATGTCAGTGTCACAATCAATGGTCACAGGATCGGACCAATATTGGTTGATACCGGCGCTTCCACTTCTATTTTTTCCAAAGGTCAGGCATCAGCTGCCGGCATCGTGGTGCCTGCTAATGCGGCGTATTACACTATCGGCGGCGTTGGAGGCCAGCTTGAGGTCCGACAAGTTTTTGTCGATCTAAGCCTCGGACCCGTCCTGAAGCAGGACTTCCCGATCTACGTCGGCGGCAACGGCATGTCGGCGATAGGACAGGATTTTATGTCTGGTTGGCGTTTTACCGTCGATCGCGACCGCGAGCAGCTGCGCTTTTTCCATTGAAAAACGATTTCCTCTTGAGTAGCGTTAAAATCACGACCATGTAATCAACGGGCTGGGATGGCAGTTTGTCTACCAAACAGCTCTATTTAATATTTTCTGCTAGATTGAAATGATTACGCAGTACGAATGTCGGTCTGGAACTACTGAGGCTTTATGCGAAAAAATGCAATATTGAATATCGTGATCGTTTTGTCTTTTCTTGTCCTCGGTTTTCAATTTAGACAGTCGGATTCAATCGCTTCGCCAGAGGGAATTGGCAACGTCGGCAGTTTTGGAGCAAACAGCAATTGGTTAATCAAGAAATACCGGAAACAGTTGGTTCTTGAATGTAGTTCAAATTGGAACGGTTGGCCAGTGTCCAACTTGCTGGATCAAAATTCCAACACGTCGTGGTTCTCTGCGGCCCGGGATGCCGCCGCTTTTAAGCAACAGCCTTGGGTCATCATCACCTTTCCGCAAGATGTTGAAGTATCGCGCGTGACGGCCCTGGGTAATCGAGACGCACGATGGTCGACTGGTTTTTCAATAAATAGAGCAAAATTTGAGCTTTTGGACAGCGACAACAAAGTCGTTTACACGACGATTGAAAGCGCAGTTGGTGATTTAAAAGACTTTGATGTGCACTTAAAGAATCCTGTCGTTCATGTTCGCAGGATCAAGTTCACATCCCTGGTGGATGAGGGTGATGCCAATGGATATTCTGACGTCGCGCTTGGCGAATTGCAGATCGAGTAGTTTTTTGCAGACCGCTAATTGATGCCGAGCGGATTTCTGGCGGCGGTAGTCCGAAACTGCAGCATCGTAAAACTAAGACCATCCTTTTGCAATGTGGACACTTTGAGTGTTTGACGGATCCTCAGTGGCGAGAATGGGCGAAAAATTTCTTCTAAATGCGAGTTAAGCCCCGCACCAATGGCGATGGCATCATTAAAATTAGACGCCGACACCCTATTCAAAAAAGAATTCCGCAACAACATCATTCCGACCAGGACGGTAGAAGCAAACATATTGCCGGTTTCAACCAACCTACCTGTAGACAATTTTGTGCCACGCTTTAAAACCAACGCGCCCAATTTGAATGTCAAACTCGAGACGAAACCGTTTCGAAATCACACTTTGCAGATCAATGACGCCGGCAATGTGGTCAGACTGAAAAGCGGCATAGATCTGGATTTGACTTCAGGATCAAGAAGTATTGTGCTCGGCAAAAACTTATTCCAAGATCGCAATTCAATTGAAATCACAGCTGGCGGCGAAACGAAGACTCTCAGCGCCGGAAGCCTTGTTTCAGCTGCCTAATACATCGCAGTCAAGCAAGTGCTGTCGGGCGGACAAAAACTGACAATCGACCACGGCAAAGCGGTAGGCGGCGAAGTTAATCTCGACGCCATCACAGGCGATCATGACGTCATGCGCGCAGCCAATTTTGTTATCTCAAAGAATGTCACCATCACTGGTGATTTTTCTAAACGGTCCGATTTTAAATTACTCGGCGATTTAAACAACTTTGGCACCGTGCTCGCGACATCCACGGACGTAAACAAAAGAAGTGGTGCGATTCGCGTCGACGACATCAACAATTTCTCAGGCGCGACAATCAAATCCACAATCGATTTGACGCTGGATGCTGCAGGCAATCTGAACAACGACGGCACAATTATTTCGTCAGCAGGACTGACTCTTGTGGCGGGCAATGCCATTAATAATGGTGGCACAATCAGCGCCAAGAACGATGTTTCAGTTTTGTCCTCGAAGGTTAACAACATCAAAGGACAGATCACTTCAACGACTGGAAACGTCAATTTAGAAGGCACCTCTGATGCCGCTCTGATCGTCAACAACCATGGCGGCACTATTAGTGCAGTGAATGGAGCCATCAATGCGAGAGACGCAGCGTACGGTGGCGGATACGAAGTAAATGCAGATATCGAATCTATTGATTCGATTGAGCTAGTTACGGAAAGTGCCAAAGGTAAAATCGCCTTTGCGGCGGACGTTGTTGTCCGCACCAACTCGACGACTAACGGTGATATCGATATATCCGTAGAACCTTTTAATCCAGCCATACCTGCACCGTTGCCGCGTTTCAACGTGAATTTTATTACGCAATTAGCAGGGACGGTGACGCTCACGGGCTCTGGATTGAAAGCAAAGTCACCAACAAGTACGATTGAGGGATTAGATGCCGATTTGACCGTTAACAACGGCCTCAAGACCGCGAACATCACGTTTGGCGGCAACAATACAATTCGAGCCCAAAAACAATGATCAGCCCGCATAATTCATCTCAGATCCAAGCTCAAGCGATCAGCGGACTGGACGCCGCGCAACACACGTGATGCCGTTCTTCGTGTGACTTTAAGCAAACTAAGGCCAAAAAGATCAAAGAGGATCAAACTGAGCGGATGTTACTTCAAGCACCGCCGGTAGGGTCATGAGAGATAAAGTCGCAGAGGCAATGCCAAAATGCTTCGAAAGTCGGTGTTCAAAGTTTGGTGATTCATCGCCAGCCGAGCTAAAAGAAGGTTGTTATCCGTGTGAACGGAAATTTGCACCACACTCCTCAACTTGAATTAAAGACTTGGATGGACCATTCTTGCGGCGTTTCAGGGGTAGCCAATCCGTTCAATCCTTCAGGGTACCAAAAATTCACGAAATATCAGAATAATATCCGAACGCCCCTTTACTAGTACCAGGCTGGATTGATCGCCATGACTGAACAGAATTTTGCTGCGCCTTCAGACAAACCGGCCTCGACTCGGTCGGACGGAAATGATGGGGCGACCCTCAGTACTTACGCCACGAGCTTGTTCTCGCCAAGCACTAGCGGACCCGGTTTGGAAAGCCCAAGCACATTTGATAATCCGTCCTCGCCTTACGACCGCAGCTCAGTGTTCAATCCGTTCTCGACTGTTGGCGAGCGGGGCTCAGGCAGTACCTGAAGCTCCGGCGGCTGCCCGGACTCCTCAGGTGGTGGAGAAAAAAGAGACAGACTGTCAAGACCTGACGCACCAGCGGCACCGAGGTCTGATGCCCCAGCGTCACCAGGTACTGATGCCCCAGAAGCCCCCAGATCGACTCCTCCCGAAATAGCTCCGTTCAGAGGTGATCCGTTTAGACAGAGGAGAGGCTGAGGTGGTGGCCCTTGTGGCCCAGGCTCCACCGGTGGTGGAGACAGTAGACCAAATGATCGACCTGCGAAGCCTCCAGGCGGTGGCTGAGGTGGGGGCCGCTGTGGCCCAGACTCCACCGGTAGTGGAGCAAAAGAACAAGAAAATCCCGAAGGAGAGAATGAAGACAAGCGCGAGAATAATAAGAAAAGACTACGCAAGATGCTGGCCGCGAGGATGAACCCCTTTAGTCGTCGGAGTGGACACGACGATAGTATTTATGGCTAGATGTGGCTAATTTCAAGTTGGTCGTTTTGCGCTCGTGTTGCCTCCTCGAGAACGCTGGCATCAAGACTGACCTTCCAAGTCTGATCGTTCTTTTACCAGATATTGGATTGCTCTTTTTTGCAAAGGATATCGTTTCGGGGATCGCAAAGTAAAGTTGATTCAATTTCGACTATCTCATAACTTCGAATATCGAGTGCGGTTAGCCACGATTCTAATGGTAGCAATGGGAATTGCTTTTTCCTGCACTGCCTGCGATTCGGACTCCGATGTTTTGGTGATGGGGCCAAGAGACTCATTTCGAGCTTATTTCGAAAATCCATTGTCCGACACAGAACGATTGGAAGGCTCCATAAGTACATTTCAGGAAGTTAAAGGAGAGCTCACCGTCTCAACCAAAAGTGAGCATATAAAGTTGCAGCTTCGAGACAGGGAGAAGTACCGCCTGTGTGAACGTGGCAACGGCACTAAGAATTTTGAGAGACCCGGTATCACGGGCATCGCCAGTGAATCCGACGAGAAAAATATTGACAAGAATGTCGGGAATCCCTTCGGTCCTTCCGAAACAAGTAATCCAGTCGTCACTGAATACATGCGAAAATTTCCAGGCGAAATCGGATCTCAACGCGCTCGGGATGAAATTCAGATTTATGAGATGATCGATAAAACCGGATCCGCTAGAGTGATATGCGTCATGGCAAAGAATAACTCTCACGCATTTTTGAAAATCTTTTGATTAAACATGAAAAGTGACACCAGCACCATACGTAGCCTGAACTGTTGAATAATGGAACTTCTTATATGATCAAATCATTTTGCGTTCTCTTTGCTGGAATTCTAATTCTGACTGGTTGCTCACCAGCACCAATCGACCAAGCAAAAGTAGAAGACCCCACCACGTCGAAGAAAGCATCATCCGCGGTGCCGATAACGATCGCACAGTACGGGCACATTTTTTTATACATGCCGCTCTATGTCGCGCAACGCAAAGATTTTTTCAAGAAGCACGGTCTTGACGTCAAATTGGTCAGCACTGGTGGAGACGAAAAAACATTCACTGCTGTCGTAACAGGAAACGCACAATTCGGCGTCTCAGATCCAACGTTTGTAGCCATTGCCCGTGAGCATGGACAGAGCGGAAAAGTCGTTGCCGCCGTGGTTCGTGGTGTTCCGTTCTGGATTGTAGCGCTCAAGAAAGATATCGGCGTGTTCACAAAGCCGGAAGATTTCGAAGGCCATCGTTGTGCCGCATTCACAGCACCTTCAACAAGCTACGCCGTCATGAAGAAAATTCTAGCAGACGGAAAAACTAAAAAGGCAAGCATCGTTCAAGGCGCGTTCGGCACGCTACCGGCTTTGCTTAAATCCGATCAGGTTGACCTGGCGCTTGAACTTGAACCAACCGTGTCAATTCTGGTCGGCGAAGGCGCTCACGTGGTCTATTCGCCGAAAGATGAACTCGGCGATTTTGCTTTTACAGGTCTTGAAGTTTCCGATAAATTCGCAGCAGAACATCCAGATCTAATTAAGGCTTGCGTCGCCGCGTTAAAGGACGCGATGGATTATATCCACCAAGATTTTGATGGTGCCGTTGAAGTTGCCAAACAGGAATTTCCGGAAGTGAAACCGGAAATTGTGAAAGATGCGCTTGCCCGTTTACGGGATTCCGGCACAATTCCGAAAAGCCCAATGCTGCCTAAGAGCGCCTGGGATAAAGCAATCTCAATGCGAAGAGATCTTGGAGATCTCGATTCCGCCGGGACTTACGAGGAAAACGTGGATATGAGCTATCTCGATATGATTTACCTTGATAAGCCTGCAGGGACGGCTGAGACTTCCGGAGATAAAACGAGATCTACCGACCCGGGTAGCGAAACTAAATCAACTTCCAGTCCAGATAACCAGTAAAATATTTGGTGCATCCTGGACAAACCCGGCAAAAATCGTTGTGTCGGAAAAGATAAACCGCAAGCAAGCGAACTGAGTCGAGGGGGCCGAGCGACGGCGCTTACTAAAAATTTGCGTCCAGGGGATTGAGCGAACGGAGCGGATTACAATTGGTGTCAAGCGATTTTCAAATCGAAAAACCAGCATCGGCTCTAACAATTTCCAGTCTCAGCTTCGGATATAAAAAAGAATCTAAACCTGTGATTAACGATCTGTCGCTGTCGGTAGAAGCCGGCGAAATCGTTTCCATTCTCGGGCGCAGCGGGTGTGGCAAGAGCACACTATTGAATCTAATTGCAGGCTTGATGACACCACTTTCCGGAGAGATTCGAATTGATCAGCACCATAGCCGGTGCAACATCGGTTACATCTTTCAAGAAGACGCGCTTATGCCCTGGCGTACGATCAAGAAAAACTTGGCGCTCGCCCAAGAGATCGGCAATGTGCCAAAAGAGTTATGGCAAGCCAGTTTGATGGAATTGCTGAAAAGGTTTCACCTCGATGAAAGCATTTTGGACTCATACCCAGCGCAACTCTCCGGAGGCATGCGTCAACGAGTCAGTATCATTCAGTCACTGCTTTTCAATCCGCACTTATTGTTATTGGATGAACCATTCGCTGCACTGGACTTCTTTACCAAGTTGCGTCTCGAAGGTGAATTCTACAGTTTTATCAAAGACACGTCGAAGGCTGCGGTGCTAGTGACGCACGACATCGAAGAAGCGATCGCATTATCGGATCACGTTCTGATTCTCAACAATCGAGGTTCCATCGAAGCTAACATACCAATCGAGTTCGAGGACAGCCAACGCGACCCGGAGGTTATCAGAGGCGTAAATAAATTCGGCGAGTATTACCAGCTAATTTGGCAGCAATTGAAATCGGTGATTTCTCAATGACAATCGATACACCGCGGAATATCGAAAGACCAGTGCACTCACGAGAACCATTTCCACGCTCTAAAATGCTGTTTCTGTATCCGCTTCCGTTGTTGGTTTTTGTAATCGTCTGGCAGGTCTATACCATGACTGACCCACAGCGTCAGTTCATATTCTCGAGTCCGCACCAGGTATGGTGCGCCTTTATCAGGCTAGCCGGCAATGGTGAATTGTTTCGAAATTCCTGCGTTACACTAGTGGAAGCTCTCGCCGGATTCACCTTGGGCACTACCTGCGGTGCCGCTATCGGACTCTCGCTCTGGTACTCAAGACTGGTATCGACAGTTTCAAAGCCCTACATCACAGCATTGGGATCGATTCCGATATTCGCTCTTGCCCCAATGATTATCGCCTGGTTTGGTATCGGCATAGTCTCAAAAGTCGCACTCGCGTTTCTATCGACAGTCGTTGTAGCCATTGTTCAGTCCTACCAGGGCGCTATGACAGTTGAGCCGAAATTCTTCCGACTTATGCAAGTCTTTGGCGCGAATCGAGTGCAAACTTTCAAGACTGTGGTTTTGCCATCGTCTTTGATTTGGGTCGTCAATGCAATGAAGCTAAACATCGGACTCGCGCTTCTCGGTGCCTTCATCGGCGAGTTTATCTCAGCAGAGCAGGGACTCGGTCATATGATTGTTCGAGCTTCCGGCTTATATGACATGGCGACGGTTATCGTTGGTGTAATAACACTTGCGGCGCTTGCCCTCGGTCTGAGCTGGTTAATTGAACAATTTGAACGAAAACTTTTGCCATGGCGAACAAGCGATTGATCGTCGGGAGGTACCAGCGTAATCGCTCGTGCGCTTGACACTTCCGGAAATTCTGATGGTGCTGATATTTTCCTTAACGCGTTTGGCGGGAAAGGTACTAACCTCAGGCGATCAACGGACCGGACGCCGCGCACCAGTTGTGATGCCGTTCTTAGCCTGTCTTCTCATGCGTCGACTATCAGCCGATCGATGGGCGGCGCAAGGCTGAAGGCGGTCATACGAGCATATGACTGGAGTCATGGAAATTGGAACGGCCGCGCGGAGAACTACTGCATTTTGAAGAAGTTCTTGATTCCGTATAGCGCCATGTTTGGATTCTCTTTCAGTCGGCGGCGGCAATAAGCGCCTGAGACGTGCCCTTCGCCGAACGGAAGGTATTTGCGAACGACCACACCGGTGGTGGCAAGTTCTTGCAAATGTTCTGCGTTTGCGGCTGGAAATTTTTCTTTATTGAAATACGATCCGTTGATCAATCCGTGTTGAATATCATCACGCGGAACACCATGCAAATATTGCGTTTCGAATCGCGTGCGCGAGATTTTGCCCGGCAGCACTACGTTTCCGAAGAATTTGTCGAGACAGTCTACATCGTGAGTTGCGATCTCGACGTATGTTCCTTTTTCGAGCAACCTCTGCGCGTACGATACAACCAGATCTTTCATCACCGATTTGTTGGTGTGAGCGATGTCGTTTGGTTCGTTGTAGATGCCGATCACCAGCCGTGTTCGCATTCTCTCGTCAAATCGACTGATATCATTGGCGGTTCTAAACAATCGAGATTGAATCACGGTACCAAGGTTGGTGTAACCCTGATTGATCAATTCCACATAGGTGTCGAGATGAAAGTCGGTCCAACGATTGTCTTCGGCTTCCAGTGTGACGTTGACGCCGAGCCGTTTTGCGTAGTCGGTTACTTTTTTGATTCGTTCAAACGCTTTATCAAGTTCCGGATCAGAATAACCCGTGCCCTTTGGAGCCGTGGTGCTGAACATCGATGGCTTAAACGAAATCGTAATCTGTTCTTGTGAGGTCGTGACCGGCAGCGGATTGCTGATGATCAGGTCAACAAGATTTTTGTAGGCTTCGACCGAAGCATCGCAGTCGGCAGCCGACTCCATGTCTTCGCCGAGAATATCCAAAGTTGATGTGTAGCGATCTTTGGCATGCAGCTTATGCGCCAGCTCAATCGCCGCATCAGGACTCTCTCCTGCCAGGTATGGCGCGGCGAGCATCAAAACTAGTTTTACGGGAATCCGATCGATCATTGAGGATGGAGCTACTTGAGCCTTTCTTGGTTCCGGCTTTGTGGTCGGAGCAGTTTTCTCAGGCAATTTTACCGGCATCGGGCACCTCGTGTTTGTCCACTCGATAAGTAATGCAGCATTCGGAGAGTCATTCGCCAGTGCCGCTTGTGCCCCATCGCACAACCGAGGAATGTCCCCGGGTATTTTAACGGCAATTGCTTCGGACGTTAATACTTACACATCCAGAAAACTGGATCAGGTTAAGGGAAACCGCAAAGAAAGAAACGCCTGATTTTTGATTCTCATCGCCACATGCTTCGAGCGAAGCTCAAACACGTGTCAGGTTCTACGTTTCCTCGACGCCGGTAACCGGAGCCAGGAATCTCAATAGTTTAGCTCGTGGCGCCTCCTGGCGCAAAATATTCAGCACATTTCCAGGCAATCGTGTAACAACTACGATAAATGAATTGCTTCCACCAGGTGATTCGCCCGGTACAAAGTAGACGGCGCGGTAGTTCTTCGCGGACAGCGTGCCGAATTCCAGCCGTCCCGATGGGAGATAACGGACCGAGTGATTTGGAGCAGTCGTTTGTTCGCTTCTAAACTTTCCAGCAATCGCTTTGGCTAGATCGGTGATTTGCTGTTCACCTTTTAGCTGGCTTGGCGGGACTGTGGCAACAATCAAATCGGCTTTGCCGGTCTGTCCGCGGGATCCGACGATCAGCGAAAACTCGGGTGATTGATTTTGATACCGTGCCCATGTCCAATCTTTTGTGTTCGAATCAAACTCAGCAGGAATGCCGAATTTTTTCTCAAAACTATAGAAGTCATCGCCCAGTCCAGGAAAAGCGGACGACGAGGTAAGAAACTGACCCATAGTCACTTTCGGCTTCTCTTTGGCGTTCAGTGAACCAGCCATTGCCACCAACGGTTTCTCCGGTGTCGTTCTGACTGGTGGGGCCGCTCTTCGGCGCGAAACTCTGATATCTGGTTGTTTGGCCAGCAACGTCATTGCGTCGTCAAAGCTCATAGTCAGCGAGTCGACCTTCGAAATCAAAAGCGTTTGGGTGCCTGCGCTATCGTCATCGCCGACTTTGCACATGACTTTGCATTCCATTTTCGGCCAGAGATTTTGATCGATGGGAAGCTCGAATGCGCGCGGACCTTTGAGGAAAACATAAATCTGTTTCTTGGGTTCGAGACTGGCGCGAACCTCATCACGAGCCACGTTGACGTATCCATCGCGCAGGTTGGTGAACCTGGCCTGGTACTTGATCAACGTGCCGGAAAGGTTCTGTCCACTGGAGTTTTCAACCTTCATCAGAATCGCTGGATGATATCCCAGGGCTGAGTGAAACCACCAGCTCACATAGCTAGCCGCATCGAGTTTGTGAACCGGACCTGCTCCGCCGCCGCCACCATCGTCTTCCTGCGCTGGAGCGGGCAAAACAATGCTTGTGCTGATCAGGCAGATCAGCGACAGGGCTGTGGTAAGTAGGTACTTCAATCTCATTTTAGTTTCTTAACTTATCATGTCTGAGACCGGAATTTGTAATTACGGCTTGAAGTGATCGATCTATTCTCATATTACTTTCGATTTAACTCGACGCCCGCTTTTTGCCGGCACCGTTCTTGACGACGTTGGATTTCCCTGCGAGTTTCTTGGCGGCCGGTTTCTTTGCGGATGTCGAAACGGAACTGGGCTTTTTCGGCGCCGGTTTCTTCGCTGACGTTGCAGTCGAGCGGCGCTTGTCTGCTGCCGGTTTCTTGGCTGATGTTGAAGTTGGACTTCGCGTTTTTGATGTGGTCTTCCTCTCGGCTGTTGGTTTAACCGTCGGCTTTTTCTTCCCGACCGCCTTGGGAGCCGCCGGTTTACTACTCAACTTCTTGTCTGTGGGCTTGTTCTTTTCTGCTGATTTTTTCGTTTCCGGTTTCGACTTCGCAATTTTCTTCACGACTGTCTTGTTTTCCGGAACCGCGAATAGCTTGTTGATCTCGATGGCGCGCCACATAAACCAGCTGCCCACGCTGCGATATGGACGCCAGCGTTCTGCATGTGTTTCAAGTTCGGTCGGCGAAGGCAAAGTGACACCGTCACCGTATGTGATGGCAAAGCCTTTTCGAACTCCGTAATCGCCGGATGGCATAACGTCGAGTCGTCCTAAACGAAACATCAGAAACATATGCGCAGTCCAGGTGCCCACACCCTTAACGGCGGTCAAGCATTTGATGATTTCTTCATCCGACATTTGATCGACTTCAGAGATCGACGGAATCTTTCCTTCAATAGTCTTCGCCGCCAGATCTTTAAGTGCTACCGTTTTCGCCCCTGATAAACCGGCAGAGCGCATCACCGTATCTGGTGTCGCCACAATCTGCTCAGGCGTCGGAAATGGCGCTTTGCCGAACAATGCGATGAACCTTCCCAAAATTGTGGCGGCTGCCTTGCCGGTTAATTGTTGGTAGATTATCGATTCTGCGATTGCCTCAAATGGCGAATGCGCTTCTTTTATTGTGAGCGCGTACCCACCGTCAACCTGTGCGATTAGTGATTTCAACTTCGCGTCTTTTCGCGACAGCTCGCCAAGCATATCGGCTATCTGAGCCGGACTCATGCTGGATAGCGAAACCTGTTTTGTTTGCTTCTTAGACAAGATGTTTCCTCGACTTCATTGATTTTTTCGAAAGGTCACAACCTTCCATTTCAAGCAAGTGACGTTTGGACAACGGTCCTTCCAGTGCGGAATAATTTCCCAGCAATCCGTCTGATTTCACCACTCGATGGCAGGGCACCACGATTGGAATCGGATTGGTGGACATCGCTGTTCCCACGGCCCGAGCGGCTCCGTGAGCGCCAATCAGGTCCGCTAATTCTCCGTAGCTTACCGTCTGACCCGGTGGCAATTTCACCAGGCGACGATAAACTTTCTGATGAAACGCCGGACGTTGAGAAAGGTCGAGCGGAATGTCATCCATAGTTTGTGGAGTGCCATCGAGGTGTTTTCCGATCTTGGCTAGCGCTTTTTCCAACCATGGTGGCACATCTTTTGCTGCCTGTGGCACTTCGTGCTCTTGCGAAGACGAGCCTGGTATGCGAATCTCCGCGATGCCATCATCTGTCCAAATTACGGTAAAAACTCCGAATGCCGTTTTGAATTTCGTACTTTGCTTTTTCACGGATTTTTACCTCGCCAGATGGTGGCACCAGATGTAGTGACTCGCACTTCAGTTGTTGCGTAAATCAATTTGTTCGGACCGTGAGAAAGACATTTGCATGCACATACATCCGGCAATCTTAAACACAGGCTGCGCCCGGGTTCTCTAAGATTTGGTTTCCAGCATTCCTGGCCAACCCGCCCTATTGCTGAAAGTTTCGCTCGATTTTGTCGGCGAGTAAGTCAGTTTCTGACCAGTCTTTTTATAGTACGCTTCTGGAGCGACTCGACAAATTGCCCGGAAACCAAGATCTTTTGGCATGTTTTCCGCAGTATCGACGATGTCGTCGAAAAGGTCTTCGCCATTGGCGATCGCACAGCATCTGACGTTTAAAAACCAGCTCTTGGAAAAATATTCTTGCTGGCTGCGATATGATTCGCGGCCGATGTGTCTGGCATATTTTTCTGCGTCGAGTTGAAAAAGTTTGTCGTGCAAGGTTTCTTGGAACCCGCAGATATCTTCGTCCGTCAACGCGGAGAGCGCGTCTACGCAAGGTTCGATCACCTTGGTGTCATTTCCTTCTTCGTCCCAGTTGAACAAATCAACCAGCTGCCAAAATCGATCGTCGTTCATCGGCTTGACGTGTCGAGCCTTGCCGTTAGATCCGTTTTCAACTTCATGGTCTGCGTCGAACTCATCGTCGAGCGACAAACTGGCTTCGTCCGCGAACATAAACTCCGGGCGCTGAGCCGCTGGACGCTTCCATTTTACGCGGCACTGTTTTACATTTTGTCTGAACTCATCGGCAGTTTTTTCATCGAGAGAGGTGTTGAACATGTAGAGGCGGAGCAATCCTTTTAGATTGTAAAGTTCCGCCAGTCCCTCGCTTGTCACACGCGTGCTGCTCAGACCAAGTAAAACCAGCTTGTCGAGCTGCTTTACCTGCACCATACCTTCGTCATCAACCAGCGTTCCGTTCAACCACAACTCTCTTAAATCTGTGAGCTTGCAGATCTCACGCAATCCAGTATTCGTGATGGCGGCGTGAGTCAAACCGAGCGTGTGCAAATTCTCGAGCTTCGAAAACAGCATCGCGCCTTCGTCGGAAATCGCTGTATAAGCCAACTCCAGAACCTTGAGTTGCTTCAAATGCATAATCAATGGAATCGATTCGTCGGTCACGCCGGTTCTACTGACGTCCAAAGTATGGATGGAATCAGGCGGGAGCTCGGACAAGCAATCGAGACGAGTGCTGGCGCTGTTGTTGATCTTGAGCTTGACTTTGGAATTGGCGGGAATCGTCAGCGTGCTGCGCGCGTCGTCCAGCCAATCCCAGTTGATTGGCTGATTCTCCGGCTTCGTCACCAAACCCTGCGGAACCTGCAACAGCTCCCACGACTCCGGTTGTGTCGCCGGAGCCAGATACACGCTGCCGATTGAGTAGCGGGTTGGAAAATTGAGTTTGATCATCTCTGACATGGCTAACAATTATCCGCTATTTTTTCCAAACGCAATCACAATTACTGAGCACATTTTGAAAATCGATTGGATAAACATGGAATCGATTTGGTTTCAAACAACAATGCAAGCAAAGCGTTAAGCGGCATGTTCTTTGCTTCTCCACTTATCGCTGTGACAATGCTATTCTGTTGTTTCTCGATTTAGATCGCAAGTCGGTTGAAGGAGTCCTTACCAATGGATGAAATCGATGCACAGGGACGGCAGATGCTCATTGACAGACCGGCGCTTACGCGCGGTCGGCTGAGCGTCTTTCGCGAGTCAGACAGTGATGATCACTGGTTCCCGCGCCTCAATGTCAATTTGAAAAAGGCAGGGTCAGACTTGGTCCTGTGGCAGTGGACGACTCACGATGACCCGATCGATTACGGTGAACCGCCTCCGTATGGCGAAGATCTGATTCTCGAAAAATATTTTGAACTGGCAGAACCCGTGCGGTCGCCAAGGGGCGTAGAGGTTGTTTTCCACCTCGGACCAGGCGCAACCAAGCACGGTCGAGTCTCGCAATTCTCCGCGTCACTCTACTTATATCCGCAGTCCTTCGAGGATCGCGGCGTGCAGATTGGCGTTATTGACTTCAGGCAAGGGCTGACGACCGGCGGCGTGCCGTTGTTCGCGCGATACAACTTTCCCTGGTAGTCGTTCTTTCTAATAGCTGCAAAACGTTAGCAATGTCGCTGCGCAAGTTTCGCATTGGTGATATCAATGCGCTCGGGCGGATTTGTTGGTGTTGAACGAACCTGCGCGCGTATGGAAGCGGTTTGAACGCACCTTCCAATCCGAAACACGCGGAGATGCAAGTCACAAATGTCCGTGAACTCGCTGATATTTACTGGGTTCTAAAAATAAAAATGGATCCGCTGCGACTCGAACGCAGGACCGATCGGTTAAAAGCCGAGTGCTCTACCAACTGAGCTACGGATCCATAATGCACGAAAATCAATCGTAGCAATCGGCTCCGCGCTCCGTCAAGAGAAATTGATGATTGTATAGAACGATGTGCAACTCTTGAAATGGATTGTTCAGTTTTGGTGTGAAGAATTTCATACGGTGAGCCGATTCGAACTGCCACGCCAACCGGTTCCAACCTAATGAGAAACGGAATTAGCGCGCAACCAGACTCCGGCTTGCTGATAAGACTGACTTTCACTGCAAACTAATTTGTTCTGGAACGAACTTCCAGTAACCGAACGTTCCACTGAACAGAACTGTCCATGGAAACTAACTCGCCGCTAGCGCGGACAACTTCGCGTAAAGCTCATCAGCCAACGATTGCTCTTCGCGCGCGAAAAACTCGGCGGCGTGCGACAGGATGATCGCGTCGTTCGGATGGCTGCGCACTTGTTCGAGCCACGCTTGTTTTGCGCTTTGATAGATGGTGTCACCATCCATGGTGCGGTCTACGTGCGCGTATCGCGTGCCTGAAATCTTATTGTCAGGGAACGTGCGTATCGTGAAGAGCAAGTGTTCATGGAACTTTTGCAGACCGGCAGGCTCGATAAATCGATTGCTGCTGTAGTGACCCAAAAGTTTGCAACGAATCTCTAGATTCATTGAATCGGTTTTCAGTTCCTCTTCAATTCGTCGTGCTTCGGTCGGTGGCATCCTTATGCCTTTCCAGGCATTTCGCACTTCATCTGCCACTGTCGACGCACTCGCTGGTGAGAAATGGTGCCAATTGATCGGCTATGAATTTGTGTCCGGGAGGCGCCAGGTGTAGCGCGTAGAACATCTCTTTGCGTTCCTTCTCAGTGTGTTGAACAGCAGGTGCCAGCAGGTCCTTGAACGGAACGTTGAGCTCCTGACACTTGGCTCTGACCAATTCAACTTCACCGGGATAATCAAGTCCGTACATAGTAGTTTCTACACCGGCGATAGGAGAAACTCCCAGTCTCGCCGGCATTGAGATAACAACGAATTTGACACCGCGCTCTTTGCACATCCCGTTCATCTCGGAGATCAGCGCGCCTAATGTGCGACTCATCAACGAGATGTAATTGCGCTCTCCCTCGGTTGGTGCAGCCTTCACTACGGCTGGTTGCGCTACGGCAGCGGCTTTCGGCTGTTGTGATCCATGTGATGAACTTGGTTGCTGACCCACACCCAATTCGCGAATCTTCTTTTTCGCTTTCTTCAAACCAGTTTTTTTATTGATTTGTGCGTTTGGATCTTTGCCTTCAAAAAATTGGATATGGAATGATGGTCCCGAATTGCTGGCTGGCAGCAGCTTTTGGATGTTCCAAAATTCCGGCTGAGACCATTCTCCCCACAAGCGCACGATCGTTTTCTTGGGCCGAGTCAACAAATCCATAATCGTTTTATATGTTTTGTTGTTGAAACTCAATTCGGTTTCCATCGCCGAAACCAGGCCCCAGATGCGACTGTTCTGACGAATCCAACTTATGCTTTGCAAAAATCTGGCGCGCGGTGATTTCATCCAGCGATCGATTGAAGCATTGCTGACGACCAGTGGCTGTCCTGGAAGGCATATGGCCGCTGGACGGATGTTGGTTAGTGTGGCGTCGGGCGGCGACCAGTTTTCAAAAATGTCGCGGCTGTTATACGAGAGCAGCACCATATCCGGTGAGTACTGAAACACTTGCTTTTTAAGCAGAACATACTCTTGAGCGGTTGAATAACCTGAGGTTCCGAAGTTGACGACTTGAATGTTTTTGCCGTTCGCCAGTTTGACCATGCGATTCAACATTTGTGTATAGCGGTCTTTTGCATGCACTTGCAGGCCTTCGACAAACGAGTCTCCAAGGACCGCGACGCGATATGTGTTGGCTGGTTTTGCGACTGTCAGACCTTCATCCTGCATGCCGTTGGCGTCGAAGTATGAGTAGCCGAAGCCCTCACTGCGCCAGGTTACGTGTTTGTTGGTCATGTGCTTAGTGCCGAGATCAGGGTCGAAGGCGAAGATTTCTTCTTCGCCCAAACCGGCTACATATAAGACGAACTCAGTGACCAGCAGTGCTGTGACCTGCAGACCCAGGCAAAGCAAAACTATGGCAAACCAGTTCCGCCGTTTTGCAGGCGTCGGCTCTGGTTGTACAACCTGGTTTTGCTCTTCGCTAGTTTTATCTGGTGCCGAAACAACCATCTAAAGTCTCCTGGGGTTTCTGTTCAACGTACTGGTTTATTCGCTTGAGCTTCTTTTACTTGGGCTCAGGGTGCGCTCCTTGGGATTCAGCGCGTGTGGTCTAATCACAGTTAAATTGTCGTTGGCATCGAGAATGCGTTTGCGTTTTTTGAGTTGACGCTCTCGGGGATTGGATGGCCGCTCTTTCGGCGTGATTGTTCTTGTTCGTGCCTTCATCTGTCAGTCCTCAGCCGATTAGAATTGGAAGTAAAGGAATGGTACCGCAGACATTGGCCGGGCGGCGATTGTCAGGATCACTGCCGCTGTCCAGGTTGCCATTTTGAATGGCACCGTGTAACCGAATTTTGGATCTCTGATGAAGGAGAATGGCTCGGGATATTTCTTTGCGAGCTCAGTAAACAACCAGGCAACAACATAGATTCCCATAATCGGAATCAGCCCGGCTTTCAAGATTGGCTCCCAGAGCGTGCATTCGCCTGGTCGAACCAAACCTTCCAGCACATTGAACGCGCGCGACATGGTTGGTGCGCGGAAGATGATAAAGGTCAGCAGCAGGAAAAGCACCAATAGCGCGTGATTGACGAGATGCATCGCGGTGTTGTCGAGCGCTTTGTCGAGCCATGAAACTTTGCGTACGAAAGTTCGCCATTCCTTATGAATGATCATGCCGACGCCCTGGATGGCGCCGAAGATGATGTAATGCCAGCCAACGCCGTGCCAGACTCCGCAAACAACCATCGTGATGAATAGCGCGCGCCAGTTACGCAGCCGGTCTTTTTTAGCGCCGCCACTTGGAAGATAGACGTAATCCCGCAGCCAGAACGACAATGACATGTGCCAGCGGCGCCAGAAGTCAGAGATGTCGCGTGCTAAATATGGGAGCTGGAAGTTTTCCGGCAACCTGATGCCGAGCAGCATAGCGGAGCCCCGACCCATGTCTGTGTAGGCGGAGAAATCACAGTAGACTTGAACGGCAAAGCCGGCGGCAACCAGCCAGGCATCAGGACTGCTGATTGCTCCTATCTGACCGTAGAACGGAAAGATCAACGAGCCGATTGGATCGGCAATCGCCACTTTTTTGAACAAGCCTTGAATGAAGAGCCCAATGCCTTCGACCGCGAGACTCGATGACAGTTTTTCCGGCTTAATTAGTTGTTGAACAAATTCTTGATACCGTTTGATCGGTCCGGCTATTTGCGACGGGAAAAATGAGGAGAAGACCATGAAGTGGGTAAACGACTTGGTCGGCTGATCGCCTCTATAGATGTCTGCCAGGTAATGAACGAATTCAAAAACGAAAAATGAGATAGCCAGCGGCAAGAGGATGTCGAAAACGGGAACGTCCCACGGTTGCATCTGCGCAAACTGTGGAGCGACTACGCCGAGAGATTCAGCAACGTAGTTATAGGCGCCGCCGAGCGTCTGCAAAGCGAAGTTTGTGTATTTGTAGTAGAACAAGCTGCCCAGGTTGATGGCCAGCCCCAGACCGAGAATAGTTTTGGCTTGTTTGCAACGCTTGCCATTCTTTTGGATGGCGTCGTACAACACATTGCCGAGCCACCAGTTGATGCCGGTCATGGCGAGCAAGAGAACTCCGTACACCGGCATCCAGCTCATGTAGAAGTAGTAGCTCGCTGCAATAAGCAACCACATTCTGACACTACCTTTGGTGCGCCAATAAAGAAGCACAACCAGTGGCAGGAAGAAAAGGTATTGCAGACTGCTGAAAATCATGGGAAACCTGGAAGAGTGCCAGCGCCGACCAGTATACAAGTGCCGGGCGCAATCAATAAGGTGTTGTCATTAATGTAAGCGTATACGACCGTAGAAACATGCTTATTTCTCTGCATTAGTAAGCATTAAACTTGAAATGTTGACGTTCTTAACATTTAGTGAGTACTATTTTAGCCTAGGCATATCCGGGTTCTATACAGTCAGTTGTTATTCCTTGTTGCGCTTCCTGTGAGGCGAAACGAGGGGCGGCTGTGTGTCACTTTTTGTGACCGTCTCGACAGTACCGGGAAGTCTGCAGCCAAGCTGTCTGACGAGTGCCTCCGATGCGTGCGGCGATTTTGATCGCGCTTTGCAATCGGGTTCGAGGCAAAGGTTCGCATCAACCACGCCGAAAGAAAACTGACCAGGCATCACAGGCAGTATCAACGCAAATCTGATTCCAGGAGGATCGCCGCGTGGGAGCTACACTCAATAGAGAAGAACTGAAGAAGAAACGAGATAAATATCTCTTCCCGAGCGTCAAGCAAATGTACGCAGATCCGCCGCACTTCGTTAAGGGCAGAGGTCAGTTTCTCTACGATGAAACCGGTCGCGAATACCTCGACATGTTTGCCGGGATCGTCACGGTCAGTGTTGGACACTGCCATCCCAAAGTCACTCAACGAACCGTCGAGCAGATCCAAACGCTGCAACACACTTCGACGGTCTTCATGACTCAGCCTATGATCGACCTTGCCGAGAAGCTCGCCGAGATTGCTCCTGGCGATCTGGACCGTTCGTTTATCACCAACTCCGGTACCGAAGCCAACGAAGCTGCGATTAAGACAGCGCGTGTGGCGAGCGGTAGGCACGAAGTAATCGCGCTTCAGCATTCGTATCACGGCGAATCACATTTGGCCAGCACTCTGACCGCTAACCATAATTATCGTCCCGACACCATGCCTGCATCAGGCATCGTGCACGCGGCCAATGCCTACTGCTATAGATGTCCTTTTAAAAAGACGCCCGATAACTGCAATTTGGAATGTGCCAAGGACGTCGAACGCGTCATTCAAGGCTCAACCAGCGGCAAGCCGGCTGTGTTTATCGCAGAACCGATTCAGGGCGTTGGCGGAACCATCACACCTCCTGAGCCATACTTTAAAGAAGTGAAGAAAATTTTGGAACAGTACGGCGTTCTGTTTATCGCAGACGAAGTGCAAACAGGCGTAGGTCGTACCGGACAACATTGGTTCGGCATCAGCAGCTACGGCGTTGTGCCTGACATGATCACGATGGCAAAAGGGCTCGGCAACGGGCTGCCAATCGGAGCCTTGATCACGACAACAGAGATTGCTGAGAAAGCATCTAAACAACAAATCAATACCTTCGGCGGCAACCCGGTGTCTGCAGCCACTGGCGTTGCGGTTCTTCAAGTGATCGAAGAAGAGAAGATCATGCAGAACGCTCACGAAGTCGGCGCATACATGAAAGCTGGAATGGAAGATTTGCAGAAGCAATTCCCTGACATGATAGGCGATGTGCGCGGCAAAGGGCTGATGCTCGGAATGGAGCTGGCTGACAAAAACAAAACTCCACTCACCAAAGAAGCGGCAAGAATTGTTGAACTAGCTAAAGATGATGGTGTAGTGATAGGAAAAGGCGGCCTCTGGGGCAGCGTTATTCGTATCAAACCGCCAATGAACATCACCAAGGAAAACGTCGATACGACACTCAAGGTAATGCGAAAGGCCATTGAAGCGACCGCGAAAGTGGGAGTCAAATAGTCTGGTTTGATGACCGTTTCAAACGATCATTAGGCACCACATTTGGTGATAAGACAGAAGTGGTGCCATGAGTTAAATATCGATCTCATTGGTATCACTCGAATAAACTCATTGGTACCATCGAACAAAAGTAATTAGTTGACTGTTAAGGAGATAGGGTAGTTATGGCCAATATCGTCAAATGCGGGCTCATACAAACCAAGAACGAAATCGTTTCCAAAGAAGGTGGAACTGATCCGGCAGCGATTCAAAAGATCAAAGACGCCATGCTGGAGAAGCATCTGAAGTTTACGAAACAAGCGCATGAACAAGGCGTAAAGATCTTGTGCTATCAGGAAATTTTCAACGGACCTTACTTCTGTGCTGAGCAAGAAACCTGCTGGTATGAATCGGCTGAGCTAATTCCGGATGGTCCGACTATCAAGAAAATGCAGGAAGTCGCCAAAGAATATCAAATGGTTTTGATCGTTCCCATTTACGAAAAAGAGCAAACTGGAGTTTATTACAATACCGCGGCAGTGATCGACGCTGACGGATCTTATCTTGGGAAGTACCGTAAGAATCACATTCCTCACGTCGCACCGGGTTTCTGGGAGAAGTTCTATTTCCGTCCAGGCAACCTCGGCTATCCTGTTTTCAAAACCAGATATGCCACCATCGGTGTTTACATCTGCTATGACCGTCACTTCCCAGAAGGCGCACGAGCCCTCGGTCTCAACGGTGCTGAAATCGTGTTCAATCCTTCAGCAACTGTGGCTGGATTGTCAGAATACCTCTGGAAATTAGAACAACCAGCACACGCTGCGGCCAATGGATATTTCATCGGGGCGATTAACCGCGTGGGAACGGAAGAGCCCTGGAACATCGGCCAGTTCTACGGAACCAGCTACTTCTGCAATCCTCGTGGTCAAATCATCAAGGAAGCAAGCCGCGAAGGTGAAGAACTCGTTGTCGCCGATCTCGATCTGGATCAAATCAAAGAAGTCCGCAACACCTGGCAATTCTTTAGAGATCGCAGACCAGAAACTTACGATGAATTGGTCAAGCTATAAGATGAATTGGGCATTCTTTTAAAATTTGCCTTCTCCCAAGACCTGCTACTTTGACAGTTAACCAGGAAAGTTCGCAAATATTTGGTCAACCAAAATCCCTATTAAGAGTGATGTGAAATGGCTGAACACTACAAACCATTTAAATATATGCCCTGGGAAATGAGTCTGGAAGAGCGCTTTCAGGAATATCATCCACCTTATTCCGAGCGTGAAGCTGTTCTCGAATCCAACCGTTGTTTGTACTGCCACGACGCACCGTGCATGGTGGCATGCCCAACGACAATCGATATTCCGACGTTCATCCGCAAGATCTCGACAGGCAACGTCAAAGGCTCCGCCAAGACGATCCTGGAATCGAACTTGATGGGCGCCAGTTGCAGTCGCGTTTGCCCGGTTGAAGTGTTGTGCGAAGGCGCTTGCGTTCTTCAACACGATCATAAGCCAATCACGATTGGACGTTTGCAGCGTTATGCGATGGACTATGCCAACGAGCGCAACATCGATTTCTTCAAAAAAGGTGAGCCGAACGGATTTAAGGTTGCCGTAATTGGTGCCGGTCCGGCTGGACTTTCCTGCGCGGGCGAATTAGCCAAGCGCGGATTCGATGTGACCGTACTGGAAAAACGCGAATGGGGCGGCGGTCTGGACACCTACGGCATCGTAGTTTTCCGTGAGCCGGTCGAAGTATCACTTAAAGAAGTGACGATGATTGAAAAGCTCGGCGTTGAATTCAAATTCAATGTCGAAGTTGGAAAAGATGTCACCTTCGAAGATCTGGTCAAGCAATACGATTCTATTTTTGTCTCCGTCGGACTGGGCGCTGTGCCGGAAATGTCGATTCCTGGAGAGGAACTGCAAGGCGTTTATGATGGTCTTGCGTTTATCGAAGAAACCAAAATCATGCCGCTCAAAGACATCAAGTATGGCAATCGCGTTTGTGTTATCGGCGCCGGCAACACCGGAATCGACTGCGCGACGATCGCGCGCAGATTGGGTAGCGAGCGGGTTTCGATCATCTATAGACGTTCAGAAGCTGAGATGCCTGCCTATCATTTTGAATATCAATTCGCGATGAACGAAGGCGTGAGCTTCATGTTTTTGACGCAGCCCGTCGAAGTCGTCGGCGAAAACGGTCAGGTCAAAGCGTTGAAATGCATCCGCATGGATCTGGGGCAACCCGATGCATCGGGTCGCAGATCGCCTGTGGAAGTGGCTGGATCCGAATTTGAAATTCCTTGTGACATGGTCATTAAAGCGATCGGTCAGAAGAAACTGACCCCAATCACCGATAAGCTTGGTGAGTTTGGTGTCAAACTGATCAAAGGATATATCGAAGTCGATAATGCCACCAATCGCACTCACCATCCCAAGATCTACGCTGGTGGCGATTGCATTCGCAGCAAAGGCGAGGCATCAACTGTGATGGCAGTCGAAGATGGAAAGATCGCGGCTAACGGAATTCACGTTGCACTTTGTGGCGAAAAAGCGCACAAAGTTCCAGCCTTGACTTCAAAAATGTAAACGGTTTTGCCGCTGAGATGCGGCTTATGGAGCGGCTTGGCAAAACCTGCGCCGTGACCATAATGAAATTGAGTCGAGTGTTCCGAGTTTCGGAACGGACCAAATATATGTGGAGTACATAATGGCTAACTTAGAGATCGACTTCTGTGGTATCAAATCACCCAACCCGTTCTGGTTGGCATCAGCACCGCCGACTAACTCCGGCTACCAGGTGCAGAAAGCCTTCGATCAAGGGTGGGGCGGCGTGGTCTGGAAGACAATCGGGGCGCCGGTTATGAACGTTTGTAATCGTTATGGAACGATGGATTACAAAGGCACCAAGATCATCGGTTTAAACAACGTCGAGTTGATCAGCGATCGCCCAATTGACGTCAATCTGCGAGAAATTGCCGAAACGAAAAAATTGTTTCCGAAGAACACCGTGATTTGTTCTGTCATGGTTGAATCGAAAAAAGAAGCATGGCAAGAAATCATCAAGCGCGCAGAACAAACCGGATGCGATGGCTTCGAACTCAACTTCGGTTGCCCGCACGGGATGTCAGAACGCGGCATGGGCTCTGCCATGGGACAAGTGCCTGAATACACCTGCATGGTCACCGAGTGGGTAATGGATGTTGCCACCATTCCTGTAATCGTGAAGTTGACACCGAACATCACAGACATTGTGCAACCTGCACGCGCTGCGATCAAAGGACGCGGTTCCGCGCTCTCTTTGATTAACACCATCAACAGTATCATCGGCGTCGATATCGACACATTTGAAATCCGTCCAAATGTAGGAGGCAAGGGCGGCCACGGCGGCTACGCCGGACCGGCTGTAAAACCAATTGCGCTGCATTTACTCAGTGCCGTCGGTGCCGATCCTGAAGTTCAAAGAAGCGGCGTGCCGATCTCCGGCATGGGTGGAATTGAAACCTGGCGCGACGCGGTCGAATTCATGCTGCTCGGCGCAACCAGCGTTCAGGTCTGTACCGCAGTCATGCACTGGGGTTTCAGAATCGTAGAAGACATGATCGATGGTATGTCCAACTGGATGGATGAACGCGGATTCGAATCACCGCATGATTTCATCGGCAAATCACTGCCACGCATCTCGCACTTCGGCGACTTCGATCTTGGCTTCCAATCAGTCGCTCGCATCGATCACAACAAATGCATCAACTGCAACCTTTGTTATGTCGCATGCAACGATGCCGCGCACCAGTGCATCGACCTCAAGAATGTTCAATTGAAAAACATCGGCAATGGCGAAGGCAAATTGATGCCGGTTGTCCGTGAAGAAGACTGCGTCGGTTGCGATCTCTGCAGCACAGTCTGCCCGGTCGACGACTGCATCTCGATGGTTGAAATCGAAACCGGTCGACCACATGTAACCTGGAACGAACTCTCGCAAAAGCGCCCCGAAATCACACAAGACTGGGGCAAGATGGAAGAGTATCGCAAAGAAATCGGACTGCACATTCACTAATCCGACAGTTCGAACGGACACGACATTCTTGCCGGAAGGATGTTCTAATCGCTGCGGCCAATTTGAACGACGAGTTGAGGTTCCATTCGAGCCGGGTCAGCCTGTTATTTAGGCGGCGCGGTAGGTGACGGTGGCACGCCGGCCGGAGCATTGCCTGGTGCTGCTTTGTCGGGTACGTGGACGCTGCCGAATGGCTTCACGATCATTACCAGGCCCAAAGCGACTAGAACAAAAATTATGGTGAGGACGATTTGAATTTTCTTCCCCGGAAGTTTGGATTCGTTATCGGACATAATTCCCCACTCCACGACTTATTCACCTACTACTACATCACGACATGGCGATAAACGCAATAGACGATTGCGCATTATATGTGGTGCGGGTGTTTTCAGCGCTGACTTGATATCGTATGAAATCTCTAACTGCATCATCCTTATTTTCGCGATTATCATCTTCAGGTAGTGAGCATCATCGCCAGTTTCGACCGCATCGTCAGTGCGGACTGCGACATCCCAAGTTCCGACTGCGTCGTTTTCAGTTTCGAATGTATCGTTTCCAATTTCCGCATCGTTTCCATTTCGACTGGTTTGGGATAACATGGAGTTGAAATACCGCAGTTGGGTGACCAGTGAACGATAGTCGCCAGGGTTTTTACGAGCGCTACCTTCGTCCGTTGTTGTTCCGAATGGATCCAGAGGAAGTGCATTTGCTTGCGCACCAAATGTTGCCGGCGTTGTCGATTTTGAAAACTCAAACGGAGTTTTGGTACAACGACCAGTCAACTCGTCTGTCCACCAACATCGCCGGACGCGTCTTGCGCAATCCGGTCGGGCTAGCCGCGGGCTTCGATAAGAACGGGACTTTGACCGAGTATCTTAAATTGATGGGATTCGGTTTTGCTGAGATTGGATCGGTGACAGCAGTTTCGACAAAAGGAAATCCGAAACCGCGAGTTTTTAGATTGCCTGAAGACGACGCTGTAATAAATTATATGGGCTTAAACGGTGATGGCGCACAGCGAGTGGCAGAGCGGCTTTCCGCAGCCCATGCCAGTGTGCCCCTGGCGCTAAATATCGCCAAGACTAATCTTCCTTCGGTTGTCGGGGACAGAGCAATCGAAGACTTCGTCGCCAGTTTTCGAGCAGTAAAGGATCTGCCGATGATTTACGCGTCTATTAACGTGAGCTGTCCAAACACGCATGAGACCAAGCTCGCCGAAGTTAACACTATCGATTCAGTGCTCTCTGAAATCATAAAAATCAATCACAAAAATATTCCATTGTTTGTAAAACTGTCTCCGGACAGTGATGACGTCTTGTTGAACAACGTTGCAGAAATGGCTTCTCGTCACGGTCTAGCCGGATTCGTTTGCGGCAATACTTCCACATCGCGCGCGGGTTTAAAAACGCCGAGCGATGTCGTGTCCAAGATCGGCCCCGGTGGTTTGAGTGGACCACCCATTCGTGAAAACGCTCTCAGGCTCTGTCGTCAGATGCATCGAATGAAAACCGCCGACCAGCAAATTATCGCCTGTGGTGGTATCACTGGCGGTGCCGAGGCCTTTGAATTCATCGCGGCTGGTGCCAGCGCTATCGAGATTTACACGGGGCTTGTTTACCACGGCCCGTTTCTGCCGTTCACAATTAACCGCGAATTGGGCGCTATCCTGGACGACAAACGGCTAAGTCTGGAGGACGCTGTTGGTAGCGCTGCAACCGCATCAAGCAGTGCAGCAAGGATTTCCTGAGGCGATTATCTTGGCCTGACTGAACTGTGTCCGACTTGTCTATTATTCCGACTCGTCTGAGACCGGCTTGTCTGTGTCCGACCTATCCTCCGACTTATCTATGACTGGCTAAATCGTTGTCTGACTTTTTTCTGGTCAGACCGTTACCTGATGTCGGGCGGTTCTTTCGGATCTGGCTGTTTGAGAGCTTCTTTGCTTTCAATATCTTCTCGGTTTTTGTTTTCGATCGTTGACGAACTTTTTCCAGACTCCACTGTCAAAGTCTTGTCCGGCTCGCTTCGACTTTCAGAGAGGATCGTGGCTGCGTGCGCGAATGCATCGCTATTGTCAAAACGGTCGGCGTTTTGTGCGCTCAATCTTTCCTTTTCTCTTAGCGGTTTTAAGTAGAATTCCGTCGCCAACAAAACTCCTGCAGTGGCGAGAGGCACAGCAATTAGGGCTCCGGCCACTCCTATCAATGACGCGCCGATTAAGATAGAGAATAGAACAATCAATGGATGAAGCTCGACCTGTTTGCCGAGCAAGTTGGGCACGATCACATTACTTTCCGCCCACTGTTCAGCTGCGAAAAGCAGAAAAACTGCTCCAGCCAATTCCGGGGATTGGTTGAATGCCACCACTAGCGATAGCACTGCCGTAATCATCGAACCAACGAACGGCACCAGGTTGAGCAGCCCGGAAAGCGCTCCTAGAAGAAGCGCGTGTTCGACTTTCAGTAAGCTCAGACCGATAGTCAGGAATGTCGACACGGCAAGACAAACCAGAAGCTGTCCGCGTATATAACCGCCTAATCGGGATTCCAGTGGGCGAATCAAAGTCGCCGCACGTTCTCGTTTTGCACGCGGCAGCCATTCTAATAATTTAGGCCATATGTCCTTTGCTTCGACAACAAAAAAGGCGGTGAGGAACATAACGAGGATGGCAGTGGCAAAAACAGTGACGAGGTCCGACGTAAAATGAATGGCATGCCCACTCGCTTTCGAGAGAATGTTCTTAATTTCAGCAGTGCTGACTGCAAACGTTCCGACGTTGTCACCAAGAGAGATGCTGAGCTTGCTGTACATAGCCGCGATTCGTTCTGCATAGCTCGGAAAGCTGCTGTAGAGGCTTTGTGCCTGCTCTTTCAACGTAGGAAAAAGTGCCAGCACCAGAACAGCATAAATTACTCCAACGATTACAAAGATCATAGCGACAGTTGCCGCTCTGGGAATCTTTTTGTTCAGTTCTAAATGCTCTGCTACAGGCGCGATTGAAGAAGCTAGAGTGATTGCGAAAACAAGAGCAATCAGGATGATCTTGATCTGGATCAGGATCCAGATCAGGATCACCGCGCCGATTAAGACCAGTGGACCTTTGTAGTAATCCGAACTCTGGGAGTGGATATTCACCGACTTGCTGTCAGAATCTGACTCTTCTTTTCTCATTATTTTGCACCGCGGGTGGTTTCAATCGATTTTAAAACTAAGCCTTCACTGCCTGCGGGCAGTTTGATTCCGACAGCCGAGATGGCGCTGTGTCTGGTCCATTCACTGGAGCCTCGAGTGCTCGCTTCCAATATCATGTCTTCGCCAATTTCCGTGTGGCTCTGCGCTAATTCAATTATGCCGGGGTCGTCGCTGTCTTTCCCTTTGAATATTAGATAAACAGGCGAATCTTGATCGCCGACTCGCTTCGAACAACGCACCTTCACAATCTTACATTTAGTTGGATCAAGCGATTCGTGTGGAAACCAAACATATAAATCGTCTTTATCACCAGCGTGTAAACCCAGTCCATCCGCCAGTTTTTCGATGTATCCTTGTCCGACTGGAAGTTGCTCCCATTCGGTTGCTGGAATTTTTGAGATTTCCCGGGGATCAGTTCTCAATCGTTTTTTTAAATTAGAATTGACATCAATTTTGACCTGGTGAGCCCCAACGTAGTATAGCGGCATGAGCTGTCCTAATTCTTTGGACCAGGCGTAAAAGTCCGTCACTGCCGTGGCTGGAACGTTGGGATCCGGGGTGGCATGCTCTTTCTTGGACAACCGAACGAACGTGATATTTTGCTTTCTTGTGGTCGCAATTGGTATCACGTGGTTTGCAAGTGGCGAATTCAATAGACCGATTAAAATCGCTTCTTCGCGTTCTCTAATCAATGGGAGTTCGGATGTTTTTTCACCTTGCTCCAGGTTTTGTTCTATTTCTTTTGAACTATCAAACGGCGGATTGATAACGACCAGTTTGCCTTGCGTTGTTTGCATGCGGTGCGTAAGTTGGATTTTGAACACCTGCAGTTCGCGCGCTCTGGCATTGGCATCTCGCACTTGTACCATCAGCAATAATCCCCAGCAGAGGATGATACCGGACAAAACTATTGCGCCGATCGCAGTGAAAATGATTCGCGATTTTTTAGTCAAAATATCAATTGCTGGAAGCGCCGACAATGACAGCAGTATGCAAAGTGGCGGCGCAATAAATATCGCGCCGACGGCTGCGGAGTCATCCCCGGATCCGGTAAGTTTTAAAACATGCAAGGAAACCAACAGCGCCGTAAGCCAGCTGCCTGCGAAGAACAGCGGTCGTAGCCAAATCGAGCCGATGAACAGCCGGATCGTTGTGATACTGAATACGGTGGCGAACAGAATAGGCAGGGCGCGTTGCATGCCTCTGCCGAAGTCTTGAACGCCGATTGTTTCGCCTGTAACCAGTGGCGAAAGGAACTGTGTGATTACGCTCGGAGAGTCGGGCGTGGAGCCAGCCGGCATGATCGACAGGTGCGGACCGACAAACAACAACGCCGTCAAAAAGAACACCGTCAGTCCCATGTACGAATTTAACGGCTTGATTCGCATAGGCCGGCCTTGTTCGGTAATAAACAATCGGCAAAGCGCGATGCCCACCACCGTTGCCACCGCGCCTCGCGCGTCGAGAGCGCCGGACAGAATCAGGCAAAGCAGAGAAACCCAGAAATACGGATTTTCGTTCAGGAGACGAAAACGCATATCTAAAAAGATCGCGTACAACGCAAGCAAATTACTCACGGCAATCGGCAGCATATTTGCCGGCAACACAAGGCTGCTGCATAAAGGCATCATCATGTAGAGCAGGGTCGTGAAAACGGCTGGTGCCGCGCCGATCCGGTTACCGTATCGGATTGATATATCCAGCGCTATCAAACTTGCCGTCAAGGCTGTCAGAGATGTGGCCAGGAAAGTCAACGCTCTGTACCACCAGGTGTGGTGCCCGAATACGAATACCTCAAGCGCGAGCAGTGGATTGTTGGACCAGTTTGCCTTAGTGATGTAATCAATTGACGAAGTCAGGTGCGGACCGAGCTTTTCGACTGCAATATATTCTTGCGGTAAAAAGCGAGTGGCAAAAAATTCTTGCACTACCAGAGCGACGCAGATCATCGTCAGTGAGAAGCCGAAGAAGAACTGCACTCGCATCGAGCGCCAGTCGAAGACCGCCGCTTCGAGAGTCATCTTGAAGGGCTGAGCTGTTTGTGCGAGTGGCAATTTTGTCATCGTTATTATTGCCCCAGCTGAAACATAATCGGATCAGAGAAATAGCCAACTACATCTCCGTTCTTTCCGGTTGCCGCAATTCTCAACTCGTAGAACCCGCCTCCGCCCAACTTCTTCAACCCGAATGGTATGTTGTCACCCTTCAGCGCGGTTGCCGTCCACGATGTTAGTGCCTTGTCGCATTTGGCCGCGTCGCGATAAGTATTCGTGTAATGCTCGAACCAGGCGTTCGGTCTGGAAATTTCGAATACTACGCCGGTAGCGCCACTTACCTGGCTGGCATCGTAATTGACGTGACCTAGCTTTCCGCCTGCTCTAATTACGCCGCTCTCGTCTTCGACGAAGTTCTTGCCGACAGGTTCGAGCGTGGGAATTGCATTGCGACCATTCAATAGTCCGACGCCATGAACGGAAATCGCGACGTCAGGTGACGGTGTTGAAATTCCTAATCGATGAATTTTGCCTCGTGCAAGCCAGCGTTTATGTTGGGAAACGTGGATTCGCATCCGATAGATTTTTCCGTCGAGTGGAACGGTGGTAACCAGTCCCTGTGCCGGATTATATCGACCCGAGGCGCTGCTGTTCCAATCTACTACGATTGGAATAGTCGCTGTCGCAGTGCCACTGCTTGCAGTATCGGCACTACTGGCGCTTTTTTTGTTATTTTTGGACTTTTCGTTGTCAGAATTTTCTCGATCGGAATTGTTCTCAACGGTTGAATGTTTTTGTTCTGCCGACAAGCACAAGTCCAGGAAATCCACGAAAGCAGGATCGATGTCTAAAACTGGTGGCATCAGGCGATTGTTGTTTTCGATCACGTGAACAAGACGCTCTGCGCCTTGCTTCGCCGCAGGAGGTGTGTTTGCGTTTGATGAGCCTTGCTGTTGACCAGGGGCGGGTGGCGTTGTCGTTTCGTTCGCAAGCGGCACAGTGGCAGTTCCCGGCACCGCGTTGCCGCGTGCGTCGATGTCCGTTGGCGGCAAGGCCTGACAGATCGCATCCAGTTTCATCTCCTGTGCGCCGGGCGTCAGGACGATAGAACCAAGCTTCTGGTCGTCGCGATTCCAATAGACGAATTGATTGTTTGCACCGGGTGCAATCATTTTTCTAACTCTCGAGATCCGGATCAGATCGTCGTCTCCGAAGAGCACGGGTTCAAAAGTGGCGACTCTTTTGACAATGTCTCTCTGATTTAGAGGAGGCGCGAGCAACACCGATAATGTCGCGGCGTTGTACAGCATATGCGCGCCTTTGTAGCGGTGCGGCAAGTTCAACAAAGCCAGATTTTCGGAATCTTTGAGCGAGCTTACTTTGCGATCCAGAGAATCTCGTAACGCTTTCAATTCTTGTCCGGCGTGGGTCCAGGCGCTATTGTTGCCGATTACCAGATAGCTGTAATAGCCAACTAAAGCAACTGCGACGATTGACGAGAGTCCACTTAGAGGCACTATATATGATGGCAATCGATTTTCTGCAGGCGTGCCCTTTGCGGCAGCTTCGCTTTCACTATCTCTTAGACTGTCGATGTCCGATTTGCTCCAGACCGGTGCGAATAGGGCGGCGAAGAACAGGCACAGCGGCGCCGTTCCCATATAAATGAAGCGTGAGCCCTGCAGGGTTTCGGTCAAGTTCCAAACCGGTATCGTGGGAACCATGACCAGGAAAAACCAGAGTGAAGCGAACGCCAGAATGCGAAACTGCAAGCCCCGCGCTTTAGTTAAAACGAATCGGCATGCGAAAAGCAGCAGTCCAATGGCGTATATGAAGAACAGCGGCCTGACTAAACGTTTCAACGGAAAGAATACTTCAGCGTTGAGCGGGAAGATAACGCGTTGTGCCGACGCTGTTGAGAACACACGTTCGAAGGTGGACGCGGAAAGGCCTTCGCCGATCGAGCCTTGATAGCCACCGGTCAATGAACCAAGTGCAACGGCGCGAAAACCCAGGTATACAACGAGTATGAGCCACATTTGCCAGGTAGCCACGAATGCGTTTTTAACTGATTTGAAAAGCGATGCACTCGTCGGAGTTCCGGTTTGAGTTGGAAACAGCACCATCAGCAGTACCAGAGCCGGCGGAAGCGTAACGGCCATCTCCTTTGAAATCAGGCTGATGACGAACAAACAAAGCGCCGCGATTTTACAAACGTGCTGCTGTTTTACGTCGGTAACTCTTCCGGCTCGAAGAAATAACCACATCGCCAATAAGTAAAACGCACAGCAAACGCTGTCCACGCGCGCGATTATCCAACTCACCACTTCTGCATGAAGAGGGTGGACTGCAAATAGCATTGCCGAGAGCAGCGGCAGATACGTCAACGCGTAAGCATTCCGATCCGCAAGGAATGGCTTGCATTGCGTTTCTTCATCAGGTTTAGTACTAAAAAGAAAAACAAACTCTCTGCCGACAAGATATAAACCAATCGTCGAAACGCATTGATAGATCAAGTTGGTCAGGTGGTATCCGGCAGCAGTACCGCCGAAAAGAAGTCGGTCGATCACAAGAGTGACGGAGATGAAGGGGCGATAAAAATTCGTTCCTTCTGTTTGTAGCCAAGTGGTGTAGAAATTTTTGAGCACCATTTCCGGATGCCCGTTGAACACTTCCTTGAGCCAGGCGACGTGAACGAAGTCATCGGCAAGGAAGTAACCGTCAAGGGTTTGCCAGTGCACGATTAAATTGAGCACGACGAGGACGGCTATGGCTGCCGACGGGAAATTATTCAGCCAGGTTAACCACTCGAAAAGCGAGAGTGGGCGGACGAAGCGAGTTTCAATTTTGGCTTTGGCGATTGTGTCGCAGGTCATGGCGATTGCTTTGAAGAGGCACGCTGACCTCATCGACATCATACATATGCGGGAGACCGCGATAACTTTTAGATGTTTTAGGTTATTTTGTTGTGTCGTGTTATAACGACAGTTTTTAGAGTCCTGTAAGCTTTAGAGCATTGTGATCAAGAATAGTTTGTGTTGGATGCAATCCTGTCCTGACCATCGGTCAGCAACAAGTTTTGATTGAAAACTAGCAAGATTGAAACACTTAAAAACGGCAGTACGACATTGTCTCAGGATTCCGCTAATCGAAATTTTCCGCCCGGCTTCCTTTGGGGCGCCGCCACTTCGCATTTTCAAATCGAAGGGTACACCTCTGAGATGCAGTCGCGCTTGTCTGACTGGTCAAGCTGGATGATGAGCCCGTCGAACATCATAGACGGTAGTAACGCTGAGCAGGCCTGTGATTTTTTGAATAGATATCTGGATGATATCTCGCTGATGGAAAGCCTGAACCTGAACGCTTTTCGAATCAGCATCAATTGGCCCGCCATCCTCATAGATGCACCGGGAACCGCTGGAGTGGCTCAACAGCTTGATCCTGAAGGCGTCGAATATTACAGAAGGGTGCTCTCGACGCTTAAAGAACGAGGCATCAAGACGTTCGTCACTCTCTTCCACTTCTGCCTGCCTACCTGGCTTGCTGACCAGGGTGGTTGGAACAACCCGCTTTCAGCCGAACAGTTTGGAACATTTACCACTCTTGTCGTCGATGCTTTCGGTGAATACGTTGACTACTGGCTGACTATCAACGAACCGATGGCGTACGTTTATCAGGGCTATGTCTCCGGGCAATGGACGCCGGGGCTGAAAAATGACTACCTGGCAGCGTTTGGAGTCGTGCGCAATATGCTGGTCGGTCACGCTGCTGCGTACCAAGCGATCAAAGCGAAGTATCCGAATGCTCCGGTTTCCTTCACCAATCACTGGCGACCATTCATTCCCGAGCAGCCGCTGAGCCCGCTTGATCACGCGGTTTGCATGGTGCGTGACAACATCTTCAATCAGCTCTTCCCTCAGAGTATTCAAACCGGCGTGTTTAAAGTGCCGCCTCCTCTGGGACTGTACAAAGTGCTGCGCTTGCTCGAAGGTCCGATCCCAGGTTTGAAAGGCAGCATGGACTACCTTGGAATAAATTATTACACTCGAGAATTATCTAGATTTAAGGCAGCCTGGCCGATCGATCCGTTTGGTGAAGCGTCTGATAAGACGCAGTTCAAAACCAATGCATTGGGCTGGGAGACTTACCCGGAAGGGCTCTATCAAGTTCTCACGCGTGACATTCGCCCATATCGCTACAACACCGACGGCAGTCTCAGAGAAATTTTCATCACTGAAAACGGCTACGCCGAGAAATTCGAGCGCCATCTAGACGAGGG
This sequence comes from Candidatus Obscuribacter sp., assembly GCA_021772095.1. Classification (GTDB taxonomy): domain Bacteria; phylum Cyanobacteriota; class Vampirovibrionia; order Obscuribacterales; family Obscuribacteraceae; genus JADYXR01. The sequence goes on along the minus strand of JADYXR010000146.1, from coordinate 10,890 downwards.
CGATTGGTCGCTGGAAGACTCCGAAAGAGTCGATTATTTAGTCCGACACGTCAAAGTGATTCACGATGCAATCGCAGCCGGCGTGCCGGTTCGCGGCTATCTGCACTGGTCTCTGCTCGACAATTTCGAATGGGCGGAAGGTTTGCAGCAACGCTTCGGATTGGTTCGCGTGACTTACCCAAATCAGACCAGAGCACCAAGAAAAAGCGCTTACGTGTATGCTGATATAGCAGCTTCAAATGCCCTGAATAAGGACCTGCTACTGAAGCACCCGTCTTAAAATCCATAAGATTTGAGGATAAACAATTCATGATTTTTCGAAACCGGCTCGTCGGAAATTTGGTTTTTCCAATTGCTCTCAAAACGAGTCGACAGATTAAGTTGGTACTGAATGCGGTGGCAGTCGCGTTAGTGATCATCGTGGCAGGCGTGAGTGACATAGGAAGTGGAATCGGCAGCGGTTCCAATAGCTTTCTCTCGATGAATGCCGCGAGTGCTCAAGCGCAACCGGAAGTCCACGTCAAAATGGTAATGGTGCCGGAAAGCAAATCGATTAAGCCGGGCCAAGAATTTCTAGTTGGTGTCTCTTTCGAGATCGAACCAGCTTGGCATATCTATTATAAAGATGCAGGCGAAGCCGGCATGCCTACTTCGATTGAGTGGAAGCTGCCGCCCGGATTTACTGCCGGAGAATTGCTGTGGGAAAAACCTCACAAGTTTATCGACGCCGGGATCACCACATACGGTTACAAAGATAAAACTATAATCGCGGCGAAGATCACACCACCGGCTAATCTTGCCGTCGGCAGGACGATTAAGATCGAAGCTAATGCTAAATGGTTGTCGTGCAAGGAAATATGTTTGCCGGGGAAAGGAACGGTAGCGGTGAATTTGCCGGTATCTGCAAGCGAGCCGGACAAGGCTAACTCCGCGGCATTTTCGGCTATCGGCTTTAAAGATCCGGTGACATCATTGCCGGATGACGCGGGACATTCGGAACAAGTAACTCCGATCTCGTCATCAGGAACCGGGGGCGGCACGACATCAGGCGATTCGACCGGCACCGCCGGCACGTCGAGTGGAACGACAGCAGGAACGCCGAGTGGAACGGGTTCCACGACCGGAACCACCACGACCGCAACTAAAGCGAGTGGAACGTCTACAACTGGAACGTCTACATCCGACGGCGCAACCAGCACCACCGGCAGTGACTCTGTCGCCACCGGCGCCACCACGGACACTGACAAAATTCTCGATCAAATTTTCGGCAAGAACGGAGAGGGCGACTCCAAGCCCGAGGAAAGCGTTTTTTACTACTTCGGCTTCGCTCTCATTGGTGGCTTGATTCTGAATGTCATGCCGTGCGTGTTGCCCGTCATCGCAATCAAAGTGATGAGTTTCATCGAGCAAGCAGATGACGAACCCGCCCGAGTTCGGCAACTCGGGCTAACCTTCTCAGCCGGCATCATCAGCGCTTTTCTGGCCCTGGCGCTGATCGTTTTAGGCGTACGCGCGGCGGGTCAGTCTGTGGGCTGGGGCTTCCAGTTTCAGTACCCAGGTTTCGTTATCCTCATGAGCACGATTGTTTTGTTGCTTGCTCTAAGTTTGTTCGGTCTGTTTTACGTTTCGTTCAACGCCGGTCAAGACGGACTCGACAAACTGGCGTCCAAAGAGGGTTTCGTCGGCACGTTTTTTAAAGGCGTGTTAGCCACCACATTATCGACGCCCTGCACCGCACCATTTTTAGGCACCGCCCTTGGTTTCGCTTTTGCTCAACCGGATTGGATTGTGCTCGGAATATTTTTTATGAGCGGACTGGGAATGTCGCTCCCCTATCTATTGTTCACTGCGTTTCCCAGCTTAATGAAGTTCTGCCCCAGGCCTGGCGTGTGGATGGAAAAGTTCAAAGAGTCCATGGGTTTCGTCCTCATGGCCACCGTGGTCTGGCTTTTGTTCGTGCTCGGTCAACAAGTCGGACCGGAAGGACAAATGTGGGCAACATACTTTCTTTTGACCGTTGCTCTAGCGTCCTGGATCGTCAGTCGCTACACGGATCTCACCAGCACGCAGGACAAAAAAATCAAGGTCTGGTCTATCGCTGCACTACTGACAGTGGCAGGCGGTTATTTCTTTATCTTCAATCAACCATCGATTGCACTTTCCTTTGGCGGAATCAAATCAAAATCAGAAACTGCAGCCAACACCGAATCCAGTGACGGCACAGTCTGGAAGCCATTCACTATCAAGGCTCTTCAAGATTCTGTTGCGCAAAACAAAACAATTTTTCTCGACTTTACTGCCGATTGGTGCCTCACGTGTAAGTCGAACGAGAAACTATTTCTCAATACGCCTGAAGTTAATAGCAAGTTTCGAGATATGAAAATCGAGACTATGAAGGCTGACTGGACAACACAAGATCCGGACATCACAAAAATCTTAAATCGTTTTGGAAGATCCGGTGTGCCACTATATGTGGTGATCCCATCGGGACACCCGAAAGATCGAATTGTGTTGCCTGAAGTGATCAACCAAGGACTTGTTCTGGACGCTTTGGAAAAAGCTGGTCCAAGCAAATAGCGCTGAAGCTCAGGCTGCGTGCAACTGGCGCCTTGTTAGAAAGCTTTATGCTGGCGTTTAGATTGCTGTTGATTGGAACGATGTTGCTCAAGCAGACCGTTCTCGATTAGAACGGTCTGCTCGGAACGGTGTCGATTAGAACGCTGCCGCGTCTTGTGAATGAGGCGTAAACAAAAAGGCGGAGCATTGTGCCCCGCCTTTTAAATTTATTTGCTGTCGAGATTATCCGTGAATTGTTTTGTGGATAATTTCGAGCATTCCGTCGATTTTGGAAACGTCTGTTTCTTCGACGAACACGGCCAGAATGCCGACATCCACGTCCGTGAGGACCGTCGTCTTCTCCTGGTTTCCGATTTTGGTGAGCATGATCATTTGTCTCAGCTTACCGATCTCGAGTTTCTTGGTGGTCAGATTACTAGTCGAGAGAAGCGCTGTCGACAGGGCACCCATGATGTCCTTGTCCCAGCCTTCTTTAAGTGTTGATGCCATCACCAGACCATCGTGTCCGACGATGATGCTGCCGACGACGCCTTCGTATTTGTCGATTTTGTGGAGCAATTCCATGATGCCTTGACCGCGCGCGCTGCTGATGATGCGAGCGGTTGAGAGGTTCTGACCGAGCTTACGCTGTTCGCCGGCTTTGATGATGTTTTCAATTGCTTGATTGTCGATTAGAAGTTTGCCGATCGTCTTCATCGTTCCGACGCTATCGCCAGTCGCTTTAGGCGCGGTCGCAGAGCGTCCGGACAGCTTACCGAACTCTTTCAACTCTTTCTTGAGTTTGGCTGCCTCTGGAGTGTCAGAAACAGCCTCTTGGACTACTTCCTCTTCGTCTTCATCTTCGCCGTCTGCGGCTTTCTTGATGTCGTCTTTGATTTTGGCTGCTTGTTCTTTAGACATCGCCGGCATGTCGCCGGTTTGTTTTGCGGTTTTCTGCGCAGATTCCGCGGTGATGACTGGAATGCGATCGCCTGTCTCTACCAGCGATGCCGGTATTGCAAGTTCTGGTTCCTCGTCGCCATCTTTGACCTTCGCCAATGTCTCAGCGTTGACATCGAGTTGTTCGCCGGCTAGTCCGGCAAAGATGTCGTCGACGTCGGAGTCACCAAGTTTGAACAGGCCCTCATCTTCTGCGGCCTCTTCTTCATTATCATCACTCTGTTCTTTCGCCGCGTCAGCTTTCGACCCGGCCGTGAAGTCGCTGGTCGATTCTTGATCGTCAGCCGGCTCGGCTTCCTTCGCTTTTAATTTCACGTCGGCAACATTCAGTTGTGCTTCGGCTGGAGCGAGATTGCTGAACAGGTCATCGAGATCTTCATCGACGCCTTTATTGAAGATGAGCCCATCTTCTTCAGCTGGCTCTTCTTGTTCTTCAGCAGGCGCTTCAGCTTTGGCAGGCTCTTCTTGCGTTTCCGCTTCGGCCTCTTCGTCTTCTGGTTTAGGTTTGAAATCAGCGATGGTGCGCTGCGCTTCGGCTGGTGCGAGATTGCTGAAGACATCGTCGAGATCGTTGTCAATGCCTTGGTTGAAGATTAAACCTTCAGATTCTTCTTCAACTGCTTCGGTAACTTCAGGTTCTTCCGCCGGTTCGCTTCTCACTTCAGGCTGCTCTTCTTCCGGCTCTGGCAGCTTCGCTTCTTCTGGTTCTGGTTCCGATTCCGGTTCTAATCCTGGAACTTCCTCTTCTTCGGCTTTGACCGCTGCTTCTTCCTCGGTCGGCTCTTCGTCCGCTACTTCGCGCTGAGCCTCGGCAGGAGCGAGCGAAGAGAAAATGTCGTCGATCTCCGTGTCTACATTTTCGGCGAAGACTTTCTCGTCCTCTTCTTTAGCTTCAACTGGTTGTGCTACGACTTCCTCGTCCTCGTCGTCGCCGGATAGCGCCATGAAGCGCTGCGCCAGCAAGCCGGAATCGGTGTGTCCAGCAACTTCTTCAACTGTTGGTTGCACTTCTGGTGCGGCAGCCACGGTCGGTTCTGGAATGGTTTCGTCGGCACCGCCTCTGCCACCGGAATTTGCTTCGGCGCGGTCAAGTAAACTGGACAGTCCTGGTGAACCACCTATTGGGGAAGGCGGCTTGTTCTGCTGCATTCGACCGGCAAGTCCGCCCGGCTTTACATCAGATTTTTGACCGATCGGTGCGCCAGCACCACCTGCGGTGGCAGGTGCAGGTTTGGTTGGAACCAGTGGTTTCGGTGGTTCTTTGCCTACTGGTTTCGCCTGCCCTAGCGGTGTTCGTTTTGTTCCAATAAATCCTTTGGGCTTACCGGCGTCAGCTTTGCCAGTCACAGTTTCTTCACTGAACAAAATGGCGACGCGAATTTCTTCCGGAGTCGGCAGTGATTCGTAATCGACATCTTCCGGTTCTGAATCCAGTCGGTCGAGAAGGCTGCGTAAGTCTCCACCACCGGCGTGATCTTGTTGAACCGTAGTTGGCTTCAACGAGCCTGTGCCGCTGGCAGAGAGGGCTTGCAGTTTAGTAAATGTGCTTGTGTCGCGGCGCTTCTGCGCTTGCAGTCTGTTGCTGGTCGCGTTGGTAGGCGCTGCTGGAGCCGGAGAACCCGCGCGAGCGGCTGGTGCAGACGTGGTCGGCGATGGGTTGAGCGGACCGGAAAGCATCTCGTCGGAGGCATCAAGATCAATTTCAACCGGCGGCGTCATGATCGCATGTACGCTCTCAGCGCTGGTTGGTCCGCCTTTCTTCGCCATGACAGCTTCTTGAGGCGAAACCACAGCTTGCAAATCGGTCTTGGAAGAAGTCGTCAGTCCTCTCAGACCGCCTTTGGATTTCATGAAATCTTCGGCAGACTCAGCGGCTTGAAACCCGGGAGTGAGGTTGGCTTCTTCTGAACCAGGAAGCGCTGCAGCTTCAGGAGCGGCATCGTGATGCTTGCCGCCCTTCTGGAGTCGCTCCAAACCGCCGGCAGCAAAGTTATCGATCTGCTCGAGCTTGAAGAGTGCCATGGCTGCGCACAATCCACCCAGTTCCATTACACCGAGCTGCGCATAACTAAATCCTACGAAGCCGCCTGGCAGAAATTTCCAGAAGTTGAAGAAGAAATTGCCGAGAGCGCCATAGAGAGTCGAGAAAGCAATGATGGCGAGAAACGCTTGATACTTGTGGAGCAACGTGCCCTTTCCATAAATCACCGCCGCGCCGAGCAGCGCCACCCCGACGATTGCCAGAATCAGAACGCTCCAGTGGAAGGAGTTTCCCCCCGCCAATGCCGCTTGATCCGGAAGCATTACTGCCGCGATCCCGAAAATGATTATTGTTATCAACCCTAACGGCGAAAACTTGAATGACAACTTGTACATCTAACGATTTCTTGCCTATTTGTGACTGCCACGTGTGAGCTATATACCCGACCCAGAATTGATCTAGTAATTTCACTTACACATTATGTCAAAGAAGGAAACCCGTTGCTGTGTGTTGGCAACCCGAATCAGGCTCGAAACTTGGCTTTGACCCTGGATGCCAAGGAGTCTCTGACTTTGGCGAGCGATTTGTCCAACTCGTCGGCGGTCAGTGTTTTTTCTCTGTCTTGAAAGGTTAAACGGTAAGAAAGGCTCTGTACGCCTTCCTCGAGTTGATATGTACTGACAAGCTCGACTTCCGTCAAGGCGGCGCCGCCGGAAGCTTCAATCACTGAAACTACGGCTGATTGCGGCACTTCCTCTTGCAAGTCGATAGTCAGATCTCGGGTGACCGACGGCGTCTGAGCCGGCTCTTTGAAAGTTTTCTCGACTCGATTTTTCGATATCTGTTCGATATCGAGCTCGAAAACGAAAGCTGCTTCCCGCATGTCGTGTTCTGCCAGATATTTCGGGTTTAACTCACCGATGAAACCGAGCCTGACAACTTTGTCTTCTAATTTTCCTTCGATGTCTCGCGGAAATTTATCAGCCGGAGCTACTGCTATCTGACAGACCCGATAAGGATGCATAAAGGACGGATTAGAAGCAGTTTTGTAGAATCTCAGACGCTTGGTCGGGATGCCGGCGGCTTGGAGGACGTTTTCCACGACGCCTTTCATGCGAAAGAAATCGACGGTTTCTTGCAGCGTCGGTTTGCTCACCACTTTGTCTTTCTGCTTTTCGCTCTTGGTCACCTGATTTGCCAGCGTGCCCGCGATTATTCCGCCGACCAGATGCTTTTCTTGGACGCCTGTATTCCACTTGTCGCGCGCTTTGTCGGCGGCTTTCTCGTAAGAGCGTCCGGTTTCGAACAGCCAAACATCTTTGATGCCGCGGTCATGATTGTACTTAACAGCGTCGACCAATCCTGGAATTAAACTCTGGCGCAACACCTGGTGGTCTTTGGAGAGTGGGTTCAGCACTCGGATTTGGGATGCATTGGCGGCTGTTGATTCGGATTTCTGAGCACCGGAACCATTGTCTTTTGAGTGTTCAGCGCCGTTGCTGCTGTTGATCGCTGACGAAAGGTCTTCGTCGCCTGTGAGACTTCCTAACCAGGCTTCAGAGAGACCCTGAGCCGAAAGTCCGTTGCGCAAGTCGTTGATCAACCGATCCTGTCGCTGCGGAGAAGTTGACGAACGCGGCATGGCCTCAGGTAAATTGTCGTATCCAAACAGTCTGCAAACTTCTTCGATCAAATCAATTTCGCGAGTTACATCCTGGCGCCGGAAGCTCGGCACTGACACTGTGATCTGGTCTGGCTTGACGTCTTGCGGGTCGGCTGTGAAACCGAGACTGGCAAGAAATTTGACCGAGTCTTCTGCGGAAATTTCGACATCGAGCAATTGTTTGACGCGGCTCATACGCATTGAAACCTTGGTAGGCTCAGTCTTTGGGCTACCTGACTCGAAGAAACTTTTTACGACGGTGGTGTCGCCGCAGTATTTCGAGATCAGATAAGTGGCGCGGTCAGAGGCGTTCTTCACCGATTCGACATCTACTCCGCGTTCAAAACGCAATGAGCTGTCGCTGGAGAGTCCCGTCAATCGGCTGCCTCGGCGCACTCTTGCCGGAGCGAAAGCGGCCGCTTCCAGGGCGATTGATGTTGTAGTTTCGCTGATTTCAGAATCTTTGCCACCCATGATTCCCGCCAGACCAACGACATCTTCGCCGTCTGTGATCGCTAGAATTTCGTCGTTCAAATCACGCACTTTGCCATCAATCGACGTCAATTTTTCGCCGGACTGGGCGCGCCGAACTGCAAGAGTCTGAGCTTTTACCTTCGCTAAATCGTAGGCATGAAGCGGCTGCCCGAGTTCCAGCATGACATAGTTAGTGATATCAACGACGTTGTTGACCGATCTCAAACCAAGCGATTCCAGACGGCGAGCGAGCCATGCTGGTGATGGACCGATTTTGACGTTCTCAATCAATCTAATAGAGAAGTACGGACAATCTTCGGTCGATTCGATTTTAGTTGTGAAACCTGAGGCTTGAGCCTGGTTATCGGCGCCTGCGTTTTTCAAATCCCAGTCGGGAAGTTTGAGTTGGCGACCCATTAGGGCTGCCACTTCGCGGGCCAAACCGACCACACTCATTGCATCGCCGCGATTGGAACGGGAGCCGACGTGAAAAATATACTCGGGTTTCAAGGACATATGTTCGATCATATCGACACCGAGCGGAAAGCCTTTCTCTCCAGGTTTCGACAAAATGTAAATGCCTTCGCTGTCACCGTCGGTGATACCAAGCTCAGGTGGCGAACAAAGCATGCCGTTGGAATGAACGCCGCGAATTTCTGACGCTTTGATCTCCAACTTATCGCCGGTCTTGCGATTTAAAACAACCGCACCCGGCAAGGCCACCGGGATGCGTTGACCGACTTCAATGTTTTGCGCTCCACAAACAATCTCTACCGGATCGGCACCATCGGCGAGGCGGACTTTCGTGAGCCTGATTTTATCGGCATTGGGATGCACTTTGATGTCGAGAATTTCGCCGGAAACCACAGGACCGGTGATATTCGGTCCGGAAGTTGAAATTTCCTCGACTTCGAAGGCGCCCATTGTGAGCTTATCGGCAACTTCCTGAGGAGTGAACCCGGTCAGATCGACATAGTCGCAAAGCCAGCTGTATGAGAGTTTCATTTCAAATCCTGATGAATTGTGGTTCTGTGTTTGGTGATTCGCTTGCGATGGAATGAGCGATTAAAACTGTCGCAAGAAACCCATTTAAAACTGTCGCAAGAAACGCAGGTCATTGTTGTAGAAGTGACGGATGTCGTTGATGCCGAACTTCAGCATGGCGAGCCGTTCTATACCCATACCGAAGGCGAATCCGGACCATTCTTCCGGATCGATACCGGCGCCGGTAAGAACGTTAGGATCGACCATTCCGCAACCGAGCAGTTCCAGCCAACCTCTGCCGCCGCAAGTTCTGCAACCGGAGCCCTCGCAAAACGGGCATTGGCTGTCGAGTTCTGCGCTCGGTTCTGTAAACGGGAAAAAGTCCGGACGAAAACGAGTTTTCAGAGGCTTGCCGAAAAGCTCACGGATAAAGGCGTTTAGCGTTCCCTTCAATTGACCGAAGGTGACATCTTTGTCGACTAACAAACCTTCGACTTGATGGAAAAGCGGGAATTTACGTGCATTGATCTCTTCGTTGCGATAAACGCGACCCGGCGAAATCACTCGCAGTGGCGGCTTGGAATTTGCCATCACGCGAACCTGGACGGTCGAAGTCTGGCTCCGCAAGAGGACGTCCGGACGAACGTTGGTATAGAACGTGTCTTGTTCGTCGCGAGCCGGGTGGTCTTGAGGTGTGTTGAGGGCGTCGAAATTGTAGAAGTCGGTTTCGACCTCAGGTCCGTCGGCGACTGTGAAACCCATGCCATAAAAAATCGAGATGATTTCTTCGGTCACTTGCGTGAGCGGGTGAATATGACCGAGTTCCAGCCGAGTGCCCGGCAGCGTCACATCGATCTTCTCCAGCGAAAGCCGCGCCGTCAGCGCCGCTTCGTCAAGAGATCGTTTGCGCTGATCGTGGGCGGACTGAATTTCGTCCTTCACTTCATTGGCGACCTGACCGACACGTTTACGTTCGTCTCCTGCCAATTGGCCGAGTCCGCGCAAAATTGTCGTAATCGCGCCGTTTCGGCCGATAAATTTCAGACGCAATTCTTCCAGCGATTCCAAATTTTCGTTTGCAGCTATGTCCCTGACCGCTTCCTGCGCCAGATCTCTGAGCTGTTGCTCAAGTGTCATAACAAAGAGCCTCCATATGACCTTAATAAAGTATCAGACAGGCTAGCTCTTTAACTCGATTCGAGCTTGAGTGTTTGCGATTTGCAATATGGGGAGTTAGGTCTTAGTTGCCGTACAATTTCCTTTTGGTGGCCATCGACGAAGTGATTGATTTGATCAAAAGAAGGTTTACGCCTAAGAAGAGAACGATTCCGAACACCCGTATATCGGTTGTGGTTCTCAACAAGGACGGCGAAATCCTGCTTGTCAGGCATAAAAAAGGAAACCAGCGCTACTGGGTATTGCCGGGCGGGCGCCTGGAATACGGCGAAACATTCGAAGAGTGCGCGGTCCGCGAGGTCAAAGAAGAGACCGGACTGGATGTCGAGATGGAACGATTTCTCTATCTCTCCGAGGCAATCGCGCCCGACCGCAGTCGCCACATTGTAAACATCTTTATCAAAGCCAAAGTGACCGGCGGGACCATGAAACTGGGGGACGAACCAGTGCTTGCCGGAGTCGAATTCGTAAAGCTTGAAGAGCTGGCTCAGATAACGCTCTTCCCGCCTGTCAGCGACGAGATTATCGAGACCCTGTCGCGAGGTTCAAACGGCGGAATTCAATTCCTTGGCAACCTGTGGGTATAGCCAAATCTGGCGTGTTGACGGTATCATTGGACATTCCAGCCCCCCAGGTCTGTTTCAGGCAATGAGAGGGGCGAGATCACGCCGAGATGAATTCTTTTCGTCAAGCCGAAAAGACAGTGCAGGATGTCGTGAGACCCAGCACGGTTAGACCGACGCAGTGAGTCGAAAGACCGGGCACAAACGGTTCTCATAGAAAACAACGGAGATAAGCCAATGGCTGAGCAAAGAGGAATGAAGCGCGCTGCTAAAGTGCTCAAGCGTTCACGTCGACTGAGAAAGAAAGCTAAAGACGCAAATTTGAGACGTCTGGAACGGCTGCTCGAAGCTCCGGCTTCCGCACCTGAAGAGACCAAAGAGTAGTCCTTCAAGCATTTAAAACAAACCATCGCTGGTAGCGAGCCTCACAACTGAGCTCGCACCGGCGATTTTGGCTGTTCGCCCGTTCGCCCGTCCGCCCGTCCGCCCCGCCCGTCCCGTCCCGTCCCGTCCAGTCCAGTCCAGTCCAGTCC
>JADYXR010000145.1 GCA_021772095.1 Candidatus Obscuribacter sp. | reverse complement strand
TATCTTTCTTCATTGGCGTATCTCCTTTCTTTGTCGTTATTGAAAGAATACGCCACCTTATTCAATTACTCAAAACACAACATCTGGCAAAAACTCAGAAATTTCTTCTTCCCGCCACTCTTGTGGTTTTAATTGCGGTTTTTCCTGCCTACTCCGAGGAGCAGGCACGCTGGATCATGCCTCTGGGTGAAAAGAACAATCCCGAGAAAAACACACAAGATTCGCGAACAATGTCCAGATCCGTTCTTCCGCCAACCGGATACAACGCTCGAAAACAAGATAAAAGAAGTGCTCAAGGAAAAGTTTTATACGCTCGATTCAATTGTGCTCAGTGTCATTCTATAAACGGTGAAGGCGGCGAAATCGGTCCTCCACTCGATGGAATCGGTGGACACAGGGGACGGCAATGGCTTACTGCTCGTGTGCTTGATCCAGAAAAACAAAGAGCGGACTTTCCTGAGATTTTTGGAAGTCGACCTAACCTCATGCCTCATACAATTAAAAACCTGAAAGAAGCCGAGTCACTGGCGGACTTCTTGTTGACTTTAGAAGAACCCAAAAAAGGTTTTTCAGTAGCTCATCACGCCATGGATGGCGACACGAATAACGCCTCAGAGGAGCCTCTCAATAAAAACCGAGTAACACCCGTTGAAACGGATGCCTCCAAAAGCGGGCGAGAACTATTTTCCAATCTTCATTGTGCCGCGTGTCATTCGCTGGATGGCTCTCAAGATCGGTTTGGTCCGGATTTGGCTGGGATCGGATCGCGACTGAGTGATAAGAAACTGGAAAAAATTCTTTCCGGAGCCGTTCGCTCTGCAGTCATGAAAAAGCAAACGCAGAATCTTGGCGACGAACATATTTACGACATAAAATCGTTTCTTCTTACCTTGCCCCAGGTGCAATCGGATAAGACAAAATAAAGAAACGAGGCACGCTAAAAAATCGGCACTGCCCGAGGCGTTTGTTAAAGAAGTATCTCCTTTCAAGATCTCTGCGAATTTTTTCACAAGCCACTGGCGCACCATATATGGTGCGCCTTTATTGTGGCTATGAAATAGTCGTTTTTAATCCCGATATGTGACTTGTAGCTCTTTCTCACCAGCGCTCTGCATGATGGTCTCTATTATCGGCTCGGGACCGGCAGTTTCAACGGAATGACTTGAATCTGCAATCACTACCCGAGCTGTTTGCATCGCTTGTACGTTAGGCAGACGAATATGCGTCGCTAGACCCAGGAATTGAAAAATCTTGATCGCTATCCAGGTGAAATCAACTTCGCTAGTCTTCAGTCCGTGCCTGGCAGATTGAGGGAAAGCATGGTGATTATTGTGCCACCCTTCACCCATAGCGAGTAATGCCACGAACCAGACATTGCGACTGCCATCTTTACTGTCGTACGTTTGATATCCGAACTTTTGCAAGTGCGCGACGGTATTGACGAGAAGCGGACCGACAAAAGCAATTAATGTCGCCAACAAATTAGCACATAGCACCACTGGTCCGAATACAAAATAAACTGCGACCCTGAAAAGAATTCCAATCCCAAGACACAGCGGACCTTCCCATGTGCCATGCCCGCAGTGCAGCGCACGATAAACCGGATCACGATAAAGATCGGGCACGATTTTTCGGCTTTCCTCTGCAGTAATTATCACTGCTGGTTTCCACATCCACGAGATGAAAGCGTGCCAAAGTCCGTCTAGAGGGCTGTGCGGATCGCCCGGGCGATCAGAATATCTATGGTGAAGTCGATGTGTTGCCACCCAGAAGATCGGAGAACCTTCAAAACTTAGATAGCCTCCTGAAACTATCAAATACTCCAACCAGAGAGGAATTTTCACAGATCGATGAGACAGCAATCTGTGATAACCAAGTGTGATTCCCAGAGCGTGATAAACATAAAAAGCAAAAAACGATACGATAAAAGTTTCCATTGGTTAGTTTTCTGCACCTATCGTGAATGAAGGTTCTAATTTTGGGTCGGTTACGTTACTCGCGGGCGCTTTAGTTTCGCGGAATCCATGCTCGTCATAACCAGCAAGCTTTAGTTCTTCACGAAATAATTCAGGTCGGTTTGCCGCTTCCATCATAATTGTCGACACAGCGACCAAGGCTTGTTCCCAGGTGTCTTGCAACTCCGGGGTCCATTCACCCTCGTTAGAGAGATGCTCTTTGAGCACTGCCACCAAATTTTCTGAAACTGCCGGATAGTGCGCGTCTTCGGTCTTATATTGAATGTGACGTACGCCCATAGCATGTAAAAACGGCAATAGCTTTTGTGGATTCTCGACAGAGGCAACGATCGCGCCAAGAGAAGCCATCAGCTTCTTTTGTTGTTCCTCCGCCGGAGTGTGGAACAACGATTTCACGGTCGGGTATCTTTCGAACAAACGCCCGTAGAACCTCAGTCCAAGTGCATCCAGACCACCATTCTCATCTTTTGCCCTCTTCAAAGAGCTTCTCAGTAATTCAACGTTCATATGCTGCTCCCTCCGACTTGCATGCGTCCAAGGTTAAAGTAATCACTGCCGAAAAAAATCATCCTTGAGACTGATTTTTCATGGATCATTACCTTCAGCTTGATGTCGAGAATGCCCTTGCTGAGCAGCTTTGCGCAATCTCAAAACATTTTGGTTGCTATAGCCGCCCACGAGAACAAACTTCGGCGAGTTCCTGCAAGTTCAGCTTCGTATCCTTCAATGCTCGTTAAAGACTTTAGTGATGAGTTGTAACTTTAACCCAGTTATTACAAACCGCTTTCATACTTAGTCAGTGAAGCGAGCTGAATCGAAGAAGTCCGTCGCGAAGCGACCAAGTACTGGTGTCAGCATTTTGTGCTGAATACTTCACGGGGATTTCGAAGACCATTTTCACGCGTGACTCGCATCGCCATGGATATCAGTGATTATAATTTTTAGAGGATCTATCAATTGACTACTTCAACGACAAAACAACTGATTAAACAGGACTGGGATTTGCAGAAGGTTCGAGAATCGGCTACGAAAATGGCTGCACTTCAAATCGTTAACCGCTTAGATTTTATGGAAAAGAACCACGAGAAAAAAGAGCATGGCAAGGAGCTCTTCGCCATGGAAGAACATGCTGCTGAAAAGAAAGCGGAAGTTATGAAGAAGGCTGGTGTCAAAAGTCCGTTAGATCTGGTTCGTCATATCGCGGAATACGAAGCCAATATGTTTGGTGCGAAAACCAGCATTGAGGGTGATGATAGCAAAGCGACACTATTTAATGAGAAACCTACTGTTTGGCTGGAAGCAAAAAAGATCGCTAAAATGACTGACAAACAAGAAGAAAAAATGCAACATCATTATAAAGAATGGATGGAGCATCTAGCAGCTAGTTTCGAGTTTAAGACTCACACTGAGCTTTCAACCGATAGCTGGAAGATTACATTCAGTCGCAAATAGATCTCGATCTTTTTTCTTTGATACGACAAAAATACAGGAGCGTACGCGCTCCTGTATTTTATAGATCACTATGAATCTAGCCTCAACAATTTTATCCGTGAGCGAAGCATTGGCAATCCACAAATCATTCTTTTGGCCCATTCGCGCTAAGTCAAATGAATGAAGTCAGTTCGCAGTCCAAGCACTATAGTTGCATCAGGTTGTCTTCATTGTTCATCGAAAACAGCAGCTGGACAATCTCAAGTACCGCATCTCTAGAGTGGACTGACAACCAATAACAGATAAGGAGCATTATGAAGACTGCAACAGAAAAGAAGCACGTTTATGACGATAAGAAACATAAGCACAGAGGCCACCGGAATCATCCAATTCCCGACGAAGAAATTGCTCTGAGAGCATACGAGATTTGGCAGGAACAGGGCTGCAAGCATGGACACGATGGTGAAGACTGGCTAAAGGCCGAAGAAGAACTGCATACCCACGCCTCAGAGTAGTCGCGAAATCTTTCTTAGAATGACAGCTCATTGTCGAACCGCCTCTGGAGGATGCAACAACCAATGACTTCCTATGCTTAAAACAGTTGTTCACACAGCAACAGCGCCGGTCGGCATCGACAGCAAACTGAATTCGGGTGTGGTTGTCTCTGTGCGCGGCAGTGTCGTGGATATCAGGTTCGATTTGCGTTTGCCCCCCATCTACACAGTGTTGAATGCTGGAGAAAATGATCGAATAGTGATCGAAGTTTTGTCCCAGCTCGACGCGCACCATGTGCGGTGCATTGCTTTGACGCCGACACAAGGTCTTGCTCGTGGGATGGCGGTCCGAGACACTGGTTTGCCGTTGCAAGCGCCGGTGGGTAAAGGCCTTCTTTCTCGTATGTTCGATGTATTTGGCAATCCAATCGATCGCAAACCCGCGCCTGATGACGTCCAATGGCGCACGGTCCACCGGACTCCACCTGCAATGAACCATCGTTCCACCAGGTCAGAAATTTTCGAAACCGGCATCAAGGTGATCGACGTCCTTGTCCCGCTTGAGCGTGGTGGCAAGGCCGGACTCTTCGGTGGCGCTGGTGTAGGCAAAACCGTTTTGCTCACGGAGATGATCCACAATATGGTTGGACATCAGGAAGGCATAAGTATTTTTTGTGGCATCGGCGAGCGCTGCCGTGAAGGAGCCGAGCTTTACGATGAGATGAATAAGGCCGGCGTGCTGGACAACATGGTGATGGTCTTCGGTCAAATGAACGAGCCGCCGGGTGCTCGTTTTCGCGTAGGTCACGCGGCTCTCACGATGGCTGAGTATTTTCGCGACGACGAACATCGTGATGTGCTTTTGCTAATTGATAACATTTATCGATTCATTCAGGCCGGCATGGAAGTGTCCGGTTTGATGGGTCAGATGCCTTCGCGACTGGGCTACCAGCCGACGATTAGTACAGAGTTGTCGGCATTAGAGGAGCGCATCGCCAATACCAATAACGGTGCTATCACCTCAATCCAAGCGGTCTATGTGCCAGCCGATGACTTTACCGATCCGGCGGCGGTTCACACATTCTCACATCTGTCCGCTTCGATTGTGCTCTCTCGCGAGCGAGCGAGCCAAGGTCTATATCCATCCATCGATCCGCTTCAATCCAGTTCCAATTTGTGTACTCCGAGCATCGTCGGCGAGCGGCATTATTTTTTAGCCCAGGAAATCCGGCGAACACTGGCTCAATATGAGGAACTCAAAGACATCATCGCCATGCTTGGGTTGGAGCAGTTGTCTCCCGAGGACCGTAAGATAGTCGGCCGCGCTCGGCGTTTAGAACGTTTTCTCACTCAGCCTTTTTTCACGACCGAACAGTTTACTGGAATAAAAGGAAAGCTTGTTAGCCTCAATGATGCGCTGGATGGCTGCGAGCAAATTCTGGCTGACCAGTTCAAAGACTATCCGGAAAGCGCTCTTTATATGATTGGAACGATCGAAGAAGCGAAAATTTCCACTAAACCTCAGTTGCCACCTCTGGAACCTGCCACCACTAATGATGCATCTTAAGATC
Source organism: Candidatus Obscuribacter sp. (assembly GCA_021772095.1). Classification (GTDB taxonomy): domain Bacteria; phylum Cyanobacteriota; class Vampirovibrionia; order Obscuribacterales; family Obscuribacteraceae; genus JADYXR01. Next base: position 15,866 of record JADYXR010000145.1, on the reverse strand, counting down.
CTTCTACCTTCTGAAGTCTTCATCGAGAAGTCCGGTGTGACGCGCATCGTAGCACAGACTACTGAGGGCTCGATTGGACTGTTGCCTCACCGGCTCGACTGCGTCACAGCACTGGCGCCAGGAATTCTGATTTACGAAACCAAGACTGAAGGGGAGGCATATCTAGCGGTAGATGCAGGTGTATTAGTAAAAACAGGCACAGACGTACTGATCTCTGCGCGTCAAGCCATTGCTGGAGGGAATCTCGTTCAATTGCATGAGGCCGTGAAGAGGGAATTTTTGAACCTCAGTGAACAGGAAAAGAACGTTCGGATGATGATAGACAAAATGGAGTCAGGGTTCATCCGCCGTCTTGCGGAGCTTCATCATGATTGAAGACACGAAAAGAAAAAACGAGATACAACGTTCTGAGTTCAGCAAAGAAGTCGGCTCACAGGCGGCACGCAAGCTCAAGGCGAGAAGGCACTCGACCAGGGAGGTCTGGCTCGGGTTGGGCGTAATGGGATTGATTGGCTGGTCGGTGGTCGTGCCAACACTACTTGGCGCGCTCCTCGGAATCTGGCTCGACAAGCACTTTCCGGGCAGTCATTCTTGGACCTTGATGCTTCTGGTAACCGGTCTGGTGCTCGGTTGCTTCAATGCCTGGCAATGGGTGGATAAGCAAGACAAAGAAATGACACAGAAACAGGAGAACGGTGATGAATGATTCTCTCAATCTGGTACTACCGGTAGTAGCTGGTATTTTTCTCGGCACGATTTTCTTCGGCGCACTCTGGTTGACGATTCTCAAGATCGTGTCGTCCAAACAGCCAGCAATATGGGTTTTAGTCAGTCTATTTTTGCGAACTGGAATCGCTCTGGTTGGATTTTACCTGGTCGGCAACGGTGATTGGAAGCGGCTGCTTCTTTGTCTTTTGGGCTTTGTCGTAGGGCGCCTGATCGTAACCTATTTGACCAGGGATCACACGCCAGGAAAACACGAATCACATCGGACAGCGGAGGTCAACCATGCACCTCAGTCCTGATCAAATAATTTTCTGGCAACAAGGAATTTTTAAGCTCAATGCTACCATCGCCAATACCTGGGCACTGATGCTGTTAATGGTGATCGGCTCGATATTAATCACGCGAAACCTCTCCATGGGAATGGAACGTTCTCGCTGGCAAAATCTTCTGGAAATAGTCGTGACCAGCATCAGTAAACAGATTGAAGAGGTCGGACTCAGTCAGCCCGAAAAATATCTTGGCTTTCTGGGCACACTCTTTCTCTTTTTAGCTTGTGCCACTATCTGCACTGCTTTACCCGGCTACGAGCCGCCGACCGCCTCGCTCTCAACCACGGTGGCATTAGCCCTATGCGTGTTCGTCGCCATACCCTTCTTCGGCATTGAAGAGCAAGGGGTGAGCAACTACCTCAAATCTTATTTAGAGCCGACTTTCATCATGCTGCCTTTTAACATCATTGGAGAGCTATCGCGTACTCTCGCCCTTGCCGTACGTTTGTTCGGCAACATGATGAGTGGTGCCATGATCATCGCTATTCTTCTCACTATTACGCCTTTCATTTTTCCAATCGTCATGACCGTACTCGGTCTGCTCACAGGTATGGTGCAAGCCTACATCTTTAGCGTTCTGGCCGCAGTCTACATAGTAGCCGCCACGCGAGTCCGCAGTCCTCTGCCCAAAACGGATGCAAAACAATGATCAATGAGATACAACAGCAAGGAGATCAAAATGGATAGCGCGACTATCATTGCAGTGGCATCAATCGTCGTTGCCGGCGTTACTATCAGTTTCGGTACGCTGGGGCCGGCGCTGGCGGAAGGACGAGCAGTAGCTACAGCGCTGACTTCGCTGGCACAGCAACCGGACGCCTCCCCCACCATCACTCGCACACTGTTTGTCGGTCTGGCCATGATTGAATCAATGGCGATCTATTGCTTTGTAGTCTCGATGATTTTAATTTTCGCCAACCCTTTCTGGAATCACATTATTGTCCAGAGCGGAGCAAAATAATATGCTCGTTGATTGGTTTACTGTCGGTGCGCAGCTTCTCAACTTTCTCATTCTTGTATGGTTGATGAAGCGTTTTCTGTACAAGCCAATTCTCCTCGCTGTAGATCAGCGAGAGAAGCTGATCGCCAACCAACTGGCCGACGCCGCGCTAAAGAAAGCCGAAGCTCTGAAAGAGCGCGAAGAGTTTCATTCGAAGAACGAGGAGTTCGATCAAAAGCGGAGGGACCTTCTCAGTAAGGCGACAGAAGAGGCTAAGACGGAACGTCTGCGATTGCTCGAAGAAGCACGCACAGCTGCCGATGAATTAACTGCCAAAAGACAGCAAGCTCTAAAAAATGATGCTCAAAACCTACATCAAGCAATTGTTCGCCGCACTCAGGAGGAGGTATTCGAGATCGTGCGAAAGGCGCTAAAGGACCTGGCTTCGACGAGCCTGGAAGAACGCATGGCCGACGTGTTCGCTCGACGCTTGCAAGAGCTGAGCGGTGTGGACAAGGTAGAACTGGCAAAGGCACTTAAGACAGCCAATCACCCAGCAGTCGTGCGCAGTACTTTTAACCTTCCCGATGCGCAGCGCGCATTGATTCAAAAAGCGCTCAATGAAGCACTGTCCTCTGAAATCCAGGTTCAGTTCGAGACCGCAGCGGATCTGGTCAGCGGTATCGAACTAACGGCAAACGGACAAAAGGTATCCTGGAGTATCGCGGATTATCTTACTTCACTGGAAAAAGCAGTCAACGAATTGCTCAACAAACAAGTCCAGCCTGAGCCACCACATTCGGCACCAGATTCGGCACCACCATTGGTAGCTCCGGCGGTGACCGCTGTTGCTGAGCTTCCAAACGACAGCGCTGAACCGCCGACACGAGTCAAAGAAAAGGTTGGATAAATGATCAACGCAACAGACGGTTTAGAAAGCGTATTTGACCTGGCGTTTGGTACGATAGCAAAGGTGCGAGAAAACTTCACACCCCAATTGACCCTTCACGAAGTGGGCAGGATCACTAATGTTTCCACTGGCATCGTAAAGGTTTCCGGACTTCCCAGTGTGGGTTTTGAGGAGTTGCTCAAATTTCCCGGCGACGTCTTCGGCATCGCATTTAACCTGGATGAAGACGAAATCGGCGTCGTTTTGCTAGGCGATCACTCCGGTCTCAACGCCGGAGATCCAGTTGAGCGGACCGGTCGGGTAATGGACGTTTCCGTGGGAGATGCGTTGCTGGGCCGGGTGATCGATCCGCTCGGCAGAACACTGGATGGAGATGATCCGTTGAATGTTCATGATCGCCTACCAATCGAACGCCCTGCCGCACCGATCATGGATCGTGCACCAGTGACGGTGCCGCTTCAAACTGGAGTTAAAGTGATCGATGCGTTAATTCCTATCGGTCGCGGACAGCGCGAATTGATTTTGGGTGACCGGCAGACCGGCAAAACTGCCATCGCCATCGATACCATTCTAAACCAGCGTGGACAGAATGTTATATGCGTCTATTGCGCCATTGGTCTGCGCGCTTCGGTGGTGGCGAAAACAGTGGCAAACCTCCGGGAGCACGGCGCCATGGATTACACTGTCGTAGTCGTGAGCGAAGGAAACGACCCCCCGGGTCTTACTTATATCGCTCCTTACGCCGCGACCAGCATCGCGGAACATTTTATGGAAGCTGGTCACGACGTGCTGATCGTCTACGACGATCTAACCAATCATGCCCGCGCCTATCGCGAACTTTGCCTTTTGCTTCGTCGACCGCCGGGTCGCGAAGCCTATCCTGGAGACATCTTCTATATTCATTCTCGATTATTGGAAAGATCCACGCACCTGTGCGACGAATTTGGAGGTGGGTCGCTAACTGCCCTACCGATCATCGAAACCGAAGCACAGAACATTTCCGCCTACATTCCGACTAACTTGATATCAATAACTGATGGACAGATCTATCTGTCGCCATCACTATTCGAATTGGGAGTGCTGCCCGCGGTCGATGTCGGCAAATCCGTTTCGCGCGTAGGTGGCAAGGCCCAACGAGCGACTTACCGAGAAGTGACCGGCGACCTCAAGCTCGCCTACGCACAATTCGAGGAACTAGAGACGTTTGCTCGCTTTGGCGCCCGCCTGGATGAAAACACCCGCAAAAGTATTGACCACGGACAGCGAATTCGTGCTTGCCTTAAGCAGTCCGAATTTTCTCCGGTGTCCGTATCAGCGCAAATTGCCATATTGCTTGCGCTAAACGCAAACCTTTTCGATTGCATACCAATTGGAAAAATGTCTGACGCTCAGCACGCCGTGGGTGAGGCGGTTGTGAACCTATCGGCCGATATAAACAGACGATTGCATTCCTCGGCTGAATTGAGCGACGCCGATCGCAAATTGATTATTGAAATCGCGCAGCAAGCGCTTTTAAGGTTTAATTCCAAACCGGAAGACAGCGATGCGAGCCAGCCTTCCGATAAAGCTGTAGCTCCACCTGCGGTAGCGCCAGTAGTGGCAGGCGAGGATCGGTCATGACCGACAGCATGTCTAGCTTGGGCAGAAAGATCAAAAGCGCAGGAGATCTTCGGTCAGTTGTGCGCACGATGAAAATCTTGGCCGCCTCGAGCATTGGACAATACGAGAAATCGGTGAGAGCGTTGGCAGATTATTACCAGACCGTTGAGCTTGGCTTGGCTGCTTGCTTGCGCGAAAGCGAGCCAGCAAACCTGACGATCAATGATAACGCGCAAATTCGAGAAACAGATACGATTGGAGCCATTGTGTTCGGTTCCGATCAAGGACTTGTAGGACAATTCAATGATGTAGTGGCAGATTATGCGATTAAAACACTTGCCGCTCTGCCAGGCAAAGCAAAAGTATGGGCTGTCGGGGAGCGCGTTTATGCGCGCATGGCCGACGCAGGAATGACAGAGATTGGACTCTTCAAGGTGCCGAATTCGGTCAAGGGCATCACTCCTTTAGTCAGCCAGATCCAAATTGAAAGCGAAGCGCGTCGGTTAAGCGGCGATTACACCAGTCTGTTTGTATTCCATAACCGACAACAGACGGAGGCGCTTTATGAGCCGGTCTGCAGGCGACTGCTACCCCTCGACCGACAATGGCAACAGGGGGTGTCTAAGGTGCCCTGGCCTTCTTTAAACCTTCCAGAAGTGAGAGGTGGCAGTACAACCTTGCACGCGCTGATTCGGGAGTATCTTTTCATTTCACTATTCCAAGCGTGCGCTGAATCTCTCGCGAGCGAAAACGCCAGTCGCCTGGCTGCGATGCAACGCGCCGATAGAAATATTGAAGAGTTGCTTGAGAATCTCCATGGCAAATTTCACCGCCTCCGTCAGACTTCGATTGATGAGGAATTGTTCGATGTAATCTCTGGCTCTGAAGCCCTGGCAAAGCAAAAATAATTCCGACGAGAAAACTGACCGACCAAAATAAAGATCATGCTAACAGTTACCATTTTGTCAAACTGGTATTGCCACTAATCCGCACCGCGGACGGTGCCATCTCGAACGAGGTGACTCCTGTTTCGAGATCGGATAATTCAACTTGCGACTGATTAGCTTCTGCGTCTTGCGACTACATCGAAAATGAATACGCAAAGCGCTATCACGAGAAGCGTATGTATAAGCGAACCGCCGATGTGTCCAACGAATCCGAGGAGCCAGAGAACGACCAGAACTGAAATTATTGTATAAAGCATTTTCTCACCACGGTGTATGTGTTTGACGAGACTCGGCATTTCATCTTTAGTTCCATAATCTTTTGGATAGCGGCCCGGTGGCTTCGAAAAACTAAGTGAAACTGCCTGGGGCGCGATTGGCGGCCCTTTTTTGATTGTTCATTGTTCTCATCCTTAGTTGTTACTATTAATTGTCACGACAAGCATCTGTCCGGCAACCGATGTCGCAGAGATTGGAAGACGCTTGTGAACGCAGTTTCAGCTCGAGTTCCTAAATTCGATCAGGAAAAACTTCTGGCGACGGCACGGCTTTCTAAATCACCGACGATATTTGCTAACTGTGCAATCAAAATATGATCGACAACGTTTTTTTTGAAATCATTTGAACTCAAAACTCCCATGATACTCGCCGTCGTTTTGATTAGCACTCGTTTCAATTGCGTCAACCTTTGAGCGGCTCGATGCACCATCCGCGGTGAGTTCAAACGCAAGGAAATAATCTGTCTTGTGAGCAAAGCAATCGCTTATTCTGACGATCTTTCTGCTTTTTTCGATACTATGGACCTAGTTCAAATTGACGACATCATCCCAGATAATTGAACGTGAACAGATAAATTTGGACAATGGACCCGAAGGGTCTTTAAAGCGGTCGCGATCGAGCTAATCGCTGGAGCTTGTCCAGGTGTTGCTTTTCAGCAGGCGAAAGCGCTTGATCATTTATGACCTCAATTGTGGATGGCGCTGATTGAACAGCGTCAGTCTGCATCCAGTCAATGAGCTTATCTGTTAGCGCTTTTGAGAATCGGTTTTCTTCGAGTACAAGATGCTCCCCTTTCCCGTCGATAAGGAACGTTTTGTTGCTGGACGGAATGTCCTTGAAGAGCTTTGCGACAGCTTTGGGAGATACCAGTTGATCGTTGAGACCCTGGATCACTAGCACTGGATTTTCGACTTGTTTGGCGTACTTGTCTGTCTTTTTGACGAAGCTAAAGAAAGCAGTTGCTTCTCCGAGGGAAAGCTTCATTTTGTGAGAGTGGTCTGTAAGCCAATGTTCGATAAGTTTTGGATCAGTCGTTGCCTGATGAATAACCGAGCGTTCCGCTGGACCGGGACGACTTCCAGAGAACAGGAATATTTCGAAGATCCCTTTCACGGCAGTGCGACGCATCTTTAGCAATTTCCATGCTGGTGCCGAAACGACAAGACCATCGACGAGCTTGGGATTTTCAGCGGCAATTCTTATGGCGAGAGCTCCGCCCATCGATTCGCCGACCAGAAAGACCTTGTAATCCGGGTGCTCCTTATGGAGACTGACAAGCATCTTGCTTACATCGTCTACGGTATCAACGCAATCTAGTTTTGCGCGATCCTGTTGGTCTCTGTCCGGACCAAAACCTCTAACGTTTACGCCGAAGCCATCGATGCCGGCGGCTGAGAGCTCTTGAGCCAGTGGCTTGTAGGCTCTTGCGCAAAGACCCAGCCCGTGAATACATACGACAATGATCTTGGTTGGATTAGCACTTTTCCACTCGAGCATGTGCGTCCCGGCGACGATGACACATGAGGGATCTTCAGAGCACGGAGATCCGATTGATATAGTCGCTGTCTGTCGGGTTGAGTCGCTCTCGTCAGCCAGTACCTCACTGGTTACACCAAGGGCAAGCAAGATGCTCATCATTAGTATGAAAGCTAGGGATTTAATTCTCTTCCCGTGATTCACTATGCTTCACCGCTTGCTGTCTTTCGTTTTGACTTTGTGGGGTGGATTTCTGCTCGACCGAGCAGCTTCGCGACATTCAAGTAGGTATGCCGAGCTTCGGCAGTATCCATAGTTGCATAGCGACATAGAACAAAATAAAACCAAAAAACCAGATCAAAGTTTCCATTGGATTTGCCTCTCCTTTCTTCTTCAATAACTCTCTAGATTCATTCATTGCCAATTGTTCCATTCGTGATAGATGCGTTAACGGCTCAGCGCCGGAGCGGTGATTTCTGAGTCAGCATCATGCCTGCTAACCGCGCCACCTTTTTCTGATGATGACATCGAACTCCAGGTGAGATAGCCGCCTGAAAGATTCTTGACTTTGAATCCCTTCTGTTTGAGCATGCGATACGCCATGTAGGATCGTTGACCGCTCTGGCAATATGCGACTATGTCTCTATCTTCTGGAATTTCCGACAGCCGTTTTCTGAGTTCAGGAAGCGGGATGTTTTGACTACGCTCGATGAGTCCTCTTTCACACTCTGCCGGACTGCGCACATCGAGCAGATAAACACCACCCGCGCCAAGTGACTCAACCTGATACCACTGCACTTGCTCACACAGTCCATCAAGTACATTCGTGCCCGCCATTCCGGCCAGATTGATTGGATCTTTTGCCGAGCCATAAGGCGGAGCATAGGCTAATTCCAGCTCGGAAAGATCGCGAATGGTCATTTGTGCCTGTATGGCAGTGGCAATAACGTCTATGCGCTTATCTACTCCGTCCTTGCCAATTGCTTGTGCGCCCAGCAACGCGCCGGTTTCTTTATGGAATAACACCTTAAGGTCTAGCCGCGCTGCGCCTGGATAGTAGCTGGCGTGATTGCTCGGGTGGACGTGAATCGCCTCGTATGGAATGTTGCTCGATCGCAACTGTGATTCGTTGAGACCGACGCAACCCACAGTCAATTCGAACACCCGTAATATCGCTGTGCCAATAGTTCCATCGTAGATTCTCTGGGCTCCGAAGATGTTGTCTGCGGCAAGCCTACCCTGTCGGTTGGCCGGTCCGCCCAGTGCAATCAGGGTCAAAGAGTCGTTCATCGGTTGGTGCACTTCGATTGCATCTCCGACCGCCCATATATTTGGTGAACTGGTTTGCAGATATTTGTCTACATGGATGCCGCCGCGCTCTCCGATGGTTAGACCCGCTTCACGCGCCAACTTCACCTCGGGTCTAACACCCAGTCCAAGAATTACTAGATCCGCAGGCATGAGCTCGTGCTCGCCTGCCAGAACCCAACAGGATTTGGGAGCATCGCAGACTGTTTTCGCCAGGTGGGTAGGCGGGTGAAAACCTTCAATCTTGCTTCCGAGTATGACTTTCACTCCATGCTTGCGAAGCTCATTCTGTACAAGTGCTGCCATCTCAGGGTCAATCGGGGTTAACACCTGATTTTTGCCATCAACGAGAGTGACATCAAGACCCTTGCGAACAAACTGCTCAGCCATTTCCAATCCGATAAAGCCACCACCGGCAATGACAACTCTTTTGGGATTTTGTGTTTTAAACCATGATTGAATGTCATCCACATCTTCGATACTTCTTAAGGAAAACAGCCCTGGCAGGTCGATGCCAGGAACCACTGGTCGAATGGGGGCCGCACCCACAGAGAGAATTAGATCATCGTAGCTTTCTTGATAGACCCTTTCAGTTGTCGTCTCTCTGACAGATACAACCTTGGCATGCGCATCGATTGCGATGACTTCGTTATGAACACGAATATCAAGGTTGAGTTTGTTCCTCAACGCCTCGGGCGTCACTACGATTAACTTGTCCTTCGATTGAATCTCTCCGCCCAGAAAATATGGCAGCCCACAGTTTGCATAAGACACATAGCCGCTTCGCTCAAGCACGATAATTTCTGAATCTTCTGAAAGACGCCGCGCTCTTGCGGCGGCGCTCATACCACCCGCGACACCACCCACGATGACAATTTTACTTGTCTGAGTGCTTGAGTCATTGACTTTCATATCGGTTCCTCTCAAATTTTCAATGTATGTATGCTGTTCTTCGAAGTAAGTGAGCAAGTCCATCTTTTTCCAATGCCTTATCGGGTTGGAACTGCTTCCCGTCGCTGAGTTCCATAATCGGCGTTCTTCCAGGCGGTAGTTCCGCCAAGAACATCCATCACATGCTTCACGCCGGCTCTTTCTAAGATGCTTTTCGCAATCGACGAGCGGTACCCACTTGCGCAAATTACGGACATTGGCCCGTCTGCTGGTAATTCCGAAACTCTGCCAGACAACTCTGCCAAAGGAATATTGATTGCCTTTGGAACGTGTCCTGCATCGTATTCTCCAGATCTCCTGACGTCCACTACCAATAAGTCCTCATCGGCATCAATCGCTCGCTTGAGTTCAGCTACAGAGATTACACTTGATTGTGCCGACTCAAAATCAGCTTCATCCCAGCTGCTGATCCCATGCTGCAGATGTCCGATTACGCTCTCGATGCCGACCCTGGCGAGCCTGACAACGGACTCGTCGACCTGAGCCTGATCGTTTGCCAGAAGAATGATGGGTGTGCCAAGTTGGATCAGTGTCCCCGCCCAAGAGGCAAACTGCCCGCCCAGTCCTATGTGCAAAGATCCCTTTATATTTCCGCTGGCGTGTTCCGCGGCAGTGCGAACATCAAGGATGACTGCGCCTCGCTGCAATTCTTTTGTCGCGACTTCGGAAGTAAATGGTAGTGGGCGGCTCAGGGACTCTAGGGGCGAAGCTCCCAGTCTGTTGATCTCTACATCTTTTGGGAAGTAGGCCGGAACCTCCGGTTGGTCTGCGGTCAACATTTCTACAAATGCCTCTTTACTCATAGGCTTCAGAGCGTAGTTGAACTGCTTCTGCTGTCCGATTGTGGATGATCTTTCATTCGACAAATGCTTGCCACAAAGCGATCCTGCGCCGTGCGCCGGGAAAACTTCAACATCATCTGGGAGCTTCAGAAGCTTTCCATGGAGACTTTCATACATCAAGCCTGCCATTTCTTTGTCGCTGAATCCTTTGCTACCAACAAGGTCTGGGCGACCGACATCTCCGATGAAAAGCGTGTCGCCTGAAAACAACTTAGCTGGTTCTTGATCGGAACCATCTTTGGCCAGAATGCAAATGCTTTCAGGCGTATGTCCCGGTGTCTCAAGGATAGAAAGAGTGATTGCGCCAATCTTCAAGACATCGCCGTCTTTGACAGCTATGTGCGGAAAGGCCGCACCGGACTTTTCTCCAAAAACAATCTGAGCACCGGTTTTTTCGGACAGCTCTCTATGTCCGCTGACAAAATCAGCATGGAGATGAGTCTCAATGATGTACTTGATTGAGAGCCCTTCTCGTTTTGCGTCCTCGATGTACTGGTCTACGTCGCGCTGCGGATCGATGACAACACCTTCTCCGTCGGAACCGAGCAGATAGGATCCATGTGCCAGACATCCGAGATAAAACTGTTTGAAATACATAATTACATGCCTCCAGGCATTAATAGAAAAGTTGTTTCGATAGCATCCACGCTGACAGAATTAGCAGCGAGATTGCAAAACTGAATTTGAGTTTTTCTTGTGGAACGTACCTTGCCAGTTGACCAGCTATGGGAGCAGCCACAAGTGTGCCCACAGCAAAAGGCCAAATGGAAAAATTCAAACTAAGCAAAGAGCCGTATGAGAATGCGCCGACGATACTGTTGATACCGACCACCAGCAACGATGTGCCAATTGCTTTCCTTATCGGTATCCGCAAGAGTATTGTGAGTACCGGTACGATGATAAACCCCCCGCCTACACCAATTAGGCCTGTCAGCATTCCAGCGCCAAGACCAGACACCAGCACCACAGGTAGTGCGATTTTTGCGTCGTCTTCCGTTAAGTCGATGGTGGGCGGCGCAGCCCTCAGCATCAGAAAAGCAACCAGAGCCATGACTATGGCGAACAAAGCCAACTGCACTGCATCTGGAATGAGCTGTGCAAGCTTGGCTCCTGCGAAGCTTCCCAAGCCTCCCGTTGCGCCGAAGGTGAGTGCGGTAGAAACTATCAGCGACTGGTTGCGATAATGGCTCCATGCGGCAAGCAGACTGGCCAGACCGACGATGACGAGACTTGTGCCAATCGCCGCCTTTGCATCTAAGCCGAGAACATAAACAAGAATCGGCACTGCGATGATGCTTCCGCCACCGCCAAGAAGTCCCAGAAGACTGCCCGTCGCAAATCCAGAAATCGCACTGCCGAACATGGAAGTCCCTCCCTCAACTAAGAGCAACAACTCGACTTGCCGCTCTGCTTCTGTGCGGTGGGCGATTCAAGCTTGTTCCAGGGGGCTTTCCCTAAAAGAATCCCCAAAGCACATGTGCCGGACAGTCCGGCAAACGTCAGTCCGGCACCGAAAAAGCCAGGTATAACAAGGAACCATGGATTAACAAAGGCACCAAGTAGCACACCGGCCAAAACCCCAGAACCTATAATTAGTTGAATCTGCCGCTCAATAGGGAGTCTCCTTTTTCCTTCCTTTAAAGCGAGTCCAGCCTTTCGCCATGCAACTACTCCGCCGTCCAGAACTTTAGGCTGAAAGCCTCGGCCCATCAGGGTATACGCACCACGCTCCGCTCGTTTTCCGCTGCGGCAGACCATGACTAATTGCCCGTGCCTGGGTATCTCATCAAAACGCGAATCAAGTTCTTCAAGCGGTACGTTTAGAGAGCCTTCAATGTGCTCTGTTTCGAATTCAATTGGACTACGAACGTCGACGAGCACGCCTGTGTCCAGGGCAACGTCCGAGGCGTTGATATGTGCGCAGATGGTGGAGTTTAGCTGTTCTGACATTTAGCAGACCTCATGCGGTACTTCTCTACTGTATCACCGCTTGGTTATATAACGAATCAACCTGAAGAATGATTGAGTAAATTACAATATAGTTGTATACTGTAATCAGGAGTTCCAATCAGCAAGCGCCAATGAATAGCAAACGGAAACTATTAACAAGACCGGCCCTCGAAATCGTAGCGTCTAGATTTCGAGCTCTGTCGGACGCTTCCAGGCTCCAGATACTTCAATACCTTTTTAAGCAAGAACATTCGGTCCAGGAGTTGTGCGAATTGAGCGGCATGAGCCAGGCCAACGTCAGTAAGCACTTGTCTGTATTAGCAGGGCAGGGAATAGTTCAAAAGCGACGACAGGGGCTTTTTGTTTTCTACAGCACCGGAGACGACAGTATTTACGAGTTGTGCGACATCGTATGTGGTGCCGTCGGCAAACGGTACGGACAAGTAATGAAAGAATTTTCCGGGCGCTAGAGTCAGTCGCATAGATGCCCTCCAGCGCTATAGATCATGTTTTGGTCACCTGAATGGCAGTTGGTGCGCCATATATTCTCCTTTGTAGCATAGGAGCTCTGCCTCGATGCCCTCCGAAAGGACAGTCTTCGAATGCCCTCGAGAACCGCGCAAGGGATTATTTAAATCATTCTCAGTGCTGATGCGCTTGCGCCGCAGCGCTTGGAATAATCGGAGTAGAAAGCCGAGATAAATAACAGATGAGCACACAACTAGAACAGAAGGCAGAAAGTGGAGCACCATCCTAGGAACAAATGGAGTACGCGGTCAGGTATAAGGTCGCTTGTAATTTGAGGAGATAAGTAATGAAGATTCAAGTATTCGAACCGCCCATGTGCTGTTCCACAGGGCTCTGCGGAGCATCCGTAGATCCAGTATTAGTTGAGTTCTCCGCTAATCTGGATTGGCTTAAACGCCATGGTCTAGAAGTCGAGCGCTACAATCTCTCGCAGCAAACTTCAGCCTTCGTGAGCAACGAGCCAGTTCGTGAGCTGCTCCATAAAGAAGGCAACGATAGTTTGCCAATTATTCTTGTTGACGGGAAAGTTGCCTCCCATGGGAGCTACCTTGGCAAGGATGCTCTGGCCAAACTCGCAGGTGTTGACCCTGAATCCAAGGCATCTTCATTCAATCTTGCGATAAAGGCTTCAGAAGCCGGCGCTTCAACATGCTGTTCTTCAGAAGAATCCGAAGAGTCTTGTTGTGATGACAGTCCGTCTACTGACTCGCAGAAGCAGTCTTGCTGCTCTTAGCACACAGATCAAACGTCACATCTTTAGCCCAGGAGTTCTAAATGGATCTTATCGAACAAGCAACACGCTATATGTTTTTTACCGGCAAAGGCGGAGTCGGTAAGACATCCGTCTCATGCGCTATAGCGATCGCCCTAGCCGATCGAGGCAAGCAGGTACTTTTGGTCAGCACAGATCCGGCTTCCAATCTGGATGAGGTTCTTCAAGTTCAAATCGGTCAGATACCGACGGCGATACCAACTGTAAATGGTTTATTTGCTCTCAATATTGATCCTGAGGCGGCTGCCTGCGCCTATCGTGAACGGTTAGTCGGTCCTTACCGCAATCTCTTGCCAGAGGCAACAGTGAAAAGCATGGAAGAGCAGCTCTCTGGCTCTTGCACAACTGAAATTGCCGCATTTGATGAATTCGCAAAACTAATCGGCAACTCAGAAGTAACTGCTCAATTTGACCACGTTATTTTTGACACCGCTCCGACCGGGCACACCATGCGGCTTCTTTCTTTGCCAGAATCCTGGAGCACTTTCATCAAAGAAAATACAACCGGGATGTCTTGCCTGGGTCCTTTGTCTGGTCTGTCGCAGCAACAAGAAATTTATGTATCCGCTGTGCAATCGCTGAAGGATCCAATTCGCACCACACTTGTTCTGGTGGCTCGTCCCGAGAAAACCGCATTGCGTGAAGCTGCCAAAACCAGCGCCGATTTGAGGGACATTGGAGTATCGAATCAATGCCTTGTAGTAAATGGTGTCTTCAAAGCTCAGAGCTCCAGCGATGAGATTGCGACTGCCTTTGAAGCCAGAGCCAACTCGGCTATGAGCGCAATACCACCCGAGCTTTCAAGCTTGCCCTTGCAGAAAGTATTTCTCAGCCCCAACGCGCTGATTGGAATTGAGGCATTACGCGGCGTATTCAGAGAGGCGAAGATGTCGTCTGCTGCGCCTTCCCCTGCAGTTTCGGCAAAGGACCTGCCGCAGGCTCTGGGTAAGCTGGTTGATGAACTTGAAAAGTCAGGACCTGGCGTGATCATGACAATGGGAAAAGGCGGTGTTGGTAAAACCAGTGTAGCTGCAGCTGTTGCAGTTGAACTAGCCAGGCGCGGACATAATGTGCATCTAAGCACGACAGATCCAGCCGCCCATGTCTCCTGGGTTATTGAGGCACCAATTCCGTTATTAACAGTCAGTCGAATCGATCCAGAGGAAGAAACCAAAGCGTATCAAGAAGAGGTTATGCAAGGTGCTGGAGCCGGTCTTGATGAACATGGGAAGGCATTGCTAGAGGAAGATTTGCGATCACCTTGCACTGAAGAGGTAGCTGTATTCAGGTCTTTTGCAAAGATTGTTGCTCAGGGAGAGCACGGTTTTGTCGTTCTTGATACCGCTCCTACCGGCCACACAATCCTACTGCTTGATGCGGCTCAGGCTTATCACCGCGAAGTCCTGCGGCAATCAAGCAACATGCCTGAATCCGTATTAATGCTGTTGCCTCGCTTGAGAGACCCCAACTTCACGCATGTGTTGATAGTGACCTTGCCAGAGGCTACGCCGGTGCATGAAGCTAAGCGGCTCCAGGATGATCTAATGCGCGCTGGTATCACGCCGTTCGCCTGGGTTATAAACCAATCGCTATCTCTTGTAACTACTAAAGATCCAGTGCTATTGAGCCGCAGGGCGAATGAACTGAAGTACATAGAGGAAGTGTCACAGCATCTGGCGAAGAGAGTCGCCATCGTTCCCTGGCTCAAGAAGCCACCGACCGGCTCTATCGGTTTGTTGACCATGCTTGCTGAGACTAATCAGTTGGCACCACTTAAGAAGTAGTGCTTAGAGCGTAGCCATCGCCTTACAGAAGAAGCTCGCCGCTTAATGTGCGATAGACGGCCTGCTTGATTGTGACTCTTTTACCCCTTACCACTCCAGTGGCATTCGGAAATGCTGCTGCTAAGCCTTCCTTCATCCAAGGGGTCCCTTATGTATGTATTGAGTTTTTGAATACACTCATCGAGCGCATCGGAAAATGATATGTCATTAGCGGGAATGAATTCGTCATCCAGGTGAATTGAGAAGGTTCCTTTAAAACCATACAGTTTGAGCGCATCTATAAACTGCCCCCAATCAACTTGGCCCTTGCCGATCTGTCGATAGCGCCACCAAAGTGGTCCAAACATGCCGCTGTCTTTCTGTAATGACAGTTGGATTTCAACATCATTCGCTTCGATGTGGTCGATCACCGGTGTCATAGACGAGAGAATGAGTTTTTGCCAGATGTTGTGTTTTGAGTAATTGAATAAGGTGGCGTATTCTTTCAATAACGACAAAGAAAGGAGATACGCCAATGAAGAAAGATAC